>NZ_JBICKS010000037.1:0-399374 GCF_043104415.1 Delftia sp. WSY_16 | reverse complement strand
CCCACGCTTATCGGCTGTATATTTTTAAGGATCGACGCGAAGAATTTCTTCTTTGCTTCTGACTTGCTGCGATCAGCGAAGCCTTGAATTCTAGCACAGTTTTTAGCGTCGTTGCAATCAAATTTCTTCGATTTTCTCAACCCCAGCGATCTGCATCGCTCTCTTCAGCAGAGCCTTGCATTGTAGCACGTTTTTTAACGGTCTTGCAAAACTCTGGAAGCTTCACTTTTCAGACATTTGCGTGTCATCGAGTGCAGGGGCGCAATTCTAGCACCAAAACTTGGCGGATGACTGGCGTCATCCGCCAAGTTTTTTCAAGCCGCCGCCAAGGCCTGTTCCAGAGCGTCGACGAAGAGGCTGGCCACGTCGCAGCCGGTCTGGTCATGGATCTCCTGGAAGCAGGTGGGGCTGGTCACATTGATCTCGGTGATGCATTGGCCGATGACATCGACACCAGCCAGCAGCAGTCCACGCTCCATGAGGAGGGGACCGATCTCTTCGGCCATGGCCTTGTCGTGCTGGCTCAGAGGCTGGGCCACGCCCTTGCCGCCCGCTGCCAGATTGCCGCGCACTTCGTTGCCCTGGGGAATGCGTGCCAGGCAATAGGGAACAGGTTTGCCGCCGATGACGAGCACACGCTTGTCGCCCTCGGTGATCTCGGGCAGGAATTTCTGCACCATGACGCTGCTGGCACCGCCCTGGTTCAGGGTTTCGATGATGCTGCCCAGGTTGCGGCCGTCGGCGCCCACGCGGAAGATGCCCATGCCGCCCATGCCGTCCAGCGGCTTGAGGATGATGTCCTGATGCTCTTCATGGAAGGCGCGGATGTCCTGCGCGCTGCGCGTGACCAGGGTCGGGCCGATGAATTGCGGGAATTCGAGGATGGCCAGCTTTTCCGGATGGTCTCGCAACGCCCTGGGCTTGTTGAAGACCTTTGCGCCTTCGCGCTCGGCCTGTTCCAGCAGGTGCGTGGAGTAGAAGTATTCGGAATCGAAGGGCGGGTCCTTGCGCATGAGGATGGCGTCGAAGCCCGCCAGCTCCTCCAGGCCTTCCTTGGAGATTTCAAACCACTGCCGGGCATCTCCCGTGAGCTGGATGTGCCGCACCTGGGCGACGACCTTGCCGCCGCGCTGCCAGGAAAGCTGCCTGGGTTCGCAGGCCACGATGGAGTGGCCGCGCCGCTGCGCCTCGCGCATCATGGCGAAGGTGGTGTCCTTGTAGGTCTGGAACGATTCGAGCGGATCGGCGACGAAGAGGATTTGCATGGGTTGTGTGCAGAAGGCGGCGGCCCGTGCCTCGCCTGTATAGGAGGCGGAAGTGGGGTGCCCGGGCCTGGGCCGCGTATCAGTCAGCCCGTGCACGTCGGTAATGTTGCACAAATAGCGCCAGGCTGCCCGCGACCACGCCCCAAAACGCCGAGCCGACTCCGGCTATCACCACGCCGCTGAGCGTCACCAGAAAGGTGATCAACGCAGCCTCCCTGTGTTCCTCCCCCTTGAGAGCTGTCGCCAGGCCGCTGCCTATGGAGCCCAGCAGGGCCAGTCCCGCTATGCAGACCACCAGTTCCTTGGGGAAGGCGGTGAGCAGTCCCGTGACCACGGCGCCGAAGATGCCGATGACTATATAGAAGAGGCCACAGATCGCCGCCGCCGTGTAGCGGCGGGATTTGTCCTCATGGGCCTCGGGGCCCATGCAGATGGCAGCGGTGATGGCACTGAGGTTGAGCGCGTAGCCGCCGAAGGGGGCCAGCACCAGGGTGGCGATGCCCGTCATGCTGATGATGCGGGAGATGGGCAGGTTGTAGCCCGTGGCACGGATGACGGCCACGCCGGGCAGGTTCTGCGAGGCCATGGTGACGACGAACAGGGGCAAGGCCAGGCTCACCAGGGCGGGCACCGAGAACTGCGGCATGGTGAAGACTGGCCAGGCAAGGCCTGCATGCACGGCGGACCATTGCATTTGCCCGTTGAGCGCCACCCAGGCGATGGAGGCCACCAGCGTGGCGATGACCGCATAGCGCGGTGCCAGGCGGCGCGACAGCAGATAGGTCAGCAGCATGACCAGCACCAGGGGCAGCGCATCCCTGGCGGCGGCAAAGGCCTGCATGCCGAAGTTGGCCAGTACGCCCGCCAGGAGGGCGGCAGCGATTTCCATGGGGATGCGGTTCATGACGCGCTCGAACCAGCCTGTGGCTCCCACCAGGATGATCAGCCCCGCGCTGATGATGAAGGCGCCAACGGCCTCGCCCATGGAAAAGCCCCCGGCAAGCCCCGCCGTGGCAAGGACGGCTGCGCCTGGCGTGGACCAGGCGACCATGACCGGCATGCGCAGTATCAGCGAGGGCAGCAGAGAGCACAGGCCCATGCCCAGTCCCAGCGCCCAGATCCAGGACGTGATCTGCTCTGGCGTGGCATGGAAGGCCTGGGCGGCCTGAAAGACCAGGGCCACCGAGCTGGTGAAGCCCACGAGCACGGCCACGAAGCCGGCTGCGAAGGCAGAGGGACTCAAGTCACGGAAAAAGCGCATCGCGCGATTCTGTCACCACAGCCGCCGACCGTGCGATGCGCTGGCGACGCCTACAGCTCGATCTTGGAGCCCAGCTCCACCACGGAGTTGCTGGGCAGGTGCAGGAAGTCGGAGACACGGCTGGCGTTGCGGTGCATCTGGGCAAACAGCTTTTCGCGCCAGGGCGCCATGCGGTGGCTGATGCGCGGGATGATGACATCGCGCGACAGGAAGTAGCTGGTCTCCATGGCGTCTAGCTGGCAACCCCGGGGACGCAGCAGGGACAGTGCCGCCGGCACGTCCGGTTCGTTCTTGAAGCCGTAGTTGATGATGACCTGCCAGCAGTCGCTGCCCAACGCCTCGATCTCGGTGCGCTTGTCCAGACCCACCCAGGGAATTTCATGGTTGCGCACCGTGACGAAGATGTTCTGGTTGTGCAGCACCTTGTTGTGCTTGAGGTTGTGCAGCAGGGCGTTGGGTACGGTGCCCGGTTCGCCGGAAAGAAAGACGGCCGTGCCCGTCACGCGCGCCGGCGGATGGCGCCAGACCGATTCGAGGAAGCTCTTGAGGTCGATGGCATCGGCCTGCAGCTTTTCGTGCAGCAGCTCGCGGCCCTTGCGCCAGGTCATCATCAGCGAGAACACCGTGCCGCCGATCAGCAGCGGGAACCAGCCGCCGTCGAACAGCTTGAGCAGGTTGGACGAGAAGAAGGCCAGGTCCACCAGGAAAAAGAATCCGGTGGCCGCGATGCACAGGGCCAGCGGGTAGTTCCAGCGGTAGCGGATCACGAAGAAGGTCAGCGTGGTGGTGATCAGCATGTCCAGCGTGACCGCAATGCCGTAGGCGGCCGCCAGGTTGCCGCTGGAGCGGAACAGCACCACGGCCAGCGCAATCGCCACGAACAGGCTCCAGTTGACCAGGGGCATGTAGATCTGGCCGGTCTCGCGCACGCTGGTGTGGCGCACTTCCAGGCGCGGCAGATAGCCCAGCTGTATGACCTGGCGCGTGACGCTGAAGGCGCCCGTGATCAGGGCCTGCGAAGCGATGACCGTGGCCATGGTGGCCATCAGCACCAGGGGCAGCAGCGCCCAGGCCGGGGCCATCATGTAGAAGGGATTCTTGACGGCGGCCGGGTTGGCCAGCAGCAGCGCACCCTGGCCGAAGTAATTGAGCGTGAGGGCAGGCATGGCCACGGAGAACCAGGCCAGGCGGATGGGCTTCTTGCCGAAGTGGCCCAGGTCGGCATAGAGCGCCTCCGCCCCGGTCACGCACAGCACGACGGCGCCCAGGATGATGAAGCTGGTGCCGGGGTTGTCCCAGATGAAGCGCACCGCGAAGTGCGGGCTGATGGCCGCCAGGATTTCGGGATGGCCCGCGATCTGGTGCACGCCCAGCGCTGCGATGGTGGCAAACCAGACCAGGGTGATGGGGCCGAAAAACCGACCGATCCCCGCCGTGCCGTGCTTCTGGAACCAGAAAAGCAGGAAGAGGATCACCAGGGTGAGCGGGATCACGGCCTTGGTGAAGTGCGGAGAGACCACTTCCAGGCCTTCGACGGCCGAGAGCACGGAGATGGCCGGCGTGATCACGCCATCACCATAGAACAGCGAAGTGCCGAAGATGCCGATGAGCAGCAGCACGTTGCGCAGGCGGGGCTTGTCCTTGACGGTCTGCGAGGCCAGGGCCAGCATGGCGACCAGGCCGCCTTCGCCGTTGTTGTCGGCACGCAGCACCAGGACCACGTACTTGAGCGAGACGATGACCGTCAGGGTCCAGAACAGCAGCGACAGGACGCCGTAGATGTTCTCCTGGGTGAACGGCACATGGCCGGAGCCGAAGACCTCCTTGACCGAATACAGCACGCTGGTGCCGATATCGCCATAGACCACGCCGATGGCGCCCAGGGTGAGCGCGGCCAACGAAGATTTGGTTTTCTGCACAGGTCTATGCGCCATCCCGTGGGGAGATGGCTTCAGTCAATTGAAATGCCGGCATTGTCCGCTGTCCTGATGACGAGCGCATCGGACAGCACCCCGATCAGTCGTAGATTTCCGCGTTGGGGTTGGTCGCCTCCAGCTCATAGCTGGCCGCCAGCATGGCGACCCGGGCCACCACGCCATACATGTAGAAGCGGTTGGGCATGCTGGCACCCGGGCGCGCGCCGATCTGGGGCAGCTGGGTGCTGTGCTGGAAGGCCAGCGGCACGAAGCCGGCTCCGGGCGCGTTGAGGTTTTCGTCCACATCGCGTTCGGGATGCATGCGGTAGAAGCCGCCGACCACGTAGCGGTCCATCATGTAGACCACGGGCTCGGCCACGGCGTTGTTCATGCGCTCCTGGGTGAGCACGCCTTCCTGGATGATCACGTCGTGCACGGTCTGGCCGTCCTTGATCATGCCCATCTTGTTGCGGCTCTTGCGCGGCAGCTCGGCCAGCTCCTTGGCATCGCGCACGGTCATCACGCCCATGCCATAGGTGCCGTTGTCGGCCTTGACGATGGCAAACGGCTTTTCCTTGATGCCGTACTCCTTGTACTTGCGACGCACCTTGGCCAACAGCACATCGACCTGTTCGGCCAGGCCTTCCATGCCCACGCCATTGGCGAAGTCGATGCCTTCGCTGCGCCCGAACAGCGGGTTGATCAGCCAGGGATCGATGCCCAGCAGCTTGCCGAAGCGCTTGGCCACTTCCTCATAGCTCTGGAAATGGCGGCTCTTGCGGCGCACGCTCCAGCCTGCATGCAGGGGGGGCAGCAGGTATTGCTCGTACAGCTCCTCGACGATGCCCGGGACGCCGGACGACAGGTCGTTGTTGAGCAAGATGGTGCAGGGATCGAAATCCTTGAGACCGATGCGGCGCTTGCTGCGGATCACCGGCTCCAGCGTCACCGTGTCGCCATGCGGCAGGGTGACGGTGGTGGTCTTCTTCACATCGGGGCTGATGGAGCCGATGCGCACGTTCAGACCGGCCATGTTGAAGATGCGCTTGAGCTGCACCACGTTGGCCAGGTAGTGCGTGTTGCGCGTGTGGTTCTCGGGAATGATGAGCAGATTGCGCGCTTCGGGGCAGATCTTCTCGATCGCCGCCATGGCCGCCTGTACGGCCAGCGGCAGCATTTCGTCGGTCAGGTTGTTCCAGCCCCCGGGAAAGAGGTTGGTGTCCACGGGTGCGAGCTTGAAACCGGCGTTGCGGATGTCCACCGAGCAATAGAAAGGCGGCGTGTGTTCCATCCATTCGAGCCGGAACCAGCGCTCGATCGCCGGCATGGAGTCGAGGATGCGCTGCTCAAGCTCGTTGATCGGGCCGGTCAGGGCCGTGATGAGATGTGGAACCATAAAGACCCTCTGGGTACGACGGTGGGGGGCAATTGTAGATATTGGACCATGGTCTAGGTGTTTTCCCCAGTCTTTGCAGCGTCAGCGGCGCCAGAAAGCCGGCGAAAGCAAGGCCATGAAGCTGAGGATTTCCAGGCGCCCCAGCAGCATGGCCAGGGTGCAGACCCAGGTCTGGAATTCGGTGAGCACAGCATAGTTGGAGGACGGGCCCACCGCGCCCAGGCCCGGCCCCATGCAGTGCACGCTGGCCAGCACGGCGGAGAAGGCGGTCACCGGGTCCAGGTCGGTGAGCAGCAGCACCATGCTGAGTGTGATCACGGTGGCGCCATAGACCAGCATGAAGGCCAGCACCGAGAAGATCATGCGGTTGTCCACCACGCCGGTGCCCAGCCGCACGGGCTGCAAGGCGCGCGGATGCGCGAGCCGCGTGAGTTCACGCCGCGCCTGCTTGAGCAGGATGAGCATGCGCACCATCTTGATGCCGCCGCCCGTGGAGCCCGCACTGGTGGCCACACCCGACATCAGCAGCATGAGCACGGGCGCAAAGACGGGCCAGGTCAGGTAGTCCACCGTGGTGAAGCCGGTCGTCGTGGCCACCGAGACCACATGGAAGAGACCGTAGCGCAGGGCCTCCACGGGCCCGTACACGCCCTTGGCCCATAGCAGCAGCGCCACGATCAGCCCGCCCCCCAGCAGCACGGCCAGCGTGGCGCGCATTTCCGGATCGCGCCAGAAGCCGTCCCAGCGGCCCTTGCGCATGGCCACGAAGTACAGCGCGAAGTTGCAGCTGGCCAGCAGCATGAAGACCAGGGCGGTCAGTTCGATCAACGGCGAGTCGAAATACGCAAAGCTGGTGTCATGCGAGGACAGGCCACCAAGGCTGACGGTGGCGAACATGTGCATCAGCGCATCCAGCGGCGACATGCCTGCCGCCCAGAAGGCCAGCAGACAGGCCAGCGAGAACACGCCGTACACGCCCCACAGGCCCTTGGCGGTCTCGGTCACGCGCGGCGTCAGCTTGGTGTCCTTGATGGGGCCAGCGGCTTCGGCACGGAACAGTTGGGCGCCCCCCACGCCCAGCAGGGGCAGGATGGCCACGGCCAGGATCAGGATGCCCATGCCGCCCAACCATTGCAGGAAGGTGCGCCAGACATTGATGGACACGGGCAGCGCATCCAGCCCCGTGAGCACGGTGGCGCCGGTGGTCGTCAGGCCCGAGACGGCCTCGAAATAGGCATGGGTGAAGCTGATGCTCAGCCCCACATGGCCCATGCCCAGCACCAGAGGGAGCATGGCGCACAGCGGCAAAACCACCCAGACCAGGGTGACGAGGATGACGCCGTGGCGCGGCTGCAGCTCGCGCCGGAAGTGGTCCAGGCCTATCCACAGCGACAGCCCCGCCGCCGCCGTGATGCCGATAGCCCAGGGGTAGATGCGCCAGATGCCGTCGTCAGTGAACCAGGACACTGCAAAGGGCAGCAGCATGGACAGCGCAAACATGACCATGAGCATGCCAAGCACGCGCAGGACGGGTAACAGGTCGCGCATGGTGTCGGCTCAGAAGAAGGTGGCGCTGACGCGAAACAGGTTCTCCACGTCCCGTACCAGCCGCTTGTGGGGCAGGAAGAAGATCACGTGGTCGCCGCTCTCGATCACGGTGGTGCTGCGCGGGATGATGACCTCGGGCTCGGCACCGGCCGCAATTTCGTCGGCCGGCACGCCTTCGGGTATGCCGCGCACGATGAGGCCGATGTGGGCATCCTCGGGCACGCGCAGGTCCTCGACCTTGCGGCCGACCACGCGCGAGCTTTTGCGGTCGCCGCGCGCCACGATCTCCAGCGCCTCGGCCACGCCCCGGCGCAGGCTGTGCACGGCCTGCACGTCGCCGCGGCGCACATAGGCCAGCAGTTCGCCAAGCATGGCCTGGGCCGGCGACAGCGCAATGTCGATCTGCGTGCCGTGCATCAGGTCGGCGTAGGCACGCCGCGTGATCAGCGACAGCACGCGCCGCGCGCCCATGCGTTTGCCCAGCAGGCTGGCCATGATGTTGTTCTCATCGTCGTCGGTCAGGGCCAGGAACAGGTCCACGTCCTCCACGCTTTCATCGGCCAGCAGGTCCTCGTCGGTGGCATCGCCGTGCAGCACCAGCACCTCGGCCGGCAGCAGCGAGGCCAGGTCCTGGCAGCGCTGCTCGTCGGGCTCGATGATCTTGATGTGGAAGCGGCCCGGCACGCGCGACAGCTGCAGCGCCAGGCGCTGGCTGACCTGGTCACCGCCGGCGACCATGATGCGGTAGACCGGGCGCGAAGGCCGGCCGGCAGGCTGGTGGATGGCACGCAGCACCTCGGCCACATGCTCGCGTGCGGCCAGGATGAAGACCTCGTCGCCGGGCTCGATGCGCGTGTTGCCGTCGCAGCGGACGAAGCGGTCGGGCTCGTCCAGGAAACGCCGGTAGATGGCCACGATGCGCATGGCCAGCTCGGGCATGCAGTCGCGCAGCTCGCCGATGCGCTTGCCGACGGCGGGGGCGCCATCGCGCGCGCGCACCGAGGCCAGTGCGGCCCGCCCGCCCGCGAAGGCACGCACCTGCATGGCTTCGGGAAACTCGATGAGCTTGCTGATGTAGTTGGTCAGCGATTCCTCGGGGCAGATGATGCGGTCGACGCCAAAGCCTTCCTTGCCCAGCAGCGCCTCGTCCTCGCCAAAGCCCGAGGAGCGCACGCGCGCGATGCGTGTGGGAATCTCGAACAGGACCTGGGCCAGCTTGCAGCACACAAGGTTGGTTTCGTCGAGCGCGGCGCAGGCGATCAGCAGGTCCGTGTCCTTGGCACCGGCCTCGGCCAGCACATGGGGATCGATGCCGCTGCCCACGACGCCACGCAGGTCGAAGCGCGACTCCAGCTCGCGCAGGCGCCGTGCGTCGGTGTCGATCACCGTGATGTCGTTGCGTTCGGACACCAGGCTTTCTGCCACGCTGTAGCCCACACGGCCGGCGCCAAGAATGATGATTTTCATGGATTCATTGCAGTGCTGCGGTGCCGGCGCGGGGCATTCCGGCGCGCAGCACGGCTCGGTCAGGTGCGGACTTCGCCTTCACCCAGCACCACGTATTTGAGCGAGGTCAGACCTTCGATGCCCACAGGACCGCGCGCATGGAACTTGTCGGTGCTGATGCCGATTTCCGCGCCCAGGCCGTACTCGAAGCCGTCGGCAAAGCGCGTGCTGGCGTTGACCATGACGCTGGCCGAGTCCACTTCGCGCAGAAAGCGCTGGGCGTGCATATGGTCGCGCGTCAGGATGGCGTCCGTGTGGTGGCTGGAGTAGCGGTTGATGTGGGCGATGGCCTCGTCCACACCGGACACGATCTTGACGCTGATGATGGGCGCCAGGTATTCCTCGCTCCAGTCCTGCTCGGTGGCCTCGGCCAGTTGGGCACCGGCCACGGACTTCAGGATGGCCAGCGATTCGGGGCAGCCGCGCATCTCGACCCCCTTGGCGGCGTAGATGGCGCCGATCTGCGGCAGGAACTCGGCGGCCACGCCGCGCGCCACCAGCAGGCTTTCACTGGCATTGCAGGGGCTGTACTTGTTGGTCTTGGCGTTGTCGGCCACCTTGACGGCCATGGCGATGTCGCAGGGATCATCGACATAGGTGTGGCAATTGCCGTCCAGGTGCTTGATGACGGGCACCTTGGCCTCGCGGCTGATGCGCTCGATCAGGCCCTTGCCGCCGCGCGGGATGATGACGTCCACGTAGTCGGGCATGGCGATGAGCTGGCCCACGGCCTCGCGGTCCGTGGTCTGCACCAGCTGCACGCCGTGCTCGGGCAGGCCGGCTTCGGCCAGCGCCCTGGCGACGAGGGCAGCCAGCGCCTTGTTGGAGTCGATGGCCTCGGAGCCGCCGCGCAGGATGCAGGCGTTGCCGCTCTTGATGCTGAGGCTGGCCGCCTCGATGGTCACGTTGGGGCGGCTTTCGTAGATCATGCCGAACACGCCGATCGGCACACGCATCTGGCCTACGCGGATGCCGCTGGGCATTTGCTTCATGCCGATGATCTCGCCGATCACATCGGCCATGGAGGCCAGCTGCTCACATCCCTGGGCACAGGTTTCCAGCACCTTGGGCGTCAGGCGCAGGCGGTCCACCATGGGAGCGGACAGGCCGTTGGCCACGGCGCGGTCGAGGTCACGGGCGTTGTCGGTCTGCAACGGCTCCACGTTCTCCCGCAGCAGGCGCGCCAGCGCCAGCAGGGCGCGGCTTTTGACGGCAGCCGAGGCTCGGGCCATCTGGGCGGAGGCCACTTTGGCCTGAACGCCCAGGTTGTGGGTGTATTCGACGATATTGAGCGCGTTCATTCCGAGATTCTCGCCGAGTTGCGCCCATTTGCGCACCGAGAGCGGGCATGCCCCGCGCCAACATGCGGCTGGGATGCGGCTGGGATGCGTCCTCGCACGGCCACCAGAGGGCAAACCCCGCGTTCCGGCGGCCGGCAGGATGTCGCGGCCACCCTACACTGCTGCCCAGTACGCAGAGGTTTTCCCGCCATGTCCACCAGCCACGACACTCTTCTCGCCGCCCAGCAGCTCGCACAGTTGCGCGCGGGCTTCGCCCAACTGGCACAGCAGCAGCTGCCGGCCGCCGTGCTCGGGCAGCAGGCCAGGGCTTCCTCGGAGTTGCTGCAGGCCCTGCCGCCGCGCTACGGCGAAGTGCTGCTCAATCTGCTGGACCGATTGGAATCCAGCGCGCTGTTCAGCGAGGAAAGCTGCTCCTTCAGCCAGAAGGACCTGCTGGACAACCTCGAGACCTGGGCCACCAAGGCCCAGGCGCAGCTGGAAAAGACGAGCTAGGAACGGTACGTCAGCCCTTGGCGCCGGCCTGGGCCAGGTCCATGGCCAGGCGGCGCAGGGCCTGCCAGCCGTCGCGGGGCCAGCCCTCGAAGGCCAGGCCCTTGACGATGCCGTCCACCGCGTGGGCCGATTGCAGCAGGCGCGCGGCCTGGGCGTCGGTGATGCGCGGCAGCAGGCGCTCGAACAAACGCTCCTTGACGCCCCAGACGCGCTGGGCGCGCAGGGCCATGGGCAGGGGCTGACCTGCGGCCATGGCGTCCTTGACGCGGCAGATGGAGCGGATGTCCTCGGCCAGGGTCCAATGCACCAGCACCTCGGCCGTGCCCTCGGCCTGCAGGCCGTCGAGCATGCGCGAGACGCGCGCCAACTGGCCGGACAGCACGGCCTCGGACAGCTTGAACACGTCGTAGCGCGCCACATTGAGCACTGCCTGCTCCACCTGCGCCTGGCTCAGCTCGCCGGCGGGGTGCAGCAGGGCCAGTTTCTGGATCTCCTGGTGTGCGGCCAGCAGGTTGCCCTCGACGCGGTCGGCAAAGAACTGCAGCGTGCGCTGGCCTTCCTCGCCGGGTGCCACGCGCTGGCCCTGGGCTGCCAGGCGCTGGGCAATCCAGGCCGGCAGCTGGCCGCGCTCTATGGGATCGATCTGCAGCGTCATGCCCTGGGCTTCCAGCGCGCTGAACCAGGCGCCGGTCCTGGTGGCCTTGTCCAGGCGCGGCAGCATGACCAGGGTGAGCGTGCTGTCATTGCCGCGCGCCGCCTCGGCGATCTGCTGCAGCGCGGCGCCGCCGTCCTTGCCGGGCTTGCCCGAGGGAATGCGGATCTCGATGATCTGCCGATCGGCAAACAGCGACAGCGAGCCACCGGCCGCCAGCACGGCGCTCCAGTCGAAATGGGCGCCGGCCACGGTGTAGCTGCTGCGCTCGGTGTAGCCCGCGGCGCGCGCGGCGGCACGGATGGCGTCGGCAGCCTCCTGCTGCTGCAGCGGCTCGTCGCCGTGCAGCACGTAGAGCGAGCGCAATCCCTTGGCCAGATGGCCGCCGAGCTGGTTCAGGGCAAGCTGCATGGGGCTCAGGTCAGGCTCTTGACGGCCGACAGGCGGCGCAGCAACTGCTGGACGATGTCGGTACGCATGTCCTTGTAGAGCATGGCCTCCTCGGCCTCCTTGGACAGCGCATTGGTTTCGTTGTACGTCACGTCGCGCTGCTGCAGGATCTCGGTCTCGGGGATCGGCTCGTCTCCATTGGGCGTGCGCAGCTTGAAGCGCACGCGCAGGCGCAGCTGCAGCTCGCGCACCTGGCCCAGCGCGTTCATGCCGACGATGACCCGCTCCTGCCGCTCGCTGATGATCTGGAAGATCGCATCCGCATCGTCGGGCGATGCCGGATCGCGCAGCACGGTCAGCTTGTCGCTGGCACTGGCCAGGTTGCGCGACAGCTCCCGCGCCACCGGAGAGCCCCGGCCCGCCTGGATGTAGAGCGAGCGGAACACGAAGGTCGGCACCCCCCGCAGGCGAAAGCCGCAGGCCCCCAGCAGCGGAGCCAGGGCCAGGGCGGTGAGCAGGGTACGTTTTTGCATATCAGTTCTCCAAGGCGCTTGCGCCACTCACAGCCCTTGCAACGGTCGCGCCCAAAGCGAGGGACACCGAGCAAGGGCCGCCCCGCAGCGAGGGTGTCGTCCCCCCCGCGAAGCGAGAGGGGGAAGGCGCGCAGCGCCTCAGGGGGCATGCCATGGCCTAGACCACGACGTTGACCAGGCGGCCCGGCACCACGATCACCTTCTTGGGCGCCGCGCCATTGGTGAACTTCTGGCATTCCTCGTTGGCCAGGGCAATGCGCTCGATCTCGGCCTTGTCGGCCGTCGAGGACACGAGGATGGCCCCGCGCAGCTTGCCATTGACCTGCAGCACCAGAGAGATCTCGTCCTGCACCAGGGCCAGGGGATCGACCTGGGGCCAGGGCGCGTCCAGCACATCGCCCAGGTGGGCGGCGTAGCCCAGTTCGCTCCACAGCACATGGGCCAGGTGGGGCGTTGCCGGGTAGAGCACGCGCAGCAGGATGCCGAAGCCTTCGATCAGCGCCACCTGGGCGCCCGCGTCGTCGTGGGACTTGAAGTCCTCCAGCGCGTTGATCATCTTCATGGCGCCCGAGACCACGGTGTTGTACTGCATGCGCTGGTAGTCGTACTCCACCTGCTTGAGCACGGTGTGGATCTCCAGGCGCAGCGCCTTGGCGGCCTTGCCGAATGCCACGTCGTCCAGAGACTTGGCGCCGGCCACGCTCTGCACGGCGCCGGCCATGTCCATCTGCGACAGTTTGGCGCCGAAGTTGTAGACGCGGCGCAGGAAGCGGTAGCTGCCTTCGACGGCGGCATCGTTCCACTCCAGCGTCAGCTCGGGCGGCGCGGTGAACATGGTGTACAGGCGCGCGGTGTCGGCGCCGTACTTCTCGATCAGCTCCTGCGGATCGATGCCGTTGTTCTTGGACTTGGACATGGTGCCCACGCCCTCGTAGTCGATGTCCGTGCCCACGGGCAGCAGGCCGTCGGCGCTGTCCACCTCGGCCTTGAGCCTGGCGCCCACGATCTTGCCGGTCTCGTCGAACACATGCTCGACATCCTTGGGCCAGAAGTACTCCTTGGCACCCTTGGCCGTGCGGCGGCTGTAGATGTGGTTGAGCACCATGCCCTGGGTCAGCAGCTTGGTGAAGGGCTCATCGACCTTGACCAGGCCCAGGTCGCGCATGACCTTGGTCCAGAAGCGCGCGTACAGCAGGTGCAGGATGGCGTGCTCGATGCCGCCGATGTACTGGTCCATGCCGCTGCCGCCGGTGGCGGCATGCTGGTCCCGCATCCAGTAGTCCGTGCCCTTGCCCACCATCTGCTCGCTGTTCCTGGCGTCGCAATAGCGCATGAAGTACCAGGACGAGTCCACGAAGGTGTCCATGGTGTCGGTCTCGCGGCGCGCGCTTTTGCCGCAGCAGGGGCAGACCACGCCGGCGTGGAAGGCTTCGCTCTTGACCAGGGGGTTGCCCGAGCCATCGGGCACCAGGTCCTGGGGCAGGACCACGGGCAGGTCCTTGGCAGGCACGGGCTGGGCGCCGCAGTCCTCGCAGTGGATGATGGGAATCGGCGTGCCCCAGTAGCGCTGGCGGCTCACGCCCCAGTCGCGCAGGCGCCAGGTGGTTTTCTTCTCGCCAAGGCCCTTGGCGGCCAGCAGTTCGGCCACCTTGTCCACGGCAGCCCCATGGGGCAGGCCGTCGAGTTCGCCGGATTCGATGCAGACAGCGCGCTGCTTGTCGCCGTACCAGTCGGCCCATGCCTCGGTGCTGAAGGTCTCGCCCTCGACCGCGATGACCTGGCGGATGGCGATGCCGTACTTCTTCGCAAAGGCGAAGTCGCGCTCGTCATGCGCGGGCACGCCCATGACGGCGCCGTCGCCGTAGCTCATGAGCACGTAGTTGCCGACCCAGACCTCGACCTGGGCACCCGTCAGCGGATGGGTGACGAACAGGCCCGTGGGCAGGCCTTCCTTTTCCTTGAGCGCGAGTTCGGCCTCGGTGGTACCGCCCTTCTTGCATTCTTCGATGAAGGCCGCGAGCTTGGGCTGCGATGCCGCGGCATGCTGGGCCAGCGGGTGCTCGGGCGCCACGGCGCAGAAGGTCACGCCCATGATGGTGTCGGCGCGCGTGGTGAACACATACAGGCGCCCGTCCTGGATGGGCTGGCCGTCGGTGCCACGGATGTCGTGGGTGAAGGCGAAGCGCACGCCCGCGCTCTTGCCGATCCAGTTTTCCTGCATCAGGCGCACTTTTTCAGGCCAGCCGGTCAGCGTGGCCTTGTCGCCGCCCACCTGGACATGGTCCAGCAGCTCCTGGGCGTAGTCGGTGATCTTCAGGTAGTAGCCGGGGATTTCGCGCTTTTCGACCGGCGCGCCCGTGCGCCAGCCGCGGCCGTCGATGACCTGCTCGTTGGCCAGCACGGTCTGGTCCACCGGGTCCCAGTTCACGACCTGGGTCTTGCGGTAGGCAATGCCCTTTTCCAGCATCTGCAGGAACAGCCACTGGTTCCACTTGTAGTAGTCGGGATCGCAGGTGGCCACTTCGCGGCTCCAGTCGATGGCCAGACCCATCGCCTGCATCTGCTTTTTCATGTAGGCGATGTTGTCGTAGGTCCACTGCGCAGGCGGCACCTTGTTCTTGAGCGCCGCGTTCTCGGCCGGCAGGCCGAAGGCATCCCAGCCCATGGGCATGAGGACGTTGTAGCCCTTCATGCGCAGCTGGCGCGCCAGCATGTCGTTGATGGTGTAGTTGCGCACATGGCCCATGTGCAGCTTGCCGCTGGGGTAGGGCAGCATGGAGCAGGCGTAGAACTTGGGCTTGGCCTGGTCTTCGGTCACGCGGTAGGCGTCGCGGGCGGACCAGTGGTCTTGCGCTGCGCGCTCAACGTCGATGTGGTTGTATTTCTCTTGCATGGTGCTGCGGCCCCAAGGGCCGGACAAGGTGGCCGGACGAGCCGGATGGCCGGAATCAACCGACGATTTTAGGGCCCCGGCCCGCCGGTGCCGCAAGCAGCCCACAAGCCCGCAGGCGGTACTGCGCCATCGGCACCCGGTTGCCCGGCCGCCGCGCGGGGAAAAGCCGCGCTGCGTATGCTTGGCACCCTCTGTGGCAGTGCGCCGCAGACGTTCCGCCATCGCCAGCCCGGACTTGCGCAGGAACGGATACGGACATCCCGGGCATGCCGCCATCGCGCGGCAGGTTTTTCCGCGCCCTGGAGTTTTCTCTTGCTGAACTGGTCTTTGATTTCCGGCTGGGATCCCGTCATGCAGGCCCTGGCTGCGCTGTGCGCGCTGGTGCTGCTGGCCCGCTCCGCGGGTTTTGTCGTGCAATGGCTGCTGTTGCGCGTGCTGCCACGCATGCGCAGCACGCTGGTGGAGATGGAGTGGGCCCAGGTGCTGCTGCACGACAGCGTGCTGCAGCGGCTGGCCAAGGCCGTGCCTTCGCTGGTCATGCAGTCCGGCGTGCAGGCCATACCGCAGCTGCAGCCGCAGTGGGCCACCCTGATCCTGAATCTGGCCATCGCCTGCACCATCTACCACGTGGCCCGCGTGATCAGCGCCCTGCTCAATGCCATGAACGAGGCGCACGACCTCAAGGAAGAGCGCAAGGCCACGCAGGCGCACTCGATCAAGAGCTATGTGCAGCTGGGCAAGCTGCTGGTGTTCCTGATCGCCATCGTGCTCATCGTCGCCACCCTGGTGGACCGCTCGCCGCTGCTGCTGCTGTCCGGCCTGGGCGCGGCCTCGGCCGTGCTGATGCTGATCTTCAAGGACACCATCATGTCCTTCGTGGCCGGCGTGCAGCTGGGCTCCAACGACATGCTGCGCGTGGGCGACTGGATCGAGATGCCCCAGGTCGGCGCCGACGGCTTCGTGATCGACATCGCGCTGCACACGGTCAAGGTGCAGAACTGGGACAAGACCATCACCACCATTCCGACCTGGCGGCTGATGAGCGACAGCTACAAGAACTGGCGCGGCATGTTCGAGTCGGGCGGGCGCCGCATCCGCCGCTCGCTGCACATAGACGCCCACACCATCCGCCTGCTGACGGCAGAGCAGCGGCAGAAATTGTCATTGCTCGAGCCCCTCAAGGACTATTGGAGCAGTGATGGCGGCCTGCGCATGGCCGATGCGCCGGCGGGCAGCGAGATGGCAGCGCAGCATCTGAGCAATCTGGCCGCGTTCAAGGCCTATGCATACGCCTACCTGCTGCGCCATCCGCACATCCACAAGACACCGAACATGTTCCTGCTGGTGCGCACCATGGAGCCTTCTCCCATGGGGGTGCCGCTGGAGCTGTTTTGCTACACCAGCACCACGGTCTGGGTGGAGTACGAGGCCATACAGGGCGCGATCTTCGATCACCTGATCGGCATGCTGCCGCTGTTCGGGCTCAGTCTGTACCAGCGCTCCTCGGACCATGGCCAGCATCTGCGGCTGGCGGGCAACGAGCGCTGGCCCGAAGGACAGGACTAGGTTCGCGGGCGCAGGCCCGGCGGCGCTTGAGCGCTTGAGCGCTTGAGCGCCTGATCGCTTCAGCGCCCGGCGCCGGTGGGACCCAGGACGGCTGCGGGTTTTCCATCCTGGTTTCGCGCCGGCTCGGCCACGAAGCCTATGCGCGTCAGCCCTGCCGCGTGGGCCCAGCCCATGAGTTCGGCCACGCGGCCATAGGGCACGGCCTGGTCGGCACGCAGTTGCAGTTCTGCCTGGGGGTTGCGCGCGCCGAGCTGAGCGAGGCGCTCACGCAGCGCATCCGCCGTGGCGGGCTGGCCCTGCATCCAGAGCGCGCCCTTCGCATCGACCTCCAGCAGCAGCGCATCGTCCTCGCCCGCGGCGGCCATGGGCTGGGTGCCCTGGGCCTGGGGCAATTGCACGCGCAGCGAGGCGGCCAGCATGGGTGCCGCGAGGATGAAGATGACGACGAGCACCAGCATCACATCCACCAGCGGGGTGACGTTGATGGCGTGCATGGGCTGGGAGGAGCTTTCCTTGCCGCTCAGTCGTCCAAAGGCCATGTGCGCTCCTGGCGAGCCGCCCCGTCAGGGCGCTTCCATGGGGCCGGCAGGCAGGCCGGCGACGGCCATGCCGTCATCGTGCGGCGCCTGCTCGGCCGGCTGGGTGCCGAACATGGCCTGCAGGTCATGGGCAAAGCCTTCCAGCAGGGCCTCCATCTGGGCCGCAGCCCGGCCCAGCAGGTTGTAGGCCAGCACGGCCGGCAGGGCCACGGCCAGTCCGGCCGCCGTCATCACCAGGGCCTCGCCCACCGGGCCGGCCAGTTGTTCGATGCCGATCTGCCCGCTGCCCGCCAGCGTGGCCAGCGCGTGGTGAATGCCCCAGACGGTGCCCAGCAGGCCGACAAAGGGCGCCGTGGCGCCCACCGTGGCCAACAGGGTCTGGCCCCATTGCAGCTGGTGGCTGGCCGATTGCAGCGCCTGGCGAAGCCCCCGCGTCAGGCGGACGGAATGCGCCGCGCGTCCCGCAAGCGCCAGGCCGCTGCCCATGGGTGCCAGCGCCTGTGTCACGGCCTCGGCCATGGGTGCCACCAGTTGCTGGCGATCCCCCTCGCCCATGCGGGCCTGGCCCGAGGCCAGGTCCGGCGCGCTCCAGAAGGCCGCAATGGCCTGGGGAACGCGGCGCCGGCTGGCGGCCATGAACCAGACCTTCCAGACGATGACCACCCAGCTGGCCACCGACAGCGCCAGCAGCAGCAGCGCCGTGCCGCGCGCGACGGCATCGCCTTGCTGCCACCAGAGCCAGAGTGGACCGCTCATGGTCTTACCTTGCCCGTGCTGCGAGCCTCGTCACAGGCCCAATACGGCGTACATGTCGTACTGGCCGCTGGTCTTGCCCGCCAGGAAGCGCGCGGCACGCAGGCTGCCCTGGGCATAGCCGGCACGGCTGCTGGACTTGTGCGAGATCTCGATGCGCTCGCCCGTGCCCGCAAACAGCACCGTGTGGTCGCCGATGATGTCGCCACCGCGCACGGTGGCAAAGCCGATGGTGTTGTCCTCGCGCGCACCGGTGTGGCCGAAGCGCTCGTAGACGGCGCGGTCGGCCAGCTTCGTGCCCTGGGCTTCGGCGATGACCTCGCCCATCTTGAGGGCGGTGCCCGAAGGCGCATCCACCTTGTGGCGGTGGTGGGCCTCGACGATCTCGATGTCGTAGCCGCTGGACAGGGCCTTGGCCGCCATCTCCAGCAGCTTGAAGGTCACGTTCACGCCCACGCTCATGTTGGGCGACAGCACCACGGCCGTGCGCTGGGCGTACTCGGCGATGCGGGCCTTTTGCTCGTCGCTGAAGCCCGTGGTGCCGATGACCAGCCTGACGCCCAGTTCGGCGCAGATGGCCAGATGCTCCAACGTGCCCTCGGGGCGCGTGAAGTCGATCAGGCAGTCGGCCTTGGACAGCGCGGCGCGCACATCGCTTTCGATGACGATGCCGCTGGCCAGGCCCAGGAAGGCCGAGGGATCGGTGCCCAGCGCAGGGCTGTCGGGACGGTCCAGCGCGGCGGTCAGCGCAAGGTCATCGCTTTGCGCGATGGCCTCGATCAGCATGCGGCCCATGCGGCCGGAGGCGCCGGCCACGGCCACGCGCAGGCGCTGGTTGTTGCTGGAGGAAGTGGCGGTCGTGGCGTTCATGTCGGGAAAGAGATGCAAAGGCTCAATGCGTGGAAAGTGGACTGCCCGGGCGCACGGCAGGCACCGCGGCAGCCGCCATCCACGGAAAAACGCCCGCATGCCTTGCGGCGCGCGGGCGGCGATATCAGCGGGCGCCGGGCTCCAGTGGCGGATAGCTGGCCGCCGCGGGCGGCGGCTCGGCGGCCACAGGCTCTTCGACCGGCTTGGCAGCGGGGAACTTGGACAGTTGCTCCTCGCTGGCTTCCAGCTGAGGAATCTTGCCCAGCTTCTTCTTGGAGCCCAGGCTGGCGACGAATTCGGCCTCGGTGGGCATCTCGTCGCCTTCGGAGCGCGCGAACAGGTCGCCGTTGAAGAAGACGGTCAGCTTGCGCACCTGGGAATCGACGCCGGGACGCTTGATGGTGAACACATATTCCCAGCGGTCGGCGTGGAATACGCTGGTGACCAGCGGCGTGCCGAGGATGTCACGCACCTGCTGGCGGCTCATGCCGGGCTGCAGGGCCTCGACCTGTTCGCGGGAGACGAAGTTGCCTTGGACGACCTCGACCTTGTAGGGAGTGACGACATTGGCGACTCGGTGCGCGGCGCCATCGAGGCTGCTGCAGCCTGCCAGCGCCACCCCGATCAACAGCATCAGGGCCGCACTGGCGCGGCAACGGGCTTGAACATGCATTGGTATCAGCATAGGGATATGATCGTGGATCATTGTAGCGGCTGGTCCCCGGGGCTTGCGATCATGCGACGCCCCTGGCACCAGGGCCATTTTGTTCGCCGTCCCGCACCTGCCGTGGTGGCAGCCCAGCGGGCAGTCTCTGCCAAAGACCCAGACATGAAGAACATCGACGAACTCAAGAGTACCGGCCTGAAGGCCACGCTGCCCCGCCTGAAGATCCTGGAGATCTTCCAGACGGGTGCGCAACGCCACATGACGGCCGAAGACGTGTTCCGCGTGCTGCTGGACGAGCGTTCGGACATCGGCCTGGCCACGGTCTACCGCGTGCTCACGCAGTTCGAGCAGGCAGGCATCCTCATCCGCAGCAATTTCGAGAGCGGCAAGGCCGTCTACGAGCTCAATGAAGGCCAGCACCACGACCACTTTGTCTGCACCAGCTGCGGCAAGGTCGAGGAGTTCTACGATCCCGATATCGAAAAGCGCCAGAACCTGATCGCCAAGGCCAAGGGCTGGGTGATCCAGGACCATTCGATGGCCCTGTACGGACAGTGCGCTGAATGCGCGAGCCGGCCCAGCAAATAAGGCAGGGTCCCTCAGAAAAAGCGGAGTGCTTCACACTCCGCTTTTTTTTGCCTTTTACTTTTTGCTACCGGCGCTTTACAGGGCGAAGCACATGGGTGGAGGATGCTGGCGTCCAATGGATGCCCCCTACCCACCGAGACACCATGCGCCGCACTTCGCCGTTCGCCATCGCTCTCACTTTCTCCGCCATCGTCCTGGCCACAGGCTGTGCGCCCTTGCAGGCCCCGCCGTCGTCCGCAGCGGCCGCGCTGCAGGGAGTGGCCGAGGCACCGCTCACCGCCGCGCAGCGCCAGCAATGGCTGGACCGCGTCACCTGGGGCGCCACCGACAGCGAGGATGCGCAGCTGCAGCGCCTGGGCCTCAAGGCCTGGCTGGCACGGCAACTGCAGCCGGTGCCTCAGCCGCTGCCTGCGCAGGCGCAGCAGCGCATTGATGGGCTGGGCATCAGCCAGCGCCCCATGGACCAGGTGCTGCTGGAGCTGGGCGACCAGCGCAAGGCCGTTCAGGACGCCGCATCGGCCGATGAAAAGGCCGCGCGGCAGCAGGCCTACCAGCGCACGCTGAACCAGCTGGGCAGCGATGCCCAGAAGCGCTTCGTGATCCGCGCGCTGTACTCGCCGGCACAGCTGCAAGAGCAGATGACCTGGTTCTGGATGAACCATTTCAGCGTCAGCCTGCGCAAGGCCGATATCCGCGCCTGGGTGGGCGACTACGAGGAGCAGGCCATACGCCCGCATGCGCTGGGCAGTTTCCGCAGCCTGCTGGAGGCCTCGCTGCGCCACCCGGCCATGCTGCGCTACCTGGACAACGCCAGCAATGCGGCGGGCCGCATCAACGAAAACTACGCGCGCGAGCTGCTGGAGCTGCACACCATGGGCGTGGGCAGCGGCTACACCCAGGCCGACGTGCAGGAGATGGCGCGCATCCTGACAGGCGTGGGCATCAATCTGCAGCCGGCCGGCACGCCGCCGCCGCGCATGCGCGCCGGGCGCCAGGGCGACTACCTGCGCTCGGGATTCTTCGAGTTCAATCCCAACCGGCACGACTACGGAGCCAAGACCTTCCTGGGCCAGCCCCTGCACGCGCGCGGCATGGCCGAGGTCCAGGAGGCGCTGGACCGCATCGTCGCCGCGCCGGCCACGGCGCAGTTCATCGCGCACAAGCTGGCGGTGTTCTTCATTGCCGACGATCCGCCGCCGGCCCTGGTGCAGCGCACGGCACAGGCCTTCACGCGCAGCCGGGGCGACATCGCAGCCACCGTGGCGGCGCTGCTGACCGATCCGGAGGCCGCGCGCTTTGGCCGCAAGTTCCGCGATCCGCTGCACTACGTGCTGGCCGCCACGCGGCTGTCGGTGGACCAGCGCGTGGCGGCCGACGTGGCGCCCGTGCTGGGCTGGATCAACCGGCTGGGCCAGAACCTCTACGCGCATGAGACGCCGGACGGCTACCCGCAGATGCAGTCCGACTGGGCCAGTTCGGGCCAGATGGCGGCACGCTTCGAGGTGGCGCGCCAGATCGCCACGCGCAGCGCCGTGCTGTTTCGCGCCGACCCCAAGGAGGCGCTGGAGAAGCCGCCCTACCCCATGCTGTCGGAACGGGCCAGCGTGCGCCAGCGCCTGCCCCAGTGGAGCCAGGCCACGCAGGCGGCACTGGCCCAGGCCCGCAATCCGGCGGACTGGAATACCTACTTCCTGTCCGCACCCGAGATGATGTTCCGCTGAACCCCGGAGACTTTCCATGCAGCGACGCCACTTCCTGACCATGGCATCGGCCCTGCCCTTTGCCGCCCACCTGGGCCGGCTGCAGGCGGCCGCCCTCCAGCCAGCCACGCCGCGCCTGCTGCTGGTGTTTCTGCGCGGTGCCTATGACTGCAACAGTCTGCTGGTGCCCACGCACAGCGACTTCTACTACGAGGCCCGTCCCAGCATTGCCATCCCCCGTTCCGGCGAGGCCGGTGGCGCGCTGGCGCTGGATGGCCGCTGGGGCCTGCATCCGATGCTGGAGGACAGCATCCATCCGCTGTTCCAGGCCGGCCAGGCCTGCTTCGTGCCCTTTGCAGGCACGCACGACCTGTCGCGCAGCCATTTCGAGACACAGGACTCCATCGAACTGGGCCAGGGCCTGGACGGGCGCCGCAGCTACCAGTCGGGCTTTCTGAACCGGCTGGCCCAGGTGCTGGGGCAGGACGGGCGGGGCCCGGTGTCGCCCATGTCGTTCACGCCCCAGTTGCCACTGCTGCTGCGTGGCGGCCTGCCGTCCGCCAACATGGCCCTGGCGTCCGTGGGCAAGGGCGGGCTGGACGATAGACGCAGCCAGGCCATTGCCGCCATGTACGCAGGCACTGCCCTGGGCACGGCCGTGCAGGAGGGCTTTGCCGTGCGCGATGCGGTGCAGCGCAGCGTGCAGGAAGAGATGGACCAGGCCGGGCGCGACGCCATCAGCGCGCGGGGCTTTGCGCTGGTGGCGCAGCGCATGGCGGCCCTGATGCGCGATCGCTTCGACCTGGGCTTCGTCGATGTAGGCGGCTGGGACACGCATGTGGCCCAGGGCGGCGCCACAGGCGCGCTGGCCGGACGGCTGGACGAGCTGGGCCGGGGCCTGGCCGGTTTTGCCCAGGAGATAGGTCCCGAGGCCTGGCGCCATACGGTGGTGGTGGTGATCAGCGAATTCGGCCGCACCTTCCGCGAGAACGGCAACAAGGGCACGGACCACGGCCACGGCACGACCTACTGGCTGCTGGGCGGCGGGCTGTCCGCGCGCGCGGGCGGTCGCATCGTGGGAGAGCAGGTCGAGGTCAACCAGAAAAACCTGTTCCAGAACCGCGACCATCCCGTGCTCAACGAGTACCGCGCCGTGCTGGGCGGCCTGTTCCGGCGCATGTATGGATTGAGTCCCGCCCAGCTGCAGCGTGTCTTCGAAGGCGCGACGCCCCGCGACCTGCAACTCGTCTGACTACGGCAGCGCCTGCGGCGGCACTGGCACGCCGGACAGCTTGTCGGGATTGCGCAGCGTGTAGATGCGGCGGATCAGGCCGTCTTCGACCAGCAGCGTCTGCACGGATTCCAGCTCGCCGTCGATGCAGCGCAGCAGGCCCGGCAAGCCGTTGACGCGCGCCAGGTGCAGGGTCTGGCGCTGGCCGTTGCGCCGCATGCGGCGCGTGGTGGCGAAGTACAGCAGGGCCAGGCGCCGGCCGGTCTCCAGCACGCGGCCGAACGAGGGCACCTTGCCGCCGCCGTCGCTGATGAGTTCGGCATCGGGCGCGAACAGCGCCTGGATCTGCGCAAAGTCCCCACCCTGCACGGCCTGCGCAAAGCGCTGCAGCAGCGCGGCATGGGCCTCGGGCGGCGCCGCAAAGCGCGGGCGGCCGGCCTGCACATGGCTGCGGGCGCGGTGCACTAGCTGGCGGCAGGCGGCCTCGCTGCGGCCCAGGGCCTGGGCCACCTCGGCATAGTCGGCATCGAAGACCTCGCGCAGCAAAAAGGCGGCGCGCTCGTCGGGCGTGAGCTGCTCGAGCACGAACATCAGCGCCGTGGACACGTCGTGGGCACGCTCCAGCAGGTCTTCGGCCGAGGGTGCGGACTCCTCGGCCCAGGGCTGGACCAGGGGCTCGGGCAGCCAGAAGCCCTGGTAGTGCTCGCGCTCGGCGCGCAGGCGGCGCAGCCGGTCTATGGCCAGGCGCGTGGTCACGGAGACCAGCCAGGCCTCGGGCTGCTCTATGCCGGCGCGCTCGGCGCCATGCCAGCGCAGCCAGGCCTCCTGGACCAGGTCCTCGGCATCGGCGCGCTGGCCGAGCATGCGGTAGGCCAGGCCGAACAGGCGCGGGCGGTGGCGCTCGAACAGGGCCAGGGGATCGTCGGTGGCGGAGGAGGTCTGCATGCCATCAAGACGCGGGAGCGTGGCGTTGTGTGACAGACAGGGCCGGCATGGTGCTCGGTGCCTTGGTGACTCAGTGGGGCTGCGGAGCCTGCAGCACGCTGGGATCGGTGTGGATCAGCTCCAGCGGGTAGCGGCGGCCGGCCAGGTAGTCCTCTATGCTTTGCATCACCAGCGGACTGCGGTGCTGGGCGGTGCAGGCCTTGAGTTCGTCCAGCGTCATCCAGACCGTGCGGATGATGCCGTCGTCCAGCGGCTGGCCGGCCCGGAAGTCACCCAGCTCGCCCGTGAAGGCAAAGCGCAGATAGGTGATGTCGGAGCCGGTGCGCGTGCGCACGAAGCGGTTCAGGTAGACGCCGACCAGGGCCGTGGGCACGAAGTCGTGCGCCGTCTCCTCATCGACCTCGCGCACACAGGCGGTGATGGGCGACTCGGCAGGGTCGAGATGGCCGGCGGGGGTGTTGTAGCGCACGCCATCGGCCGTGTCTTCTTCCACCAGCAGAAAACGGCCATCGCGCTCAATGATGGCCGCCACAGTGACATTGGGTTTCCAGCGATCGGGCATGGCGCGCATTATGACCAGAGGCGGCCGGCCCGTCCCCGGCCAAAAACCCCATCACCGCGCCTTGCAGACCACCACGCGACACGGCACCCTGTAGCGCCCCGTAGCGCCGCCCTACAGCGGCCGGGCCATGTACAGCGCACCGTCGCCGTAGCTCACCAGGCGCTGCTGCTGCAGCGGATCGGTCAACGCCTGCACGGCATAGCCATGGCGCTCCCAGTAGCCGCGCGAGCCCTGCACCGACACCAGGGCCGTGTGGCGCAGGCCCTCGGCGCGCGCCCGCTCCCACAGCGGCGCCAGCAGCGCACGGGCCAGGCCCTGGCCTGCGGCCTCGGGGTGCACGGCCATGTCGTGCAGGTACAGGGTGTCGGCCTGCTCGACGGCCTCGAAGTCACCGTGCAGCGGCGTGATCTTGGCCATGAGGCTGCGGTAGGCCGCGAGATAGGCGCGCACACGGCCGTCCTGCTCCAGTGCCAGCGAGCAATGGGCCGTGCCGGCCAGGCGCCGCGCAAAGACCTCGCCGCTCTCGGCATAGTCCTCGCCATAGCAGGCCCGCTGGATGTCCAGCAGACCGGGCAGGTCGGCGGCGGTCAGTGCGCGGACATGGAAGCGGTCAGCGGCAGGCAAGGAAGAGAATGGAGAAGGCGAACAAGACATGGGCAGGACAGGCAGGTGCCGGAGACAGGCCGCCCAGGGTAAGCGATTGCCAAAGCCCCGGCGCACCCTGCCGGAATCGGTTCCCCGTCAATCCTTCCAGCGCTCGCGTATGTCTTCCAGCTGCGGGCGCAGGCCGATGAACAGCGGCACCAGGCGCGGGTCGAAGTGGGCGCCGGCCTGCTGCTCTATGTGATCCATGGCGTCGTCCACCGTCCACGCGTGCTTGTAGGGGCGTTCCGTGGTGAGGGCATCGAACACGTCGGCCACGGCCACGATGCGCGAGGCCAGCGGGATGTCCTCGCCCGCCAGGCCCTGCGGATAGCCCGTGCCGTCCCATTTCTCGTGGTGGGTCAGCGCGATGCTGTAGGCCATCTGCAGCACCTGGGAATCGTGCTCGCCGATGATCTCGGCGCCGATCTGCGGATGGCGGCGCATGACCGTCCATTCCTCGGCCGTCAGCGGGCCGTTCTTGAGCAGGATGGCATCGGGGATGCCGATCTTGCCCACATCGTGCATGGGCGCGGCGTTGAGCAGGTCGTCCGCCCATTCGTCGGTGCAGCCGGCCGCCAAGGCCAGTGTCTTGGCGTAGTGGCTCATGCGGATCACGTGCATGCCCGTCTCGTTGTCGCGGTACTCGGCCGCGCGGCCCAGGCGCTGCACGATCTGCAGCCGCGTGCTGCGCAGCTCGTCGAGCTTGACCAGCGACAGGTGGTTGCGCACCCGCGCCCGCACCACGGGCGCGCGCACGGGCTTGACGATGTAGTCCACCGCGCCCGAGGCAAAGCCCAGGGCCTCGTCCTGTCCGTCCGACAGGGCGGTGATGAAGATCACCGGGATGCGGGCCGTGTCGGCCTGCGCCTTGAGCTGGCGGCACACGGCGTAGCCATCGAGCTCGGGCATCATGATGTCCAGCAGGATCAGGTCCGGCTGGTGCTGGGCCAGCTGCAGAGCCTTGCGCCCGTCCGTGGCGAACGAGAGCCGGTAATCCTCGCCCAGGATCTGGCGCAGCACATGCAGGTTGGTCGGGTCGTCATCGACCAGCAGCAGGCGCGGGCGCTTGTCCGTTGCCAATAGATTGGGCGCATTCATGCTCTGTCTCCATCGTTCGAGGGCAGTTGCTGCTGCAACTGCTGGGCGCATTCCTGCGCGCGCTCGAAGTCGAAATTATCCAGTGCCTGCTGCAGCGGCTGAAGCTGTTCGGCCGTCAGCATGCGCACGAGGGCCTGCATGGCCTGCCCGTCCAGCTCCCCGCTGTGCAAGGCGGCCACGATGCGCTCCAGCCAGGGCCGGGCATCGGCAGGCAGGGCGGGTGCGCCCGCCTGGGGCGCCGCATCGCCCTCGGCCTGCGCCCACGCATGGCCCTGCGCCTGGCCCGGCGCCTCGCCCGATGCCGCCCCCTGCGCCTCGGCCATCGGCATGGCGGCCGGGTGGCGCTGGCGCAGCTCGCGCGCGACGGCATCCAGCGCCTGGTGCAGCTGGTCGATGAGGGCAAGCAGCTGCGGCTGCCCGGCGCCCTCCTGCGCCAGGCCTTCCAGGCGCGATGCCAGCCGGTACACGGCCTGCAGGCCCAGGTTGCCGGCCGCGCCGCGCACGCGGTGCGCCAGGCCGATCAAGGCCTCGGGTCCGGGGCGCTGCAGGGCACGGCGCAGGCGGTCGGCCAGGTCCAGCTGTTCATTGAGGAAACGCCGAATGGCGGCCACCAGCGGATCGACCCGGCCCCACAGCGCAATGCCCGAGGCCCAGTCCACCGTGACATCAGGCAGCCCCGGCTGGGCGCTGGCGGGCGCGGGCGGCCTGGCCTCCTTGAGCGCCACCTGCAGCGACAGCAGGCGTGCGATCTCGGCCTGCAGCCGCGCCATGTCCAGCGGCTTGGAGGCAAAGCCGTCCATGCCGGCGGCGGTGGCGTCGCTGCGGTCCTTCTCCAGCACGCTGGCCGACAGCGCGACGATGGGCACGGGCCGGCGCTGCAGCTGCCGCTCCCAGACACGGATGGCGCGCGCCGCCGCCAGGCCGTCCATGCCCGGCATCTGCAGGTCCATCAGCACCACGTCGAAAGGCGGCTCCTGCGCCTGCACGCAGCGCAGCGCCTCGGCACCGTCGTGGGCCAGCACCATCTGGTGGTTCTGGCTGGAGAAGTTGATCTGCAGCAGCTCCAGGTTCTCGGGCACATCGTCCACCGCCAGGATGTGCAGCGGCGGCAGGCCGCGGCTGGCCGCCCCGCGCTCGGACAGCGGGCTCTCGCCGACCGGCAGGGGCAGGCGCACCTCGAACACCGTGCCCACGCCCACCGTGCTGTGCAGCTGGATGCTGCCGCCCATGAGTTCGGCCAGCTGGCGCGAGATGGTCGTGCCCAGGCCCGTGCCGCCGAAACGCCGCGTGGTCGAGGCGTCGGCCTGGGCAAAGGGGTCGAAGATGCGGTGGATCTTCTCGGCCGCGATGCCTATGCCCGTGTCATGCACATCGAGCTGGAGCACGCCCTGCTCGTAGCGCACGCGCAGCAGCACATGGCCGCGTTCGGTGAACTTCACGGCATTGCCCAGCAGGTTCACCAGGATCTGCTGCACACGCATGCCGTCGCCGCGCAGCGCGGCCGGCGTGTGCGGGTCGTAGTCCAGGCGCAGGTCCAGGCCCTTGCGATCGGCCGTGATGCGCAGCGATGCCAGGATCTGCTGGCACAGCTCGCGCACCGAGAAGTCCTCTATCTCCAGCTCCACCGCCCCCTTGTCGAGCTTGGCCGTGTCCAGGATGTCGTTGAGCAGGCGCAGCATGGAGCGCGCCGCGTAGTGCACCGTGTCCAGGTAGCGCGCCTGCGTGGGCTGCAGCGCCGTTTCGCGCAACGCCTCGGTGAAGCCGATGATGGCGTTCATGGGCGTGCGGATCTCGTGGCTCATGTTGGCCAGGAAGGTGCTGCGCGCGGCGGCCGCGGCTTCGGCATGCTCCTTGGCCAGCACCAGCTCCTGGGCCAGCTTGCGCTGGGCGCTGATGTCGGTGAGCAGCTTGACGATCTTGTAGGGCCGGCCGTCGGCACCGCGTATGGGGTTGTAGGTGGCCTGCACCCAGATGCGCCGCCCCTCGTGCCCGCAGCGCAGGAACTCGCCGGCCTGGAACTCGCCCTCGGCCAGGTGGCGCCAGAACTGCACATGCTCGGGCGAATGCGCATAGCCGGGCTCGCAGAACATGCCGTGGTGGCGGCCCGCGACCTCGTCGAGCCGGTAGCCGAACAGGTCCAGGAAATTGCGGTTGGCGCGCAGCACATGGCCGCGCAGGTCGTACTCGATGGTGGCCAGCGACAGGTCGATGGCGCGCACCGTGCCCTCGAACTCGGCATTGCGCGCGCGCGCCGCCGTCTGGTCCATGATCACGCCGTCGATCCAGGTCAGTTCGTCCTGTTCGTTGAAGACGCCGCGCCCGGTCTCGGACACCCAGCGCGTGCTGCCGTCGCGGTGCAGCAGGCGGTAGTCGGCGTTGTAGGTCTGGCGCCGCGCCAGAGAATGCGCCACCGCAGCCTCCAGCCGGTCGCGGTCCTCGGCGTGGATGAGCCGGTCCCAGCCCGTGAGGCCATCGGTGAAATCCTGCTCGGTCCAGCCCGTCAACTCCTCGATGGAGCGGCTGAGCAGCAGCGGCGTCCATTTGCCGTCGTACAGGCAGCGGAACGTGGTGCCGGGCACGTTGTTGATCAGGGTGCGGTACTGCTCCTCGCTGCGGCGCAGCGACTGCAGCATCTGGCGGCGCTCGCGGATATCGGTCACAAAGCCCACGTACAGCGGATCGCCGGCAATCGCCACCCGCCCCACGGCCAAGCGCACGGCGATCTGCGTGCCGTCCTTGTGCATGGCGTTGATATCGCGGCTGGAGCCCAGCAGGCCCGCAAAGCCCGTGGCCAGATGCTTTTGCAGCGAGCCGCCATCGCCATCGCAGCCCGACGCGGGCATGAGCAGGCTGGCGCTGCGGCCCACCACCTCCTGCGCCGTCCAGCCCAGCAGCCGCTCGGCCGCACCGTTGAACGACACGATGCTGCCGCGCCCGTTGATCATCACGATGCCGTCCACTGCCGTCTCCACCACGGCGCGCAGGCGCGATTCGCTGCGCTGCACCTGGCGGTAGATCTGGCGGTAGCGCAGCGTCATGTTGACCGCGAACACCAGACCGAAGATCAGCACCACCATGCCGACGATGGAGAACACCAGCAGCGCATGCGTGGGCGACTCCACCTGCGCCAGCACATCGATCTCGGGCTTGAGGCGCAGTGCATACAGGCCCGCATAGTGCATGCAGGAAATGGCCAGGCCCATGACGATGCCGGCCACCAGCGTGGGCCACAGCCGGCCCGTGTTGCCCAGCCTGAAGCGCACCCACAGCGACAGCATGGCCATGCCTGCCGCCACGATCACCGACAGCAGCACGCCCCAGGGGTCGTAGAGCATCGAGGTCCAGGTCTGGGCCGCCGCCATGCCGATGTAGTGCATGGAGCCAATGCCCAGCCCCATGAGCACGCCGCCGCCCACCAGCGCCTGCGTGGACAGCTGCGGCCGCACCATCAGCGTCAGCGCCAGCCAGGACGCCAGCATGCTGGGCAGCATGGACAGCGTGGTGATCCAGGGGTCGTAGTCGCCAAAGGTGCAGGGCACGAAGGCCAGCATGCCGATGAAGTGCATGGCCCAGATGCCCGCGCCCAGGCAGAAGGCGCCCGTGAGCACGCCCACGCGGCGTATGCGCGGCGACGCGGCATCGCGCGCCAGCCCGGCAATCTGCATGGCCATCACCGACGTGGCCACGGCCACCAGCACCGACAGCGTCACCAGGCCCGGATGCAGCCACTGGAACCATTGCGGATGCGGCGCCCAGCCGAGCACGAAAATCTGGTCCCAGCTCATGGCGCGCCCCCGGCATGGCACAAGGCCGCAGCACGCAACCGCCGGCCATCGATAGTGTTTATAACTTTGATGATCATTTTCGATTGGCCATAACTATTCCGCGCACCTAGCATGGAGTCTCATCCCGAGGAGAGCCCCATGAGCCGCATCCGCCAGACCCTTCACCACCACCGCCGCACGCTGTTGAAGACTGCCAGCTACTACGTCATCCATGTCACCGTGGCAGCGGCCGTGGCCTATGCCGTGACCCGCAATCTCTGGGCCGCGCTGACGCTCAGCCTGCTGGAGCCCACGGTGCAGGCCGTGGCCTTCTTCTTCCATGAAAAGCTGTGGGAGCGCGGCCTGCGCCGCCGTGCCGACGCGGGCGCCGGCATGGCGTCGCCTGCAGCAGCCACTGCGGCTGCGGCCTGAACCCGCCAGGAGCACGAACATGCCCACGCCCCTGCGGTCCTTCAGCGCGGACGCCTCATTCGGCAATTGGCTGACCGAAACCCTGGCAAGGATGGTCGATGGCGGCACGGGCTGAAACCCGGCCCTGCCGTGGCGGCAAGAGAGGTGGACATGGAGGCGCATGGTGCAAGAACCCGGGAAATGCGAAATCGTTGGTATCAAGGCGCTGCCCGTGCGGCCCATGGCCGGCACGGAATCCATACATGCCTTTCGACCGCATCGGGGCGGACTGAAGCCCCGGCGCCGGTCACAATGCCAAACATTGTCAAGCGCATACGCTGGAAAATATGTGCACAAGCTGTGTGAAAAGCTGTGCATAGCCTCTTCGCAAACCTGTGATTTTCCTCTTGCCAAGGCTGTGGCAAAGCCGTTCATTCACGGTGCACGCCCAGCAGCGCGTCGATGAACACACGGGCTGCACGCCCAGGCACCACGGCACTGCGCCAGACCGCGAAGAAATCACAGAGATAGAAGAACCGGTAGGGGGCCACGGCCTGCAGCAGACCCTGGCCCTCCATGGCCTGTGCATAGTGGTCGGGCAGAAATCCCAGGTAGCGGCCCGAACGCACCAGCATGGCAATGGCCTCCTGGTCAAAACCCGTGGCCTGGCGCTGCAGGCCGGCCTGGTGGCTGAGCGCCATATTGGGTGACTGGTAGCCCAGGCCTGCAAAGGCATGTGCGCCCAGGCTGTCCCAGTCCAGCCCGCCATGGTCGGCGCCATGCAGCGGATGGCCGGGAGCGCAGTACAGCTGCATGCGCTCGCCGAACAACCGGGCACTGTCCAGCGCGCCCGAACTGGGTGCAGAGGGCAGCACGCCCACCTGCCAGCGCCCCTCCATCAGTCCGCGCTCGATGGCCTGTATCGAGGCCACGTGCAGCCGCAGGTGCAGTTGCGGCGCCTGATCGTGCAGCAGGCCTATCGCCTCGGGGATGCGTGACTGCGGATTGCCCACGGTCTTGTCGAACAGCGCCACGTCCAGCGTGCCGGCCAGCCGGCCATGGATGTCGTCCACCTGGCCCAGAAACCCCTCCACGCCGCCCAGCAGCTGCAGCGTGGCCTCGTAGATGCGGTGGCCTTCGGGCGTGAGCGCGAAGCCGGCGCGCCCGCGCCGGCACAGCGTCAGGCCCAGGCGCTCTTCCAGGTCCTTCATGTGGCGGCTCAGCGTGGAGCTGCCGATGTTCAGTTCCAGCTCGGCAGCCGACATGCCGCCGCACTCGACCACAGCCTTGAACACGCGCAGCAGGCGCAGATCCATGTCGCCCAGCTGGCCCAGCGCCGCGCGCGCACGGCCATCGCGTGCCCGGCGGCTCGCAGGGGTCTCCAGAGAAAATTCCGCCATCGCCATTCGCCTCCCGGTGTGCTTGCCGGACATGGCCACCGCTACAGGGGAGCCACTATAGGGGAGCCACGGGGCGGCAGTGGCGACGGATTCCCCCAATGCGCGCACGCCATGCCGCGACCGGCAGGCGCTTGGTCACTTGCAGAAATATGCAAGTAAACCTCGATATCGCGCTCTTCGCGAAATCAAACAGCGCGCTCACAATGGGCCGATCCACATTTCTTCCCTAGGCTCGAGGAGATCGCCATGACCCTGGTTCCCACCGAACAAAGCGCCGCCCCCGCCACGCGCACCGATGCCGCCTGGCTCGAGGCCCACTGGATGCCCTTCACCGGCAACCGCGAGTTCAAGGCGCGCCCGCGCATGATCACCAGCGCCCAGGGCGCCTACTACACCGATGCCGACGGCCGCAAGATCTTCGACGGCCTGTCGGGCCTGTGGTGCTCGGGCCTGGGCCATGGCCGCCGCGAGATCGCCGAAGCCATCGGCCGCGCGGCCCAGCAGCTGGACTATGCGCCGGCCTTCCAGTTCGGCCACCCGGCCTCGTTCGCGCTGGCCAACAAGATCAAGGAGCTGACGCCCGCAGGCCTGGACCATGTGTTCTTCACGGGCTCGGGCTCGGAAGCCGCCGACACGGCGCTGAAGATGGCACGCGCCTACTGGCGCGCCAAGGGCCAGGGCGGCAAGACCCGGCTGATCGGGCGCGAGAAGGGCTACCACGGCGTGAACTTCGGCGGCATCTCGGTCGGCGGCATGGTGGGCAACCGCAAGACCTTCGGCCAGGGCGTGGAGGCCGACCACCTGCCGCACACGCAGCCGGCGCTGGGGTCCTTCCACAAAGGCATGCCCACCACCGATGGCCGCGCGCTGGCCGACCGGCTGCTGGACCTGATCGCCCTGCATGACGCCAGCAACATCGCAGCCGTCATCGTCGAGCCCTTCTCGGGCTCGGCCGGCGTGGTGATTCCGCCGGCCGGCTACCTGCAGCGCCTGCGCGAGATCTGCACGCAGAACAACATCCTGCTGATCTTCGACGAGGTCATCACGGGCTTCGGCCGCTGCGGCGCCATGACGGGGGCGGAGGCCTTCGGCGTCACGCCCGACATCATGAACATCGCCAAGCAGGTGACCAATGGCGCCCAGCCCCTGGGCGCCGTGGTGGCCAGCAAGGAGATCTACGACACCTTCATGGCAGCGGGCGGCCCCGAGTACATGCTGGAGTTCCCGCACGGCTATACCTACTCGGCCCACCCCATTGCCTGCGCGGCGGGCGTGGCCGCGCTGGACCTGCTGCAGCGCGAGGACGGCCCGGGCCGCGTGCGCGCGCTGGCCCCGTTCTTCGAGCAGGCCGTGCACAGCCTCAAGGGAGCAAAGCATGTGGCCGACATCCGCAACTTCGGCCTGGCTGCGGGCTTCACCATCGAGTCGCTGCCCGGCGAGCCGGCACGCCGTCCCTACGAGATCGCCATGAAGTGCTGGGACAAGGGCTTTTACGTGCGCTACGGCGGCGACACCATCCAGATCGCGCCGCCCTTCATCAGCGAGAAGGCCGAGATCGAGCGGCTGGTCAGCGCCCTGGGCGATGCCCTGACCGAAACGAACTGAGCATCTCCGGCACATGAGAAAAGCCCCTGGGCCGTGAGGCCGCAGGGGCTTTTTGCATGGCAACGGCAAGGCTGCGAAATCAGTCCAGCGTGATGCCCGCGTTCTTGATCACATCGCGCCACTTGTCCACTTCCACGCGCAGGAACTGGGCGGAGGCATCGGGCTTGAGGCCCGAGGGCAGCACGCCCATGGCGTCCAGCTTTTCCTTGACCTCGGGCGCGGGCAGGGCCTTGGCGATCTCGGCGTAGAGCCGGTCCACGATGGGCTTGGGCGTGCCTGCGGGCACGGCCGCGAGGAACCAGGCATCGGCCGTGAAGTCCTTGAGGCCAGCCTCCGACATGGTGGGTACGTCGGGCATGGACTGCAGGCGTTCGTTGTGGGCCACGGCCAGCGCGCGCACCTTGCCGGCCTTGAGCTGCGCGGCAATGGTCACGGCCGTGAGAAAGCCGAAGTCGGTCTCACCGGCGGCCAGCGACACCACCGAAGGCGCACTGCCCTTGTAGGGCACGTGGCCGATCTTGACCTTGGCCTGCATGGCATACAGCTCGGCGCCCAGATGGTTGGGTCCGCCCGTGCCCGACGAGGGGTAGTTGAGCTTGCCGGGCTGGGCCTGGGCCGCCGCCGTCAGCTCCTTGAGTGAGTGGAACGGGCTTTGCGCTCCCACGGTGAGCACCAGCGGGCTGCGCGCCACCAGGCTGATGGGCGCGAAGTCGCGCAGCGGGTCATAGGGCAGCTTGGTATACAGGCCCTTGGCCATGGCCATGCAGCCCACGTCGCCCAGCACCACGGTGTAGCCGTCGGCCGGCGCCTTGGCCACCAGGTCGCAGCCGATGGTGCCGTTGGCACCGGGCTTGTTGTCCACCACCACCGTGGTGTGCATGCTCTCGCCCAGCTTTTGCGCCAGCAGGCGGCCCAGGATGTCGGTGGAGCCACCGGGTGCGAAGGGCACGACCAGGCGAATGGTCTTGGACGGATAGCTGCCTGCGCCCTGGGCATGGGCAAGGGGCGCCGCCAGCGTGGCCGCCAGCGCAAGGCCGCCGGCCAGGGCGTGCCACAGGGCTGCGCGGCGCACCGGGGTGCGGGAGGATGCGAAAGGGGTTTGTCTCATGCTGTTGTCTCGTGAGGGGAATGCGTGAAGGCCAAGCGCGCGGCAGCATACCAGCAGCGGGCAGCGCGAAACGCGTGGCGTGGGGCGCCGATGACCGGTGCGGGACAGCTCAGGAGGCCGCGCGCTTGCGTGCGGCAGCGGGACGCGCGGACGTGGCCTTTGCAGGCGACTTTGCCGGAGCCTTCGCAGCCGTCTTTGCGGAGGCCTTTGGGATGGTTTTTACGGGGGCCTTTGCGGTGGTCCTTGCGCTCGCCCTTGCCGTTGTTTTTGACGCAGTCCCTGGCGCTGTCGCTGCGGCCTTTTCCACCGGCTGCACGGCGCGTCGCGGACGCGGGCTGCGCAGGCTGTCGGCATCGAGGATGAGCCGGCCCTGGATGCGGCCCTTCATGCGCTTGACGCTGCTGGCCGCATCGCGCATGTGCTCCTGCATCAATGCGCGCACCTTCGCAGCATCGCGCTCGCGCGCGGCCTGCACGATGCTGCGGTGGAACTGCGCATTGGCCTCGCCGAAGCGCCGGTGCTCGGCCTGCGGAGTACGGTTGGCGAAGACGATGAGCTGGCGGATCATCTCGTTGATCAGCTCGCAGGTGAAGCGCAGGAACGGGTTGGGGTTGGCGGCCGCCAGGATGTCGTGGAAGTTCACGTCCTCGCGCCGCTGGCTCACCAGGTCGTCGCTGCTTTGCGTGGGATCGCAGCAGGCGATGCTGTGCTCCAGGGCCTCGAAATCGGCCTCGGTCAGATGGGGCACGGCGCCTGCCGCCAGCTCGGGCTCCAGCATCTGGCGCACCGTGTAGATGTCGTCGATGGTCACCTCCTGGAAGAACAGGTAGTTCTGCATGAACTGCAGCGTGCGGTCCAGCGGCACCTCCACGACCATGCCCCCGCCCGAAGGGCCCGTGGAGATGGTGATCAGCCCCTGCACTTCCAGCGACTTGAGAGCCTCGCGGATCGTTCCCTTGCTGACCTGGAACTGGGCCTGCAGCTCGCTTTCGCGCGGCAGGCGGTCGCCGGGGCTGAGGTTCTTTTCGGTGATCAGGCGCTTGATCTCCTGGGCCACCAGATCCGGGCGCTTGAGCTGCCGGATCGCCAGGGGGGCCGACTTGGGTGTAGCCATTGTTGTGTTCTCCGGAAGGGCACCGGATCGTGTCCGCGCCCAGTCTGCATACGGGTTTGGTGCAGTATGCACCGCCATGGCGCGTGGGCGTTTGCGCCTAGGGTTAGCACGCGCCCTATTCCTTCTATTTATCACTATAAATATGAATCAAGGAGCCTGCACGCACCCGTTTCGACTGGCATGCAACTTGCTCTGAAAAGCGTACCCGGGCCGCAGCGCCTTCAGTCCCCATCACGGAGATCCCATGCAACGTCGTCACCTCCTGCAACTCTCGGCACTGGGCGCATTGCCCGCATCGCTGGGCCTGGGCCGCAGCGTCTGGGCGCAGTCCAAGGACAGCATCCAGTTCGCCTGCCCCGTGCCCATGTCGGGCGCCTTCGCGGCCAACGGCAAGTACGCGGACCTGGGCATGAAGCTGGCCATAGAGCAATACGGCAAGGCGCTGGGCCGCCCGCTGGCCTACACCGTGCTGGACACCGAGGGCAAGCCCGCCACGGCCGTGCGCAAGCTGCAGGAGTCTTCGCAGCAGCAGGGCACGCGCTTTTTCGCAGGCGGCATCCTGTCGTCGGAGGCGCTGGCCATGGGCAAGGAGGCCGAGAAGGCCGGCGGCATCTTCATCACCACCGCAGGCGCAGACGAGATCACGGGCAAGGACTGCAACAGCGCCACCTTCCGCTGGTCGGCACCCACCTTCGGCGCCATCGAGCAGACCGTGCGCCCGCTGATCGAATCCCTGCCCAAGGCCAAGCGCTGGTACACCATCACGCCGCAGTACGTGTTCGGCGACGGCCTGCTCACGGCGGCCAAGAACATCTTCAAGGAAAAGGGCATCGAGCATGTGGGCAACAGCTACCACTCGCTGACCGAAAAGGAGTTCAGCGGCTACCTGACCAATGCCGTGGCGGCCAAGCCCGACGTGCTGCTGCTGCTGAACTTCGGCGCCCAGTCCTCGGACACGCTGCGCCAGGCCATCAGCTTCGGCATGAACAAGAACATGACCATCCTGATCGCCTGGGCCTCGGGGCTGGAGCAGTTCGAGTCGCTGGGCGCCGACCTGTGCGACGGCGTGTACTTCGGCGCCCAGTACTGGCACACGGTGGACACGCCGCTCAACCGTGATCTGGTGCAGCGCTGCAACGACAAGTTCAAGGCCAATCCCAACTACAGCCTGGCCGGCCACTACATCTGCACCAAGCTGATGATCGATGCCATCGTCAAGGCCGGCACGGTCGACCCCAAGGCCGTAGTCGCCGCGCTGGAAGGCATGAAGTACCAGGGCCTGACGGGCGAGGAAGAGGTGCGCAAGGCAGACCACCAGGTGCTCAAGAACTACTACCTGCTCAAGGGCAAGGCCAAGTCCAAGATGAAGAACAAGGACGACTACGTGGATGTGGTCAGCTCCGGCAAGTCCTTCCTGCCCGTAGACCAGACCGGCTGCAAGCTGGTTTAGAGCTCCCCCTGAGGCGCTGCGCGCCTTCCCCCTCTCTCGCTTCGCGGGAGGGGGACGACACCCTCGGTGCGGGGCGGCCCTTCCTCGGTGTCCCTCACTTAGGCTGCGCCAGTTTCATAGGCACAGCACCATGACCGGCGTGCTTCAGAGCCACCGGGCACTTCGCCTCCTTCGTCCATCGTTTCGGACCCTGTATGAGCATCTATCTGCTTCAGACCATCAACGGGATCGGCATAGGCATGCTGTATTTCCTGTTGGCCGTGGGCCTGTCCATCGTTTTCGGCCTGCTGCGTTTCGTGAATTTCGCGCACGGTGCCTTCTACCTGCTGGGCGCCTATTTCTGCTACCAGATGACGCGCTGGGGCATGAGCTTCTGGCTGTCCCTGGTCGTGGTGCCGCTGGCCGTGGGCGCGCTGGGCTGGCTGGTGGAAAAGCTCATGCTGCGCCATGTGTATGCCAAGGCGCATGAGTTCCACATCATCGTCACCGTGGGCCTGGCCCTGGTGGTGCAGGAGCTGGTGATCGTGCAATGGGGCCCGCTGGGCGACAGCGTGGCCGTGCCCGATCTGCTGCAGGGCGTGGTGATGTGGGGCAGCTTCGTCTATCCCAAGTACCGGCTGTTCGTGATCGGCTTCACCGCCGTGCTGGCCGTGCTGCTGTGGTGGCTGCTGGAAGGCACGCGGCTGGGCAGCGCGGTGCGCGCGGGCAGCGAATCGACCGAGATGGTGTCCCTGCTGGGCGTGAACGTGCTGCGCATCTTCAGCCTGGTGTTCGCGCTGGGCGCCGCCACGGCGGCGCTGGCCGGCGTGCTGGCCGCGCCCATACGCGGCGCAGAGCCCTTCATGGGCGTGGAGGCGCTGGGCGTGGCCTTCGTGATCGTGGTCGTGGGCGGGCTGGGCAGCTTCGGCGGCGCACTGGTCGGCGGCCTGCTGATCGGCATCGTGCAAAGCGTGATGAGCACGCTGTGGCCCGAGGGCGCGCGCCTGATGATCTACGTGGCCATGGCCGCCGTGCTGCTGCTGCGACCCCATGGCCTGCTGGGCCGCAAAGGATGAAGACCATGACCAGGCATTCCCATCTCCTTCTCGCGCTGGCCATCGTGGTGGCCATGCCGCTGTGCATGCAGTCGGGCTCGCTGGCCAGCGAAGTGCTGATCTTCGGCCTCGCGGCCATGGGCTGCAATCTGCTGCTGGGCTACACGGGGCTGCTGTCCTTCGGGCAGGGCATCTTCTTCGGGCTGGGCAGCTACACCATCGCCCTGCTGCTGACACGCTGGCCCCTGCCCATGCCGCTGGCCCTGCTGGCCGCCACCGCCATGGGCGCCGTGGGCGCGGCCATCGTCGGCTGGGTGGCCATACGCCAGCGCGGCACCTATTTCGTGATGCTCACCCTGGCGTTTGCGCAGATGTTCTACTTCATCGCCTACTCGGCCACGGACATCACCGGCGGCGACAACGGCCTGCTCGATGTGCCCCGCCCCGCCCTCGCGGTGGCCGGCCAGACGCTGTGGCCGCTGGCCACGCCCTGGCAGTACTACGGCTTTGTGGCCGTGCTCTTTCTGGTGGTGTTCTGGCTGCTGCGCCGCGTCTGCGACTCCATGTTCGGCCGCACGCTGCTGGCCGTGCGCGACAACGAGGAGCGCGCCGCCGCCGTGGGCTACGACCTGAGGCTGCTGAAGCTGCAGGCCTTCGTGATCTCGGGCGCAGTCACGGGCCTGGCCGGCGCGCTGCACGCCATGATGACGGGCATCGCCCCGCTGTCCAATGCCGAGTACCACACCAGCGAAATGATTCTGGTGATGACCGTGATCGGCGGCACGGGCAACCTGCTGGCCTCGGTGCTGGGCGCGGCCTTCTATGTGCTGCTGGGCGACTGGCTGTCCACGCTGTGGCCGCGCTGGCTGCTGCTGCTGGGCGTGGTGCTGATGATCGTGAGCCTGGGCCTGCAGCGCGGCCTGTGGGGCCTGGGCGAGAGCCTGTGGGCCCTGGTGCGCCGCAAAGGGCCGGCAGATGCCGCGGCGGCCGCTGCAGAAACCAAAGGAGGCCAGGCATGAGCGCCGCAGCATCTCCCATCCTGCTCGAGGCCGTGGGCGTCGAGAAGCGCTATGACAAGTTCGTCGCCCTGGGCGGCGTGGACCTCAAGGTGCGCGCCCATACCGTGCACTCGGTGATCGGCCCCAACGGCGCGGGCAAGACCACGCTGTTCCACATGCTCACGGGCACCAAGAGCGTGAGCGGCGGGCGCATCGTCTTTGACGGCCACGACGTGACGCGCGAGCCCGACCACCGCCGCGTGCGGCGTGGCATGGCACGGTCCTTTCAGGTCACCAGCCTGTTCCTGACCCTGCCCGTGCGCGAGAACCTGCGCCTGGCCGCCCAGGGCGTGGCGCCCGCCAGGGCGCTGGACTGCTGGAACGCGCCCGTGGGTGCTCGCGCCCTGGCCGACACCGTGGCCAGCGTGCTCTCGCGCCTGGGCCTGGAGCGCCATGCGGACACGCCGGCCGGCAACCTCTCGCACGGCCAGCAGCGGCGGCTGGAGGTGGGCATGGCCCTGGCCGCGCGGCCCAAGGCCATCTTCCTGGACGAGCCGACCTCGGGCATGGGCATCGATGACCTGGACGAGATGAAGCGCCTGATCCAGGGCCTCAGGGATGAGCACACCGTGGTGCTCATCGAGCACAACATGAACATCGTCATGGACATCTCCGACACCATCACCGTCATGCAGCAGGGCCGCGTGCTGGCCGAAGGACTGCCCCACGAGATCCGCGCCGACGAGCGCGTTCGCAGCGCCTATCTGGGCAACATGATCACGGGAGGAAAGGCATGAGCGGTCCCCTGCTTTCGGTCGAGGGCATACACGCCCACTACGGCAAGAGCCATGTGCTGCAGGGCGTGTCGCTGCAGGTGCAGGACGGCGAGCTGGTCACGCTGCTGGGCCGCAACGGCGCGGGCAAGACCACCACGCTCAAGTCCATCGCGGGGGTGATGCAGCCCTCGCAGGGGCAGATCCGCTTCGGCGGCGAGCCCGTGCACCGGCTGGCCACGCACCAGGTGGCCCAGCGCGGCATCTGCCTGGTGCCCGAGCACCGCGGCATCTTCAAGCTGCTCACGGTGGAGGAGAACCTGCTGCTGGGCCAGCGCAAGCGCTCGCCCTGGCAACTGGCCGACATCTACCGCATCTTCCCGCGCCTCAAGGAGCGGCGCGGCAACGGCGGCGGGCAGCTGTCGGGCGGCGAGCAGCAGATGCTGGCCATAGGCCGCGCCCTGATGAACGCGCCGCGCCTGCTCATGCTGGACGAGCCCGTCGAGGGCCTGGCGCCCGTGATCGTGGAGGAGATCGTGGCCCAGCTCAAGACCATCAAGGCCGCTGGCGTGGCGATCTTGCTGGTGGAGCAGAACCTGGAGGTCTGCACCCAGCTGGCCGACCGCCACTACATCATCGAACAGGGTGCGATTGCGCACGAGGCAGGCAATGCCGCTTTCCTGGCCGATGACGCCATCAAGGACCGGTATCTCGGTGTAGGGATCGCCTGATCCACCGCCTTTCGCATTCCCAGGAGTCATTCATGGATCTCAGTACCCCTCTTGCAGCCGCCGCCGTTGCGGCCGGGCTGCGCACCGACGGCGCCCGCCTGTGGCAATCGCTGATGGACCTGGCGCGCATAGGCGCCACACCCAAGGGCGGCGTGTGCCGCCTGGCGCTGACGGACCTGGACCGCCAGGGGCGCGATCTCTTCGTGCAGTGGGCGCGCGAGGCCGGCTGCAGCATCCGCGTCGATGCCATCGGCAACATCTTCGCGCGCCGCGCAGGCCTGGACGATGCGCTGCCGCCCGTGATGACGGGCAGCCACATCGACACCCAGCCCACGGGCGGCAAGTTCGACGGCAACTACGGCGTGCTGGCCGGGCTGGAGGTGCTGCGCACGCTCAACGATGGCGGCGTGCGCACGCGCGCCCCGTTGGAAGTGGCCGTGTGGACCAACGAGGAAGGCTCGCGCTTCGTGCCCGTGATGATGGGCTCGGGCGTGTTCGTCAATGCCTTCACGCTGGAGCATGCGCTGGCCCAGCGCGATGCCCAGGGCGTGAGCGTGGACGAGGCGCTGCGCGCCATCGGCTATGCCGGGCCGGCCGGCCCGGCGCCTGCGGTGGGCGCGTATTTCGAGGCCCATATCGAGCAGGGCCCGGTGCTGGAAAACCATGAACGCGTGATCGGCGTGGTCAGCGCCGCGCTGGGCCAGCGCTGGTACGACGTCAGCGTGCAGGGCATGGAGGCCCATGCCGGCCCCACGCCCATGGAGCTGCGCCGCGACGCCCTGCTGGCCGCCAGCTGCATTGTGGCCGAGGTCAACCGCATCGCCCTGGACCGCCTGCCGCATGCGCGCGGCACCGTGGGATCGCTGGAGGTGTTTCCCAACTCGCGCAACGTGATCCCGGGCGGCGTCAAGCTCAGCGTGGACCTGCGCGCGCCGGACGACGGCCAGTTGCTGGACATGGACGCCGCACTGCGCGCGGCCTGCGAGCGCATTGCGGCCGCGCATGGCGTGACCGTTGGCGTGGAGCAGGTCGTCTACTTCCCGCCCCAGCCCTTCACGCCGCACCTGGTGGAGGCCGTGCGCGCCAATGCCGCCGACCTGGGCTACAGCGCCATGGACGTGGTCAGCGGCGCGGGCCACGATGCCGTCTACCTGGCGCGCGTGGCGCCTGCCGCCATGATCTTCGTGCCCTGCGCCGACGGCATCAGCCACAACGAGATCGAGGATGCCGAGCCCGCCCACCTGGAGGCCGGCTGCAACGTGCTGCTGCGCGCCATGCTGGCGGCCGCGGGCGTGGTGCAGGCAGCGGACGGCGGGGTGCCGGCATGAAGATCCTGATCGCCCGGCTCAACCACGAGACCAATACCTTCTCGCCCGTGCCCACGCCCATTGAGGCGTTTGCGCCCACCTATGGCGAGGCCGCCTATTCGGCCAACAAGGGCATGCGCACGGCCATGGCCGCCTTCATCGACCTGGCCGAGGCGGCGGGCGCCACCCTGGTTACGCCCGTGTCGGCCACCTCCAATCCCAGCGGCCCCGTGCATGCGGCCGCCTATGACGAACTCACTCGCCGCATCGTGGCGGCCGCGCCGGGCTGCGATGCCATCTTGCTGGACCTGCACGGCGCCATGGTGGCCGAGAACAGCGCCGACGGCGAAGGCGACCTGCTCGAACGCGTGCGCGCCGCCGCGCCCGGCGTGCCCGTTGGCGTGGCGCTGGACCTGCACGGCAACATCACCGAAAAAATGGTGGGCAATGCCGATGTGATGGTGGGCTTCAAGACCTATCCGCACATCGACATGTACGAGACCGGCGAGCACGCGGGCCGGCTGCTGCTGGACATGCTGGCCGGCCGCGCGCGCTACGCCGTGTGCTGGCACCGCCTGCCCCTGATGAGCCACACGCTGCGCAGCACCACGCTGGACGGCCCCATGCTGGACGCCGTGAACGCAGCGCGCGCCCTGGAAGCGGAGGGTCTGCCCGCGGTCTCGGTGTTCGGCGGCTTCTCGCTGGCCGACATCGCCGCGCCCTGCGTGAGCGTGGTCGCCACCTGCAGGACCGACGAGCGCGCGGCCACCCAGGCGAGCGTGGACGCGCTGGCCGCCCGGATCTGGCAGCGCCGCGCCGACTTCGTCTACCGCAGCGAGCCGCTGGCCGATTCGCTGCGCCGCGCCCAGGCCCTGGCCGAGGGAGCCGACCGCCCCGTGCTGCTGCTCGACCATGGCGACAACTGCATGTCCGGCGGCACCTGCGACACCATGGACGTGCTGCAGACCGCGCTGGAGCTGGGCCTGTCAGGCATTGCCGTGGGCCCGCTGTGCGACCCCGAAGCGGTTGCCTCGCTCACGGCGGCCGGCGAAGGCACCGAGGTGGAGATCGCGCTGGGCAACAAGGTCTCGCTCGAAGGCATAGGCCTTCACAAGCAGCCGCTGCGGCTGCGCGGCACGGTGCGCGCCGTCAGCGACGGCGCCTACACGGTCAGCGGCCCCATCTACACCGGCCAGCGCTGCCACATGGGCCGCACGGTCTGCCTGGACACGGGCGCAGCGCAGATCGTGATCACCGAGCAGACGCACGAGCCCTGGGACCTGGGCGTGTTCCACTGCGTGGGCATGGACCCGACGCGCTTTCGCTTCGTGCTGCTCAAGTCGCGCATGTACTGCCGGCCCGTCTTCGTGCCGCTGTCGGCCGGCCTGGTCGAGTGCGACAGCCCCGGCGTGACCACCTCGGACTATTCGCGCTTTCCGTTCGCCCGGGTCAGCCGCCCGGTGTTTCCGCTGGACGCCATCTGATGGACGCCATCTGATTGCCCGGCTTTGCGGCGCCGCGCAAGCAAAGACCGCCGCCGCCGCAGGACATTGGGCAACCAGGCATCACAACAGTTTCACAGCAGGGCCCGGCTATTGCCTGTCGGCCTACAATCGGTTCCCCCCTACCTCGGCCGACGGCACGCGGGCTGATCCGCGCGTGCGTTGGCCATGCCTTCGCTGGAGACGCTTGATGTCCGACAACACGGCCCCGACCCCTTCCGATAAACGTGCCCAGCTGCGCCGTGCCGCACTCGAATACCACGAGTTTCCCAAGCCCGGCAAGTTGACCATCGTGCCGACCAAGCCCATGGCCAACCAGCATGACCTGGCCCTGGCCTACTCGCCCGGCGTGGCAGCGCCCTGCGAAGAGATCGTCAAGGACCCGGCCGCCGCCTTCAAGTACACGGCGCGCGGCAACCTGGTGGCCGTGATCTCCAACGGCACGGCCGTGCTGGGACTGGGCGACATCGGCGCGCTGGCCTCCAAGCCGGTGATGGAAGGCAAGGCCGTCCTGTTCAAGAAGTTCGCGGGCGTGGACGTCTTCGACATCGAGATCAACGAGAAGGACCCGCAAAAGCTGGTCGACGTGATCGCCGCGCTGGAGCCCACCTTCGGCGCCATCAACCTGGAAGACATCAAGGCGCCCGAGTGCTTCTTCGTGGAGCGCGAACTGCGCCGCCGCCTGAAGATCCCCGTCTTCCACGATGACCAGCACGGCACGGCCATCACCGTGGCTGCGGCCATGGTCAACGCGCTCAAGGTCGCGGGCAAGAAGATCGAGGAGGTCCGGCTCGTCGCCTCGGGCGCGGGCGCTGCCGCCCTGGCCTGCCTGAACCTGCTGCTCAAGGTCGGCCTGCGCCGGGAGAACGTGTTCGTCACCGACCTGGCCGGCGTGGTCTACGAAGGCCGCACCGAACTGATGGACGAGGACAAGGCCCAGTTCGCACGCGCCACCGAGCTGCGCACCCTGGGCCAGGTCATCGAAGGCGCCGACGTCTTCCTGGGCCTGTCCGCTGGCGGCGTGCTCAAGCAGGACATGGTGGTCAAGATGGCCGCGCGCCCGGTGATCTTCGCGCTGGCCAATCCCAACCCCGAAATCGTTCCCGAAGATGTCAAGGCCGTGCGCAGCGACGCCATCATCGCCACGGGCCGCTCGGACTATCCCAACCAGGTCAACAACGTCCTGTGCTTCCCGTACATCTTCCGCGGTGCGCTGGACTGCGGCGCGACCACCATCACCACCGAGATGGAAATCGCCACCGTCCACGCCATCGCCGAACTGGCCCAGGCCGAGCAGAGCGAGGAAGTGGCGGCAGCCTACGTGGGCGAGCAGCTGAGCTTCGGTCCTGAGTACCTGATCCCCAAGCCCTTCGATCCGCGCCTGATGATGAAGATCGCCTCGGCCGTGGCCCAGGCTGCCGCCGAATGCGGCGTGGCCCAGCGCCCGATCCAGGACATGGATGCCTACCGCGCCCATCTGCAGACCTTCGTCTACGCCTCGGGCACGATGATGAAGCCGCTGTTCGCCACGGCCAAGAAGGCCACCAAGAAGCGCGTGGCCTATGCCGAAGGCGAGGAAGAGCGCATCCTGCGCGCCGCGCAGATCGTGGTGGACGAGCGCATTGCGCGCCCCACGCTGATCGGTCGCCCGGCCATCATTGCCCAGCGCATCGAGAAGTTCGGCCTGCGCCTGAAGGAGGGCCAGGACTACGACGTGGTCAACGTCGAGCACGACGAGCGCTACCGCGACTTCTGGCAGACCTACCACCGCATGACCGAGCGCAAGGGCATCACCGTGCCCATCGCCAGGATCGAGATGCGCCGCCGCCTGACCCTGATCGGCTCCATGCTGCTGCACAAGGGCGAAGTGGACGGCCTGATCACCGGCACCTGGGGCCAGACATCGCACCACCTGCAGTACGTGGACCAGGTGATCGGCCGCCGCGCCGGCGTGCAGACCTATGCCTGCATGAACGGCCTGCTGCTGCCCGACCGCCAGGTCTTCCTGGTGGACACCCACGTCAACTACGACCCCACGGCCGAGCAGCTGGCCGAGATCACCATCATGGCCGCCGAGGAAATGATGCGCTTCGGCGTCAAGCCCAAGGCCGCCCTGCTGTCGCACTCCAACTACGGCTCCAGCAACCAGCCCAGCGCCGTCAAGATGCGCCAGACCCTGGAGCTGCTGCGCGAGCAGGCCCCCTGGCTGGAAGTGGACGGCGAGATGCACGGCGACGTGGCCCTGGACGGCAAGGCCCGCGCCCAGCTCATGCCCAACAGCACGCTGCTGGGCAATGCCAACCTGCTGGTCATGCCCAACATCGACGCGGCCAACATCAGCTACAACCTGCTCAAGCAGGCCGCTGGCGGCGGCATTGCCATCGGCCCCGTGCTGCTGGGCGCCGCCCGCCCCGTGCACATCCTCACGCCGAGCACGACGGTGCGCCGCATCGTCAACATGACGGCGCTGACGGTGGCGGACGCTAACGCTAACCGTTAAGCACCCCCTGAGCGGCTTCGCCGCTTCCCCCGTGTGCACGGCGCCCTCTCTCGCTTCGCGGGAGGGGGACGACACCCTCGCTGCGGGGCGGCCCTTGCTCGGTGTCCCTCGTTTTGGCCGCGCGCGTTTTTGAGACAACGGGCGGTATTTGCATTGAATGGAAGGCAACTCAGACGCAGAGTTGCCTTCTCACTGTTCAATCCCCAGACATTTCCTCGGTCAAGCTGCCTGTTTTTTAGGCAGAACTTGCATTTTGAGGGGTGTTCCGTCACACTAGCGGGTCGAGATTTCAGGGCTTCCCTGGATTTCTGAAAGGTGTAGTTGATGCTGAAGGCAGCCGCCGCCAAGGCGTACCAGTCCGGTCTAGCGCTCATCGTCGGGGCCGCCTTTGTGCTGTCGCCCTCGCTCGCTGATGCGCGCCGCTCGGCGCCCGAGAGCGCGGATTCGACGGCGGCCATGGCCACCGTCACCCTGTCAGAGCTGCCGCGCGAAGGCCGTTCCACCTATACGCTGATCCTGCGCGGCGGGCCTTTTGCCCACGACAAGGACGGCACGGTGTTCGGCAACCGCGAGCGCATTCTGCCGCGCCAGTCGCGCGGCTACTACCGTGAGTACACGGTGCGCACGCCCGGCTCGCGTGACCGCGGAGCCCGCCGCATCGTCTGCGGCGGAGAGCCCCAGCAGCCCGATGCCTGCTACTACACCAGCGACCACTACAGCAGCTTTCGCAAGATCATCGAATGACCTCGACCCAGTCTTTGCAGCCAGTTCGACCCTCCGCGTCCGACGCAGTGCGCTGGCAGGGGTCTGCATTTCATCCACAGCCCGGGGACGCCGCAGGCCACGTGCCCGTACCCGCAGGCCACATCCACGTTAGAGAAAGAGCCACGGAGATGGATGCACCACTTCGTAAGATCCCGGACACCCCTTTGCGGAACGTGCGCGCCAACATCGTGCAGTCCATCCGCGCCTACAGGGTGGAGGATCTGCAACAGGCGGCCGAGACGCTGGGGTGCCATTTCCTGTATGCCAACCTGGCCCATGCGCAGACCAAGGCCGACATCCTGGAACTGCTGGCCACGCAGTTCTTCTTCCCCGCGCATTTCGGCAAGAACTTCGACGCGCTCTACGACTGCCTGACCGACCCCATCCACAAGGCCGGCCCGCAGCCGGGCTTTGTGCTCGTGCTCGACCAGATCCCGACCACGCCCAAGTTCGACAAGGAAGTGCGCGAGCAGCTGCTGGACAGCTTCCGCGACGCGGCCGAGTACTGGGCCGAGCGCAAGGTCCCGTTCCGCTGCTTCTACTCTTTCCTGTAAGAGCCGCACATTGATGGCACGGCGCCAGCGTCCCATGCGGGCGCTGGCGCCGTGCGCCACCTGCGTCTAGCTGCGCTTGAACCGGGCTGCAAGTGCCTCGTACTCGGACACCGGCACTTCCTCGGCGCGGCGCTGCAGGTCGAACTCCCCGTCAAAGCCCTTGGCTTCCAGCCAGCGCCCCAGCGTGTTGCGCAGGATCTTGCGCCGCTGGCTGAAGGCCACCTGCACCATCTCCTCCAGCAGCTTCGCGTCCAGGGCCGCCGGCGCCTCGCGCGGGACCATGCGCACGACGGCGCTGTCCACCTTGGGCGGCGGATTGAAGCTCTCGGGCGGCACGTACAGCACGCTCTCCATCGCATAGCGCCACTGCAGCATGACCGTCAGCCGCCCATAGGCCGCCGTGGCCGGAGAGGCCACCATGCGGTCGATGACCTCCTTTTGCAGCATGAAGTGCTGGTCCTCGACCACGTCCACCTGCTCGAGCAGGTGAAAGAGGATGGGGCTGGAGATGTTGTAGGGCAGGTTGCCCGCAATGCGCAGCTTGGGCACGCCCAGGCGCGCAGCGATGGCGCGAAAGTCCACCTTGAGCACGTCGGACTCGACCACGTCGAGCTGCTCGTGCAGGCGCAGGCGCACGGCCAGGTCGCGGTCCAGTTCGATCACGGTGAGCCGGCCCAGGCGCTCGACCAGGGGCTGGGTCAGGGCCATCAGGCCCGGACCGATCTCGACCATGGACTGGCCCGGCCGGGGATCGATGGCACGCACGATGCCGTCGATGATGCCGCCATCGGTCAGGAAGTTCTGGCCGAAGCGTTTGCGAGGAATGTGTTTCATAGAAAAAGCAAGGCGGTGCGCCATGGCACCGCCTTCCATTGTGGACTGCCGCAGCCATGGCTGCTTGGGGGGTGTCTTATTGCGGGGGCTCGCGGTACTCGACGTAGGCGCGGCCACGCAGCTCCTGCAGCCAGGTCTGGTAGTCGGTTTCGAGCTTGCGCTCGCGCACCACGTTGCGCACCATGTCGCGCTGCTCGCGCGGCGTCAGCGCGGCCTGGCGGCGCTCGATGAGCTGGATCAGGTGCACACCGAAGCGCGAGACCAGCGGGTCGCTGACCTGCCCGGGCTGCAGCGCATTGAGCACCTGCTCGAACTCGGGCACGAACTGGCCGGGCGAGGCCCAGCCCAGATCGCCGCCGTTGCGCGCGCTGCCGTCCTGCGAGAACTCGCGGGCCAGCGATTCGAAGCTGGCCTGGCCGCTGTCCACGCGGCGCTTGTAGTCGGCCAGGCGCTTGGCGGCATCGGCCTCGGTCATCTGGTCGCCGATGCGCAGCAGGATGTGGCGCGCATGGTTTTGCGTGACCACGGAAGGCATGCCGGCCTGCGACTTCTCCAGCACCTTGAGCACGTGAAAGCCCGCGCCCGAACGGAAGGGGCCGACGATGCCGCCCTGCGGCGTCTGGCCCACGGCCTTGGTGAACAGTTCGGGGTAGCGGTCCAGCGGGCGCATGCCCATGGCGCCGCCGCCCTGGCCGTCGGGCACATCGGAGAACTCCTTGACCACGGCCAGGAAGTCGCCTTGCGTGCGGGCCGCCTCGGCAGCCTGCTTGGCGCGGGCTTCGCGCTCGGCCACTTCGGCGGGGCTGGCATCCTCGCGCACGGCGATCAGGATGTGGCCCAGGTTCACGGCCGCCGGCGCCTTGTCGGCGCCGCCGCTGCGCTGCTCGGCCAGGTAGCGGTCGATGTCGGCTTCGGTCACGCGCACGCGGCCGTCCACATCGCGCTCGCGCAGGCGCTGCATCGTGATCTGGCGGCGCAGTTCTTCGCGGAACTGCTTTTCGTTCACGCCCTCGGCCCGCAGGCGTGACTGCAGGCCGGCCTTGTCCAGGCCGTTTTGCCGCGCCACATTGGTCAGCGCCTGGTCCACGGCGTAGTCATCCACGCGCAGGCCCGTGTCCTTGGCTTCCTGCAGCTGGGCCTTTTCCACGATCAGCCGCTCCAGCACCTCGCGGGCCAGCAGCGCCTCGGGCGGCATCTGGCCGCCCTGCTCGGCAATGTTCTGCGCCACGCGCGCCATGCGGGCCCGCACCTCGTTGTTGGTCACGGGCTCGGAGTTGACCACGGCCACGATGTAGTCGGCCGAGCGCACGCCGGCATTGCCGCCGCGATCACGCGACAAGGGCTGGTTGGTGGCGTCCAGCGCGCGCGAGACGGAGGCATCGCCGGCCTGGGGCGCCCTGGACTGGCCCGGAACACGCAGGCCTTGCGCCTGGGCTGTGGTGGCCAGCAAGGCCAGCGCCACAGCGGCCGCTGCGCAGCAATGGGTCTGGGAAAGAAAACGCATGGGAGAGATGCCTTGCAAAAAGCGTGTTTGGAGCCTTGGCTCTAATCGTAATTGGTGAAGCGGCTGGGCGGCGTCACCGACTCGCGCAGGTACTGGTAGCGCGGCACATTCTGCTTGAGGCTGCGCTGCGGGTCGGCACCCAGGCTCAGCCGCGAGAAGCCTACGAACTCGATCTGGAACAGCAGCCGGGTGTTGGACTGGGTGATGGAGCTTTGCAGGCGCTCCAGCACCACGCGGCCAATCCAGCAGCAGCCGTCGTACTCCAGCCCGACCACGGTATCGACGAGCTTGCGGTCCTTCAGGCTGTAGTTCAGCCGGCCCACCGTGTACCAGCGGCCGCCGCCCTGGCCACGGCCGGCCCCCAGGTCACGGCCCTTGTCGCCCCAGAGGTCGTTGATGGGCCATTGCCAGCCCACATCGACCAGCTTGCTGGCATCGGTGCGTGCCACGGTGTCGTACTGGGTACGGTAGGCCACGTTCACCGTGCGGTAGGAGCTGGGGCTGTAGCGCGCGCCGAAGGTGGTGCGCACCGGGCGGTTCAGGTCGCGGTTGTACTGGGTCGTGCCTTCGGTGGACCAGGCATCGGTCCAGTTGATGGCCGCACCCAGCAGCACGTCGGACAGTCGGCTGGTGGCAGGCACCTCGCCGGGCAGGATGACCTTCTGGTCGGAGAAACGCACGCGCTGCGCAATGCCGAAGCGCGCCTTCTCCGCGCCCGTGGCCCCGTCGATCAGGCGTGTGGTCGCGCCCAGGGTCAGCAGGTGGTTGTCGGCAATGCGGTCCTGGCCGTTGTAGTCGTTTTCGGAGTAGATGCTCGCGAAGTTGAAGTCGTTGCGCGCCGTGTCGTACAGCGGCAGAAAGCTCTGGTCGCGGTAGGGCGTGTAGGTGTAGAAGGCGCGCGGCTCGAAGGTCTGCAGCAGCTGGCGGCCGAACAGCGTGGTGTCGCGCTCGAACACCAGGCCGCTGTCCACACTGACCGTGGGCAGCGTGCGCGAGGCATTGCGGCTGCCGTTGCTCATCAGGCGGTCCACCTGGTAGTTGCTGGTGTGCAACTGGATCCTGGGCGTGATGAAGGCGCCCGGCGACAGGAAGGGACGGCTCAGCTGCGCCTGCATGTAGCTGCGCTGGCCGTTGTTGTAGGTCATGCCGGCCAGGGGCTTGTCGATCTCGAAGCGCGTGGTGTCGGCCACGAAGCTGAAGTCCAGGCCGTGCGGCAGGTCCAGCGGCGTGTAGCGCCATTGCAGCTGCGGCTTCATGCCGTAGGGCGGGGCAATGGGCGCCGATGCGTCCTGCATGGTCTGCCAGTACAGGGTGCGCAGGGTCAGCACCCCGTCGCCACGCGCCCAGGACAGGTTCACGTCGCTGGGCAGCAGGCGCTCGCGCAGCGTACGGGCGGCCAGCGGGAAATCACGCCAGTAGTTGTCGTCGCTGACGCGGTTGAGGTTCATGTTCAACCCCAGGCCGCCGATGGGCGAGCTGATGACGCCCCGGTGCTGCAGCGAGTAGGCCCAGCGGTCACGGTCGCGCTGGCGGTCGCCCGGCATGTAGGCCGCGTAGGCCTCGCCCGAATAGGTGGGCTCCAGATAGCGGAACTGGGCGCCCAGGTTGACGCCGCGCTTGCTCATGACCGAGGGATACAGGGTCATGTCGCGGTTGGGCGCGAGGTTCCAGTAGTAGGGCTGCGTGTATTCGATGCCGCTGAGCTTGTCCAGGCCCATGGTGGGAGGCAGCAGGCCCGACTTGCGCTTGTCCGACAGCGGAAAGCTCATGCGCGGCACGGGCAGCACGGTCACGCCCTTGAACTGCAGGGCCGCGCCTTCGGCCACGCCGACTTCCTCGGCCATGTCGATGTGCAAGGTCCGGGCGCGCAGCATCCAGGCCGGCTGCCAGGTGGCTTCGTCATCGCGCTGGCAGGTGGTGTAGGTCGCGTCATGGACCACGGCATGGTCGCGGTCGATGAAGTCCACGCGCGAGGATTTGCCGTAGGCCCCGTTGGCCAGGAAGCGGTAGCCGGCGTTGTCGAAAAAGCCCTTGAAGGCATCGACCTGCAGGTCCAGCTGCGAGCCTTCGTAGACATTGCCGGCCTGGTTGATGTGCACGGCGCCCGAGGCATTGACGCGGTCGTCGGGCACCTGGTATTCGAGCCGGTCGGCGCGGATCATGGTGTCGCCGCGGCGCAGTTCGGCATTGCCCTCGATCACCGCATTGATGTCCGGCTGGCCGCTGAGCGCGTCGCCACGCACGTAGACGGGCTGCTGGGAGCGGACCGCCTCAGGGTAGGTTTCCTGCATCAGCGTGCTGGGGCGCAGCGGGCGCACCTGCTGCAGCCGGCCTTCATCGGCCGCAGCGGGCTGGGCCTGGGCCAGCGTCGAGCCACCGGCCCATGCGAGAGCCACAAGCCAGGCCAGCGGGCGTACAGCGGGGCGCGCGGGCGCGCGGGCAGCCAGCGGATCGGGGAGCGGCGGTCGGAGGTACACGGTGGTCAACAGCGGCGGGTGGACAAAGGCGCAAGCCTAGCATCACCGCCGGGCATTCGCCGGGGTGGCGGTTTGTAGAATCGCGATTATCCATGAGCCATCCAAACACCCCCACGGCCGGCGTTGTCTGGGCCGACCCCGCCCGCCATGCCGCCTTCGACGCCTGGCTGGCCCCGCTGTCCGCCCGCCACGCGCTGCGCCCCGAAACCCTGCGCCCGGCATCGGCCGATGCCAGCTTTCGCCGCTATCTGCGCCTGGACACCGCCGCCGGCGCCAGCCTCATCGTCATGGATGCCCCGCCGGACAAGGAAGACTGCGCGCCCTTCGCCAAGGTGCAGGCGCTGATGGCCTCGGCCGGCCTGGCCGTGCCGCAGATCCTGGACTGGGACGCCGGGCACGGCTTCATGCTGCTGTCCGACCTGGGCGGCCACACCGTCATCGAGGCGCTGGACCCGGAAAAGCCCCAGGACGCGGAAGCCTGGTACCGCTCGGCGCTGGAGGTGCTGCTGGCCTGGCAGACCGCCTCGCGCCCCGACGTGCTGCCCGCCTATGACGACGCCCTGCTGCGCCGCGAACTGCAGCTGTTCCCCGACTGGTACATCGCGCGCCACCGCGAGACCGTGCTCGACGACAGGCAGCAGGCCACGCTGGCCAAGGCCTTCGACCAGATCGTGGCCCACAACCTGGCGGCGCCCAGCGTCTTCGTGCACCGCGACTTCATGACGCGCAATCTCATGCAGCCCGTGACCGCCAGCGGCCCGCTGGGCGTGCTGGACTTCCAGGATGCGGTCTACGGCCCAGTGACCTATGACATCGCCAGCCTGCTGCGCGATGCCTTCATCAGCTGGGAAGAGGACTTTGTCATCGACATTACCGTGCGTTACTGGGAAAAGGCACGCAAGTCGGGATTGGTGGGTGCGCGCAGCCAAAGCGGCTGGGGCGACGATTTCGGCGAGTTCTACCGTGGCGTGGAGTGGATGGGCATGCAGCGCCACCTCAAGGTGGCCGGCATCTTTGCACGGCTGACACTGCGAGACGGCAAGCCCCGCTACCTGGCGGATACGCCGCGCTTCATCCACTACATCCGCGCCACCTGCAGCCGCTACCGCGAGCTGACGCCGCTGCTGCGCCTGGTGGACCAGATCGAGAACATCCAGCCCCAGGTGGGCTGGGCCTACGGGCGCGTTTGAGGACAGGTACGCCATGCCACGCTTTCACTGCCCCATCGCGCTGCACAGCGGCGACGACATCGAACTGCCGCCCGGCGCGGCGCGCCATGTGCAGGTGCTGCGCCTGCAGCCCGGCGACGGCATCACCCTCTTTCAGGGCCGTGCCGGCGAAGGCTTCAGCGGCGGCGAGTTCGAGGCCACCGTGCTGCGCATGGGCCGCAGCGACGTGGCCGTGCGCATCGGCGCGCACCACGCCGTGGAACGCGAACCGCTGCGCCCCGTGCACCTGCTGGCAGGCATCACGGCCAACGAACGCATGGACTGGCTGGTGGAGAAGGCCGCCGAGCTGGGCGCCGCCAGCATCACGCCGCTGGTGGCCGAGCGCAGCGTGCTCAAGCTCAAGGGCGAGCGCGCCGAGAAAAAGCTGGCGCACTGGCAGGCCGTGGCCGTGTCGGCCTGCGAGCAGTGCACACGCAACCGCGTGCCGCCGCTGCATGCGCCCACCGACCTGCAAGACTGGCTGGAGGGCGGCGCGAAACAGCTGCCGCCCGGCACGCTGCGGCTGCTGCTGTCGCTGGGCGAGGGAACCCGGCCGCTGGGCGAGATCGTGGACGCCATGGCCGAGGATGCGCCCGTGGTCTTTCTATCGGGCCCCGAAGGGGGCCTCTCTCCGGCCGAAGAGGCCCTGGCCCGCGCCCAGGGTTTCGTGCCCGTCACGCTGGGTCCACGCGTTCTGCGCGCGGAAACCGCGCCCTTGGCCGCGCTGGCGGCGCTCACGCTGGACTGAACCGGCCCAGCCACTGCCGCAGCCTGGCGAACACGGGCGCGGCGAAGGCATCGCTTTCGTTGAACAGCTCGTGGTAGGCGCCGTCAAAGCACTGCGCCTGCACCACGGCCGGCGGCGCACGGTCGGAAAAGGCCTGGCTGCCGGCCGGCGCCACCAGCCTGTCGTCCCCTGCCCACAGCAACAGGCTGGGCACACTCCAGCTGCCCGCACGGGCCAGCACCTGCGGGCCGCCCTGCGCCAGAAAGCGCGCCAGCCGTGCGCTGATGCGGTCGTGGCACAGCGGATCGGCGCGGTAGGCATCGCAGACCGCCACGTCATGCGAGAGATACGGAATCTGCAGGCCGTTGGACACGCGCAGATCGGGCAGCAGGCGCGGCAGCGTGCCAACGAGCAATTTCTGGATCGGCGACAGACCCACATCGAGGGCTGGCGAGGACAGCACCAGCGCATCGACAGGCCGGATGGCCCGGGCCACGAACAGCGCCGCCACCAGGCCGCCCAGGCTGTGGCCCAACAGCACCAGCGGCTGGCCGGCCGGTTGCCGGGCGCGCGTGTCATCCACCACGGCCGCCAGGTCGTCCAGAAGCCGGTTGTCGCCCGTCAGGCCACCGCGCGGCCCTGCCGAGCGTCCGTGGCCATATTGGTCGTAGCCGCGTACGGCATAGCCCCAGGCATTGAGCCGCTGGGCCAGTGCCGCATAGCGGCCGATGTGCTCACCCAGGCCGTGCACCAGCAGCACGGTGGCGCGCGCCGGGCCCTCGCCGGCAGGCCAATCGCACAGTGACAGCTCGGCGCCGTCGCTGGACGCAAGGCGCGTGACCAGGCCTTGCGAGGCAGATGCAGGAACGGGTGCGGGGGCAGACGCTGCCATCACGCCACGCCGGCAGTGCCGGCACCGGCTTCGGAAGCTGCCTGCGTCCCGGCCATGGCGGCGATCACCTGGGCCACGGCGGCCGTGAGCTTCTTGGCATAGGGCACGTGCAGGAATTCATTGGGACCGTGGGCGTTGCTCTTGGGGCCGAGCACGCCGCAGACCATCATCTGGGCCTTGGGAAAGCCCTGGCTGAGCATGTTCATCAGCGGAATCGTGCCGCCCTGCCCGATGTAGCCGCAGGAAGCGCCGAAATGCGCCTGGCTGGCGGCGTTGAGCGCGTCCTCGAACCAGCCGTCCATGGCTGGCGCATTCCAACCGCTGGCACCCGACAGCCCTTGCCAGGTCACACGGGCCTGGTAGGGCGCGTTGTCCTCCAGCAGCGCCTTCATCTCCTGCACGCAGGCGGCGGCATCGACCAGGGGCGGCAGGCGCAGGCTGAGCTTGAAGGCCGTGTAGGGCCGCAGCACGTTGCCGGCATCCTGCAGCGCGGGCAGGCCCTCTGCGCCTGTGACACTCAGCGTGGGCTCCCAGGTGCGCTTGACCAGCGCCTGCACCGGGTCGGTGGTGGTGGGCAGGGCAAACAGCGTGGAGCCGCCGCAGTCGTAGTGCGCCCAGGGAAAGCGCGCATAGGTCTCCTCGCCGAGGATGGCCGCCGTGGCGCGCATCTGGGCCATGCGGTCGGCCGGGACCTCGCAGTGGAAGCTGGCGGGCAGCAGGCGCCCGGTCTTGCTGTCCTCCAGACGGTCCAGCACCTGGCGCAGGATGCGGAAGGACGACGGCACGACGCCCGAGGCATCGCCCGAGTGCACGCCCTCGGTGAGGATCTCCACCTTCAGCGTGCCGCTGGCCATGCCGCGCAGGCTGGTGGTCAGCCACAGCTGGTCGTAGTTGCCGGCGCCGCTGTCCAGGCAGATCACCAGGCCCACATCGCCCAGGCGCGGACGCAGGGCATCGACATAGGGCAGCAGGTCGCGCGAGCCGCTTTCCTCGCAGGTCTCGATCAGGCCCAGGATGCGCGGGTGCGGCACGCCCTGGCGCTTGAGCTCCTGCACGGCGGCAATGCTGGCGTAGACCGCATAGCCGTCGTCGGCGCCGCCACGGCCATAGAGCTTGCCGTTCTCGTACTTGGGCGTCCACGGACCCAGATCGCTGCGCCAGCCGTCGAACTCGGGCTGCTTGTCCAGATGGCCGTACATCAGCACCGTGGGGCTGGAGGCCGCCTTGTCCTGCGTGCCTTCCACCTCGAAGAACAGCACTGGCGTGCGGCCCGGCTGGCGCACGATCTCCAGCGTCAGGCCGGCCACCTTCTGCGCCTGCACCCAGTCGGCCGCATTGCGCAGCACGGTCTCCAGGTGGCCCTGTTGCTCCCAGTCGGGCGCGAACATGGGCGACTTGGCGGGAATGGCGATGTACTCGGTCAGCGCCGGGACGATGCGCTCGTCCCAGGAGCGGCTGATCCGGTCCAGCGCGGCTGCGGGCTGCAGCAGTTGTGAAGGAGTGCGTGCATTCATGGTGGGTCCTCGTGTCAGGGATGGGCGCACCGTTCGAGCGAAGCCAGCGCCGCGATCCGGTCATTGTGCGCCAACGCCATGCAGACCATGAGAGCCCGGCGCCAGCGACTACGATCACGCCCCATGTATATCGGAGAACTCGCCCGACGCGCCGGCTGCTCGCCCAAGGCCGTCAGGCTCTATGAATCACGGGGCCTGCTCGGTGCCGTGGCGCGGGCAGGCAGCTACCGCGTGTATGGACAGCAGGATCTGGTGCTGGTGCAGCGCATCCGCCAGGCGCTGGGGCTGGGCTTTCGGCTCGACGAGCTGCATGGCCTGCAGCGCCTGGACCACGCCGACAGCTGGGACGCGCTGGCCCGGCTGCTGCGCGGCCGCCGCGAGCAGGTGCAGGCGCAGATGCAGCACCTTCAGGGACTGCAGACGCAGCTGGCCGCACTGGAGCGTGAGCTGCTCGAATGCCGCCTGGAGCCGGCGGATTCCAGAGAACGCGCCTGCGAGACCGCCATGGCTTGATCCAGGGTCTTGACCCTGCCCCTTGGGGCAAGGCGAACATGGCCGCCATGTTTCCAAGCACCACGCACCCCCATCATCCCCAGCGCATCCTGATCATCCTCGGCCACCCGTCGGCCGGCAGCCTGTGCGCCGGCCTGGCCGATGCCTACGCCCAGGGCGCACGCGACAGCGGTGCCCAAGTGCGCACGCTGCGCCTGGGCGAACTGGAATTCGACCCGCTGCTGCGCGCCGGCTATCGCCAGGATCAGCCCCTGGAGCCTGACCTGCAGCAGGCCCAGGCCGACATCCTGTGGGCCAGCCACCTGGCCTGGGTCTATCCGACCTGGTGGGGCGGCCTGCCGGCCTTGCTCAAGGGCTTCATCGACCGCATCTTTCTGCCGGGCTTCGCCTTCAAGTACCGCAAGGGCTCGATGCTGTGGGACCGGCTGCTGGCCGGCCGCACCGCCGATCTGCTGGTGAGCATGGATTCCCCGCCCTGGTATTACCGCTGGCTGGCGCACATGCCGGGCCATCACCAGATGCGCCGTGCCATCCTGGAGTTCAGCGGCATCCGGCCCGTGCGCATACACAGTTTCGGACCCGTGCTCGGCGCCGATGCCGCACGCCGCCAGCAGTGGCTGGAGCAGGCGCAGGCAGCGGGCCGGCGCACGGCAGCACGTCCGGTCAAGGCCGCGACTTGAGCAATGCGTCAATGGCGGCTCGCCCCACCGACGGGTCGTCGGTGAAGATGCCATCGATGCCCGTGCGCAGGAAATCGTCCATGTCGGCGCGCGCATTGCCACGCCGGGCGCCGTCCTGTGCGGGCGGAGATTTCAGGCTCAGGGGAAGGAAGGCGTTCTCGGGCCGCAGCGTCCAGGGATGGACCAGCAGCCCCGCGCGATGGGCATCGGCCACCAGCGCAGTGGGCGCGGCATTCGCACCCTGCACCACGGGGATCACCATGCTTTTGCTCGGCCCTATGCCGTTGGCGTAGCGCGCAATCTCGGCCAGGCCTGCGGGCGTGACCATGTCGGCATAGCCGGGGCCCGTGCCGCGTGCCACGCTGTCATAGGGCTTGCCCTTGGGCGCCAGCAACTGCACCAGGCGCAGGCTGCTGCGCGCACGGATCCAGCGCAGGTTCTCGACCTCGAAGGACTGCACGAACACCGGCGCCTGCGCATGGTTCCAGCCGTTGTCCGCGAGCAGCTTGAGCAGCGCGGGCTCCAGCGGCAGGCCGATGGACTGGAAGTAGCTCGGGTGCTTGGTCTCGGGATAGATGCCGATGGTGCGGCTCGTGCGTGCGCTCTCGGCTCGGGCCAGGTCGATGACCTCCTGCAGCGTGGGCACCTCGAAACGGTCATTGAACTGCACATTCGCCGGGCGGATCGCCGGGATGCGTTCGCGCGCACGCAGCGTCTTCAGCTCGGCCAGCGTGAAATCCTCCACGAACCAGCCCGTGATCGCCTGCCCGTCGATGGTTTTGGTGGTCTTGCGCGCCGCGAACTCGGGGCGGTCGGCCACATTGGTCGTGGCCTCCTTGAGGCTGCCGTCGGCCGCCAGGATGGCGATGGCGTTCTCATGCCGCGCCACCAGCACGCCATCGCGCGTGATGACCAGGTCGGGCTCGATGAAGTCGGCGCCCGCGCGTATGGCCTCGCGGTATGCCTCCAGCGTGTGCTCTGGCCGCAGCGCCGATGCGCCGCGATGGGCGATCAGCGCGGGCCGGGGCGGCCAGTCGGCAGCGGCATCGCTTCGGGCGGGCGCCTGCGATGCGGCGCAGCCGGCCACCAGCAGGCCGGCGGCCGCGCCGGCCAGGGCCAGCGCGCAGCGGCGTGGGAGGTTGTCCATGTCTGTCTCCGGGGTCTCGGGGCATTCGATTGTGCGCGCCGGGGATGACACGGGCATGGCCCGCCTGCGCTCAGGCGTGCTCGAAATGGAAGACCGCCGTGCCCGCCATGAGATTGGGCAGGGTACGCACGCTGCGGCCATCCTGCAGGCCGAAGGAGTCCAGTATGCGCAGCCGGTTCCGGGTGGCCAGCACCTCGAAGTCCTTGTAGGTGCCCACGCGGATGTTGGGCGTGTCATACCACTGGTAGGGCAGGCGCCGCGTCACCGGCATGCGCCCGCGCAGCACGGACAGGCGGTTGGGCCAGTGCGCGAAGTTGGGGAAGGCGACGATGCCCGCGCGGCCTATGCGCGCCGTCTCCTGCAGCATGGTCTCGGCATTGCGCAGATGCTGCAGCGTATCGATCTGCAGCACCACGTCGAAGCTGTTGTCCTGGAAGATGGCCAGGCCGTCCTCCAGGTTCAGCTGCAGCACGTTCACGCCCCGGCGCACACAAGCCAGCACGTTGGCGTCATCCAGCTCCACGCCGTAGCCGGTGCAGCCACGCTCGCGCTGAAGGTGCGACAGCAGGGCGCCATCGCCGCAGCCCAGGTCGAGCACGCGCGAGCCCTTGGGGATCAGGCGCGCAATCGCCTGCATGGTGTTCAGCTCGGTCATGCGGCCTCCTTGGCGGCTGTCGTGGTTTCCTGGGCGATGCCGTCGAAGTAGGAGCGCATCACGTTCATGTAGCGGGGGTCGTCGAGCAGGAAGGCGTCATGGCCGTGGGGCGCGTCGATCTCGGCATAGCTGACGTCGCGGTTGTTCTCCAGCAGCGACTTCACGATCTCGCGGCTGCGTGCGGGCGCGAAGCGCCAGTCGGTGGTGAAGCTGACCAGCAAAAAGCCGGCCTTGGCCACCGACAGCGCCTGGGTCAGGTCGCCGCCATGCGTGCGCGCCGGGTCGAAGTAGTCGAGCGCGCGCGTGATCAGCAGGTAGGTATTGGCGTCGAAGTAGCTGCTGAACTTCTCGCCCTGGTAGCGCAGGTAGCTCTCGATCTGGAACTCCACGTCCTGCGTGCTGTACTTCAGGTCCAGGCCCTCCCTCAGCTGGCGGCCGAACTTCTGGTTCATCACGTCGTCGCTCAGGTAGGTGATGTGGCCGATCATGCGGGCGATGCGCAGGCCGCGCGCCGGCACCACGCCATGCTCGTAGAAATGCCCGCCATGGAAATCCGGATCGGTGACGATGGCGCGCCGCGCCACCTCGTTGAAGGCGATGTTCTCCGCATTGAGGTTGGGCGCGCTGGCCACGACCACGGCATGGCGCATGCGGTCCGGATGGCGCAGCGACCAGGACAGCGCCTGCATGCCGCCCAGGCTGCCGCCCAGCACCGCGGCCAGCTGCGCTATGCCCAGCCGGTCCAGCAGCCGGGCCTGGGCGTCCACCCAATCCTCCACGGTGACCACAGGAAAGTCGGCGCCATAGATCCTGCCGGTGTCCGGATGCGCGTGCATGGGGCCCGTGGAGCCAAAGCACGAGCCCAGGTTGTTCACGCCGATCACGAAGAACCGGTTCGTGTCCACGGGCTTGCCGGGGCCGATCATGTTGTCCCACCAGCCCTCGCTCTTGGGCTGGCCCTCGTACACGCCGGCCACATGGTGGGAGGCGTTGAGCGCATGGCAGACCAGCACGGCATTGCTGCGGTCGGCGTTGAGCTGCCCGTAGGTCTCGTAGGCGAGGTCGTAGTCACGGATCGAGCCGCCGCCCTGCAGCGGCAGCGGCTCGTCGAAGTGCATGGATTGTGGTGTGGCGATGAAGGACATGAAAAAACCCGGCATCGCTAAAAACGAGGCCGGGTTCTCTGGTGTCGTCTTTAGCTGGATTTATAAAGCGCCCGCAAGCAGAAGCAAATCGGCGCATGAAGAATCATTATGCCAAAACGCCTGCCCCCGGAAGGAACAGGGCCAGCACGCCCAGCACCAGGAAGATCACGGCCGAGATCACATGCACCAGCCGGATGGGCACGCGCTTGACCAGCTTGTCGCCCAGCCACACCACGGGAGCGTTGGCCAGCATCATGCCCAGCGTGGTGCCCGCCACCACCCACAGGTAGGCGTTGTATTTGGCCGCCAGCATCACGGTGGCAATCTGCGTCTTGTCGCCCATCTCGGCCAGAAAGAAGGCCACCAGCGTCGTGCCGAAGACGCCCCAGCGCGAATGCCCGGAGACCTCGTCCTCGTCGAGCTTGTCGGGGATCAGCATCCAGACCGCCATGGCGATGAAGGACAGGCCAAGAATCCAGCGCATGGCGTTCTCGCCAAGATAGCTGGTGATCCAGGCGCCCACGGCACCGGCCAGCGCATGGTTGACCAGGGTGGCCACGAAAATGCCCGCAACGATGGGCCAGGGTTTGCGAAAACGCGCGGCGAGCACCAGCGACAGCAGCTGGGTCTTGTCCCCCATCTCGGCAAGCGCGACGACGGAGGTTGAAATCAGGAAGGCTTCCATGGTGTGGGGATTTATCCGGCCGGATAGAGCACGCATTGACCACGCTCCGACTCCGGCCTTTGGATCGGTGCGCGGTCAATGGTCTCGATCGGTCACACGCAGCATTGCACTGCGCGCCGCATACGCCATAGGCCAGCGAAGGCCCAAGTTTGTTGACGCATGCATCCGGCTGCTGAGCCGAACGATCTACTCCCCAAAGACTGAGCCGGCGATCATAGCAGCCCTCGGATCTGCATGCCGGCCCCCACTGCCGCCAAGGCACTTGCTTATGCGCTGCCGCAATTTCAGGGTAACTCCCAGGGGCATTCTGTGGCGGGCACGACGAATTTTTGCGAAACAGTAATAACGTGCGAAAACTTCTGCCACATAATGGGCGAGCTTTCGTTCGGGCTTCGGCTCAATGAGTGCTAGTGCGTTTGCGTCTCTAACGTTGTCATCCCGTGTTGACTCCCTAGGGCTCCATCGCGTTTTCCAGTTTTTTCAGGAGTCCTCCATGGGCAACAAGCTTTACGTCGGCAACCTGCCGTACACCTTCCGTGACAGCGATCTGGAGCAAGCCTTCAGCGAATTCGGCGCCGTTAACAGCGCCAAGGTAATGATGGAGCGCGACACCGGCCGTTCCAAGGGTTTCGGCTTCGTCGAAATGGGCAGCGATGCCGAAGCACAAGCTGCTATCCAAGGCCTGCACGGCCAAAACCGCGGCGGCCGTGACCTGGTGGTCAACGAAGCCCGCCCGATGGAGCCCCGCGCTCCCCGTAGCGGCGGCTTCGGCGGCGGCTTCGGTGGTGGCGGCGGTGGCGGCTTCGGCGGTGGCAACCGCGACGGCGGCTACGGCGGTGGCCGTCGCAACAGCTACTAAGCTCTCGCTTAGAGCATGCGTTAGCAAAAAAAGGGGCCCTCCGGGCCCCTTTTTTGTTGCCAAACGTTATCAGCTTGTGTTTTCGAGCATTTATCTTTTTGATTTTTGTGCTTCATAATTTAGTTTCGGGCAGACCCGTTCGAACGCTATGTGTTTAGGAAGGTTGGCCAGGCTCTTGTATACAAGGAACCTGATGTCTGTGCGTCCTGAAGCCGAGCGCAAACCAGTGAGCATTGAGGAGTTGAGGAGTTTTTGATGGGCAATAAGCTTTACGTCGGCAACCTTCCCTATGGTGTGCGTGACAACGACTTGGAGCAGGCATTCAGCCAGTTCGGCGCTGTCACCAGCGCCCGGGTCATGATGGAGCGCGACACAGGCCGTTCCAAGGGATTCGGGTTTGTCGAGATGGGCAGTGATGCCGAGGCTCAGGCTGCCGTTCAGGGCATGAATGGCCAGCCATTGGGCGGACGCAGCCTTGTGGTGAACGAAGCACGTCCCATGGAGCCTCGCCCCCCGCGTTCGGGCGGCTTTGGCGGCGGTGGCGGCGGCTATGGCCGTGGTGATGGTGGCGGCGGCGGTTACGGTGGCGGTGGCCGCGGTGATGGCGGTGGCTACGGACGCGGTGACGGTGGCGACCGTGGCGGCTATGGCCGTGGTGACGGCGGCGGTGGCGGCGGCTACGGCGGTCGTGGCGACGGCGGATTCCGCAGCCCTTATGGCTCCGGCCCCCGCAATGGCGGCCGTGGCGGCGGCTGGGGAAACAACAATAACAACGGGGAATGAGATCCACGGTTCTCAGTGTTACCCCGAATCAAAAAGGCTCCTTCATGGAGCCTTTTTTACGCACAAGATGCGTGCATGAACATATTCCGAACGGCAATGGGCATCAGGGATTTTCCAAATGCCGATGTTTGCGCTTCCGTCCTACAAGCAGCCTGTCGAATATCGCGTTGGGGAGAATTTTCATCAACCGCCCCACCCAGGCCATTTGCCATGGAATGATGACCAGACTGCGGCGAGCTTCAATGGCACGCCAGGCCCTTGCGGAAAACTCCTGCGGCTCCAATAGGAATGGCATGCCATAGCGGTTACCACGCGTGAGGGGTGTATCCACATAGCCAGGAAGCAATGTCGTGACTTTTACGCCACTACTGCGCAATTCACCGCGAAGGCTTTCGCAATAGGCAATGACTGCAGCCTTGCTGGCGCAATAAGCGCCGTGTCCTGGCAGGCCGCGCAGCCCGGCCACACTGGAAATTCCGACCAGTTGCCCGCTTCCACGCTGCACCATGGGTGCGATGAAGGGGTGGAAGCTGGCCACAACCCCCATCGTGTTGACGGCCAGCACCTGCTGCATGGTGTCGAGGTCCTCGCGCATCGAGGTGTCCACGCCCCAGCTGACGCCAGCATTGGCGATCACGACATCGGGCAGGCCCTGCTGCTGCTCGCAGCGCCGGGCGGCGGCGATGATGCTGTCAGGCACGCCCACATCAGCCTCGTAGAGGGCGAAACGCGAGGAGTCCAGGCCCTGTTGCGCAGCCCATTGCGCCATCACGTCGCCGCGCCGAGCCACCAGCGCCAGCGACCAGCCTTGCTGGTAGGCGTGCCAGGCCAGGGCCTGGCCTATGCCGCTGGATGCGCCGGTGATGAAGGCCAGGGGTGCCGGGCTGCGCGAGGATGTCGTCATGGCTTGTTCTCCATCGGCATGCCTGCGCTTGCGCTGGCGCCTTACTTGGTCCTGGAAGGCTGCAGGGTGCCGCGCACGCGGCCCTGCAGTTTCATGACCAGATCCAGGTTGCTGTACTGCATGCTGTCGGCCGTGAAGCGGTCCTTGCCACGGGTCAGCACCACGGGCTGGTTGGAACTCACGCGCTCCTCGTTGGGCCAGGCGTGCAGGAATTCGCCCTGGAATTGCAACTGCGGCTGCGGCTGTTTACCTGCTGTCACAAATGGCTCGCGCGTGACGATGGCATTGCCGAACATCTGCACCTCGGAACCATCGGCATTGCTCAGCGCCCGGTTCGCACTGCCGCGCGTGATGCGGCCTTCGGGCGAGACCGCGAACATGCGGACGTTGTCGATTTCAAGCGTGTCGGTATCGGGATAGTGGCGGCCCATGCTGCCCTCGATCTGGCTCTTCAGACGCCCCGTGGCATCGAAGCTCTTGATCGAGAAATCCTTCATGAAATAGTCGGGCTCGTGCGCCACGGCCTTTTCGGTGCCGCTGGCCAGGGGCTGCGGCGCATTGCGCACCAGCCACCAGGTGCCCAGCGCCAGCAGGCCCATCAGCAGCACGGGCAGGTACAGGGAAAGCCGGTCACCGACGCGGCGCCAGGCCTGGGTCATGATGCGTATTCCGCCAGCAGCCCGGCATAGGCGCCACGCGCGGCCAGCAGCAGGTCGCACAGCTGGCGCACCGCTCCTTCACCGCCGCTGCGCGGCGTGACCCAATCGGCCACGGCCAGCACTTCGTCATGGGCGTTGGCCGGTGCGCAGGCGAAGGCGGAGCGCCGCATCACGGGCAGGTCCGGCCAGTCGTCGCCCATGGCTGCCGCCTGGTGCCATTGCAGGCCCAGCTCCTTCAGGATGGCCTCGGCGGCAGGCACCTTGTCTTCCGTGCCAAAGCGCGCATGCGTGACGCCCAGATTGCTCAGCCGCAGGCGAAGCGCGGGCGAATCGCGGCCCGTCACCACGGCGGGCGTGATGCCAGCCTTTTGCAGCAGTTTCAGACCATGGCCGTCCAGCGTGTTGAAGCGCTTGAGCACTTCGCCTTCGCCAGAGAACAGCAGGCCGCCATCGGTCAGCACGCCATCGACATCGAAGAATGCCACCCGCACGTCCTGCGCCAGCAGCAGCAGCGGTGCGTCCCAGTTCTGCACGGGCGTCAAGGGAGCGCGTGCCATCAGATTACCTTGGCGCGCATCAGGTCGCGGATATGGACCACGCCGCGCAGCTGGTGCTGCGCATCGGCCACCAGCACGGCGGTGATGCCGTGCTCCTCCATCATGCTGGCGGCGTCGACGGCCAGCGCGTCTTCGGCGATGGTGCGGGGGCCCTTGTGCATGACATCGCCGGCCTGCAGCGCGCGCAGGTCGGTGCCGGCCTCGACACGGCGGCGCAGGTCTCCGTCGGTGAAGATGCCTTGCAGCACGCCTGCCGCATCGACGATGGCCGAGCAGCCCAGGCCCTTGGCGCTCATCTCGCGCATCAACTCGACAAAGCTGGCATCGGCCCCGACCTTGGGCAGCTCTTTGCCGCTGCGCATGACATCGCGCACATGGGTCAGCAGCTTGCGGCCCAGCGCGCCGCCCGGATGGGAGCGCGCAAAGTCCTCGGCGCCAAAGCCGCGTGCATCGAGCAGTGCCACGGCAAGGGCGTCGCCCATGGCCATCTGCGCGGTGGTGCTGGCCGTGGGTGCCAGGTTCAAAGGGCAGGCCTCGCGCTCCACACGGGTGTCCAGCACCCAGTCGGCATGGCGGGCCAGCGTGGACTGCGCGCCGCCGGTCATGGCCACCAGGGGTATGCCCTGGCGCTTGATGGCAGGCAGCAGCACGGTGAGTTCATCGGCCTCGCCGCTGTTGGACAGCGCCAGTACCAGATCGATGCCGGTCACCATGCCCAGGTCGCCATGGCTGGCCTCGCCCGGATGCACGAAGAAGGCGGGAGTGCCCGTGGATGCCAGGGTGGCCGCCACCTTGCGCCCGACATGGCCACTCTTGCCCATGCCCATCACGACGACACGGCCGGACAGGCTCAGGATGCGCTGCACCACTTCACCGAACACGCCATCCAGGCGCTGCGACATGGCAAGAAGGGCATCGGCCTCGATGCCCAGGGTGTCGCGGGCCAGGCGCAGGACCCTGGACGTATCCAGCGCATTCAAGGTGGCAGCATCAGAATTCATCTGGAAGATTTTAGGCGGTCTGGCTACCCGGCGGCGGCGGCCCCCATCGGGCGTCTGGGTACACTGGCCCGTTCTTTCCAGCCCCCGATCCAGCGCCATGCACACCACCCTCAGCGTCAACGACTACCTGCGATCGCACATACGCACCGTGCCCGACTGGCCGGCGCCCGGCGTGCAGTTCCGCGACATCACGCCGCTGCTGCAGGACCCCCAGGTCTTTCGCGTGATGACCGACGCCTTCGTGCACCGCTACATGCAGCGCGGCATGCGCCCCGACGTGGTGGCAGGGCTCGATGCACGCGGCTTCATCCTGGGTGCCGTGGTGGCCCACGAGCTGGGCGTTGGCTTTGTGCCCATCCGCAAGAAGGGCAAGCTGCCGTTCACCACGGTGGAGGAAACCTATGAGCTCGAATACGGCAGCGCCACGGTGGAGCTGCACACAGATGCCGTCAAGACCGGCGATCGCGTACTGCTGATCGACGACCTGATCGCCACCGGCGGCACCATGATGGCCGGCAAGAGATTGCTGGAAAAGCTGGGCGCCACGGTGATCGAGGGCGCGGCCATCGTGGATCTGCCCGAACTGGGCGGCTCCACCCTGCTGCGCGATGGCGGCCTGCCGCTGTTCACGCTGGTGGATTTCGCCGGCCACTGAATCAGGCCGGCGCCCGGTCAGCGCAGTTCGCCGTACTGGGTGACACCCAGGTCCAGATGGTCCAGCGTGCTGTGGTGAAAGTCCGCGCCGCGTTCGCCTGCGCCTGGCCCGAGCAAGGGGCCCGAGCGGCGCACGCCGGCGGGCGCCGCAGCTGCAGAGCCCGCACCACGGGCTGCAGCGGGCATGGCCGCCACGGCCATCTTGAAGGCGGCCATTTCCTGATCGTCTATGGGCTCGAACGGCGCCGTGTCCTGCCTGCGGCGCTGGGGCGCCACGGCCTCCATCGCAGCCACGACGGGGACGGCCACGGGCTGGACGGGACGCGGTGTGCGCACGGCCACGGAATGCACCTGGGCCTGGGCGGCGGCGTTCTGGTCGCTGACCCGCCAGTACACGGCTGTCACGACCGCGCCCATGCGGGCCTTGGCCGCCTGGGCCAGCATGGCCTCGATCTCGCTGAGCCGAGCGGTTTCGCTGGCATAGGCCCGTGCCAGGTCCATCATCACCACGAAGCGCTGGCCCACGCTGTCCAGCGAGAGCACCTTGAACTTGTAGCTGGCCGACAACACCCCGGCACGCACCATGACATCGCGCACCACGCCATAGAGCTGCTCACGGCGCTCGGACCGCTCGCTGCGGCGCCCGGCCGCGACGGCATCACGGCGTGCCGCGGGGTTGGCCTGGCCATCGTTTCCAGGCGAACCACGACCCTGTTCGGGCAAAGGCTTGCGGGAAAACCAGTTGAACACAGACATGGGGGCTCTCATTGTCACGAATAGTCACAAACTCGCGGCATTGTGCCTGCAACTTGGCGACATTTTGAGCACAGGTGTTGCAAAAACCGCTGTATCAATTTGTCGCAGAGCAAAGCCCGGTCTGTAATCCCACCCGGCCCCCGGAGAGCCTTCGCCCAAGTGCCGTTCAGGTGCTGCTCAGGTGCTCGCCACCCGGCGGCGGCTGTCCACCGCGCGTCGCGCCAGGACCTGGCCGGCGGCCATGACCAGGGCCAGCGCCACCCCGGGCTGGCGGTTGCTGAGTTCGGCGAAGCGCATGGCCGTCAGGCACCACAGGCGCCCCGGCGCGGCAGCCTGCACGGTGGCGTGGCGCGCGCGGTGCGCGAAGAAGGCGCCCTCGCCCAGGATGGAGCCCGGACCGACGATGGCCAGGCGGATGCGCTCCTTGGCATCCTGGTAGTGCACGCTGAGGCTGCCGGACTCCACGAAGTACAGATTGCGGTCCAGCGAACCTTCGGCAAACAGCAGCTCGCCCGCGGCCAGAGTGACGGGCACCAGGTAAGGTGCCAGCAGATCCCACTGCTCCGAGGTCAGCGCGTTCTGCACACCGTCGACAGCCACGGCCGACGACATGGCCTGGGCCAAAGGCCGCAAATCATTGTGGGAGGAAGAAGACATGGCGGATCCGGTTCGAAGTGGGCCGCGTACCCGCTCCGGGACGGCACCCGGCGACAGGCCGCGGCAAGGGCCGCTGCGGCACGCCGCATGCTAAGCGACGGCAGCGCGCACGCCAATGCCGGCGCGTGGGTTTTCGACGGCAAATTTTGTAGCAAAAGATAAATATTGCCGCCATCTCATCAGCCGTGCTGGGCATGCCGCGCACAGCCCGCATCCCCTCTGTCACTTGCCAATGCAAAAGCTCGAGAAGATCACACCCAGCAGGTCATCCGAGCTGAATTCCCCGGTGATGGAGTTCAGCGAGACCTGGGCCAGGCGCAGTTCCTCGGCCAGCAGGTCCAGATGGGCGGCCTGGGCCGCCAGCTGCAGCTCGGCCTCTTCCAGGTGCGCGGCCACGGCCTGCAGCGCCTCCACATGGCGTGCGCGCGCCAGGTACAGGCCTTCGGGGGCGGACTGCCATCCGGCCACATCCAGCAGGCGCCGGCGCAGCGCATCCAGGCCGTCGCCGGTGCGTGCCGACAGCGCCACGCTGCCTTCGCGCCCGCCATGCGCCTGCAGCTGGGCCGGCTCGGCGCGATCGGTCTTGTTCCAGACATCGATCACGGGCACCTGGCCCGGCAGCTTCTGGGCCAGGGTTTCGGCGATGGCCGCGTCTGCGGCCAGATAGTCGTTGTCGCCCATGCGCGTGAGGTCGTGCAGGAAGAGCACGGCATCGGCCGCAGCGATCTCCTCCCAGGCGCGGGCGATGCCGATGCGCTCGACTTCGTCACTGCTCTCGCGCAGGCCGGCTGTGTCTATCACGTGCAGCGGCACGCCCTCGATCTGGATGGTCTGCTGCACCTTGTCGCGCGTGGTGCCGGCGATGGGCGTGACGATGGCCAGCTCGGCACCGGCCAGCGCATTGAGCAGCGAGCTCTTGCCCGCATTGGGCTGCCCTGCGATCACGACCTTGATGCCTTCGCGCAGCAGCGCACCCTGGTGGGCGCGCGACAGCACCTGGTCCAGCTTGCCGCGCAGCCGCGCGAGCTGGCCGCTGGCATCGGCCTTTTGCAGGAAGTCGATCTCTTCCTCGGGAAAGTCCAGCGTGGCCTCGACCAGCATGCGCAGGTGCACCAGCGCATCGCGCAGGCCATGAATCTCCTCGGAGAAGGCTCCCGACAGCGAGCGGCTTGCGCTGCGCGCGGCGGCCTCGGTGCTGGCGTCGATCAGGTCGGCAATGGCTTCGGCCTGGGCCAGATCGATCTTGTCGTTGAGAAAGGCACGTTCGGTGAATTCCCCAGGCTGGGCCAGGCGCAGGCCAGGCAGTACGCTGCGATGGCCTTCGAGAGGCTCTTGCGCCGCCTCCAGGCAGCGTGCCAGCAGCAGCTGCAGCACGACCGGGCCGCCGTGGGCCTGCAGCTCCAGCACGTCCTCGCCGGTGTAGCTGTGCGGCGCCGGGAAGAACAGGGCCAGGCCGTGGTCTATGGGTCCGCCTGCGGCATCGCGCAACGGCAGGTAGGTGGCCTCGCGCGGCTTGAGGTCGCGCCCGCACAGCACCCGCACCAGCGGCGCCACCCCCTTGCCGGAGACGCGCACGATGCCCACGGCGCCGCGCCCCGGAGCGGTGGCGATGGCGGCAATGGGGTCGTTGTGGCGGGGCAGCATGGATGGAGCTTTCTTGGGAAGGGATTTCAGGCCGCCGATGATAGGCCGCCCATGAAAAAAGCCCGCCGAAGCGGGCTTTGGAGCCAGGGCCTTCGCAGGCTTACTTGGCAGGCTTGGTCTTGCCGAAGTTGGGCAGATTGAACTGCGGCGGCACGCCCATGCGGGTGTTGATGATCCACTGCTGGGCAATGGACAGGATGTTGTTCGTCAGCCAGTACAGCACCAGGCCGGCCGGGAAGAAGAAGAACATCACGCTGAAGACCAGGGGCATGATCCACATCATCTTGGCCTGCATCGGATCCGGCGGAGCGGGGTTCAGCGCGGTCTGCAGCAGCGACGACAGGGTCATCAGCACGGGCAGGATGAACAGCGGGTCCTTGGCCGACAGGTCGGTGATCCAGCCGATCCAGGGCGCGTTGCGGATTTCCACGCTGGACAGCAGCACCCAGTACAGCGCGATGAACACTGGGATCTGGATGATGATGGGCAGGCAGCCGCCCATGGGGTTGACCTTTTCCTCGCGGTAGATGCGCATCATCTCCTGCTGCATCTGCTGGGGCTTGTCCTTGAGGCGCTCGCGCATTTCCATGATGCGCGGGTTGATGGCCTTCATCTTGGCCATCGAGGAGTAGGCCTTGGCATTGAGCCAGTAGAAGGCGATCTTCAGCAGCAGCACCAGGGCCACGATGGACCAGCCCCAGTTGCCCAGGAAACCGTGCAGCTTGTCCAGCAGCCAGTACAGCGGCTTGGCCAGGATGGTCAGCCAGCCATAGTCCTTGACCAGTTCCAGGCCGGGGGCCAGAGCCTCCAGGCGCTTTTCGATCTGGGGTCCGGCAAACAGGCGCGCTTCCACGCTCTTGCTCTGGCCGGGCTCGATGGTGCCCACGGGCGTGATCATGCCGACGGCGTAGAGGTTGCTGTCCACCTTGCGCAGGAAGTTCTCGCGCTGCACGCCTTCGGCCAGCAGCCAGGCGCTGGCAAAGTAATGCTGGACCATGGCCACGTAGCCGCCCGAGGACGACTTCTCGACGCTGGCCTTGCCGTTTTCGATGTCCTTGAACTCGACCTTCTGGTACTTCTTCTCGTCGGTGTAGACGGCCGGGCCCGTGAAGGTGGAGTACATGGTGGACTCTTCGCCTTCGGGCTTGTTGCCGTCGCGCACCAGCTGCAGGTACAGCTGCGGGTTCACGGCAGTCGTGCCGATGTTCACCACTTCATGGCGCACGCCGATGTCGTAGGCACCGCGCTTGAGCGTCCAGATCTTGACCAGCTTCACGCCGCCCATGTCGGGCGACTCGAAGCGAAGCTCCATCTGGTCCTCGCCGTCCTTGAGCTCGCGTGCACCGGGCAGCGCGGTCATGGTCGTCTTGTGCGTGGGGAAACCGCCGCCGATCAGGCCCGACTGGCCCAGGTACACACGGTGCACGCTCTCGTCGAACAGCACGACCGGCTTGTCCTTGTGGGCGGAATCGGCGTACTTGAGCAGCTCGGCATGTCGCAGCGTGCCGCCCTGGCTGTCGAAGGTCAGGCGCAGCACGTCGGTGCTGATGGTCACGTTCTGGCGCGGGGCAGCCTCGGGCGCGGCAGCGCCGCCAGGCACTTCGCCGGCACCGGCCGTTGCCGCAGTCGCTGCCGAGGGCACGCTGGCGTCGCCGGGCGCCTTGCCCGTTTCAGGTGCCGGGGCCGTGGCCACGGCCGGCGCGGGGAAGAAAGTGGCCTTCTTGCCGTTGTGCACTTGCCATTTGTCCCATAGCAAGACCAGCGAAAAGCCAAATATCACCCACAGGATGGTGCGGCGAATATCGTTCATGAAGACTTCTTAGGTGAGGAAGGTTGGGTGTTTTCGGGCGCAGCCGTCAGGCTGGTGAACAGCCTGGGCTTGTGCTCTGGCACAGGGTCATGCCCCCCGTCACACCACGGATGACAGCGCGCCAGTCGGCGCAGTGTCAGGTAGGAGCCTACCGCAGCGCCGTGTTGCTCCAGCGCTTCAAGGGAATAGGCAGAGCAGGTCGGCGTGAAGCGGCAGGCCGAGCCCAGCCAGGGACTGAGCATCAGCCGATAGCCACGCACCAGCGCCATCAGCAGCCGCTGCATCATGGCGTGGCTCCGGCAGGCTCGCCAGCGGCAGCGGCCGGCTCCTGCGCTGGCTGAGGCAACCCGGGTGCCGGCTGCGACAGGCGTTTCGCGGCATGGGCGAACAGCTGCTGCAGCTCGGCACGAACCGCCTGCTTGAGCACATCGGACGTGGCGCTCACGAACTGGCGCCGGTCAAAGCCCGAGCGCAATCGCACCACATGCGCGCCATGGAGCATCAAGGCCTCGTGCTCGCCGCCCACGGCGTAGATCTGCCGCTTGATGGTGTGGCGTGTCACCGATCGGCGCGCCCAGCGCTTGGGCACCATGGCACCCAGCCAGGCATCCCGGCGCACCGCGCCAACGCCGAACAGGGCCTGCGGATCTTGCGATCCGGGCCCTGTCGGTGGCGGCATGGCAGCGACCTGCTCCGTCAGAACGAGACGGTGCAGGGCGAAGTGCGCGGTACGCGAAATCGTACCGGCAGCCATGGCGGCCTGAAACTGCGGACGTGTTTTCAGCCGTTGCATTCCAGCACCCCTTTCAGGGGTTCAGTGCAGCGAGCAAACCGCCCAGCAATGGCTGGCCTTAGACGGCCAGACGCTTGCGGCCCTTGGCGCGGCGAGCGTTGATCACGGCGCGGCCGCCCTTGGTCTTCATGCGGACCAGAAAGCCGTGGGTGCGGGCGCGACGGGTCTTGGAGGGTTGGTAAGTACGTTTCATGTTGGTTCCTAGAGAAGGTTCAGTTTTGCACCGGTCCCGTATCCGGCACGCTACACGCAGTGCAGCCAGCAGCCGCCACAAAGGCAAACCGCCAGGCCACCTGCCAAAAATCTGCACGATGCACTTGCCATGTGCGGCCAGGAGCGCGAACCGGGAAGGTTTCGCCCAAGGCAACCAGCAGCAGCATGCAGACCCGATGCAGACGGGCGGGACATATCACCCTGAACACATTCAGGGAAACCCGCGATTATCACAGCGTTGCCCACTTGATGCAATGCCCTTCGAACCTGAAGGATGCCTGCCCATTTTGCGACAGGGCAGAGGACAAGCTCCTGATATTTTGTGGATAACTTCCGCAAAAGCTACAATGGCAGCCTCGCAACAGTTCCTCCTATCCACAACTAGACTTCGACAATGACAGAGGAACCTACGAACGATGCAGGCCAGGGCCTGTGGCAAGTCTGCGTTGAGCAACTGGGGCAGGAAATGCCTGAGCAGCAGTTCAACACCTGGATCAAGCCCCTGACCGCGCACGTCGCCGAAGACTTCTCCAAAGTCACCGTCTACGTGGCCAACCGCTTCAAGCTCGACTGGATCCGCGCCCAATATGCAGGCCGCATCTCGGCCATGCTGGAGTCGCTCTATGGCCAGCCGGTGACACTTGAGTTAGCGCTCGCTCAACGGGAAAGCGTTGTGCGTACTTATGTTCGCCCATCTTCCAGCGAGCGCTCGGCCCCACCGGAAACCATTGTCACCTCGGTGCCCACGGTCACTGGCGAAGACGCGGCAGCGCCGGTCTTCCGTACGCGCCTGAACGCCGCGCTGACCTTTGAAACCCTGGTGGAAGGCACGGCCAACCGCATGGCACGCTCGGCCGCCATGCATGTGGCGGGCTCGCCCGGCCACCTGTACAACCCGCTGTTCATCTACGGCGGCGTGGGCCTGGGCAAGACCCACCTGGTGCATGCCGTGGGCAACAAGCTGCTGGCCGACAAGCCCGACGCGAAAGTTCTCTACATCCACGCCGAGCAGTTCGTCTCGGATGTGGTCAAGGCCTACCAGCGCCGCACTTTTGACGAATTCAAGGAGCGCTACCACTCGCTGGATCTGCTGCTGATCGACGATGTGCAGTTCTTCGCCAACAAGGACCGCACGCAGGAGGAGTTCTTCAACGCCTTCGAGGCCCTGCTGGCCAAGAAGAGCCACATCGTGATGACCTCGGACACCTATCCCAAGGGTCTGGCCAACATCCACGAGCGGCTGGTCTCGCGCTTCGACTCCGGGCTGACGGTGGCCATCGAGCCGCCCGAGCTGGAGATGCGCGTGGCCATCCTGATCAACAAGGCCCGCGCCGAGAACGCCGAGATGCCCGAGGAAGTCGCCTTCTTCGTGGCCAAGAACGTGCGCTCCAACGTGCGCGAGCTCGAAGGCGCGCTGCGCAAGATCCTGGCCTATTCGCGCTTCAACCAGAAGGAAGTCTCCATCCAGCTGGCCCGCGAGGCCCTGCGTGATCTGCTGTCCATCCAGAACCGCCAGATCAGCGTGGAAAACATCCAGAAGACGGTGGCCGACTACTACAAGATCAAGGTGGCCGACATGTACAGCAAGAAGCGCCCGGCCAGCATTGCCCGGCCGCGCCAGATTGCCATGTACCTGGCCAAGGAATTGACCCAGAAGAGCCTGCCCGAGATCGGCGAGCTGTTCGGCGGACGCGACCACACCACCGTGCTGCACGCGGTGCGCAAGATCGCCGGCGAACGCCAGCAGCTGACCGAGCTGAACCAGCAGCTGCACGTGCTGGAGCAAACTCTCAAAGGTTGATGAAAACTCCCCCGTTCAGGCCCTGCGTACGCGGCAAAATGGGGGATTCGAGCGGCAAGAGGGGGCTCATGTGTGAGCCGCCGCTCCCACCGAGACCCGCATCCTTAAATCAGAGGTTGACATGATCGTCCTGAAAGCCACACAAGACAAAGTTCTCGCGGTCCTGCAATCGGTGTCCGGCATCGTCGAACGCCGCCACACGCTGCCCATCCTGGCCAACGTGCTGATCAAGAAGACCGGCAACGCATTGCAGCTGACCACCAGCGACCTGGAAATCCAGATCCGCACCACCGCCGAACTCGGCGGCGACACCGGCGACTTCACCACCACCGTGGGCGCGCGCAAGCTGATCGACATCCTCAAGACCATGCCCGGCGACCAGACCGTGAGCCTGGAGACCCAGCAGGCCAAGATGGTGCTCAAGGGCGGCAAGAGCCGCTTCACGCTGCAGACCCTGCCGGCCGAGGATTTCCCGCTGGTGCAGGAGGCTGCGGCCTTCGGCCCGTCGTTCAGCGTGCCGCAGAAGGTGCTCAAGGACCTGCTGGGCCAGGTCTCCTTCGCCATGGCCGTGCAGGACATCCGCTACTACCTCAACGGCATCCTGTTCGTGGCCGAGGGCAAGCAGCTGTCCCTGGTGGCCACCGACGGCCACCGCCTGGCCTTTGCAAGCAGCCAGCTGGACGTGGAAGTGCCCAAGCAGGAAGTGATCCTGCCGCGCAAGACCGTGCTGGAGCTGCAGCGCCTGCTGTCGGATGCCGGCGGCGAGAACCAGCCCCACATCGAGATGCAGTTCGCCAACAACCAGGCCAAGTTCACCTTTGGCGGCATGGAGTTCGTGACCAAGCTGGTCGAGGGCAAGTTCCCCGACTACAACCGCGTCATCCCGCGCAACCACACCAACAGCGTGACCCTGGGCCGCGCCCCGCTGCTGGCCAGCCTGCAGCGCACGGCCATCATGACCAGCGACAAGTTCAAGGGCGTGCGCCTGACGGTGGAGCCCGGCACCTTGCGCGTGGCCTCCAACAACGCCGAGCAGGAAGAGGCCATGGACGAGCTGGACATCGACTACGGTGGCGACACCATCGAGATCGGCTTCAACGTCACCTACCTGATCGACGCCCTGTCCAACATGGGCCAGGACATGATCAGGATCGACCTGCAGGACGGCAACAGCTCGGCGCTGCTGACCATCCCCGAGAACGACAGCTTCAAGTACGTCGTGATGCCGATGCGCATCTGAGCGCGCGCCACACCTACCCGATGCCTGACACATTGCGCAGCCCCTGCACCCGCCGCCCGGTGGCACAAGCCGGTGCAAGGCGCGCAACCACCCTATCCGACTCGTAGCCCGCAGCGCGCGTCCCTACGCACCGCGCCAGCGGCCGAATCGAACATTTTCAAGCGAAGCGACAGCTTCCGACGGAACTACCCCAGGGCCTTCCATGACCGACGAGAACAAGCCAGAAAACCAGACCATTGCCCCCGAAGGCTCAGACTCCAGCGGCTATGGCGAAGGCGCGATCCAGATCCTCGAAGGCCTGGAGGCCGTGCGCAAGCGCCCCGGCATGTACATCGGCGACACCTCCGATGGCACGGGCCTGCACCACCTGGTCTTCGAAGTGGTGGACAACTCCATCGACGAAGCCCTGGCCGGCTACTGCGACGACATCCTGGTCACCATCCATGCCGATGGCTCCCTGTCCGTCATCGACAACGGCCGCGGCATCCCCACGCGCGTGAAGATGGACGACAAGCACGAGCCCAAGCGCTCGGCGGCCGAAATCGCCCTCACCGAACTGCACGCGGGCGGCAAGTTCAACCAGAACAGCTACAAGGTCTCGGGCGGCCTGCACGGCGTGGGCGTGTCCTGCGTGAACGCACTGTCCATCTGGCTCAAGCTCAGCGTGCGCCGCGACGGCGAAGTCTACGAGATCGACTTCTCGCGCGGCCAGGTGCAGAACCGCCCCATCGAGATCGTGGACGGCGTCGAGGTCTCGCCCATGCGCGTGGTCGGCAAGAGCGACAAGCGCGGCACCAAGGTCCACTTCCTGCCCGACACGGAAATCTTCACGCAGAACCATGAGTTCCGCTACGAGATCCTGGCCAAGCGCCTGCGCGAACTGTCCTTCCTGAACAACGGCGTGCGCATCCGCCTCAAGGACGAGCGCGACGGCCGCGAGGACGACTTCTCCGGCGCCGGCGGCGTCATGGGCTTCGTGCAGTTCATCAACGCCAACAAGAAGGTGCTGCACCCCACCGCCTTCCACGCCAACGGCACGCGTCCTGCGGAAAGCTACGGCGGCATCCCCGGCACCGAGATCGGCGTCGAAGTCGCCATGCAGTGGAACGACAGCTACGCCGAGCAGGTGCTGTGCTTCACCAACAACATCCCGCAGCGCGACGGCGGCACCCACCTGACGGGCCTGCGCGCCGCCATGACGCGCGTGATCGGCAAGTACATCGAGCAGAACGAGCTGGCCAAGAAGGCCAAGGTCGAGGTCAGCGGCGACGACATGCGCGAAGGCCTGTGCTGCGTGCTGTCCGTGAAGGTGCCCGAGCCCAAGTTCAGCAGCCAGACCAAGGACAAGCTGGTCTCCAGCGAAGTGCGCGCGCCCGTGGAGGACATCGTCGCCAAGGCGCTGACCGACTACCTGGAGGAAAAGCCCAACGACGCCAAGATCCTGTGCAGCAAGATCGTCGATGCCGCGCGTGCCCGCGAGGCCGCGCGCAAGGCCCGCGAGATGACGCGCCGCAAGGGTGTGCTCGACGGCATGGGCCTGCCCGGCAAGCTGGCCGACTGCCAGGAAAAGGACCCGGCGCTGTGCGAGATCTACATCGTCGAGGGTGACTCCGCCGGCGGCTCCGCCAAGCAAGGTCGCGACCGCAAGTTCCAGGCCATCCTGCCGCTGCGCGGCAAGATCCTGAACGTGGAAAAGGCCCGCTACGAGAAGCTGCTGACCAGCAACGAAATCGTCACCCTGATCACGGCCCTGGGCACCGGCATCGGCAAGGCCACGGCCGAATCGGGCAAGAGCGGCAGCGACGATTTCGACCCCAACAAGCTGCGCTACCACCGCATCATCATCATGACCGACGCGGACGTGGACGGCGCCCACATCCGCACCCTGCTGCTGACCTTCTTCTACCGCCAGATGCCGGACCTGGTCGAGCGCGGCCACATCTACATCGCCCAGCCACCGCTGTACAAGGTCAAGAACGGCAAGGAAGAGCTGTACATCAAGGACGGCCCCGCGCTCAACCAGTACCTGCTGCGCATCGCGCTGATGAACGCCAGCGTCAGCACCGGCGGCGCCAACCCGCGCACGCTGGACGGCGAGGAACTGGCCAAGCTGGCCAACATGCACCTGGCCGCCGAGACCGTCATCGACCGCCTGTCCAACTTCATGGATGCCGAGGCCCTGCGCGCCATCGCCGACGGCGTGCAGATCACGCTGGACAGCATCGAGGCGGCACAGGCCTGCGCCCCCATCCTGGAGGCCAAGCTGCGCGAGTTGACCACCACGGGCGTGCCCGCCGAGGTCACGGCCGAAATCGACCCGGTCTCCGAAAAGCCCGTGCTGCGCATCAGCCGCCACCACCACGGCAACATCAAGAGCTCCATCCTCACCCAGGAGTTCGTGCGCAGCCACGACTACGCCGCACTGGCCGACGAAGCCCAGAACTTCAACGGCCTGCTGGGCGAAGGCGCCAAGGTCATGCGCGGCGAAGGCGAGAAGGCCAAGAGCGACAAGGCCACCGACTTCCGCCAGGCCATGCAATGGCTGCTGCACGAGGCCGAACGCACCACGGCCCGCCAGCGCTACAAGGGCCTGGGCGAAATGAACCCCGAGCAGCTGTGGGAGACCACCATGGACCCCACCGTGCGCAGCCTGCTGCAGGTGCAGATCGGCGACGCCATCGAGGCCGACCGCGTGTTCACCATGCTCATGGGCGACGAGGTGGAGCCGCGCCGGGACTTCATCGAGACGAATGCGCTGCGGGCGGGCAATATCGACGTCTGATCCAGCCGAACGGCACACTGCAAAAAGCGCTCTGCAAGGAGCGCTTTTTTCATGGCCGGACCTTGGCGCCCCTGGTCATGTTCACCGCCCACCAAACTCCTCCCACAGCGCCTGCGTATGCTCGCCCAGCGCGGGCACGGCGCCCATGGCGGCTTCGGCATCCGACAGCGTGGCCGGGGGCAGCAGGGCCTGGATGCTGCCGGTGGGCGTGGCCACCTCGCGCCAGCGTTCACGCGCCTGCAGCTGGGGATGGTCCCAGACCGCGTGCATGTCGTTGAGCGGCGCGTTGGCGATGCCGCCTGCATCCAGGCGCTGCATGGCCTGTTCGCGGCTCAGGGGGGCCAGCACGGAGGCGATCACCGCGTCGAGTTCCTTGCGGTGCGCCACGCGCTGCAGGTTGGTGGCAAAGCGCGCGTCCTGCGCCAGCGCGGGCTGCTGCAGCACATGGGCGCAGAAGCTGTGCCATTCGCGGTCGTTCTGCAGGCCGAAGATCAGGCTCTGGCCGTCACCGGCCGTGTACTGGCCATAGGGCGCGATGGAAGGGTGGGTCAGCCCGCTGCGCGCAGGCGCCGCGCCGCCGTAGTGGGCGAAATTCAGCGGGTAGGACATCCATTCGGCCAGCGCCTCCAGCATGGATACCTCCACGCGCAGGCCCCGGCCGGTGCGGGCGCGCTGCAGCAGGGCAGACAGCATGCCCGAGTAGGCATACATGCCGGCCGCGATGTCGGCGATGGAAATGCCCACGCGCGCGGGCTGGTCGGGCGTGCCCGTGACCGAGATCAGGCCGGCTGCCGCCTGGATCAGCAGGTCATAGGCCTTTTTGTCGCTGAGCGGTCCGCCTTCGCCATAGCCCGATATATCGCAGACGATGAGACGCGGATATTTCTCATGCAGGCTGTCGAAATCCATGCCCATTCTCTGCATGGCACCGGGGGCCAGGTTCTGGATCAGGATATCGGCGTTTTCCAGTATTTTCCCGACGATATTCTGCCCTTCGGCGGTCTTGATATCTGCAGCCAGGCTTTGCTTTCCCCGATTGGCCCAGACAAAAAAGGATGATTCACCATGGACCTTGTCGTCATAGCCCCGCGCAAAATCCCCATCGGGCAATCGCTCCAGCTTGATGACCCTGGCGCCCAGGTCCGCCAGCTGCCGGCTGGCAAAAGGCCCTGCCACGGCGTGTTCCATGGCCAATACCGTCAAACCATCCAATGGGCGTGTCTGCATTTTCTTGAACGAGGCGAATATTCGATTCGCCGCATTCTAGAAGTGCGACCATCACCCAGCCAGTCGGCATTTTCTAAGCGGAATTTCAAATCTTCTAAGACAGGGATTCCTGCACGGCGCCTTCCTCGGGCAAAGGCTGGGCCGCCACATAGGCCACGAAATCGCGGGCATAGGCGGGCAGGGTTTCGGGTTCGCGCGTGACCACCTTCTGCTCGCGCTGCGCCCAGGCCTCGTCCAGGCCCACGGCAGCCAGCCTGCGCGCCTGCAGCGCCGGCCGGGCAATGGAGCGCGGCACCAGCGCAATGCCCACGCCTTCCTGCACGCACTGCAGCACGGCCTCGAATGTTGGTGCGTGCACACGTACTCTGGGATTCATGCCCAGCCTGGATGCCATGCCTTGGAGGTAGAGAAAGTTGCTGGTCTTGCGGCCGATCGAGACCAGGTCGTAGGTCAGCGCAGTTTCCAGCGGCACCCTGCTGCTGGCGGCCAAGGGGTGGCCAGCGGGCACCACGAACACCAGTTCATCGCGGCCATAGGTGATGGCGTGCAGGCCATGCAGATCGATCTGGCCGGCCACCAGACCCACGTCGGCACTGCCGTCGAGCACGGCGCGCACCGTGTCTTCGCTCAGGCGCTCCTCCAGGTCCACATTGACGTTCGGATAATGGGCCAGATAGCGGCTGAGCACGGGCGCGATTCCCGTCAGCGTGCTGCTGTTGGCAAATACGCGGATATGGCCTGATATTCCGTTGATGTGTCTTTGCATTTCTCCGTGCAGGCGGTCCACGCTGCCGAAAATGGAATCGGCGTATTTCTTGACCGTCATTCCCGCCGGGGTCAGCACCATGCCTTTGGACGTTCTTTCAAACAGCGATGCGCCCATGGCCTGCTCCAGATTCTTGAGCCGGTAGCTGGCCGATGGCGCCGTCAAATGCATTTCAGCCGCGCCTGCGCTGAGGCTTTTGGCCTGGGCAATCGCAAGGAAAACCCTGAGATCCGTCAATTCATATCGCATCCGTTGCATGCCCGCCGGGAGCATTTCCTTGGTGTTAGACGGTTTCTAACCGCCCTATCAATGATTCGACTGGCTGCATTGGCAGCGCATTTCTATAGTCGGCGCCAGGAGACAACGGAGAAAATTATGGACTTCAAGACGGCAAGACGCCAAACCCTTCTCACTGCCCTGCTTCTGGCCGCCGGCGCGGTCGCAGCGCAGGACTATCCGGCGCGCCCCATCAAGCTGGTGATTCCCTACGCGGCAGGCGGCCCCACCGACACCTTTGGCCGCGCCATGGCCGATGTCTGGAGCCAGAAGCTGGGCACGCCCGTGGTGATCGAGAACCGCACGGGTGCCGGCACCCTGGTGGGCACGGAGGCGGTTGCCAAGGCAGCCCCTGACGGCTACACCCTGCTGCTGACCACGGTGGCGCATGCCGTCAATCCCTACATCCACGACAAGCTGGGCTACCGCACGGAGGAAGACTTCGCGCCCGTGGGACTGCTCGCCAGGGCGCCGCTGGTGCTGGTGGTGGACAAGCGGCTGCCCGTGCAGAGCCTGCCGGATTTCCTGGCCTATCTGCGGGCGCGGCCCGGCCAGGTCAGCTATGCATCGGCGGGCGTGGGCAGCGCTCCGCACCTGGGCGCGGAGCTGCTGAACCTGATGGCGGGCACCCGGGCCCAGCATGTGCCCTACCGGGGCAGTGCGCCAGCCATACAGGACCTCATCGGCGGGCACCTGGCCTTCATGCTGGACAGCGCGCCCACAGGCCTGGCCCAGGTCAAGGCGGGCACGGTGCGCCTGCTGGCCACCACCATGGCCCAGCGCCTGCCGCAGACGCCCGACACGCCTGCCATTGCCGAGCAGGTGCCCGGCTACGAGGCCTATACCTGGAACGCCGTGTTCGCCCCCGCAGGCACGCCGCCAGCGCTGATTGCCCGCCTGCAGTCCAGCCTGCAGGCCACGGTGGACGATGCCGGGCTGCAGAAAAAGGCCTACGACATGGGCCTGGTGCTGGAAATGCAGCCGCGCCCCCAGGCGCTGGCCGCCTTCCTCAAGCAGGAGCTGGACAAATGGGGCAAGGTCGCCCGGGCCGCCCACATGAGCGCGAACTGAGGAGAGTCGCCATGCCACGCCACCCATCCCTGTGCGCCCAGCGCTACTTTGAAGACTTCGCGCTGGGCGAGGTCTTCGCCCTGCCATCGCGCACCATGACCGATGCCCTGTTCGCCGCCTTCCAGCTGGCCAGCGGCGACAACCATCCCGTGCACTACGACGTGGAGTACTGCCGCGCGCGCGGCATGCCCCATATGCTGGCCCACGGCTACCAGGTGGCCATACAGACGGCGGCAGGCGCCGGCCTGTTCCCGCACATGGTCGAGGAATCGCTCAAGGGCTTTCTGGAGCAGGGCAGCCGCTTCCTGGCCCCCGTCCATGTGGGCGACACGCTGTACTGCACGCTGACGGTGTCCGAGCTCAAGCCCGGCAACACCACGGGCGTGCTGACCCTGGCCACCGAGGTGCTGAACCAGCGCGACGAGCGGGTGTCGGACGGGTTTCAGAAATACCTGTTGAGGAAGCGGCCGGCCTGAAGGCCAGGGGATGGATGCAGGGACGGCGTCCCCCAAAGACCCGCCCCCTCGCTTGGCTACGCCGGCGCGGCAACCGCCGCCGGGCTTTCTGGCGAAAAATAGCGGCCCTGCACACGCCCATCCCCCACCATGAGATCCCCCATCAGCATCGTCGACGTCGACCGCCTCGACTCCTGGAGCAAATACAAGCCCGGCATGTGCGACAGCTGTGCGGCCAACTGCTGCACCATGCCGCTGGAGGTGCAGCTGCCCGATCTGGTGCGGCTGGAGCTGGTGGATCCGTTCGAGGTGGACAACGTGGAGCCCAAGCTCATCGCCAAGCGGCTGATGAAGATGCGCTTGATCGACCACTACAACCCCAAGCACAACATCTTCACCATGGCGCGGCGCGCCAGCGGGGACTGCAATTTTCTGGATGCCAAGTCGCGGCGCTGCACGGTCTACGACAAGCGGCCCGAAACCTGTCGCCTGCACCCCAAGAAGGGGCCCAAGCCCGGCTTTTGCGCCTACGGTCACAAGGACCGCTGAAACGGCTTCAGGCCGTGGGCAACCCGGGCAGCCAGATCCTTGCCTGCAGGCCCGGATGCATGTTCTCGAAGCCCAGCTTGCCGCCGTGCAGCTGCACGATGGCCAGCACGCTGGCCAGGCCCAGGCCGTAGCCTTCGCGGTCCGATTCGGCGCGGTAAAAGCGGGTGCTCATCTTCTCGCGCGTCTGCGCGTCCACGCCGGGGCCGCGGTCCTGCACGATGATTTCCACGCCCCAGGCGCCGCCGTCCATGCCGTGTTCGTGGGCCACGCCCGCGCGCAGCAGCATGTCGGCGCCGTGGTCGCTGTCGGGCAGTGATCCGTACTTGATGGCGTTGTCCACGAGGTTGGCCACGGCGCTGGCCAGCAGGTCCCCGTCGCCCAGCGCCATGGGCGTGCCTTCGACCTGCAGCCGCAGCACGCCGCCTGCGTCCTCGACCAGCGGTTCGTAGAACTCCACCACGTCGACCAGCAGGGCGCGCAGGTCCACGGGCGCGAAGTTCTTGCGGCTGGCGCCGCTTTCCACTTCGGCAATCTGCAGCAGCTTGTCGAAGACCACGCCCAGCTCGGCCACTTCCTGGGCCACCAGCGCCAGCGTCTCGTTCTTTTCCTCGGGCGTGGCCTGCTGGGCATTGCGCAGGCGCAGCAGGATGCGCGTCAGCGGCGTGCGCAGGTTGTGGGCGATGGTGTTGGAGACATGGCGTATGCCGTCCATCAGCAGTTCCAGCCGGTCCAGCATGGTGTTGATGTCGCGGTTGAGCAGCGTGAACTCATCGTCGCGGCGCGTGACCGGGATGCGCTGGCGCAGGTCGCCCGTGGCCACGCGCGCCATGGTGCTGCGGATGTCGGCGGCCCGCTCTTCCACCACGCGCCGGAAGGCCCCGGCGCCCAGTACGGCCATGCCCAGGGCCACCAGGCCGGCCAGCAGGCTGGCGCGGCCGAACAGCTCCTCCACATCGCTTTGCACCTGCATGTCGCTGCCCACGGCCAGCAGCTTGCCGTCGGACAGCTGGGCCACGGCCACGCGGCCCGCGATGATGCGGCCGTTGCGCCGCACCTTGAGATCGCGCACGCCCATCTCCGTCAGGCGGCGTGCGGGCACCACGTCGGCGTTGCCGATGATGGGATTGCCGTCGCCATCCATGAGGATGAGGATTTCGGTATCGGTGTTGACGCCGTCCAGCAGGGTCTGCTGGATCTCGGCCTCCAGCGCGGGCTCGCCGTACTTGTCGCGGTGCTCGACCAGGCGGCGCATGTGGTTCTCGGCCTGCCGGTCCATGCGCATGCGCAGCACGCCCACGGTCTGCACGTAGAACACCGACAGCACGATGGACATGGTCAGCACCAGCAGCACGCCGTAGGTCAGCGCCAGCCGGAAGGCCGTGGAGCTCCAGGGCTTGGCCAGCGACATGGGATCAGGCCACCTGCGGCAGGTCCTGCGGCCGGTCCGACAGGCTGTAGCCCACGCCGCGCACGGTGTGGATCAGCGCGGGCTCGAAGCCCTTGTCCACCTTGCCGCGCAGGCGGCTGATGTGCACGTCGATGACATTGGTCTGCGGGTCGAACCGGTAGTCCCACACCGACTCCAGCAGCATGGTGCGCGTGACGATCTGGTGCGCGTGCTGCATCAGAAAGGCCAGCAGGCGGAACTCGCGCGGCTGCAGCGCCAGCGGCTGGCCCGCGCGCTCGGCGCTGCGCGTGAGCAGGTTCAGCCGCAGGTCGGCCAGGCGCATCTCGCGCGCAGGGGCCGGGATCTGGGCGCGGCGCACCAGGGCCTCCAGGCGTGCCGAGAGTTCGGAGAAGGCAAAGGGCTTGGTCAGGTAGTCGTCGCAGCCGGCCTTGAGGCCGCGCACGCGCTCGTCTGTGGCCGACAGGGCGCTGAGCACCAGCACCGGCGTCTGCTTGCCCATGGAGCGCAGCGTCTGCAGGATCTGCAGGCCGTCGAAGCCGTTGGGCAGCATGCGGTCGAGGATGATCACATCCCAGCTCTCGCCCACGGCCATGGCGATGCCCTGCACACCATCGCTGCACACCGCCACCTGCGCGCCCTGCTGGCGCAGGCCTTCGGCGATGTAGCGCGCGTTCAGCGCGTCGTCTTCGATGATGAGATAGCGGTACATGCGGGCGGCAGGGCCTGACTCGAAACTGAGGCAGACACTATACGGCGCGCCAGACTCCGCCGAGATCGGTGGGGGTGCCGGCATGTTGACCACCTCTTTCCAGCTAGGGGCAGGGCCGCGCGGCATCCCAGAGCACCGCGCCGCATGAAACCGTCAGGGCGCTGCCCACATCGGCAGATCGCCGCTGGCCACGCGCACCTGCCACTCGGCCAGCATCATTTCCTTGACCAGGTCCAGGTGCTCCAGGCGGTGCTCGTTGATCGATCCCAGCGAATCGATCAGCTCCAGGATGGAGCCCTGGCCCAGCTTGTAGGCATCCTGGGCCATCTGGTTGAGCGGCGCGATCTGGGCCAGGCCCTGCTTTTCGTAGGCGCGCACGGCATCGCGGCGCAGCTTCAGTTGCCTGATGGCGCGCTGCAGCTCGGTACGCGCCTCGATCAGCGCGGCGTCGTAGCGCAGCTGGGCCTGCTCGGCCTCCACCTGGGCACGCGCGATGGGGCCTTCGCGGCGATCGAACAGCGGCAGCTCCACCGACACGCCGATCTGGTTGTAGTTGCCGTCCAGCCGGTTGCGCACCCGCGCCACGCTGATGCTGGGCGTGGGCAGGGCTTCGCGGCGTTCCAGCTCGACCTTGTGGCGCAGCTGGTCCAGCTCGGCCTGGGCGGCCACCAGGGCCGGCAGGCGCAGGCGCGCGGCCTCCCAAAGTTCCTGCTCGTGCAGCAGCTGGGCCACGGGAACGGCCTGCAGGCTGCCCGTGGCGCGCGGTGCCCACTGGGGCAGGGCGGCCAGGGCGGCGGCGTGCGAGGCGGCGTCCTGCCAGTCCGACTGGGCCTGGCTGACCTGCATGGCCATCTGGGCCTGCTGCAGGCTCAGGCGCGCGCCGTCATAGCGGCTGCGCGCACCGGCCTCGATCTGTCCGCGCACGATATTGCCCGCGCTGTTCAGGGCCTCCTGCGCCTCTTGCCAGACCTTCAGGCGCTGCTGCGTCATCAGCAGATCAATGAAGGCCGTGGCTGCATCGTTGAGCGTGGTGGCCACGGCCACCTCGACATTGGCGCGCGCCGCCGTCTCGCCCTTGCGCGCGTTCTCCATGCGCAGGCGCCGCTGGCCGAAAATGGGCAGCGGCTGCTCTATGCCCCACTGCTTCTCGCCCGGCTTGCTGCTGTACGACGCCGAAGGATTGGGAAACGCCGCCGCCGTGCGGCTGTCCGCCTGCGCAATCCCGATCTGCAGTCGCTGCGCAGCCAGCTGGGGCTGGTTGCGCACCACCATCTGCAGATACTCCTGCATCCCCACCGGCTGCTGCGGCGCAGCCGCCGGAGCCACCTCGGAAGCAGGCGCCGCAGTGATGGCCGGCACAGCCGCCCCGCCCGGTACAGCGGGTACAGCGGGTACAGCGGGTACAGCCTGCTGCGCAAGCGCAGAACCCGCCCCGCAGCACAGCGCCACAGCCACAAACAGGGCCCGATAAGGTGAACGACCCACAAAACCGGCACGGCCCAAATCAGAGACGCCAAGCAAGAGCCGCCTCGCGGCGATGGCGTCGTCCCCCTCCCGCGAAGCGAGAGAGGGGGAAGCGGCGCAGCCGCTCAGGGGGTGCTTACTCTTTTTCATCGAGTTCTTCCTGCGTCAACATGTTCTTGGGGCCCAGCAGCGCATAGAGCACGGGCAGCAGCACCAGGGCCACCAGGGGCAGCACCACCATGCCGCCCACGATCACGGAGGCGAAGGGCTTTTGCGTCTCGCTGCCCACGCCCGTGGACAGCGCCATGGGCAGCAGGCCCAGCAGCGCCAGCAGCGCCACGAGCACGATGGAGCGCATGCGCTCGGCAGCGCCCTCGACCAGGGCCTGCATCATGGGCATGCCCTGCCGTCGCAGCTCCTCCACGGCCGAGATCACCAGCAGGCCGGCCAGCGCCACCTGCCCCAGCAAGGCGATGAAGCCGATGGCCGCGCTGATGGACAGCTCGATGCCCGCCAAGTGCAGGGCCGCGATGCCGCCCACCATGGTGAAGGGCGCGCACAGCAAGATGATGCCGGCGCTGCGCGCCTGGCCCAGCGCGCCGAACAGCAGGGCGTAGACGATGATCAGCGACAGCGGCACCACGATCTTCAGGCGTGCGGCCGCGCGCTGCTGGTTCTCCCACTCGCCGCCCCAGACGGCCTGGTAGCCCTCGGGGATCTTCACGTTCTTCTTGAACGTGGCCAGCGTGTCCTTGACCACGGAGCCGATGTCACGGCCTTCCACGTTGAACTTGAGCGCCATGTAGCGCGCATTGCCTTCGCGGAAGATGGAGGAGTTGCCGATCTTGATGGCCACCTGGCCCACGGAGTGCAGCGGCACCGAGCCGCCCGCAGCGCCATTGGGCAAGGGGATGGCGATGTTGCGGATGCGTTCCTCGTCCATGCGGTCCACGTAGGGCAGGCGCACGCGCACGGGCACGGGGTACTCGCCTTCCCACAGCGTGGTGGAGATGTTGCCGGCCAGCGCCGCCTCCAGCGTCTTTTGCGCGGTCTCCATGGCAATGCCCTGGCGCGCCAGCGCCTGGCGGTCGAACTCCACGTGCACCTGGGGCGCAGGCGCGTCGCGGTACAGGCCCAGGTCGACCACGCCGTCGATGTCCTTCACCAGGTCCACGGTCTGCTGCAGGATGGAGCGCAGCTGCGGAATGTCGGGGCCGAAGACCTTGAGCACCACCTGGCCGCGCGCGCCGGACGTCGATTCCTCCACGCTGTCGCGGATGGGCTGGGCGAAGTTGAACGACACGCCCGGAATCTCGCTGAGCGTGGCGCGCATCTGCTCGATGAGCTGGGGCTTGGTCAGGCCCTTGCGCCATTCGCCGTGGCCCTTCAGGCGCACCAGCACCTTGGCCAGGTTCAGCGTCTCGTTGTCGGTGCCGGACTCGGGACGGCCCTGCTCGGTGGTGACGGTGATGACCTCGGGGAAGGTCTTCAGGCGCAGGCGCACGTCGCGCAGCACTTCCTGGCCCTTTTCCAGCGAGATCGATGCCGGCATCTGCACCAGCACGTAGGCGTCGCCTTCATCGAGCTCGGGCAGGAATTCCGTGCCCAGCCAGGCGGCCGACAGGCCGGCCGCCACCAGGATGGCCAGCGAGGCGACCACCACCATGACACGGCGCCGCCCGGCGCCCAGCAGGCTGCCGATCCAGTGCTGGTAGCCGTGGTGCGCGCGGTCGAAGATCTTGGGCTCTTCCACCATCACGTGCTGGGGCTTGAGGAACAGCGCGCACAGCGCCGGCACCAGGCCCATGGCGAAGACCAGGGCACCCAGCAGCGCGAAGCTGTAGGTCATGGCCAGCGGACGGAAGATGCGGCCCTCGATGCTTTCCAGCGAGAACACGGGGATCAGCGCCGCGATCACGATGGCCATGGCGAACAGCGTGGGCTTGGCCACGGCCACGGCCGAGTCGATGATGATGTGGCGCATGTCCGCCTGCGTCTGCGGCTTGCGCAGGCGGGCGTTGCGGATGATGTTCTCGGCCAGCACCACGGCGCCGTCCACCATGATGCCGAAGTCGATGGCACCCATGGAGATCAGGTTGGCCGGCATGCCCAGCAGGTGCAGGCCGATGAAGGCCACCAGCAGCGACAGCGGGATCACTGTGGCCACGATCAGCGAGCCGCGCAGGCTGCGCAGGAACAGCCACAGCACGCCCACGATCAGCGTGGCGCCGAACAGCAGGTTGTGCTGCACCGTGCCCAGCGTGTGGCCGACCAGGTCGGAGCGGTCGTAGTTGGTCTCCATGTGCATGCCCTCGGGCAGGCCGCCGTCATTGAGCGCGGCCACCTTGGCATGGATCTGGTCCAGCACCACCGAGGGGTTCTCGCCGCGCTTGAGCAGCACGATGCCCTGGACCACGTCGTCGGCATCGTCCATGCCCACCGAGCCCTGGCGCGGCGTGTGCGACTGCACCACGCGCGCCACGTCGCCAATGGTCACGGGCGCGCTGCCGCGCATGGCCACGACCACGCCCTGGATCTCCTGCGGCGTGCGCAGCAGGCCGATACCGCGGATGATCAGCGACTGCTCGCCGCGGCGCATCAGGCCGCCGCCCACGTTGCGGTTGGACTTGGACAGGGCATCGCTCACGTCTTCCAGCGACAGGCCCAGCGCATACAGCTTCTCGGGATCGACCTCGACGTGGTACTCCTTGACGAAGCCGCCGATGCTGACCACGTCCGCCACGCCCTGCACCTGCTTGAGCACGCGCACCACGCGCCATTCCTGCTCGGTGCGCAGCTGCGCCAGCGTGTGGCGGTCGCTCTTCAGGCGGTAGTAGAAGATCTTGCCCAGCGGCGTGTAGTCGGGCGCCATCTCGGGCGTGACGCCGTCGGGCAGATTGGCCTGGGGCAGGCGCTGCGACACCTCGGCGCGCGCATGGAAGCTGTCGGCCTCGTCATTGAAGACGAGGTTGATCATGGCCAGGCCGAAGTAGCTCTCCGAGCGCAGCGACACCAGGCCCGGCGTGCCGTTGAGCTCGCGCTCCAGCGGCTGGGTGATCTGGCGCTCCACCTCCTCGGGGGCCAGGCCCGGCGCCTGGGCAATCACGCCCACCTGCACATTGGTCACATCGGGATAGGCCTCGATGGCCGTGTGCAGGTACGAATACACGCCATAGATGGCGATGATCAGGGTGGCGCACAGGGCGACGAGCCGCCGGTGCACCACAAACGCTATCAGGGAACGCAGCATTGATGGGACTCCTTGCCGCGATCAGAGCAGCTGGCTGGCTGCGCCGTCGAGCAGCAGGCCACCGCGCACGACGATCTTCTCACCCGACTTCAGGCCCGACACCACGGGCACCATGCCGCGCGAGGGCCGGCCCAGCACCACGGTGCGGGCCTCGAACTGCAGCTCGCCGGTCTGCACGAAGACGATGCTGCGGCTTTCATCCTTGATGAGCACGGCCGTCACGGGGATCAGCATCTCGTGCTCGTTGGAGACCTGCAGGCCCACGCGCGCCTGCATGCCGGAACGCAGCACGGGGTTTTGCGCATCGAGCTGCACGATGACGGAGGCGCGGCGCGATTCCTTGTCCAGCGTGGCGCCCAGGTGGCGCACCGTGCCGGTCAGGGGCTTGGGCAGCTGCGGCACATCGACCTGCACGGCACTGCCCAGGCGGATGCCGGGCAGATCGCTTTCGAAGACATCGGCCACCACGTTCATGGCGGCGGGATCGCCGATCAGGAACAGCTCGCCGCTGGGCTCGACCGAGGCGCCGACCACGGCCTTGCGCTCGGCCACCACGCCGGCGCGCGGCGCACGCAGCACCAGCCGGTCGCCGCCGCCTTGCCCCAGCAGCGCCGACGTGCCCTGGGCACGCGCCAGCTCCTGGGCCGACTCGCGCAGCTTTGCCTGGGCCGCGCGCAGATCCACCTCCACGCCCACGCCCTTGTCCACCATGGTCTGCTGGCGCCGCACTTCCACGGTGGCCACGTCATGCGCGCTGCGGGCAGCTTCCACTTCGTAGCGCACGCGCAGCGCCTCGGGGCTGACCAGGGTGGCCAGCTCGTCGCCGGCCTTGACGATGTCGCCCACGTGGGCACGCACGGACACCACGCGCGCGGCCAGCGGCACCGAGACGGTGGCCACGCGGTCCTCGGCAAAGGTCACGCGCGCCGGCGCCCAGGCCATCTGCGTGCCCTGCGGATCGGCCACCGCGGCGATGTCCAGCATCTTCAGCGACTCGGGCTTGACCCGCACCACGCCGGCGGGCGCGGGTGCCTGCGCGGCAGGCTCGTTCTGTGCCGATGCCTTGGATGCATCGCAGCCCGCCACAAGGCAGGCCACGGCGATGACGGCGCATGCCGAGGCCGCCGGAAACCGGGCTGCCGTGGGCAGGCCCGCAAGTGTCTTGATCATTCTTGCCCCTTCAATCCATGCCTGGAGCGCAGGGACTGCAGCGAGCCGACCCTTGTCTCCTGAGATGAAACAGATGCTAGAAAACGCATCTTCCGGCGTGCGTGAAGCCTTCATTACCGTTTGGTAAGGCACTCGCATGCCCTGGGCTCGCCCCCGGGACCTGTCCCCGGCGGGGATGGTCTGTGCCTTTGGCGGACTTTTGCGAGATCCGGCGCGGTCCGCGGCGCACAGCCTGCGCGGTCCCGGACCTGCCGCCTGGCGTGGGACCCAGGCCAGGCCGCAGCGGCGGCAGACCTGTGGATATCCCGGGGAAAAATGCGCCCTGCAAAGCCAGAGATCTGCACAGGCCCTGTTTTCCACAGTGGTGACAACTTTCATCACCTTCTGCAAATTGCAGCAAACCTGAATCCGCGAAAAATTCGTTGCAAATCAACGATGAATCGCGACAATCACTCCATCAATCCACAGGCATGCCAACAGCATGCACACAAGATTGACCACAGGCCGCACACCCTGGCAGCTGTGGGCAAGACTGTGGATGCAGCCACGCGCACAGCCATCAACGGCCATGGGAACAATCCAGGAACAGCCGGTGGACAGATGTCCATCCCGGCCTCCGATACCCACCTGTACGCACATGCGATTGGCGGGTGCAGTGATCCATATGACGTGCAGCTTGTAGGCTGTACGGCATACGAAAAACGCGCTTTGTGCGCTGTATTCCATAAGATTTCGCATCTTATTTAATACATATCACTGTACGAATCCTTATAAACAGACGGACCAAAGTGATCCATCTGGTCGAAATACGCCGAAATGCATGAAAAAAAATGGGCTGACCAAGCCCTGAAATCCTTCGATGACGTGGTCGGAGCCATCCCGGGGTTCCGAAATCGTGAGGGGCAGCGAAAAATGGCAGCCCAGGTCGCGCAGACCTTGAGCCAGGCCCAGCTGGGAAAAATCGATGAGGGCGCGCCGGAGCCCACCCGGTCCATTGCCGTGGTGCAGGCCGGAACGGGGGTGGGCAAATCGCTGGCGTACAGCATTCCCGCCATTTCGATGGCGCTGGCGCGCGGCACCCGGGTGCTGATTTCCACGGCCACCGTGGCGCTGCAGGAACAGCTGGTGAACAAGGATCTGCCCGCGCTGGCCCAGCAGCTGGAGCAGCCTTTCAAGTTCGCGCTGGCCAAGGGCCGGGGCCGCTTTGTCTGCAAACTGAAGCTGGAGCGGCTGGCCAGCACCGGCGAGGCCCAGGACGAGGATCTGGACGATCTGTTCGCCGAGGAAAAGGCCCAGGCCCAAAGCCGCGTGGCACGCCCGGCCCTGGAGCTGGAGGCGCGCATGCAGTTCTACAAAAGCATGGCCAACGCGCTGGCCAGCCAGGCCTGGGACGGCGACCGCGACTCTCTGGAAACCCCGCCCGAGGCCGAGGCCTGGAGCCCCGTGGCGGCCGAATCCTCGTCCTGCACGGGCAAGCACTGCCCGGCCTTCAGCAACTGCGTCTACTACGAGCGCCGCAAGGACCTGGTGGCCGCCCAGGTCATCGTGGCCAACCACGATCTGCTGCTGTCCTCCCTGGGCGCGCGGCTGCTGCCCGAGCTGGACAACTGCCTTCTGGTGCTGGACGAAGCCCACCATCTGCCCGCCACGGCGCTGGGCCAGTTCGCCGGCGAGATGGACCTGAGCCGCCTGGGCTGGATAGACAAGCTGACCAGCCGCGCCCTGCGCGTGAATACCCTGGTCGAAGTGGAGGAACTGGCCGACCTGCCCAGCCATGCAAGCCAGCTGCGCCAGCAGCTGCAGGAACTGGCGCGCCTGGTGATGGAGCTGTACGGCGATACGCTCAAGTCACAAAAGGACAGCTGGGGGCCGGCCCGGGTGCGCGTGCCGCGCGGCATGCTGCCCGAGCCCCTGCTGGAGCCGCTGGGCAGGGCGGCCCACCATGCCAACAGCTTTCTGGACGCGCTGCGCGCCATCTCCAAGGCGCTGCGTGCCGCCATCAAGGACAATCCAGAGGAAGCACGCAGGCTGTCTACAGCTTATGCACAGGTTGGCGCACTGGCACCCCGCCTGGAATCCGTCTATGACACGGCCCAGTTGCTGATGCAGCAGCCGGCGCAGGATGACGACAGTAGCCGCGTGCCCAATGCCAAATGGTTCACGTTGGAGACAGATGGCGAGTACATCGTGGTCAAGGCCCATGCCAGCCCCATCCTGCCCGGCGCCACGCTGCGCCATCACCTGTGGTCCCAGGTGCGCGGCGCGGTGCTCACGTCGGCCACCTTGACCAGCTGTGGACAATTCGACTTCTTCCTGCGCGAGGCCGGCCTGCACGACGATGCGGCCGTGACCACGCTGGAAGTGCCCAGCCCCTTCGACTACGCGCGACAGGGCACGCTGGTGGCGCGCGAAACCGTGGCCGATCCGAAGGAAGCCGCCCGCTTCACCCAAGAGATGGTGGACGCGCTGCTGGGCGACCTGTCCCGTGTGCAGGCTGGCGCCCTGGTGCTGTTCACCTCGCGCGAGCAGATGCGCCTGGCGGTGGATGCGCTGTCCACGGCCATGCGCTCGCAGGTGCTGGTGCAGACGGCCATGCCCCGCGCCCTGCTGCTGGCACGCCACCGCGATGCCGTGGAGATGGGCGAGCCCTCCATCATCTTCGGCATGCAGTCCTTCGGGGAGGGACTGGACCTGCCCGGCGCACTGTGCGAGTCCCTGTTCATCACCAAGCTGCCCTTTGCCCCGCCCGACGACCCCGTGGGCGAGGCCCGCGCCGAATGGCTGCGCAGCAGCGGCCGCAACCCCTTCAACGAACTCGTGGTGCCGGCCACGGCGATACGGCTGGCCCAGTGGGTGGGCCGCGCCATCCGCACCGAGGAAGACCAGGCCCATGTCTACTGCTATGACCGGCGCCTGGTGAACACCAGCTATGGCCAGCAGCTGCTCAAGGGCCTGCCGCCCTTTGCCCTGCAGCGCCGCCCGGCACGCTGAGACGAAAGCTGTGGAAAGAACGGGGAAACCAGCCCCTCTCCGTTTCCTCCACCTTCCCCCATCCACACAAGCCCTTGATTTCAGGCAATTTTCCTGAAAACCATCCTCCCGATTGCCCACAGGCCATTTGCACACAGCCTGTGGGCAACTTCACTCCACGGGATCCGTTCATGCATGCGGCGCCCGGCAACAGGTTCAAAGGACCTGCGCGACCTCGCAGGCCACACCTGCCGACCACCCCCGTAGATCTCGGCCCACAGGCCATCAGGCGGCCCCAGGAAGCGCTTTGGCGCCCCTGCAGGGTTCCTGGCATCTGCCTGGTGTTTGCGCTGTCTGCGGGCCGTTGGAGAGACGGCCTGATTCCCATCCTTTCTCCCTGCAGTGCTGCAGCCATCACTTTTCGTGATTGCCCTTGCCAGTGCTGGATCAGCTGCTCCTGATTCGGATGCACAGGCCGCTAGCAGGGCCCAGATCAAGGATTGAATTTTTTTGAATGAACAACGGTGGTCTCTGGCGTGTCCGCATGCGCCCGTGCGAGAGACGCCGTTTCCTCGAAGTTTTCCCTGGTTGTTCACAGCCAGGCGTGAAAAAGGCCGTCGTTCACCTGCATGCCAACCGGGTGACGGGTGAAGTCTTGTCTTCATGAGCAAGGCCATCGCCCAGGAGCCTTGCGGATTTTTTGCAGACAGGCGCGCCAATTTCGCTGGAGCGCAGTCCTTATTTGCACATGCCTGGCTCCAGCCAAGCTCACGCGTCTGTTTTTTTGGCAAACCTGGCTGCCTTGGCTTCCCGGCGTGACTTCGCCTTTGGTTGTTCTTTGATCTTCTTATAAAGAATAGTCGTAGTAGTAGAGGCATGATATCTCTGTGGATAACTGCCATTACCTTAAAAAAAACAAGGATCTAGCGTACTGAAAAACATGTGGTCAACGCCCTGTTCCCGGTGTCTTGCCAACGGGGATAGATTGCATGTCACGGATTTTTCTGTGGATAACTTGAAAGTTGATCATCTTCTATCCACAGTTTTGCATGACAGGCTTTTTTTGTGATGTTTTCTCGTAAGTTATTGATTTAAAAGAAATTTAAGCGTTTATCAGTCAGAAGGTAGACCTGTGATGCATGGATGAACACAGGGTCTGACCATGCTGTGATCTGTTGACAAGCAGCTTTTCCTGGGCAAGGGGGCTGCTTTTTTTATCCAGATCGGCGTTCGTGCTGTGAAAAACCGAGCTCGGCTGTTATTCCTATTTCTTCTATTTTTTAATTAGTAGTAGTAGTAAGTGAAGCGCTTAATTGTTGATAACTGATTTTTCACATGGAAAATCAATAAGTTATGAGTATGCAAACCCTGTGGTGGATGCTGCCTTGCAGCTGCACCCGTTTTGGGAACAACTTTCCGCGATGCATCCATCCTGTGAATAAGTATGGATTTACAAGGTTTTTATACCCAGGTTTTTCCACAGGTCTGCAGCGGGCAAAAAAAAGACCACCTCGCGGGTGGTCGGGGCTGGGCTGCAGCGATGGTCAGAAATGGTGGGCGTAGCGCACCTGCAGGAAGTTTTCGCCGGGGTTGGGCTTCTTGATGCCAGCGTTGGAATGGTGCTCCAGCCTCAGCACCAGTTCATGCTGGCCTTGGTTGCCAAACAGGTAGCCCACGCCGATATGGGTGGCGAAGTTGTAGCGGGTCGGGAATTCCTTCTCGTCCGTGACGTAGCGCCGGTTCAGTGCCCAGCTCAGACCCACGCCGGTTTCTGCAAACCAGGGCGACTGTCCGTTGCTGCCACGCCAGCGCAGCGTGGGATTGATGCCCACCACCCAGGTGCTGCGGTGGCTGCCTTCCAGGGGGGCGGACCATCGCGCGCCCCAGATATCCCAGTAGCCGCTGAGCTGGCCGCCCCACAGCGCATGGCGCCAGTTGCGCCAGGGCACGGTAACGCCCAGGGTCCAGCTGTCGGCGCTGCGCTCGGCCGCGCCATATTGCAGGTACAGGGAAGGGGTGGATTCCGGCGCCAAGGATTGCGCCTGGGTCGCCATCGGCAGGACAGCGCCTGCGCAGGCCAGCATCACGGTCGCTGCCAGGCGTGCTGGCGGATGGATGCGTGCCTTGGCGAGGCGCTGGTAGCTGGATGGCGTCGTTTGAATGATTTTGAGGGCCATGATCTTCTCCGGGGGCGGCACACGTTGCTGTGCCTGTAACACTCTAGGGAGGCTGGTGAAGACCGGGGCGTCAGCAAAAAAGCCCTTGCACTGTCGGTCGCCCGACAAGGCGTCCGTGCAAGGGCTGGCTCAAGCAATCCGGCTGCCCGCCGGTGGCAGGCAGGCCAGGCTGGCGCTTACTGGGCAGGTGCCGGGGCAGGGCGGGCCTGGCCGCTCTTGTGGTCATGGCGCGGGCCGTGGCCCATGCCGTGGTGGCCAGGGTGGCCCTTGTGCAGCGTGGCGGCATCGAAGGTCTTTTGCTGGCTGGCATCCAGCTGGGCGTAGAAGGCCTTGGTGGCTTCGCCGCGGCGATCGGCATCGGCCGCGCGCTGGGCGCGCATTTCACGCATCTTGTCGATGCGCTGGGGCGTGGTCAGCTTGGCGAAGTCCTCGCGCTCCATGCGCTGGGGACGCTCGCCGGGCTTGAAGGTGGCCGCATAGGTGTTCCATGCGGTCTCCTGGGCCGGCGTGAGCTTGAGGTCGGCCTTGAGCTTGGCGATGCGCTGCTGCATGTGCTCGCGGCGCTCGCCGGGCTTGTGCATGGGACGTTCGGGCTTGGGCGTGGTGGCTGCAGCCGGTGCTGCCGGCGCGGCGGTCTGGGCGTACGAGGGCAGGGCGAACGAGGCCAGCAAGGCGGTGGCAGCTGCGGCGCTGGCGAGGGTGCGGCGGAAGGTGGTGGTCATTCCAAAATCCTTTCTGGAGAGGGTGACTGAAGGCCGCCGTCAAGGCACTTGGCGAGCCCTGTGCAGCGGATGGTTGAAGTGTGGTCGTCCGATGTATCGGGGCCGTGAGGTTTTGCGCAGGGCTTGTAAAGAATTGACAAGCTTGTGCAGCGCTGTCCGGTGCCAGGCATGCACAATGGCCGGGCGGGGCGCCAAGGCATGGCGCCCCTGCTGTTTTTTCTGTTTTCTCCCTCTGGATGGAGGCGGCGCAGCCCGGTGTTGCACACCCTCTTGCGGCACGGCCGCAGTCCGTCCGAGCAAAGGTTCGCTATGTTCAAAAACATGATCGTCTATCGCATTGCCGAGAGCTGGCAGGGCGATTTGCAGCAGCTTGAAGAAGCCCTGGGCAAGAGCCCGTTTGCCGAGTGCGGCGCCACGCAGGAGCGCAGCGCCGGCTGGGTGCCGCCGCGCGGCGAGCCCCATGGCCCGCTGGCCGAGTCCGTGGCCAATCAGTGGGTGATGCGCTTCATGACCGAGGCCAAGATGCTGCCGGCCAGCGTGCTCAACCGCCGCGTCAACGAGAAGGCCGCCCACATCGAGGCCACCGAAGGCCGCAAGCCCGGCAAGAAGGAAAAGAAGGAACTCAAGGACGAGGCCAAGCTGGACCTGCTGCCCATGGCCTTCACCAAGCAGGGCTCCATGTGGGTGTGGCTGGACCCGCAGGCCCGCACCCTGGTGCTGGACACCGGCAGCCAGGCGCGCGCCGACGAGGTGGTCAGCTCGCTGGTGGAGGGCCTCACAGGCTTTGCGCTGGCCCTGGTCGATACGCAGACCAGCGCACAGGCCGCCATGGCGCACTGGCTGACCACGCAGGAAAGCCCGGCCGGCTTTTCGATTGACCGTGAATGCGAGCTCAAGGCCGCCGACGAATCCAAGGCCGTGGTGCGCTATGCGCGCCATCCGCTGGACATCGACGAGGTGCGCCAGCACATCGAGCACGGCAAGCTGCCCACGCGCCTGGCGCTGACCTGGGACGACCGCGTGAGCTTTGTGCTGACCGAGGGTCTGCAGATCCGCAAGATCGCGCTGCTCGATGCCGTGATGGAAGGCCAGTCGCAGGACGACGGCGGCTTCGATGCCGACGTGGCGATTGCCACGGGCGAGCTGTCCAGGCTCATCCCCGATCTGATCGAGGCGTTGGGCGGGGAAGGGCGCACGGGCCTGGGCCAGGATCTTCCCGCATCGCTGCAGACGCCTGCTGCCTACGCTCCCGCGACGGCACCGCGCGCAGCGGCATCGGGCCGTGGAGCGCTGACGGGGCCGGCCACGGCACCCGTGGACACGGCGCCTGAAGAAGCGCCGTTCTGAGCCAGCAGCCGGGCACCCGGGCCGGCAATGTTTCATGTGAAACATCGCCGCGCCCCCAGGGCGCTCAGACCCTTTCGAAGATGGCTGCGATGCCCTGGCCGCCGCCTATGCACATGGTCACCAGCGCATAGCGGCCGCCCGTGCGCTGCAGTTCGGCGATGGCCTTGGTGGTGATGATGGCGCCCGTGGCGCCGACCGGGTGGCCCAGCGAGATGCCCGAGCCGTTGGGATTGACCTTGGCCGGGTCCAGCGCCAGTTGCTGGATCACGGCGCAGGCCTGGGCCGCGAAGGCCTCGTTGGCCTCGATGACGTCCATGTCTGCAATCTTCAGGCCCGTGCGCTGCAGTACCTTCTGCGTGGCCGGCACGGGGCCTATGCCCATGTAGGCGGGGTCCACGCCGGCATGGGCGTAGCCGACCAGGCGCGCCAGCGGCTTCAGTCCCAGGGCAGCCACGCGATCGCCTGCGGCCAGCGCCACGGCGGCCGCGCCGTCGTTGATGCCCGAGGCATTGCCGGCCGTCACGGTGCCGCCTTCCTTGCGGAAGGCCGGCTTCATGGCGCTGAGCACTTCGATGGTGGTGGCCGCGCGCACATGCTCGTCGGTGTCGAAGACCACGACGCCCTTGCGCGTGGCGATTTCCACGGGAACGATCTGCTCCTTGAAGTGGCCGGCCGCGATGGCAGCGGCCGCGCGCTGGTGGCTGGCCGCTGCCAGTTCATCCTGCATTTCACGGCTGATGTGGTAGCGCTCGGCCACGTTCTCGGCCGTGATGCCCATGTGCATCTTCTGCCAGGGATCGTGCAGGATGCCCAGCATGTAGTCGATGCTCTTGGCGTCGCCCATGCGCGCGCCCCAGCGCGCGGCCTGGTCGAAGTAGGGGCCGCGGCTCATGGACTCGCTGCCGCCGCCGATGGCCACGTCGCAATCGCCCAGCGCAATGGCCTGGGCGGCAGAGACGATGGCCTGCAGGCCGGAGCCGCACAGCCGGTTGACGTTGAAGGCCGGCGTCTCGATGGGGCAGCCCGCATCGATGGCGGCCACGCGCGAGAGGTAGGCGTCCTTGGTATCGGTGGGGATCACATTGCCCATGACCACGTGGCCGACGGCGTCGGGCGCCAGGCCCGCGCGCTCCATGGCGGCCTTGACGGCCGTGGTGGCCAGCTGGGTGTTGGGTACGTCCTTGAGGCTGCCGCCGAAGGTGCCGATGGCGGTGCGCGCAGTGCCGACGACGAAGACGTCGCGTGGGGTCATGGTGAAGCTCCTCGAAGCGATGAACACGGGGGATGGAGTGCATTGTGCCGGGCAGGCGGCAGGCAGCGCAGCCGCCTCGGCGTCAGTTCCGGGCGCAGGTCAACGTCCCTCGAATTGCGGCGTCTGCCTGGCGTGGAACGCCGCAATGCCGCGCGGCAGGTCGGCCGTGCGCGCACAGGCATCGAAGGCGCAGGCCTCGGCCGCCAGCTGCTCGCGCAGGCTGCGGTCCAGACCGGCGCGCATGAGGCGGCGCATATGGCCCAGCGCCACCGTGGGGCCGGCGGCCAGGCGCTGGGCCAGCTGCTGCACGGCGGCGTCGAGTTCGGCGGGCGGCAGGACACGGTTGATGAGGCTCAGGCGCTGCGCTTGGGCGCAGTCCAGGGTCTCGCCCAGCATGGCGATCTCCAGCGCGTTGCGCAGGCCCACGATGCGCGGCAGCGCCCAGGAGGCGCCCACGTCGCAGCTGGCGCCCAGGTTGATGTAGGCCAGGTTGAAGCGCGTGCCCTCGGCCGCGCAGACGAAGTCGGCCTGCAGTATCAGCGACAGGCCTGCGCCTGCCGCCGCGCCATGCACCTTGGCGATGACGGGCGCATCTAGCTGGCCCAGCAGCGCCACGGCCTCGTTGAGCGGCGCCAGCAGCTCGGCCGCGCCGCGCACGGGGTCGGCGGCCAGCGTGTCCAAGTCGCCGCCCGCCATGAAGGCGCGGCCTGCGCCTTCCAGCACCACGCAGCGCAGCGCGCGGTCCTGGGCCAGGGCGCGCACGGCGTCGCGCAGCGCCAGTGCCATGGGCACGTCGATGGCGTTGAGGGCGGCGGGGCGGTGGAAGGTCAGCGTGGCGATGGCGCCTTCGCGCTGCAGCTGCAGCGGGGTGTCTTGCGTATCGGTCATGGGAGGCTCAGTGGTACAGGGCGTCGATTTCGGCGGCGTAGGTCTTGTAGATGGACGAGCGGCGCACCTTCATCGTGGCCGTGACTTCGCCATCGTCGTGGTCCAGCTCCTTGGTCAGCAGATGGAAGCGCCGCACATGCGAGACCTGGGCCAGGCGCGCATTGCCCTGCGCGATCTCGGCCTCGATGAGCGCGCGCACCTCGGGCATCTCGGCCAGGGAGCGGAAATGCGTGAAGGCAATGCGCCGCGCCTGGGCCCATTGGCCCACGGTCTCGTAGTCGATCTGCACCAGCGCGCCCACGAACTTGCGGCCCTCGGCCACGACGATGCACTCCTTGATGAAGGGGCTGGCCTTCATGGTGTTCTCGATCTCCGAGGGCGTGAGGTTCTTGCCGCCGGCGGTGATCATGATGTCCTTGAGGCGGTCCACGATGCGCAGCTGGCCGCCCTGCACGCGCACCACGTCGCCCGTGTGCAGCCAGCCGTCCTGGATGCTTTGCGCCGTGGCCTCGGGGTTCTTGTAGTAGCCCGCGAAGACCATGTCGCCCTTGATCTGCAGTTCGCCGCTGTCGTCACCCTCGTGGCCCGCGCTGCTGTCGAGGCTGGCAATGCGCCATTGCACGCCTTCGGTGGCCACGCCTACGCTGCCCACGGACACGTCGTCCAGCCGGTGGCCCGTGACCATGCCCGTGGATTCGGTCAGGCCGTAGACCTCGATCAGCGGCACGCCCAGCGTGCGGAAAAAGCGCACCACGTCGGGTGGTATGGGCGCGGCGCCCGTGAGCGCCACGCGCACCTGGCGCAGGCCGATGAAGTTCTGCAGTGCGCGCAGCACGCTCCAGTAGCTGGCGGCCCAGGTGAGGTGTTCGGCCAGGCTCCACTGCCTGCGGGGCTTTTCGGCCAGCGGCGCGCAGGCGGCCATGGCACGCCGGTAGAGCGTGCGGCGCAGCGGCCCGGTCTCCTGCATCTTGATGCTGATGGCCGCATGCAGCTTTTCCCAGATGCGTGGCACGCCCAGGAACATGTTGGGCGCGACTTCGCGCAGGTCTTCCTGCACCGTGCGGATGGACTCGCCGAAGTGCACCTGCGAGCCCAGGTAGACCGGCACGAAGCTGGTCAGCATCTGCTCGGCCACGTGGCACAGCGGCAGGTAGGACAGGTGGCGCGTGCCGCCATCCAGCCCCAGCCGCTCGGCAATGCCGGGCACCACGCCGCGGATGTTGCGGTAGGTGATCATGGCGCCCTTGGGCTTGCCGGTGGAGCCCGAGGTGTAGATCATCAGCCCCACGTCATCCAGCGTCTGGCGTGCCAGCGCCTGTTCGATGGGGGCGCGGCTGGCGGCCTGGGCGCCCAGGCGCTCGACCTCGTCGAAGGTGGTGATCAGTGCGCGCAGCTCGGGCGCAAGGCTGCGCAGGCCCTTGGTCTCCATGACGATGATTTTCTGCAGCTGCGGCAGCTCGGGCAGGGCGGCCAGCAGCTTGTCGGTCTGCTCCTGGTCCTCGCACACCATGATGGCGATGTCCGCGTGTCCGGCCACGTAGGCGACCTCGGGCGTGGGACTGGTGGGGTAGACGCCCACGGTGATGGCGCCGATCAGGCCCGCGCCCATCTGGGCCAGCACCCACTCGATGCGGTTCTCGGAGATCACGCCCATGTGGCCGCCTGGCGGCAGGCCCAGCTGCGCCAGGCCCAGCCCGAAGTGGCTGGCACGCTCGTGGTAGCGCGCCCAGCTGGTGGGCTTCCAGATGCCGAAGTCCTTTTGCCGTATGGCCACGCGCTGGGCATCGCTGCGCGCGCGTTCGGCCAGCATCTGGGGCAGGGTGAGTTCGGGAAGGTTCTTCATATCAATGACCCATCGCGCTGCCTGTGACACTGGCGTGCCCCCACACGGGAGCACCGAGGAAGGGCCGCCCCGCACCGAGGGTGCTGTCCCCCTCCCTCGCGAAGCGGGAGAGAGGGGGAAGGCGCGAAGCGACTCAGGGGGTGCTTCATGACAACCAGCGCTTGCGGCGCTTGTAGTGCTTCAGGTCGCGAAAACTTTTTGCCTCGCCGCCACCACCCATGCCCAGGTAGAACTCGCGCACGTCGGCATCCTGGGCCAGGCGTTCGGCCGGGCCGTCGATGACGATCTTGCCGTTCTCCATGATGTAGCCGCTGTGCGCCACGGCCAGGGCCACGGTGGCGTTCTGCTCGACCAGCAGCATGGAGGTGCCGCGCTCGGCATTGATGCGCGCGATGATGGTGAAGATGTCCTCCACCAGCTTGGGCGCCAGGCCCAGCGAGGGCTCGTCCAGCAGCATGAGCTGGGGCTCGGCGATCAGCGCGCGGCCAATGGCCAGCATCTGCTGCTCGCCGCCCGACAGGTAGCCGGCCAGGCCTTTGCGTCGCTCATGCAGGCGCGGGAAGTAGCTGTAGACCAGGTCGAAGTCGGGCTTGACTTGATGGCGGCCCGTGAGCGCGTAGGTCGCGGCCACGAGGTTTTCCTCCACCGTGAGGTCCTCGAACACGCGCCGGCCCTCCATCACATGCGACAGCCCCAGGCGCACCAGCTGCTGGGGCGCGTACTGCGCGGTGGACTGGCCGTTGTAGCGCACGCTGCCGCTGGCCAGCAGGCCGTCCTCCAGCGCCAGCAGTCCGGAGACGGCCTTGAGCGTGGTGCTCTTGCCCGCGCCGTTGCTGCCCAGCAGCGCCACGATCTGGCCGCGCGGAACGGCCAGCGACAGGCCGCGCAGGGCCTGCACGACCTTGTTGTAGATGACCTCGATGTTGTTGATTTCGAGGACCTTGTCCGTGGGCTGCTCGGTCATGTGCGGGCGTCTGTTCGGACGACAGTCAAAGTGCGATCCAGTCAGAGGCGGGCAGCATCTTCTGCGCCTTCATGTCCGCCTTGTAGACGCGGCCCACGGGAATCGAATTGCCCTTGATGGTGATGGGCACGCCGATCAGTCCGCCCGTGTCGAAGTCCTTGATGGAGTTGAGCGCTGCCTTGAGGTTGGGGCCGGTGAGCGGCTTGCCCGCGTCCAGGCAGCGCCTGGCCGATTCCACGAACAGCATGGCCGCCAGAAAGCCCTGGATATAGGCCGTGCTCTGGTACTCGGGGCGCAGCGCGCGGATCTTGTCCAGCATGGGCGCCTTGGCCGAGGTGTCGTAGTAGTAGCGGTAGGGCATGACGCCCATGAAGCCGTCGCCGGCCTCGCCCATCTTCATGACGGTGGAGCTGTCCATGGTCCAGAAGGTGCCCATCCATCGGCTGGTCATGCCCATCTGCTTGCCCTGCTGGATGAACTCGGGAATGGGCGCGAGGATGTAGCCGTGGAAGATGGTGTAGTCGGGCGCGGCGCGGCGCAGCTTGATGACTTCGGTGGACACGTCCACGCTGCCGGGCGGCGTCATCAGCTTGGCCACCATGTTCAGGCCCAGCTTCTTGGCGGCCGCTTCGCTGGCCTCGATGGGGTCGCGGCCGAATTCGGAGTCGGAGTAGACGAAGGCCACCTTGGCGCCCGGTTTTTCCTTGGCGATGTGCTTGAGCAGGATGCCGAACATCTCCGTGTAGTCGGGCCCCACGAGGAACTGGTTCGGGTACTTGGCCGGGTTGTTGAGCTCGGTGGCGAAGGAGGCGCCCGCCATGAGGATGGCGCCGTTGCGGTCCAGCTCCGGATTGATGGTCTTGGAAAAGCCCGTGGAGTCGCCGTAGTAGAGGTTGACCTTGTTCTGGCTGGTGATCTTCTTGAACGCGGCCACCGAGACATCGACCTTGTAGCCCGTGTCCTCGGGCACGTAGCGGACCTTGCGGCCCTTGATGCCGCCGGCCTCGTTGACGATCTTCACGTAGTCGCCCATGCCGGCATTGATGCCCACGCCCGCGAAGGCGAACACGCCCGTCATGGGGATGGAGCCGCCGATCACAATGTCTTCGCCACCGGCCTGGGCGCGGGCGGCCAGCGGCGCGGCCAGGCTGGCGCCGGCCGCCAGCAGCAGGCTGCGGCGGCGCGAGGAAGTCGGGTGTTGCTGCATGCTTGTCTCCTTTTGCTTGTCGTGCGCGGCGCCGCCTCAATTGCGGAAGGGCCACAGGTGGAAGAAGCGGCGCAGGCGCCGCCACATTTGTGCGAGCCCCTGCGGCTCGAAGACCAGAAAGACGATGATCAGCAGCCCGAACACCATGGTGCGCACGGGCGACAGGAAGACGGTGAGCTCGGAGCCGCCGGGCAGCAGGTCCACGATGAGCTTGAGCAGCTCCGGCACCATGGTCATGAAGACCGCGCCCAGGATGGAGCCCAGGATGGAGCCCATGCCGCCGACGATGATGGCCGCCAGAAAGAAGATGGACATCAAGAGCGGAAAGCTCTCAGGCGTGACCACGCGGAAGAAGTACGCCCACAGCCCGCCCGCCACGCCTGCGTAGAACGAGGACAGCCCGAACGACAGCAGCTTGTAGCGCAGCAGCGGTATGCCCAGCACCTCGGCCGAGATGTCGCGGTCGCGGATGGCGATGAAGGCGCGGCCTGTGCGCGTGCGAAACAGGTTGGCCGCGCCCAGCAGCATCAGCAGCGTGACCGGCACGATCACCCAGTACAGCCGGAACGACGTATCCAGCGCCACGCCGAACACCGTGGCCGGCTGCAGCGTCAGGCCGGCCGTGCCGCCCGTGAGCCTGAGGTTGGCGAACAGGAAGTGCGCGATGAACGAGGCCGCGATGGTGGCAATCGCCAGGTACAGGCCCTTGACGCGCAGCGAGGGCAGGCCCACCACGATGCCGCCCAGCATGGCCACGAAGCCGCCCGCCAGCAGGTTGAACAGCACGGGCGTGCCCCAGCGCGCCTGCACGATGGCCACCGTATAGGCGCCCAGGCCCATGAAGGCGGCCTGGCCCAGGCTCACCAGGCCCGTGTAGCCCGTGAGGATGTTCAGCCCCGTGGCGCTGGCCACGTTGATGCTGACCAGGCAGGCCAGGTACAGCCAGTAGTCGCTGGCCATGAAGGGGAACAGCAGCAGCAGCGCGCCGGCCACGGCCAGCCAGATGCGTTGCGTGCGGGAGTCGAACAGCGCCGCGTCGGCGATGTAGCTTTCCTTGAGGGTGCCTATGCGCATGCTGCCGTCCTTGCGAAACTGTCTAGAGCCGCTCGATCTCGTGCGTGCCGAACAGGCCGTAGGGCCTGAGCATCAGCACCACGACCAGCACGATGAAGGTGGCCAGCAGCTTGTATTCGCCGCCCAGGTAGGCGCCGGCCAGCGCCTCCACCAGGCCGATGAACAGGCCGCCGACCAGGGCGCCCAGCACGCTGTCCAGCCCGCCCACGATGACGACCACCAGCACCGACAGGCCGAACACGCCCATGCTCGACGAGATGCCGCCGATGGAGCCGACGATGATTCCCGACACGGCGGCGATCATGGCCGACACCGCCCACGCCAGCGAGAACACGCGCGGCACATTGATGCCCACCGAATAGGCCGCTGCCTGGTCGCTGGCCGTCGCACGCAGGGCCACGCCGCCGCGCCAGTAGCGGAACACCAGCAGCACGGCCGCGATGAAGACCACGGCCACGGCTGCGCCCCAGGCCACCTTGGGCGCGAGAAAGGCCTCGCCGATCATCACGGGCTGCGTGGGCATGAACTCGGGCAGGCGGCGCTGGTCGGCCGTCCAGATCAGCTCCACCAGGCCCACCAGCACCGAGGCCAGGCCCACGGTGACCATGAACACCGAGATCGGCGGCTCGCCCAGCAGCGGCCGGATCATGGTGCGCTCGATCAGCGCGCCCAGCAGCCCCGTGCCCAGCACGGCGGCGGGAATGGCCAGCCACAGCGGCAGCGCGAACATGGCCGCGAAGGTGAAGAACAGGTAGGCGCCCACCATCAGCAGCTCGCCGATGGCGATGTTGACCACGCGCGTGGCCTTGTAGACCACCACGAAGGCCAGCGCGGCCAGCGCATACAGGCCGCCGCCGGCCAGGCCCGTGAGGGCAATCTCGAACAGGTAGGCCCAGTCCATCATGCGGCTTCCTGTGCCAGGGCAGGCTGCGGCGTGGCGGGCTCCGGCCGGGCGGACGCGCCGCGCAGCCGGCGCCGCAGCTCGCCCACATCACCGGCGCCCAGGTAGGCCCGGTTCACCTCGGGATCGGCCTGCACCACGGCGGGCGTGCCCTGGGCGATGACCTGGCCGAAGTTGAGCACCACCACATGGTCGGACAGGTCCATGACCATGCCCATGTCGTGCTCCACCATGAGCACGGTCACGCCCCATTCGGCGCGCACGTCCAGGATGAAGCGCGCCATGTCCTCGGTCTCCTCGCGGTTCATGCCGGCCACGGGCTCGTCCAGCATCAGGATGCGCGGCTGCATGGCCAGGGCGCGCGCCATCTCCACGCGTTTTTGCAGGCCGTAGGACAGGGCGGCCACGGGCGCATGTCGGATGTGGTCTATCTCCAGGAAATCGATGATGCGCTCCTCGATGTCGCGGCGCAGCTCGGCCTCTTCGCGGCGAGCGCGGCCCAGGTAGAGCAGGGCATCGAACACGTTGGTGCGCAGGTGGGCGTGGCGGCCCAGCTTGATGTTGTCCAGCACCGTCATGCCCCGGAACAGCGCAATGTTCTGGAAGCTGCGCCCCAGGCCCAGCCGCGCGCGGCGCGGCGCCGGCACGCGCGTGATGTCCTCGCCCTGGAAGCGGATGGAGCCGCCCGTGGGCCGGTAAAAGCCCGAGATGGTGTTGAACAGCGACGTCTTGCCCGCGCCGTTGGGACCGATCACCGCCGTGATCGAGCCGGGCTGCACATCGAAGCCCACGCCCGACAGCGCCTTCACGCCGCCAAAGGCGAGCGTGATGCCATCGACCTGCAGCAAGGGGGCGGGCCGGCCGCCGTCGGGGTGTGTCTCCATGGCTGTCTCGTGCGTTGGTTCGTCGAGCCGGGCAGGAGCCTACTGATGCGTAGGCTGTTTACTTTGGAGTAGATTCTGGTTGTCGCCCACCGCATGCAGCATCGGTGATTTCCCCGGTGCACCCGCCGCCATGAAGCCATCGAGCCCTGAAATCAAGACCCGACCCAGCCCCGGAACCCGCGCCCGCAAAGGCCGTGCGGCGCCCGCCGTGGACTCGCCCTGGAGCGGCACGCCCGACCGCGAGCAGCAGCGCGAGGCCAAGCGCCAAGCCGTGCTGCAGGCCGCCGCGCAGCTGTTCAACGAGCGCGGCTTCTCCGCCACCTCGCTGGACGACATCGCCGCGCGGCTGGGCGTGAGCAAGCCCACGCTGTACTACTACGTCAAGAACAAGGACGAGATCCTGCTGCAGTGCGTGAACCAGGGCCTGGCCATGACGCTGGAAGGCATCGAGGCCTCGCGCCGCGCAGGTGGCCAGGCCGTGGACCAGCTGCGCGCCTGCATGCAGGTCTATGCGCGCATCGTCACCATGGACTTCGGCATGTGCCTGATCCGTGTCGGCGACGAACAGGTCCCCCCCGACAGCCGCCGCGAACTGCGCCGCCAGAAGGCCGCCATAGACCAGGCCTTCCGGCGCCTGGTGGCCGCTGGCGTGCAGGAGGGCTCCCTGGCCTCCTGCGACCCCAAGATGACCGCCTTCGTGATTGCCGGCGCGCTCAGCTGGATAGGCCGCTGGTACCAGCCCGGCGGCCAGTACTCGGCCGAGGAAGTGGCGCAGCAGTGCATTGATACCTTGATGGGGGGGGTGTTGCGCAGGGCGGAGCCTGCTCGGCGCGCGGCCCCCGCAAAGCGCGCGGCAAACCCTTCCAAGGATTGAGCCGAAGCCGCACATGCCCGCAGAGCTTTGGTTCTATAGAGGTGTTTCCAAGAGCCTAAAAGAGCCTCCGGCAATTTTGGGGCGCTTTATAAGTCGTTGTGGGGAAACAGTTTTTCGCACTCTCTAAAAGAGGCTAAAGAACTTGGCATCTTTTGGACTCATAGACCGGTCTTGATGCCACGGCCCAAACGCTGCAGATATCAATCCGACAAATGCCATCGTGCCCAACGGCGCGCACCCATCAGCTGGAGGCGCCCCTCATTGCGCAGCTCTTTCAGCAGATCCTGAACGGCACTCATTGGCAAGGACGGCAGCACCTGCCGCAGTTCGGCCAGCGCAGCACCATGCTCTCTGTGCTTTGTGAGGTGTTTGAGCAGCAGCGCCTTGTTGGTCTCTCTGTCCAGGCCGCGTTGCCGGGTATGCGTTCCTTTTGCGCCCAAAGACGCATACAAGGCCTCGGACAGGATGTAGCGCGTCCCTTTGCCTCGACCTATGGATTCCACCGCTCCCGCCGCCAGCAGGCCTGCAAGGCGTTCCCTCAAAGGGGCAGACAGCGGCTTTTCCTGTTGCAGGCATTCCAGCGCGAGGTAGTCCAATGTCGAGAAGCTGCTCAGCTTCTCTTCGCCGAGGTGCTCCATGAAGCGTACGAAGGCCGGGTTGCGCACTCCGCCTTCCAGGGTCAGCCGTACTTCGTGGGCGGATGTTCCTGCAAGGCTGGGCAGGGGCTTGCCTTGTCGCACCGCGCTTTCCACCATGAGATTCAGGCCTTGACCAGAGCGCTCGATCAAGCCGCAGCGGGCGAGGGCTTCGGCGAGTCTGCGATTGCGCGGATTCTGTTGGTCAATGATGTTCTCGGGCGTGATTCCGGGCGGCAGCCCTCCCGGGCTGATCACCTCCAGCCGCTTGGAAAATTGCCTGACGAAAATCGAACCACCCAGGCGATAGTCCCTATGGGCAACCGCATTCAGGAGCGCTTCCCGGACCGGAACCTCGGCAAATGTCGGCAGGTCCATGCGGAAAAAGTCGTCCTGGTAGCTTTGGCGGTCATTGCGCAAGTTGATCTTTTTCCAGAGCGCGTCCTGCCACGCAAAAAAGCCCTCTCGAAACTCTTCGCGATCGGCAGCCGGTCCTGCTGCTTCGGACGACCGGTATTCAAAGACCAGCTCCGCCTGGGCCAACCATCTTGTCAGAGCCGCTCTTTTGCCGAACAGGATGAGCGCGGCATAGCTCACCTGATTGCCTTCTACGAGCAACTCTGCATCCCGCAGGGTCTGTTCGTCGCTCAGTTCGCGTCTGCGAGCGGTATTGCCTTTGCGAGCCCAGCGCTCCCGGAACAATGCAATGGATGACGGCTCCAGATCCTCCAGCGTGGCCCCTGGGCATGGCTGTGCCGAGAAGTCGGGGCCGGTTTCATCGAAGATGGCCCGCAGTTCTTGCGCGCTCATTGCCGCCAGATCATCGCCGGCCCGTTTGAGAAAGCTGCCGTCGATCTGCCATGCCGTGCCCGGCAGCCGGGAGGGCACACGCACAACCAGCACACGGCCTTGCGGCAGGCGCAGTTCCTCAACAGGGATACGGTGGCCCAGTCTCTGGTGCAATCCGGCCTCGGTGCGGCCCGGATCTTCGAACGCCTGCGTACCCACGATGAGGCGAGGTCGTTTGTCGGTCACGCCCAGCACGATGGCGCCGCCGCCTTCGTTGGCCAGGGCTACGCAGTACTTGAGCAGTTTTTCAAAGTCATAGCGCTGCTTGGCTTCCTTGAACTCAAGCCGCTGACCTTCAGGCTCAAGCAACCATTGGTGAAGCTGGGTGGGCGTGGTAAGCATGCCCACAGCTTAAATTAAGCGCCGCTTCCCACTGTGTCGGGCGCCGCCAGATCATCCAAGATCGGGCAGTCCGGCCGGTCGTCGCCGTGGCAGCAGTGCACCAGGGTCTTGAGCGTGCGCTGCATGGCCTGCATGGCGGCGATGCGCTCGGTCAGTGCGTCGATGTGGCGCTGGGCGATGTCCTTGACTTGGCTGCTGGCACGGCTCTTGTCCTGCCACAGGCCCAGCAAGGTGGCGATCTCGTCCATGGAGAAACCGAGGTCGCGGGCGCGGCGGATGAAGCGCAGGGCGTGCACGTCGGACTCGGCGTACTGGCGGTAGCCGCCGTCCGTGCGGTGCATGGGCGGCAGCAGGCCCTGGGCTTCGTAGTGGCGCACCATGCGCGCCGAGACACCGGCGCGGCGCGCGGCCTCGCCGATGGAGACGGGCCAGTGCTGTGCTTGGGCGGACATGGTGCGTGTCACTCCGGGGACTCAGGCGACCTTGTAGCCTTCTTCGGCGATGGCCGCGCCCAGCGCCTCGCGGCTGGCGCTGCTGTCGACTTCCACGCGCTGGGCTGCGCGATCGATTTTTACCTGGGCCTGGTCATCCACGCCCTGCACGGCCTGGGTGACGGCGCGTTCGCAGTGGCCGCAGGTCATGCCCTGCACGGTGAAAACATGTTGCATTTCTAGCTCCTGGTTGGGGCGCGCCGAAGTGGCGCAAGCCATGGACGGCATGTTGAACCCTGACACCATGGCAAGGTCAAGCGCCTGGCTGGGCAAGGGTTGATTTGGCCCAACTCGATGTGAGTCGGCCGGCTCAATGATCCGCTGCAATGGCCGATAGATCGAAAAGAGCCGTGAATATGCAAAAACCGTCATAGACCATTGGCGATCATCTGACAAACTGCAACAATTTGTATTTACGTTGGCGCTATGCATTTGGAGACCGTGCGTGCGCCCTGACTGACAGAGAGGAAAACGGTCATGAACTTGTTGGGAATGATGCGGGCTTTCACGATCCGCACGCGGATGCTGGGTGCCATCGCCATGGTGCTGGTGCTGCTGGGTCTGCTGGGCGGAGCCGGGATGCTGGGCATGTTCCGCATCCATGGCATGAGTCAGCAGTTCATGCATACCTCGTACGCCAAGATGGGCTACATGGTGGAGTTGCGCGCCGAGCTGGGCGCGGTGCGCGCCCATGAAAAGGACATGATCATCCAGTACGAGCGTGCCGACGAGGTGCGCAAGGCCCACGGGCAGTGGCTGGCGGCCATCGAGCGCGTCAAGGCCGTGGCGGGGCGTTTTCTGAAGGACGAGGACCCTGCCGACGATGCCATCGTCAGCGGCATCTCCGACCGTGTGGACCGCTACCGCCAGCAGTTCGAGCACATTGCGCGCCAGCTGGAGGCCGGTGGCTACGACACGGCCACCACGGCCAACCGCATGAGCGGCAAGGCCATGGCCGAGGTGGCCGAGGTCGAAAAGCTCATCGCCCAGCTCGACCAGCTGCTGCGCCAGCAGGTCGATGCCATGGCCGCCGAGGAGCAGGGCGTGGCCGAGCAGACGCAGTGGATCTTCGTTGCCGCCGTGGTGCTCACGGTGCTGGTGGTGGTGCCGCTGACGCTGATGAACATGCTGTCCATCTGCCGCCCCCTGGTGCAGGCGCGCCAGACGGCGCTGACCATCGCCCAGGGCGACCTGTCGCAGAGCGTGAAGGTGGAGGGCAAGGACGAGGTGGCCGACCTGCAGCGCGCGCTGGACCAGATGCAGCAGAGCCTGGGCTCCATGGTGACCCAGGTGCGCGACGCCAGCGGCAACATCGCCACGGCCAGCCAGGAGATCGCCACGGGCAACCAGGACCTGTCCTCGCGCACAGAGCAGACGGCCAGCAATGTGCAGGAGACCGTGGCCTCGCTGTCCCAGCTCACGGCCACGGTGCAGCAGACGGCATCGTCCTCGCAGCTGGCCAACCAGCTGGCGGCCTCTGCCTCGACCACGGCCACGCGCGGTGGCGACGTGGTGGCCCAGGCCGTGGTGAGCATGCAGGAGATCACGACCTCCAGCCGCAAGATCGGCGACATCATCGGCCTGATCGACTCCATCGCCTTCCAGACCAACATCCTGGCGCTGAACGCCGCCGTGGAAGCGGCGCGCGCCGGCGAGCAGGGCCGCGGCTTTGCCGTGGTGGCGGCCGAGGTGCGATCCCTGGCCCAGCGCTCGGCCCAGGCGGCCAGCGAGATCAAGGCGCTGATCCAGACCAGCGTGCAGGCCGTGGATGTGGGCGTGCGCCAGGTGGAGGATGCTGGCAAGACCATGAAGGAGATCGTGGACAGCGTGCAGCGCGTGGGCGACATCATTGGCGAGATCACGGCGGCTTCCAGCGAGCAGTCGGGCGGCATCGGCCAGGTCAACCAGGCCGTGGGCGACATCGACCGCATGACGCAGCAGAACGCAGCCCTGGTCGAGGAATCGGCCGCAGCCGCCGAGTCGCTGCGCGAGCAGGCCGCGCGCCTGGCGCAGGTGGTGGGACAGTTCCGCATTGCCGGTGCGGCCGTGGCGTCCATGGGCTCGCATGCTTCCTATGGCCGTCCCTCCCAGGGCCAGCCCAGCCTGGCGCCGGCGGCAGGCCGCGCCTCGCTGGCCTCTGGCCGGGACACGCGCGAGACCCAGCTGCTGGAACACGCCTGAGAAGGCAGGGGCCAGCGGCCCTGTTTCACGTGACCCCGTGAATCGCGCGAACGAAAAAAGCCCGCAGGCCATGCCTGCGGGCTTTTTGCTTTGCAGCGCCGCAAATCAGGCCTGGCGCGCGAACGGGTAGTCGATATAGCCCTCTGCGCCGCCGCCGTAGAACAGGCTGGAGTTCCAGGGGTTCAGCGGCAGGTCGTCGTGCAGGCGGTGGACCAGGTCGGGATTGGAGATGAAGGCCTTGCCGAAGGCCACGATATCGGCGTGGCCGTTTTCCACGGCGCGCAGGGCCATGTCGCGGTCATAGCCGTTGTTGACCATCCAGGCGCCCTGGCCGCCGGCCTGGCGGTAGGCGGATTTGAGGGCCGCGTAGTCGAAGGGCCGGTCCGGCAATTCACGCGGGCCGCCGGTGGAGCCTTCGATGATGTGGATGTAGGCCAGGCCCAGCGGCGCCAGCTGGCGCACCACGTATTCGAACAGCGGCTGGGGATCGGCATCGGCGATGTCGTTGGCCGGCGTCACGGGCGACAGGCGGATGCCCACGCGGCCGCCGCCCACGGCATCGGCGGCGGCGCGCGTGCATTCGAGCAGCAGGCGGGCGCGGTTCTCGATGCTGCCGCCGTAGTCGTCATCGCGCCGGTTGGCGCCGGTCTTGAGGAACTGGTCCAGCAGGTAGCCGTTGGCGCCGTGCAGCTCCACGCCGTCGAAACCGGCCGTCTCCACGGCATTGCGCGCGGCCACGGCGAAGCTGTGGACGATGGCGGGAAGCTCCTGCTGGGCGAGCGCGCGCGGCGCGGAGGTGGGCACGAACTGGCCCTTGCCCGAGTCCTCGTCGATCACATAGGTCTTGGATCTGGCCGCCACCGGGGACGGTCCCACGGGCGCCTGGCCTTCGGGCTGCAGCGAGGTGTGCGAGACCCGGCCCACATGCCACAGCTGGGTGACGATGCGCCCGCCCTCCTTGTGCACGGCGTCGGTCACGCGCTTCCAGCCGTCGAGCTGCTCGCTGCCGTACAGGCCCGGCACATGGGCATAGCCCTGGCCCTGGTGGCTGATGGCCGTGCCTTCGCTGATCAGCAGGCCGGCGCTGGCGCGCTGGGCGTAGTAGGTGACCATGATGTCGTTGGGCAGGGCCTGGGGTGCGCGGTTGCGCGTCAGCGGCGCCATGGCGATGCGGTTGGGCAGGCGCAGTTCGCCAGCCTGTATGGGATCGAACAGAGAGGTCATGCAACGGGGCTTTCTGTGCGTGAAGCAAAAGCGCCACCTGTGCGGGCGGCGCGGCGTACGGCACAGATTACGCCCATGGAATCAATCGTGCAGGCCAGGGATTTGCGCGCTGTCGTGCAGGCGACGCCCGCATGCCGCATGGCCCGGCAGATGCGCGCGGCACCCGCCGAGGTGCAGTCGCGCATCCGCAGGCGCCAGGCCTGCGCCGCAGGCACCAAAGACAAAGGGCCGGCCGGTTCCACACCAGCCGGCCCCGTCAGGCCTTGAGCGCCGCAGCGCGGCGCTGCTTACTTGAGCAGGCCTTCGGCCTTCATCGCGGCCTGCACGGCAGGGCGGGCCAGCACGCGCTCGCGGTAGGCCAGGAGGTTGGTCAGCTCGGAGATGTCCACGCCCACGAACTGGGCCCAGCCCGTCACGGTGAACAGGTAGGCGTCGGCCACGGTGAACTGCTCGCCCATCAGGTAGTCGCGGCCATTGAGCTCGCCGTCCACCCACTTGAGGCGGTCCAGCACGCGCTGGCGCACCACGGGCTTGTAGTCGTCGGGTGTGGCGGGGTTGAACAGGGGACCGAAGCCCTTGTGCAGCTCGGTGCCGATGAAGTTCAGCCACTCCTGCAGGTGGTAGCGGGCCATGGTGCCGTTGGCCGGGGCCAGCTTCTTCTCGGGGACCAGATCGGCCAGGTACTGGACGATGGCCGGGCCTTCATGCAGCGTGTCGCCGTCGTCGAGCACGAGGAAGGGAACATAGCCCAGCGGGTTGATGCCGTAGTAGTCCGTGCCGTCCTGCAGCTTGTGCGTCTTGGTGCTGGCCAGGACCGGCTCGTAGGCCAGGCCTGCCTCGTGCAGGACGATGTGGGGAGACAGAGAGCAGGCGCCAGGGCTGTAGTAGAGCTTCATGGTGGATGGCTTCCGATCAGGGTAAGAAAGACAAGCGCCCATGCTAACCCCATGTGGCGGGGCTGCGCATGATGGGACCGCGCTGGCGCCAGGGTTCAGGCCGACAGGCGCTGTGCAGCCCAGAGCACCTGTTCCAGCACGGCCTTCATGCCCTGCTGGTCCTGTGATCGCTGCAGGCGGCCGGCGTCGTCGAATGCCTGGCCTGCCTGGCCCACGGCGTGGCTCACGGGCGCCAGCCAGCACTGCAGGTTCAGCAGCAGCGGCGCCAGGTGCGACTGGGCGCGCAGGCCGCCCAGGCCGCCGGGCGAGGCGCTGGCCATGCCCACGACCTTGCCGCGAAAGGGCAGGGTGCCATCGGACCAGACCGGATCACCGGCCACGGGGCTGGAAGCCCAGTCGATGGCGTTCTTGAGCAGGGCAGGGTAGCTGCCGTTGTACTCGGGCGAGCAGATCAGCCAGGCCGGGTGGCTGTGCAGCGCGGCCTTGAAGCGCAGCACGTCGGGCGGCGTGCCGCTGGCCTCCAGGTCGGCGTTGTACATGGGGATGTCGAAATCCGACAGCTCCAGCAGCGTGGGCTGGGCGCCCAGTTCGCGCGCCATGTCGGCGGCGGCGGCGGCCAGGCGCCGGTTGTGCGATTGTTGGCGGGTACTGCCCGCGAAGATGAGGATCTGCATGGCCGCCATTGCATCACAGGCCCTGCACATGTTTCTTGCAAGCGGGCCGCGTTGCGGGCGGCGGCGCGCAGCATCCTGCGGAGAATGCCGCCGCCCGCCGCCCTGTTTCACGTGGAACACCGGCAGAGTACCGGCCCGGTGGCAGGGCTGGCCGACCCCTTGCAAGGCACTGGTGCGGCAAAGGTGGGAAAATCGCGGGTTCCCCGCTGGGTTCCCCTCGCTACATGAACGAGGGCCACCTGCCATGAGCGCCGGAGCGTGAGTGCTCCGTGTCGGGGGCTTGGGCCGGGCAGGCCCCCGGAGTGATAAGCATGTTGTACCCACAGGAATTTGATGTGATCGTGGTCGGTGGCGGCCACGCCGGCACCGAGGCCGCGCTGGCCGCTGCGCGCATGGGCTGCAGGACGCTGCTGCTCAGCCACAACATCGAGACCCTGGGCCAGATGAGCTGCAATCCCAGCATCGGCGGGATCGGCAAGGGCCATCTGGTCAAGGAAGTGGATGCGCTGGGCGGCGCCATGGCGCTGGCCACCGATATCGGCGGCATACAGTTCCGCATCCTCAACAGCTCCAAGGGCCCGGCCGTGCGTGCCACGCGCGCCCAGGCCGACCGCATTCTCTACAAGGCCGCCATCCGCGACATGCTGGAGAACCAGCCCAACCTGTGGCTGTTCCAGCAGGCGGTGGACGACCTCATGGTCGAGGGCGACCGCGTGGTGGGTGCCGTCACCCAGGTGGGCGTGCGCTTTCGCAGCCGCACCGTGGTGCTCACGGCGGGTACCTTCCTGGACGGCAAGATCCACGTGGGCCTGAACAACTACGCGGCAGGCCGCGCGGGCGACCCGCCGGCCGTCAGCCTGTCGTCGCGGCTCAAGGAACTGCAGCTGCCCCAGGGCCGCCTGAAGACCGGCACGCCGCCGCGCCTGGATGGCCGCAGCATCGACTTCTCGCAGTGCGAGGAGCAGCCCGGCGACGGCATGCCCGGTGGTGTCAACGAAGGCGTGCTGCCCGTGTTCAGCTTCATCGGCAATGCGGCCATGCACCCGCGCCAGATGCCCTGCTGGATCACCCACACCAACGAGCGCACGCACGACATCATCCGCAGCGGCTTTGACCGCAGCCCCATGTTCACGGGCAAGATCGAGGGCGTGGGCCCGCGCTACTGCCCCAGCGTCGAGGACAAGATCAACCGCTTTGCCGACAAGGAAAGCCACCAGATCTTCCTGGAGCCCGAAGGCCTGACCACCAACGAGTTCTATCCCAACGGCATCTCCACCAGCCTGCCCTTCGACATCCAGTACGAACTGGTGCGCAGCATGAAGGGGCTGGAGAACGCGCACATCCTGCGCCCCGGCTACGCCATCGAGTACGACTACTTCGATCCGCGCTCGCTCAAGAGCAGCTTCGAGACGCGCCAGATCCAGGGCCTGTTCTTCGCGGGCCAGATCAACGGCACGACCGGCTACGAGGAAGCGGCGGCCCAGGGCCTGTTCGCAGGCCTCAACGCCGCGCTGCAGTGCCGCGGCCAGGAAGCCTGGCTGCCGCGCCGCGACGAGGCCTACCTGGGCGTGCTGGTCGATGACCTGATCACCAAGGGCGTGACCGAGCCCTACCGCATGTTCACCAGCCGCGCCGAGTTCCGTCTGCAGCTGCGCGAGGACAACGCCGACATGCGCCTGACCGAGGCGGGCCGCGCCATGGGTCTGGTGGACGATGCGCGCTGGGATGCCTTCAGCCGCAAGCGCGATGCTGTTTCACGTGAAACAGAGCGCCTGAAGTCCACCTGGGTCAATCCGCGCATCGTCGCGCCCGAGGAATCGGAGCGGGTGCTGGGCAAGTCCATCGAGCGTGAATACAACCTGTTCGACCTGCTGCGCCGCCCCGATGTGGGCTACGGCAAGCTGATGAGCCTGAACGAGGGCCGCTATGCCTCGGCCGATGTGCAGCCCGAGGTGCTGGGCGATCTCAGCGCCTCCGTCGTCGAGCAGGTGGAGATCGCGGCCAAGTACGCAGGCTACATCGACCGCCAGAAGGACGAGGTGCAGCGCGCCGCCCACTTCGAGAACCTGCGCCTGCCGGCCGAGCTGGACTATATGCAGGTGCCGGCCCTGTCCTTCGAGGTGCGCCAGTCGCTGCAAAAGCACAGGCCCGAGACGCTGGGCCAGGCATCGCGCATGTCGGGCGTGACGCCAGCGGCGATCTCCCTGCTCATGGTGCACCTGAAGAAGGGGGGCTTCCGCGGCTTTGCCCCTGATGTGACAGACGCGAAGGGCGAGGAGGCATCCGCATGAGCCAGGAACTGCGCGCTCCTCTCGAGGCCGGCCTGCGGGCGCTGGGCCTGGAGCTTTCCCCTGCCCAGGTCGATACGCTGATGGAATTCCAGGCCCTGCTGGGCAAGTGGAACAAGGTCTACAACCTCACGGCAGTGCGTGATCCGCAGGAAATGCTGACCCACCACCTGCTCGACAGCCTGGCCGCCGTGCCGCCCCTGCAGCGCCACCTGGCCCAGATGCCTGCGCGCGCAGGGCGCACCGCCATGCTGGACGTGGGATCGGGCGGCGGCCTGCCCGGCGTGGTCTTTGCCGTCTGCTGCCCGCAGATCGACGTGCACTGCGTGGACACGGTGGGCAAGAAGGCGGCCTTCATCCAGCAGGCGGCGGCCACTCTGCGCCTGCCCAACCTGCGCGGCATCCACAGCCGCGTGGAGCAGTTGACCACGCGCTATCCGCTGATCAGCTGCCGGGCCTTTGCCTCGCTGGCGGACTTCACCAGCTGGTCGCGCCAGTCGCTGGAGGAGGGCGGCACCTGGCTGGCCATGAAGGGCAAGCACCCCGACGAGGAAATCGCCGCGCTGCCTGCCGACGTGCAGGTGTTTCACGTGGAACCATTGAAGGTGCCGGGCCTCGATGCCGAGCGCTGCATCCTCTGGCTGCGCACTGCTGCAGCCTGATTTTTTTACCGAATGGCACACTGCCGCGTTGCGGCGGGGCCATGTTCCCCATGCGCTGGCCATGGCCCTCGCATAAACTCCCAGCTTTCATCGCTCAGGGGTCAGCATGTTCGGCATCTCCGATTTCAGCGCATTCGTTGTTGCCATTCTTCTGTTTTTGCTGATTCCGGGGCCGGGCAATCTGGCGCTGATCACCTCCACCGGCAAGGGCGGCATACGTGCCGGAATGGCGGCCTGCGCCGGCGTGCTGGCGGCCGACCAGGTACTGATCTGGATGGCGGTGGCGGGCGTGGCCGCGTTGCTGGCTTCCTATCCCGCGGCCTTCCATGCCGTGCAGTGGCTGGGCGCCGCCTACCTGGGCTGGCTGGGTTTCAGGATGCTCACGGCCAGGCCCGGCGAAAAGCCCGTGCTGCACATCGAGCCGCGCCACTACTTTCGCCAGGCTGGCCTGATCACCCTGATGAACCCCAAGTCCATCGTGTTCTACATGGCCTTCTTCCCGCTGTTCGTGGATCCCGCAAGCCACCAGGGCCTGCTCACGTTCGCGGTGATGGCGGCCACGGTGGCTGCTCTGACCTTTCTCTATTGCCTGATCGTGGTGCTGCTGACCGCGCATCTGGCCGAGCGCATGCGCGCCAATCCTGCGGTTTCCCGGGTTCTCGAAAAGACTGCGGGCGTGTTTCTGATCGGTTTTGGCCTCAAGCTGGCCATCGCCAAATAAGCGTGTAAATACCATGGCCAAAATCTTCTGTGTCGCCAATCAAAAGGGTGGGGTCGGCAAGACCACCACCGCCGTCAACCTTGCTGCGGGCCTGGCCAAGATCGGCCAGCGCGTGCTGATGATCGACCTGGACCCCCAGGGCAATGCCACCATGGGCTCGGGCGTGGACAAGCGCGCGCTGGAGCTGTCGGTCTACGACGTGCTGCTGGAGAACGCCAGCGTCAAGGAAGCCGCCGTGCGCTCCGAGGCCGTGGGCTATGACGTGCTGGGCGCCAACCGCGAACTCAGCGGCGCCGAGATCGAGCTGGTCACGCTGGAGCGCCGCAACGAGCGTCTGAAGGGCGCCCTCAGGGCGGCCGATGCCGACTACGACTTCGTGCTCGTGGACTGCCCGCCCAGCCTGTCCATGCTCACCCTGAACGGCCTGTGCGCGGCCCATGGCGTGGTCGTGCCCATGCAGTGCGAGTACTTCGCGCTCGAAGGCCTGACCGACCTGGTCAACACCATCAAGCAGGTGCATGCCAACATGAACCCCGACCTGCAGATCATCGGCCTGCTGCGCGTGATGTTCGACCCGCGCACCACGCTGCAGCAGCAGGTCAGCGACCAGCTCAAGGAGCACTTCGGCGACAAGGTCTTCGACACCGTGATCCCGCGCAATGTGCGCCTGGCCGAGGCGCCCAGCTATGGCGTGCCTGGCGTGGTCTTCGACCCGGGCGCCAAGGGCAGCAAGGCCTTCATCGATTTCGCGCACGAGATGGTGCGCCGCATCAAGAAGATGTAGCCATGCAAGGTTCACATGAAACGGCAGGGCAGGGCGTGCCGACCGGGTGGGCTGCCGAGGACGTCTGGCTGCTGCCCGGCTGGCAGAACTCGGACGCCGACCACTGGCAAAGCCGCTGGGAGCAGCGCCACGGCTACCGCCGCCTGGAGCAAAACGACTGGGACCGTCCGCTGCGCGGCGACTGGAGCGCCAGGCTGCAGGAGACGGTGCTCGACGCGCCGCGCCCCGTGGTGCTGGTGGCGCACAGTCTGGGCTGCATCCTTGTGGCGTGGTGGGCTGCGCATTCGCCGCTGGCCGCCCGCAAGGTGCGTGGCGCGCTGCTGGTCGCCCCCGGCGATACCGAGCAGCCCCAGCTGCGCGAGCAATTGCCTGGCTGGTCGCCCGTGATGATGCAGCGCCTGCCGTTTGCCTCCATCGTGGTCGGCAGCGACAACGACATTTACTGCAGCGCCCAGCGCGTGCAAGCCATGGCCGATGCCTGGGGCGCACGATTCGTCGATGCAGGGCCTTCGGGCCATCTCAACACGGCCAGCGGGCTGGGCGATTGGGACAGCGGACACGCGCTGCTGGCATCGCTTTGACAAGGACAACACCATGGTGACCAAGAAACCCAAGGGACTGGGACGCGGACTCGAAGCCCTGCTCGGCCCCAAGGTCCACGACAAGGAAGAGGCCGGCGGCCCCGTGGCCGAGACCGGGCTGCCCAGCATCCTGCAGCTGGACGTGATGGTGCCCGGCCAGTACCAGCCGCGCACCCACATGGACGAGGGCGCGCTCTACGAGCTGGCCGAAAGCATCAAGGCCCAGGGCATCATGCAGCCCATTCTGGTGCGCCGCCTGGCCAAGGGCGAGCACGCCGGCAAATACGAAATCATCGCGGGCGAGCGGCGCTTTCGCGCAGCCCGCATCGCCGGCCTGGCCGAGGTGCCGGTGCTGGTGCGCGAGGTGCCCGACGAGGCCGCCGCCGCCATGGCGCTGATCGAGAACATCCAGCGCGAGGACCTCAACCCGCTGGAAGAGGCCCAGGGCCTGTCGCGCCTGGTCAAGGAATTCGGCCTCACGCACGAGCAGGCGGCCCAGGCCGTGGGACGCTCGCGCAGCGCGGCCACCAACATCCTGCGCCTGCTGAACCTGGCCGACCCGGTGCAGACCATGCTCATGGCCGGCGACATCGACATGGGCCATGCGCGCGCCCTGCTGTCGCTGGACCGCGCGGCCCAGATCACGGCCGGCAACCAGATCGCGGCCAAGAAGCTGTCGGTGCGCGAGGCCGAGGCCCTGGTCAAGAAGATCGGCGCCGACTTCAGCCTGGTGCGCCAGAAGTCCAAGAAGGAAGGCAAGACGCGCGACATCAAGCGCGTGGAGGAAGAGCTGTCCGACCTGCTCATGGCCGATGTCGAAGTGCGCATCAAGAAGTCCGTGCGCCGGGGCGGCAAGCTGCAGGAAATGGGCGAAGTGGCGATCCAGTTCGGCTCGCTCGATGCGCTCAACGGGCTGATCGAACGTTTGCGCGGCGACGCACCCGAGTGATGACAACAGCTTGTAACCGTCTGTGATCTGTCGTTCTCCAGCAAAGCAGCGCTTTTTCGCGAGGGTGAATCCCGGTATATTTGCGCGCTGTTATGCGGGGTAATTGTGTGTAATCGCTGACTGGCGACGCTGCCAGTGCGTGGACGCCATTGCCCTGGCGCTGATTCACCTAGACCAGACCAAGAGGATTACAACGTGAAGAAGTATCTTGCCCTGACTGCCATCGCTGCCGTGGCGCTGACCGGCTGCGTGACCACCGACATGCGCATGGGTTCGCCGGAAGCCAAGACCGTGGCCACGGGCGCCGCGGGCGGTGCCAGCGCCGAGAACGCCAACACCGAGCTGGAGCGCTGCGATTCCTCGCTGGGCACCATCTCCCTGGTCGAGAACCAGACCGCCGGCTGGTACACCATCCTCACCCAGCAGTACCGCCTGCCGCCCACCTCGCAGCTGCTGCGCCTGATGATCCAGCAGTCCAACTGCTTCATCGTCGTGGAACGCGGCGCGGCCGGCATGGGCGCCATGGCGCGTGAACGCGCGCTGATGGACTCGGGCGAAATGCGCGGCGGCAGCAACCTGGGCAAGGGCCAGATGGTGGCCTCCGACTACGGTCTGTCCCCCGAAGTGATCTTCAACCAGAGCGATGCCGGCGGCATGGGCGGCGCCATCGGCGGCCGCGCTGGCGGCATCTTCGGCGCGCTGGCTGCAGCCACCAAGACCCGCGAGGCCTCGGTCATGTTGGCCCTGGTGGACAACCGTTCGGGCGTGCAGGTGTCGGCTTCCGAAGGCTCGTCTTCCAAGACCGACTGGGGCGGCATGGGCGCGCTGTTCGGCGGCTCCGCCGGCGCCTCGCTGGGCGGCTACACACGCACGGCCGAAGGCAAGGTGATCGCCGCCGCCTTCATGGACGCCTACAACCAGATGGTGCGCTCGCTGCGCAACTACAAGGCACAGACCGTCAAGGGCCAGGGCCTGGGCGGCGGTGGACGCCTGGGCGTGGACGGCGGTGCCGCACCGTCGCAGACATCGGCTCCGGGCGCCAATGCCGCCGGCATGTCGCTGCGCGCCGCGCAGCAAAAGCTCAATGCCCTGGGCTACACCGCAGGCACGCCTGACGGCGCCATGGGCAAGAACACCCAGAACGCCCTGCGCGAATTCCAGCGCGACCAGAGCCTGCCGCAGACCGGCCGCCTCGACCGTGCCACCTCGCAAGCACTGCAACAGCAATAAGCGGCTCCCGGCCGGAGGGCGCGCATGATGCGGCGCCTTCCCTGGCCGGCCCCGGCCCTTCTTGCCTGGGCAGGCGCCTGGCTTGTGTACGCCGCGCTGCAATCGACCCTAGGGCCGCTGGCCGCCTGGCTGGCGGCCTGTTTTTTGGGCGTGCTCGCCAGCCTGCTGGCCACGCCCTGGTGGCGGCGCCTGGCCGTGGCGGCGGGCTTTCCGCTGTCCTGCCTGATGCTGTGGGGGCCGGGCGGCCTGGCCGCCATCAGCCCCTGGCTGTGGCTGGCGGCGCTGGGCCTGCTCGCCCTGGTCTACCCGCTCAACGCCTGGCGCGATGCGCCGCTGTTTCCCACGCCCGCCGATGCGCTGCAAGGCCTGGCCGATGCCGCGCCGCTGCCGGACGGCGCGGCCGTGCTCGATGCCGGCTGCGGCCTGGGCGACGGCCTGCGCGCGCTGCGCGGGCAGTACCCGCAGGCGCGGCTCAACGGCATGGAGTGGAGCTGGCCGCTGCGCTGGCTGTGCGCGCTGCGCTGCCCCTGGGCCCGCGTGCGCCGCGCCGATATCTGGCTGGCCGACTGGAGCGGCTACCAGATGGTCTACCTGTTCCAGCGCCCTGAAAGCATGGGCCGTGCAGCCGTCAAGGCCGCCACGGAGCTGCCCGAGGGCGCCTGGCTGGTCAGCCTGGACTTTGCGCTGCCCGGCGTGGAGCCCTCCTGGCAGCGCCAGGGACCGGGCCGGCACAGCCTCTGGGTCTACCGCATGCCGCTGGGCGGTGCCGGCGAGGCCGTGGTGCATGTTCCCGAGCCCGAGGAAACGCCTTACGAAAAGGCCCTGCGGGAGCTGCAGGAACGGCGGTGAGGGGCCGTGCCGCCTACTTCTTCGCGCTGGCCTTGCTCACGTAGAGCGACAGCGCGGCGATCTCGGCCTCGCTGAGCGTGGCCTTGAATGAGGGCATGGCGCCTATGCCGTCGCGCAGGGCACGGGCCACGCGCGCGGCATCGGGCTGCAGCTCGTCGAGCACGGGGCCGATGGCGCCCTCGGCGCCCGCGTCCTTGAGCGTGTGGCACAGCGCGCAGGCGGGCGTGGCCGTGGCGAACAGCTTCTTGCCCAGGGCCATCTGGGCCGCTTCATCGGCAAAGGCGGGGGCGCACAGCAGGGCGCTGCCGAGCAAAGTGCTGCCCAGCAGGGCGGTGTGGATCAGGTGTTTCATCGTGAACATGGCAATGGGGGTACGGGCCCGCCACGGTCTGGCGCCGTGTGCGGGAGGTGACGGGAGTGAAGAGAAGGGGGCGGGATGAGCGCGCGGGCCGTGTTCAGGCCACGGTGACGGTCACGGCGTGGTCGGCCCAGCTGGTGTTGTTGTAGCCACTCTGGTTTTCGCCGCGCGTCTCGGGCTGGACCCGGCCGCGCGCGTCGGTGGCGCGGCTGGCCAGCACATGCGTGCCCTTGGGCAGGCGCGCCTGCAGCACGAACTGGCGCCAGGCGTACTTGCCCAGGTCGGGGCCGACCAGGCGCGCGGCCTGCCAGCTCTTGCCGCCGTCCGTGGACACCTCCACGCCCTTGACGGCGTCCATGCCGCCAAAGGCCACGCCGTGGATCTGCACCAGGCCGGCGGCCTGCCCGCCGTCCTCGGGCAGGGGCGAGTTGATCCAGGACTTGACGCTCATCTCCTGCACCGAGGGCTGGCTCGGGTCGCCCTTGCTGCCGGGTGGCGAGATGCGGTAGCCGTGGGACATGATGTGGGCCTCGCTCTCGCGCGGCGTGAAGGCCAGCTGCTTGATGTACTTGATGTTGTTCACGCCGGTGTAGCCGGGCACGATCAGGCGCAGCGGCCCGCCATGGGCCAGCGGGATGGGCTCGCCGTTCATCTCCCAGGCCAGCAGCGCGTCTTCCATGGCCGACAGCGGCACCGAGCGCTCGACGATGACGCTCTTGGGGTCCAGCCCTGCAGGCAGCACCTCGCCGCCCGTGCCGGTCATGTAGAGGCCGCCGTCGGCCACGCCGCCCAGGGCGTTGACCACCTCGCGCACGGGCACGCCGCTCCAGACCACGCAGCCGGCCGCACCCACGGTCCAGGCCGTGCCGCTGGGCTTGCTGGGAAAGAAGGCGCGGCCATTGCCCGAGCACTGCAGCACCATGGCCACGGTCTCCAGGCCCAGGGACTTGAGCTCGCGCACGCTGAGGCTGCGGGGCTGGCGCACGCCCCCCACCTGCAACTGCCAGGCATCGCGGTCGGCCACGATGGATTCGGGCGGTGTGGGCAGGTTGTTGCGCACATAGAGCTGGTCGCTGGGCGTGATCACGCTGGTGCCGAAGGCGCCGCGCCGCGTCTCTATGGTGGTGGAGCTGTGGACGATGAGGGCATCGGCCTTCTTCCAGCCCGCGTAGCCGGGCAGGGGCTTGGCCGCCGGTGCTGCCGCAGCTGCGGGTGCCTGGGACTGGGCTTGGGCCAGTGCGCCCTGGTGCAGGCCGGCCAGGCCTGCGGCGGCCAGTGCGCTGGCGCTGCCGGCCAGCAGGCTGCGGCGCGCGGGGGAGGTGGGCGATGTCGGCAAGTGGTTCATGGGTGTCTCCTCGTGGTGGTTGTCATGGGGCGTGTCATGGGGCATCTCATGGGGCAGGGGTGCCCAGGGCCTTGCTGGCCACGGCCAGGGCCTGTTTCTTCTGGGCTACCAGCACCAGCGGCCGGCCTTCGCGCGAGCGAACGACCTGCCAGTGCATGTTGGCCCACCAGCCCTGGCCATCGGCCAGGCGCTGGGGCTGGTCGAAGGCCAGCACGGTGACGATGCCGCCCTTCTCGAAGAAGGTGGTCAGGTGGTAGGCGCGCGTGCCGTCGATGTCGCAGGGCCGCATCAGCTGGGTGTAGCCGGGCAGCTTCTCGCCGGCCGGCAGGTCCAGGCGGCGCGCCACCTCGGCCTCGGGCATGAAGCTGCCGCGCAGCGTGCGCTCGTAGTACTCGTGCTCGATGGCGGCGCGCACCAGCTCGGGCGGGCGCATGGCGAATACGGCGGTGGCGGCCGAGCTGCCCACCAGCAGCGCGGCGATCAGCCGGCGCACGCCGCTGCGCGCATGCCAGGGCGTGTGGCGCAGCAGATGGGCGGGCGGCTCGCCGTGCGGCCCGGGGTCGAAGGCCAGGGCCAGTTCGGCGCGTGCGCGCAGGTCGAAGGCCGATTCGTCGGTCGTGTCCGGGGCAGTCATTTCAAGCCTTGCTATCGGGTGGCGCGCAGCGGGGTGGGGCGCAGCGGGATCACGCTGGCAGTCTCTGGAGCAGGCGCCGGGGCGGCCTGCTCCAGGGCCGCCTTCAGCGCATCGCGGGCGCGTGACAGGCGCGACAGCACCGTGCCCGGCGCAATGTCCAGGGCCTCTGCCATCTGGGCCGTGGGCATGTCGTCGAAGTAATAGAGCACCAGCACCTCGCGGTGGATGGGGGCGATGCGCGACAGCGCCTTGACCACGTCGAGCCGGTCATCCAGCGCCGAAGGCGAGGGGGAGGGGGCGGGATGCTGGTCCAGTGCCTCGTCATCGCTGACCAGATGGGCCGATGGCGCAAGGTGCCGGAAGGCATGGCGGCGCATGATCTGGAACAGCCAGGCCCGCGCCATTGCGGCCTCGCGCAGCTGGTGGCGAAAGCGCCAGGCGCTGGTGAAGCAGTCCTGCACCACGTCCTCGGCCAGCGCGCGCGAGCCGGTCAGCGCCCAGGCGCTGCGCAGCAGGAATCGGTAGTGCTCGCGCACCCACTGGTTGTAGCGCGACTCGGCGGTGGAGATCATGCGGCATAAGAGCACGCAGGGCGCCGCCCTATTCCATGGGCTGGCCTTAGGCAAACCCTATATCGGATCAGCTATCGCGAAGAGGCGATGGCTCCCTGTCATTCCCTGGTCGGCCGCGATACAGCGCCTGATCCGACCCTGTGGGCAGCGGAGCCGGCCTGCTGCCCGAAGAACCGTGCCGGAGGCATGCCCACCGTGCGGTGCACCATGGCGCTGAAGGCGCTGGGGCTGTATCCCAGCTCGGCCGCGATCTGCTGTATGGGAAGGCCGCGCGCGGCCAGGCTCAGGCCGTGGGCCAGCACCACTTGCTGGCGCCAGGTGGTGAAGCTGCAGCCCAGCTGCTGCTGGAACAGCCGGGCCACGGTGCGCGGGCTGGCGCCGGTGTCTGCCGCCCAGTCGGCCAGGCTCTCGTGCTGGGTGGGGTCGGCCACGACGGCCTCGCAGAGCATGCGCAGCCGCTTGTCCTGGGGCATGTTCACGCCAAGGTGGACTTCGCTGGCCCGGCGAAGCTCTTCCAGCAGCAGGGCGCTCAGATGGTGCTCGCGCTGCAGGGTGGCGGCGTCCGGGGCGGGCTGGTCATCGCTTTGCTTGGGCAGGGCCGTGATCAGCTCGCGCATCAGCGGCGAAACCTCCAGCACGCGGCAGCGTGCCCAGTCCTGCGGGTTGCAGGCCACGCCGCAGGACGGGAGGTCCGGCAGTACGGGGCCCTGTGCCGGATCGTCCTGCAGCACGTAGATGGAGACGAGATCGGCTTCCTCGACCATGGCCACGGCGTGGACCAGGCCGGGCGGAATCCACACGGCCTTGGAGGGTGGGGCGATCAGCGTGCCCTGGGGGGCCGACAGGTGCAGCACGCCGTCCAGCGAGATGGCGATCTGTGCCCAGCTGTGGCTGTGCGGTATGACGCGCGTGCGTGCCGACAGGCGATGCTGCTTGGCGCGCACGGGGCGCTGGGGCGTGGGCACGAACAGGTGCGGATGCAGGGCCTCCACCGGCTCCATCGGCCGGGCCCTGCGCACCGACCGCAGTGCGGCTGCGGGGCAGGCGCTGGGCAGGGTGTCGGCAAGAGTGTCGGCAGGGGTGCCGTGCGTGGAGACAGGCATTGGCATGTTTGCGATAGAAGTTGGCAGACTATCGCATACAAGACGAAACGCTGCTGCCTAAGATGCGGCCCATGACCGCCTCTTCCTCTTCCATGCCGGACGCCGTGGCGCCGGACCCGCTGCGCAGCGATGTGCGCACCATCGGCCTGATCGGCCTGGCGCATGGTTCCTCGCATTTCTTCCACCTGCTGCTGCCGCCGCTGTTCCCGTGGCTGATCGCCGAGTTCGGCTACAGCTATGCCGAGCTCAGCGTGATGGTGTCGCTGTTCTTCGTGGTCTCCGGCGTGGGACAGGCCATGGCCGGCTTTGCCGTGGACCGCTTCGGCGCGCGCCCCATTCTGTTTGCGGCGCTGGGCAGCTTCACCGTGGCGGGCGTGGTCGCCAGCCTGGCACAGGGCTATGGAATGCTGCTGCTGGCGGCCTTCTTCGCGGGCCTGGGCAATGCGCCCTTCCACCCGGTGGACTTCACCATCCTCAACAAGCGCGTGTCGGCCAAGCGCATCGGCCATGCGTTCTCGGTGCACGGCCTGTCGGGCAATATCGGCTGGGCGCTGGCGCCGCTGTTCATGGCGGGCATCACCACGGCCACGGGCTCGTGGCGCCTGGCCTGCCTGTGCGGCGCGGCCCTGGCCGCCGTCATCCTCACCATCATGGTGCTCAACCGCGAGGCGCTGGACGACCGTGCGGCCGATGCCCTGGCCCCGGCGGCGCGTGCCGCTGCGGCCGCCGTGCCGCAGGAGCATCCCATGGCCTTCCTGAAGCTGCCCTCGGTCTGGCTGTGCTTCTCGTTCTTCTTCTGGAGCACCTGCGCGCTCAGCGCCATCCAGAGCTTTGCCAGCCCCGCCATGCAGTCCATGTACGGACTGCCGCTGAGCGTGACGGCGCTGATCGTCACGGGCTACATGCTGTGCGGCGCGGCAGGCATGCTGGCCGGTGGCTTCCTCGTGGGCCGCGTGCAGCGGCTGGAGAAGGTGATCTCCATCTGCATGCTGGGCTCGGGTGTTGCGCTGTTCCTGGTCGGCACGGGCTGGCTGCCGGCCATGGCGGCCGTGGCCGTGGCCTCCATCGCGGGCCTGGGCACGGGCCTGGCCGGCCCCTCGCGCGACATGCTGATCAAGCGCGCCGCGCCCCCCGGCGCCACCGGTCGCGTCTACGGCACGGTGTATTCGGGCCTGGACCTGGGCTTTTGCCTGGCCGCGCCGGTGTTCGGCTACATGCTGGACCACGGCATGAGCCACGGCGTGTTCTACGGATCGGCCATTGCCCTGGTGCTGAGCGTGGTGTCGGCCGTGGTCGTGGGCGATGGCGTGAGCCGGAAAAGCGGCATGGCGCTGAGCGCGGGCTGATACCGGGTCGCGCTCCCCACAAGGCCCCGCAGGCCCAGGCTTGCGGGGCCTTTGCTTTGGGCGCAGAGATGGACAAAACAGGCACGCCAATTGCGTGCGCCCTGCGCGGCGCCTGCTATCGTGCAGGCACAACTTTTTCAACACAGGAGACCTGTCCATGCGTTCCGCCTTCGCACCGCTTTCCCTCATGTTCCGCAGCGCCCCGCTGGCGCTGGCCCTTGCCATGGCCGGCCTGTCCGGCAGTGCCCTGGCTGCGCCCAAGGCCGATATCCAGGCGCTGGCGCAAAAGCACCAGCAGCCCTTGCTGGACACGCTGCGCGACCTGGTGCACATCGAGTCGGGCAGCAAGGACATGGAGGGCGTGGAGCAGATCGCCAACTACGTGGCCGGCAAGCTGCGCGAGCAGGGCGGCAAGGTCGAGATCCTGCAGCCCACCGACGTCTACCGGCTGGGTGACACGCCCGAGAAGATCGGCCCCATGGTGCATGCCGAGTTCAAGGGCAAGGGCACCAGCCGCATCATGCTGATCGCCCACATGGACACGGTCTACCTGCGCGGCATGCTCAAGGACCAGCCGTTTCGCATCGACGGCGAGCGCGCCTACGGCCTGGGCATTGCCGACGACAAGCAGGGCGTGGCCCTGATCCTGCACACCGTGGCCATGCTGCGCCAGCTGGGCTTCGACAACTACGGCACGCTGACCGTGCTGATGAACAGCGACGAGGAAATCAGCTCGCCCGGCGCGCGCAGCACCATCACGCGCATGGGCGCCGAGCAGGATGCGGTCTTCTCGTTCGAAGGCGGCGGCACCGACGGCGGCGTGCGCCTGGCCACCAGCGGCATCGGCGCGGCCTACCTCAAGGTCGAGGGCAAGGCCTCGCACGCGGGCGCCAAGCCCGAGGACGGCGTGAACGCGCTGTACGAGCTGTCGCACCAGCTGCTGCAGATGAAGGACCTGTCCAAGCCCGAGACCGGCCTCAAGCTCAACTGGACCGTGGCCAAGGCCGGCACCAACCGCAACGTCATTCCCGCCGAGGCCACGGCCCAGGCCGACGCCCGCGCGCTGCGCGTGGCCGACTTCACGGCGCTGGAGCAGGCCATGCAGGCCAAGGTGGGCCACAAGCTGCTGGACGCCAGCAAGGTGCAGCTCAAGTTCGAGGTGCGCCGCCCGCCGCTGGAGGCCAACGAGGCCTCGCGCAGCCTGGCCAAACAGGCGCAGACCATCTACAGCGATGAGCTGGGCCTGAAGATGAGCGTGATGGAAAAGGCCACGGGCGGCGGCACCGACGCGGCGTTTGCGGCACTCAAGGCCAAGGGTGCCGTCATCGAGGGCTTTGGCCTGAGCGGCTACGGCGCGCACTCCAATGATGCGGAGTATGTGCAGCTGAACACCATCGTGCCGCGCCTGTACCTGGCCACGCGCATGATCATGGATCTGTCGAAGTAGCCCCCACGCTCCCCCTGCTTCGCATGGTCCGCTGCCCCTGGCCGGGCGCCCCCCGAGGGGGCCGCGTTTCGCCTTGGGGCGGCCCGGCAGCGAAACCTGGCGCACGCTGCGGATGGCGGGGTCAAAAAGCAAAAAAGGGCATGCCTTGCGGCATGCCCTGAAGGCGCATCGTGGGGCGCTCTGTGTTCTTACTGCGAAGAGATGTTCTTGTCTTTCGCGATCTTGCTCCAGCGCGTGAAGTCGGCATTCAGGCGCGCCTTCATGGCCGCGCCGTCCTGGTAGGTGGCGATGGCGCCTGCGGCCAGCATCTTCTTTTGCAGCTCGGGCTCGGCCAGGATGAGCTTGAGCTCCTGGTTCAGGCGCTGGACCACGGCGGGAGGCGTGTTCAGCGGGGCGATCAGGCCGCCCCAGGTGTCGGCGTCGAAGCCGGGGAAGCCCTGCTCGGCCACCGACTTCACATTGGGCAGCAGCTGCTTGGCCTTTTGCGAGCTGACGGCAATGGCGCGCAGCTTGCCGGCCTGGATGTGGGGCAGGGCCGCGACCACGTCGGCGAACATCACGGCGATCTGGCCGCCGATCAGGTCGGTCACGGCCGGCGCGCTGCCGCGGTACGGCACGTGCTGCATGTCGAAGCCGCCCAGGTCCTTGAGCTGCTCCATGGACAGGTGGCCGAAGCTGCCCGTGCCCGAGCTGGTGTAGTTCAGCGCCGGCTTGGCCTTCCTGGCGTGCTCGATCAGCTGCTGCAGGTTGGTCACGTCCGGCAGCTCGCGCGGGTTGATGACGATGGCCATGGGCAGGTCATAGACCGTGGCCACGGGCAGGAAGTCCTTGCGCACGTCGTACAGGTTGTTGTTGAACAGCATGGGCGCCAGCAGCGCGGGCATGCCGAACATGGACAGCGAATAGCCGTCGGGCTGCGACTTGATGAAGGCCGCCGTGCCCACCGAGCCCGAGGCGCCGGGGCGGTTGTCGATGACGATGGTCTGGCCCAGGCGCTCGGTCAGGCGCTGCGCGACGATGCGCGCGGCCGTGTCGGTGGGGCCGCCGGGCGGGAAGGCCACGGTCAGCTTGATCAGCTTGTCGGGCCATTGGCTCTGGGCCCGTGCGGCGGGGGCCAGCGTGGCGATGGCGGTGGCGCAGGCGGCGGAAAGGATCTGGCGGCGCGAGGCCTGGAAGGGGGTGGAAGTCATATGTCTCCTCAAGCGGGAAGGGGTGGAAGTGAGAGCCGTGGAGCGGTCTGGGTGGGAACGTCTGCGCGCTCTCAGATGATGTTTTTGGCGCGCAGCGCGGCGCGGGCCTGTTCGTCCAGGCCCAGGCGCTGCTGCAGCACCTCGTCGGTGTGTTCGCCCTGGTGCGGCGGCGGGCGGCGCACGGGCAGGCGCTGGCCGTCCAGCGCATAGGGCGGGGCCAGCACGGACTGGCTGCCGGCCTCGCTGTCCTCGAAGCGGTGCAGCAGGCCGGCGTCGGCCGTGCGCTGCGAGTTCAGGGCCTCGAACAGGCCCAGCACCTCGCCGCAGGGAATCTGCGCGGCCGCCAGGCATTCGAGCAGTTGGGCGCGCGTGAAGCGCAGCAGCTCGGCCTGCACCAGCGGCATCAGCAGATCGCGGTTTGCCGAGCGTGCGGTATTGGTGGCAAAGCGCTCGTCGGCGGCCCACTCGGGCTTGGCGATGACGTCGGTGCAAAAGCGCTGGAACTGGCCGTTGTTGCCCACGGTGATGACCAGAGGGCCGTCGGCCGCCTCGAACACGCCGTAGGGCACGATGGACGGATGGGCGTTGCCGAACTTGGGCGGGTCGCCGGCCTTGAGCAAGGCCTCCATGCCGTAGTAGCTGGTGATCATCAGGCCGCAGTCGTACAGGGCCATCTGCACATGGCGGCCGCGCCCGCTGCGCTCGCGCTCGTAGAGCGCGGCCAGGATGGCCTGGGCCGAGTACATGCCCGTGAACATGTCCACGGCGGCCACGCCGAACTTCAGCGGACCCTGGCCCTGCTCGCCGTTCATGGCCATGATGCCGGACTCGCCCTGCACCACCAGGTCGTAGCCGGGCCGCGTGGCCTCGGGGCCGCTGCGCGAGTAGCCCGAGATGGAGCAGTACACCAGGCGCGGGTTCAACTGCGACAGCTGCTCGTAGCCCAGGCCCAGCTTCTCGGCGCCGCCGACCTTGAAGTTCTGGATGACCACGTCGCTGTCGGCCGCCAGCTCGCGTGCGATGCGCAGGCCCTCTTCGGCCTGCAGGTCCAGCGTGACCGAGCGCTTGTTGCGGTTGGCGCTGTTGAAGTAGGAGGTGTTGCGCTGGCCCACGCGCACGCCCCAGTCGCGCGTGTCGTCGCCGCGGCCCGGGTGCTCGACCTTGACGACATCGGCACCCAGGTCGGCCAGCGCCATGGCACACATGGGGCCGGCCAGCACGCGCGAAAGATCCAGGACGCGCACGCCGTCCAGCGGCAGGGAAGAGGGGAGAGCACTCATGCGAAACCTTGTCGAACCACGAAAACCGCAACGGGCCGGTGATGCCCGGGCAGGCCCGCATTCTTCATTCGTTTATGGACTTTGACAATCGTGCTAAAAAATGGACATTGTGTGTACTGAGGTTTGACAATGGATCTGGGCGGACTGTCCCTGCTGGTGGACATCATCGAAGCCGGCAACCTGAGCCGCGCCGCCGTGCGCCTGGGCATGAGCCGCGCCAACGTCAGCCACCGGCTCAACCAGTTCGAGCGCCAGATCGGCCAGCAGCTGCTGCGCCGCACCACGCGACAGGTCGAGCCCACCGAGCTGGGCCTGCGCCTGTACGCGCATGGACGGGCGATACGCCAGGAGGTCATGGCGGCGGCCGAGTCGGTGGACAGCCTGGGCCAGAGCCTGCAGGGCACCGTGCGGCTGAGCGTGCCCAGCGGCTACGGCCAGCTGCAGATGTCGGGCTGGCTGACGGAGTTCATGCGCATGCACCCGGGCATCACGCTGGAGGTGATCTTCGACAACGACATCGAGGACCTGATGCAGGGCGCGGTGGACTTCGCCGTGCGCGTGATGACCGAGCCGCCCGAAAGCCTGGTGGCCTGCAAGCTCGGCGACGTCCTCTACGAGGCCTGCGCCACGCCGCAGTTCCTGGCGCAGCATGGCCACCCCGACTCGCTGCTGGCGCTCAAGCGCGTGCCGCTGATCACCTCGGCGCTCACGGGCCAGAAGCTGCGCACGGCGGGCATGAACGGCGCCCGGCCCACCGAGCTGCGCATACGCCCGCGCCTGATGTCGCCCAACTTCCACTTCCTGCGAGATGCCGTGCTGCAGGGCCTGGGCGTGGCCGTGGTGCCGCGCTACATGGTGGCGGCCGAACTGGCCAGCGGCGCGCTTGAGCGCCTGCCGCTGCCGCCCGGCAGCCTGGACTTTCTGGCCACGCGCCAGTACCTGCTGTACATGCCGTCCCGCTACCAGACGCGGGCCATCACCACGCTGATCGACTTCCTGCGCGAGAAAGCCGAGGTGGAGGGACTCAGAGGCTGAAGATTTTCCCGGGATTCAGAATGTTCTTCGGGTCCAGCGCCTGCTTGATGGAGCGCATCATCTGCACCGCGCCGTCGCCGGTTTCCTCGCGCAGGAAATCCATCTTGTGGATGCCCACGCCATGCTCGCCCGTGCAGGTGCCGCCCAGCGCAATGGAGCGCGACACCAGCTGGTGGTTGAGCTGCTCGGCGCGCGAGCGCTCGTCCTCGTTGTCCGGGTCGATCAGGTAGCCGAAGTGGAAGTTGCCGTCGCCCACGTGGCCGACGAGGAAGTAGGGAATGCCGCTGTCGTCGGCCTCGCGCACCGAGTCCAGCAGCGCATCGGCCAGGCGGCTGATGGGCACGCAGGCGTCGGTGGTGATGCAGCGGCAGCCGGGGCGGCTGGAGACAGCCGCGAAATAGGCGTTGTGGCGGGCCGTGAACAATCGCGTGCGGTCTTCGGGACGCTCGGCCCATTCGAAGGCGTTGCCGCCGAACTCGCCCGCGATGTCCTGCACCATCTCGGCCTGCTCCTTGACGCCCGTGGGCGAGCCGTGGAACTCCATCAGCAGCATGGGTTCCTCGCGCAGCGTGAGCTTGCTGTAGGCGTTGACCATGCGCACCGAGTTCACGTCCACCAGCTCCACGCGGGCAATAGGCACGCCCATCTGGATGGTCTGGATCACCGTGCGCACGGCGGCCTCGATGCTGGGGAAGGAGCAGATGGCCGCGCTCACGGCCTCGGGCAGCGGGTACAGGCGCACCGTGATCTCGGTGACCACGCCCAGCGTGCCCTCGCTGCCCACGATCAGGCGCGTGAGGTCGTAGCCCGCGCTGCTTTTCTTGGCGCGCGTGCCGGTGCGCATCAGCTCGCCGCTGGCCGTGACCAGTTCCAGCGCCAGCACGTTCTCGCGCATGGTGCCGTAGCGCACGGCATTGGTGCCGCTGGCGCGCGTGGCGGTCATGCCGCCGATGGAGGCATCGGCGCCGGGATCGATGGGGAAGAAGAAGCCCGTGTCCTTGATGGCATCGTTGAGCTGCTTGCGCGTGATGCCGGGCTGCACGGTGACCGTCAGGTCCTCGGTGTTGACCGAGAGAATGCGGTTCATGCGGCTCAGGTCCAGGCTGATGCCGCCCTCGACGGCCAGCAGATGGCCTTCGAGCGAGGAGCCAGCGCCGTAGGGGATGACCGGCACGGCATGCTGGTCGGCCAGCTTCAGCGCGTCCTGCACGTCCTGCGTGCTTTCGGCAAAGACCACGGCCGCAGGCGGGGGCGCCTGGATGGCGCCCTCGTCGCGGCCGTGCTGTTCGCGCACCGCCAAAGCCGTGGAGCACTGGGCGCCGAAACGCTGGGCCAGGGCTTGGAGGAAGGCTTCGGGGATGGGGCGCTGAGCGAAGTCAGGCTGCAGGCGGACGGGGGCGACAGGGGCGTTCATCGGTGTTCTCCAGGGGGAACCGGAAAGAATACCACCGGCCCTGTCGCCCAACCGTGTGGGTCAGCCGCCAGGCATCCGGGTGTCAGCGCGGCTGGACAGCCTTGCTGAATTCATCGCGCGACAGCGATCCGTTCTTGTCGGCATCGATCTGGGCGAAATTGCTGCTCACGGCGGGCAGGGCCTCGGCCTCCTTCTTGCTCAGCTTGCCGTCCCGGTTGGTGTCGGCGCGGTCGAATGCGGCTTGCACCTCGTTGGCGCCGCCCGCTGGTGCTGCGGGTGCTGGCGCAGATTGCACGCCTGCTGCCGAGCCGCCGCCAAACGTCGGCTGCGGTGCCGTGGACGGAGCCTGCGCCATGGCAGCAACGCTGCCCAGCGAAATGGCCGCGAACAACATCACGCTGCGGATTTCAAAACCGGAGACTTTGCGCAGTTGAGAGGTCATGTGTCGAACTCCTTGTCGAACGTGGAACATGACTGCATTCCACCTGTTGCAGCGCAGCAGGGCCAGCACTTTTGCCGGCTGTTGCCTGCTACAACATTTGCGTGCCGCCTGTAACGCACAATTGGGTGTTGGGCCGTTACGGGTCCGGCTTCCCACCCCCGCATCGCCAAGGAGAACCCCCATGGGCAACCGTTTGACACAGATCGCCACGCGCACCGGAGACGACGGCAGCACGGGCCTGGGCGACAACACGCGTGTCTCCAAGAACAGCGGCCGCCCGCACGCCATGGGCGATGTGGACGAACTCAATTCCCACATCGGCCTGCTGCTGTGCGAGGCCCTGCCCGACGACGTGCGCGAGCTGCTGGTCGATGTGCAGCACCAGCTGTTCAACCTCGGCGGCGAGCTGTCCATTCCCGGCTATGAACTGCTCAAGGACGACGCCCTGCTGCAGCTCGATGAAGCGCTGGCCCACTACAACGCGCAGCTGCCCCGGCTGCAGGAATTCATCCTGCCGGCCGGCAGCCGCGCAGCGGCCCAGGCCCATGTCTGCCGCACCGTGGCGCGCCGTGCCGAGCGCATGGTGGTGGCGCTGGAGCAGGGCGAGGCCATGCGGCCCGCGCCGCGCCAGTACCTGAACCGCCTGTCCGACCTGCTGTTCGTGCTGGCACGCGTGCTCAACCGCATGGATGGCGGCGACGACGTGTACTGGAAAAGCGAGCGGCTGGCGCGCGCGCAGTCCGCTCAAGAGTGACCGTGCTGAGGACGGCCCATGCGCCTGCGCCACATCGAGGTCTTCAATGCCGTCATGCAGACCGGCAGCGTCAGCGCTGCCGCACGGCTGATCAACATCACCCAGCCGGCCGTCAGCCGCACCCTGCAGCATGCGGAGCTGCAGCTGGGCTTTGCGCTGTTCCAGCGCGCACGCGGGCGGCTCACGCCGACCAATGAGGCGCTGGCGCTGTTCCCCCACATCGAGAAGCTGTTCGAGCAGCTCGACGAGGTCCAGCGTCTGGCCGACAACCTGCGCCATGGCCGGGCAGCGGACCGGCTCACCGTGCTCACCGTCTTCGCGCTCAGCCGCGAGGTGCTGCCGCGCGCCGTGGCCGGCTTTCGGCGCCGCCACCCGCAGGTGCAGGTCCATGTGCAGGCGCTGCACACGCCCCAGGTGGTCTCGGCCCTGCTGCTGCAGGAGGCCGACGTGGGCTTCGTCATCAGCTCCGTGGGCCAGCCCGCGCTGGAGCATGAGCTGCTGGCCGAGGTGGACATGTTCTGCGTGCTGCCCAAGGGCCTGCTGCCGCCCTCGCGCGTGCGCGAAGAGGGGATGGAGCTCAAGGACCTGGCCGAGCTGCCCGTGGTCGCTCTCGATGCGCGCGACCCGCTGGGCATGCGCCTGGGCCAGGCCTGCCGCGAGCACGGCGTGGGCCTGTCGCCCGTGGTCACCGTGCAGACCTACCACGCGGCCCTGTCCATGGCCGAGTACGGCCTGGGCGCCGCCATCATGGACGGCTGCACCGCCCTGGCCGCCGACCGCCGCAAGGTCCATGTCGTGCCCCTGCTGCCGCGCATCACGGTGGGTGTGAATGCACTGAGCCTGCCCCAGCGGCCGGGGTCGGTGCTGGCGCGGGCAATGACCGAGGAAATGCGCAAGGCCTTGCGCGAGTTGCTGGCTGGTTGAGGCCTGCGGGTTTCAGGCCTGCTCCATCTGCCCCACCAGCCTCTGCGCCGACCCGAACGCCAGCGTCAGCCCCAGCGCGCCATGCCCCGTCTGCAGCCACAGGTTGCGCGGACCGCCGCGCTGGCGGCCGGTGAGGGGCAGGCCGGTGGGTGTGGCGGGGCGCATGCCGGTCCAGGGGTGGAGGTTGCCGTCCAGCGGCAGGTCGGCGAAGACCTCCTGCGTGGAGCGGCGCAGGCTGGCGATGCGGCGCGGGTCGGTGCCTGTGTCGTGGCCCACGATTTCCACCATGCCGGCCACGCGCAGGCGTTCGCCGATGCGTGCGAAGACGACCTTGCGTGCGGTGTCGGTGACGCTGACCCGGGGCGCGGCGTGCGGCAGCTGCGCGGCGGCATCGGCGGTGATGCTGTAGCCCTTGAGCGGGTAGACGGGAATGCGCAGGCCCAGCTGGCGCGCGTGGACCGCGCTTTCCCAGCCGCTGGCCAGCACGTAGTGGTCGGCGCGCAGCGGCAACGGGCCTGCGGCGGTGCGCAGGCCGGTGACGGCGTCGCCCTCGCGCTCGAAGCCCTGCAGCTCCACGCCGTAGCGCAGTTCGGCGCCGCGCGCGGTGAGCCGGGCGGCCAGTTGCTCGCACAGCAGGCGGCAGTCGGCGGCGGCCTCGCTGGGCGTGTGTACGGCGCCTGCAATGCGCTGGGCGTAGCCGGCGAGCGCGGGTTCGATGCGCGCCACTTCGGCGGCGTTGACGATGCGCTGCGGCGCGCCGCCCAGGCCCGCTTGCAGTGCCACCTGCTGCGCGGCGGCATCCAGCGCCTGCTGGGTGGGGTAGAGCACCAGCTTGCCCGGCGTGTGCAGGTCGCAGGCCAGTGCTTCGTCGGCCTGGAGCGACTCGAAGGCCTGGCGGCTTTCGGCGGCCAGGGCCAGCAGGGCGCGCGTGCCCTCGGCCGAGGCATGGGCATTGCAGGCGCCCAGAAAGCGCAGTCCCCAGGCCCATTGCGCGGGGTCGGCGCGCAGGCGGAAGGCCAGCGGCGAATCCTTTTGCAGCAGCAGGCGGGGCAGCATCTTCCAGATGCCGGGATCGGCCAGCGGCTGCACGTAGGAATAGCTCAGCTGCGCGCCATTGCCGCCGCTGGCGCCCTGGGCGGGGCCCGGTGCGCGGTCCAGCACGGTGATGCGGTGGCCGGCCTGCCGCAGCGCCCAGGCCGTTGCCAGGCCGACGATGCCGGCGCCCACGATGCAGACATGCATTGATCGTTTCTCCATGCAGCCGCACTGTAGGCCGCGCGCGGCAGGCCGGGCCATGGCATTTGGCACACGGGCCATGCACGCATGTTATGGCCGGGGGCTGCTGCTCAGGGCAGGGCGACAGCCCATAACCGGCGGGCATGGACCGGCCCGATATTGTCATTCCGCAAAGGCCGCCGCCCTTCCTACACTGGCCGCACATCCACCAAAGACGAGGAGACAAGCATGCAACTTCACACCACCGCGCTGTGCGCGGCCCTGGCCCTGGGAGGCCTGGCTGCGGCCCATGCCGACACGCTGGCCAAGGTGCGCGACAGCGGCCGCATCACGCTGGCCTACCGCGAGTCGTCCGTGCCCTTCAGCTACCTGGACAACGGCAAGCCCATCGGCATGACGGTGGAGATGTCCCAGGCCGTGGCCGAGGCCGTGAAGAAGGCGGTGAACCGGCCCGATCTCAAGGTGCAGTGGCAGGCCGTGACCTCGCAGAACCGCATGCCGCTGCTGGCCAACGGCACCATCGACCTGGAATGCGGCTCGACCACCAACAACACGGTGCGCGGCAAGGAGGTGGCCTTTGCCATCAACCATTTCTACACGGGCACGCGGCTGCTGGTGAAGAAGAGTTCGGGCATCAAAAACTACGCCGACCTCAAGGACAAGACCGTGGCCATCACCACGGGAACCACCAACCTGCAGGTGCTGCGCAAGGCCAATGCCGACAAGGCCTGGGGCATGAACATCGTCATGGCCAAGGACCATGCGGACGGCTTCCTGCTGGTGGAGAACGACCGCGCCGCGGCCTTCGGCATGGACGACATCCTGCTCTTCGGCCTGATCCCCACGGCCAAGAACCCCGGGGACTTCGAGGTGGTGGCCGACTCGCTGCAGGTCGAGCCCTATGCCTGCATGCTGCGCAAGGACGATGCCCAGTTCAAGCAGCTGGTCGATGGCGTGATCGGCGACATGATGAAGTCGGGCGCGTTCGCCAGGCTGTATGACAAGTGGTTCATGCAGCCCATTGCCCCGAGGAACGTGGCCCTGGGCCTGCCGATGAGCGAGCAATTGCAGAAAAACCTGCAGGACCTCAGCGACAAACCTGCTTTTTGATTTCGGATCGCAGCATGCAGCAGCAGCTTCAGCCCCCGCGCGCGGTGGGCATTCTCGGGGGCATGGGCCCGGCCGCAGGCGCGGATTTCGTGCGCCTGTTTGTGCAGGCCTGCACGGCGCACCTGCAGCAGCAGGGCCTGCCCGTGCATGACCAGGCCTATCCCGAGCACTGGCTGGTGCAACTGCCCATGCCCGACCGCAGCGCCGCGCTGCGCGCGGACCCGCAGTCGCCCACGGGGCCGGCCCAGCACCTGCTGCAGGGCGTGGGCCGCATGGCGGCGCTGGGCGTGCGCAGCGTGGCCCTGGCCTGCAACACGGCCCATGCCTGGCATGGGCAGCTGCAGGCGCTGTTTCCGCAGCTGCATGTGCTGCACATCGCGCGCCAGGCTGCCCTGCACCTGCAGGCCGGCGGCGCGCAGCAGGCCATCGTGCTGGCCACGCAGGGCACCTATGACAGCGGCCTGTACGACGCGGCACTGGCCGAGTGCGGCATCACCGCGCTGCAGCCCGATGCGCAGGGCCGCGTGCGGCTCATGCAGGGCATCTACGACGGCGTCAAGCAGGGCGACATGGACCTGGCCGCGCGCTGCTTCGGCGAGGTGCTGGCGCCGCTGCTGCAGCGCCATGGCGATGTGCCCGTGATCATGGGCTGCACCGAGATCCCGCTGGCCCTGCCGCAGTCGCCGCTGGCGCGCGGTGCCGAGCTGGTGGACCCTGCCTGGATACTGGCCCAGGCCCTGGCCAGCGATGCGTATGGGCCTGTGGCGATTCAATAAGTCTCCAGATGCAGCCGGCCTTCGCGCTTGAGGCGCGCGCCCACCTGCTCCCAGTCCAGTCCCGATTGCTGCGCCACGTCGCGCAGTGCCAGCACCACGCCTTCCTCCATGCTCTTGAGCCCGCAGACGTAGAAGTGCGCGTTGTCGTCGCGCAGCAGGGCCGCCAGGTCGGCCGCACGTTCGCGCAGCAGGTCCTGCACGTAGCGCCGGGGCTGGCCGGCCACGCGCGAGAAGGCCAGGTTGTTGTCGATGAAGTCGCGCGGCAGGCTTTGCAGCGGGCCGAAGTAGGGCAGCTCCTGCGGCGTGCGTGCGCCGAAGAACAGCATGAGCTTGCCGCCCTCGAACCTGCCGCTTTTGCGCAGCCGCCTGCGCCATTCGGTCATGGCGCGCATGGGGGCGCTGCCCGTGCCCGTGCAGATCATCACGATGTGCGAGCGGGGATGGTTGGGCATCAGGAACGACTGGCCGAACGGGCCTATGACCTGGACCCTGTCGCCGATGCGTGCGTCGCACAGGTAGTTGCTGGCCACGCCGCGCACGGGGCGGCCCTGGTGGTCCTGGGTGACGCGTTTCACGGTCAGCGCCAGGTTGTTGTAGCCGGGCCGCTCGCCATTGCGCGCACTGGCCACCGAGTACTGGCGCGCCACATGCGGGCGGCCCTGGGCGTCGGTGCCGGGTGCGATGACGGCGATGGACTGGCCTTCGAGCACGGGGAACGGCTGGCTGCCGAAGTCCAGCACGATGTGGTGGGTCTCGCTGTCGAATCCCGCCTCCGTGCAGTTGAGGTTGCCGACCACGGTGGCCGTGACGGGGCTTCTGGGGCCATGCAGGTTGGTGTACGGATGGGCGGCTGACCAGGGCGGCACGGTGGCGCCGTAGCTGGCGCTGCGCAACACCTGGGTATCGGCCTGGTCATCGGGCCGGGCCGCATCCGCACCGCGCGTGGCGGCCGCTGCGATCACGGCCTGGGTCTGGCTCAGGTCCTCGGCGGCGGGCGCGTCCGCTGCGTCCTGTGCCTGGGTCCGTGCCTGAGCCAGTGCCTGAACCAGCGCCTCAGGCGGCAGCTCCTCGGGCAGCTCGTCCCAGAGCAGCTGCTCGGCCACGGGATAGGCGCTTGCCAGCGGCACCTTGCGCCAGTTGTCGATGGCGCCCGTGGGGCAGGGCGAGACGCAGTCCATGCAGCCGTTGCACTGCTCGGCCAGTACCACGTAGTTGCGGTCATCGTGCGTGATGGCGCCCACGGGGCAGGTGGCCTCGCAGGTGTTGCAGCGGATGCAGATCTCCGGGTCGATCAGGTGCTGGGTGAGGATGCCGTGTTCTACCAAGGCGACTGTCATGGGCGACTCCCTGCTGGCGCGGCGCTTCAGTTGAAGCGCACGTATTCGAAATCCACGGGCTGGCGGTTGATGCCCATGACCGGCGGCGCGATCCAGCCCGCGAACTGGCCCGGCTCCACGCAGCGGCCCATGAGCGAGGCGACGAAGGCGCGGTCGGCGTCCGAGGGCAGCCATTCGCCCTCGCGCATGCGCCATTCCTGCTCGCTGACCACGCGGCCGTCGGGGCTCATGCGCACGCCCGCCAGCGCGCCGATCTGGCGGTTGAAGGCCTTGTGCGGCACGGTGAGGCGGAAATCGATGCCGGCCTTTTCCATGACCTTGTTCCAGCGGCCCACGCCCGCGTTGGAGTCCTTGATGTAGTCGTCGCGCAGCACCTCGTTGAGCGCGTTGAGCATGGGCACTTCCTTTTCCTGCAGCCTGCCGTCCACCACTTCCAGCACCTTGTAGTGCTGGTCGTGCAGGCGGTGGTCGTCCGCGCGCTTGCCTTCCTCGTAGCGGCCCTTGAGGCCGCTGCTGTAGAAGGTGGCGGCATTGCTGGACTGGTCGGCGCCGAACAGGTCGATGGTCACGCTGTAGTGGAAGTTCAGGTAGCGCTGCAGCGTGGGCAGGTCGATCACGCCGGCCGCGCGCAGGCGGCCCACGTCGTCGGTGCGCAGCTCGTTCATGACCTGGCAGGTGCGCTGCAGCACGCGCGAGACGCCGGACTCGCCCACGAACATGTGGTGGGCCTCCTCGGTCAGCATGAACTTGGTGGTGCGCGCCAGCGGGTCGAAGGCGCTCTCGGCCAGCGCGGCCAGCTGGAACTTGCCGTCGCGGTCGGTGAAGTAGGTGAACATGAAGAAGGACAGCCAGTCGGGCGTCTTCTCGTTGAAGGCGCCCAGGATGCGCGGGTTGTTCTCGTCGCCGGACTGGCGCTCCAGCAGGGCCTCGGCCTCCTCGCGGCCGTCGCGGCCGAAATGCTTGTGCAGCAGGTAGACCATGGCCCACAGGTGGCGGCCTTCCTCCACGTTGACCTGGAACAGGTTGCGCAGGTCGTACATGGACGGCGCGGTCAGGCCCAGGTGGCGCTGCTGCTCCACCGAGGCGGGCTCGGTGTCGCCCTGGGTGACGATGATGCGGCGCAGGTTGGCGCGGTGCTCGCCGGGCACGTCCTGCCAGGCCTTCTCGCCCAGGTGGTCGCCGAAGTGGATGCTGCGGTCGGCCTCGGCCGGGTTCAGGAAGATGCCCCAGCGGTAGTCGCGCATCTTCACGTGGCCGAACTGGGCCCAGCCCTGCGGGTCCACGCTGATGGCGGTGCGCAGGTAGACGTCGTAGTCGGTGGAGCCTTCGGGGCCCACGTCGCCCCACCAGTTCAGGAAGTTGGGCTGCCAGCTCTCCAGCGCGCGCTGCAGGGTGCGGTCTTCGCCGAGGTTGACGTTGTTGGGGATCTTCTCGCTGTAGTTGATGGCGCTCATGGTGGGGTCTCCGTGGATGTTTCGGGGCGTGCCTGCGGTCAGACGCGGTTGAAGTCGAAGCCGGCCTTCTGGCCCGTGCCGTAGAGCTTGAGAGCGCCCTTGTCGCCCACGGCATTGGGGCGGTTGAAGATCCAGTTCTGCCAGGCCGACAGGCGCCCGAAGATGCGCGTGACCATGTTCTCGCGGCTGGCAAAGCGCAGGTTGGCCTCCAGGCCCGTGAGCGCATCGGGCGACATGGCGGCGCGCTCTTCCATGGCGATGCGGATCTCGTCGTCCCAGTCGATGTCGTCGGGCGCGGCCGTGACCAGCCCCAGGGCCAGGGCCTGGTCGCCGTCCAGCGCGCGGCCCGTGGCGGCGCGCGCGGCCTCCAGCGGCGCGGCCTCCTCGTAGAAGCGGCGCTGCAGGCGCGACTGGTCGTTGACCAGGGGCAGCAGGCCGAAATTGAATTCGTCCAGCTGGATGCGCGGGGCGCGCTCGGTGTCATCGGGCAGCACCAGCATGTAGGCGCGGTCGGCCGCGAAGGCCAGCTCGGCCAGCATGCCCACGAAGCAGGAGCCGGGCTCGATCAGCGCGAACAGCGTGCGCGAGGACACATCGAGCCGCGCAAAGCTGCGGCGCAGCAGGCCCAGCGTCTCGCGCGCCAGCCAGTGGTCCTGGTGGGCCAGCAGGGCTGCGTCTGCGGCCAGCACGGCGGCGGCATCGCCTTCGGTCTTGAGCAGCCAGGTGCCCACGTCCAGCTCGTTGGTGCGCAGGTGCAGGATGGCGTCGTCCAGCTCGCGGCCCATGGCCAGCGGCCACCAGGCGTCGCCGGCCTGCTCGATGGCTTCGAGGGTGGCCGGCTGCGGGCCTTGCCCAAGCGTGGGCGCCTTCACGGTCAGCGTGGCGCTGCGGCGCGCGCGGTCGATCTGCACGCTGACATGGCGGTAGTGCAGCGCATCGTCCGTGGCCTCGCGTTCCAGGCGCGTGAGCGTGATGCCCTGCGCGTTGGCGGGGCGCGTGCTGCCTTCGGCCAGGCGCTGGGCGCGCTCGGCCACCACGGCGTCGAACTGCGCGGGCTTGGCCACGGCATCGACCAGGCGCCAGTCCACGGCGCGCTGGCCGCGCACGCCTTCCACGCTGGTGCAGAAGATGTCGGCCAGGTCATGGCGTACATGGCGCTTGTCGGTCACGCGCGTGAGGCCGCCCGTGCCGGGCAGCACGCCCAGCAGCGGCACTTCGGGCAGGGAGACGGAGGAGGAGCGGTCGTCGATCAGCACGATGTCGTCGCAGGCCAGGGCCAGCTCGTAGCCGCCGCCCGCACAGGCCCCGTTGACGGCGGCCAGGAACTTCAGGCCCGAGTGGCGCGAACTGTCCTCGATGCCGTTGCGCGTCTCGTTCGTGAACTTGCAGAAGTTCACCTTCCAGGCATGGCTGGACACGCCCAGCATGAAGATGTTGGCGCCCGAGCAGAAGATGCGGTCGCGCCCGCTGGTGACGATGACGGTGCGCACCTGCGGATGCTCGAAGCGGATGCGGTTGAGCGCGTCGTGCAGCTCGATGTCCACGCCCAGGTCGTAGCTGTTGAGCTTGAGCTTGTAGCCGGGCCGTATGCCGCCGTCCTCGGCGATGTTCAGCTGCATGCGGGCGATGGCGCCCTCGACGGTGAACGACCAGTGGCGGTACTGGGCGGGCTCGGTGCGGTAATCGACAGTGGGGTTGGACGGGTGCATGGACGGCCTCTTGGATGAAAAATAGTGCAGTCGCAGATACGGTGCAGGCACAATTATGCAGATTCATCCGGAAAATGCACGCAACAACACGCACGATAGTGCGTGTCTTGGCCATATCCAGGGTAAACACCAGCCAGTACAGGCGAAAAAAATCCAGGCCTGGGGCCTGGATGCCGTGGGTTGCTGCCGCCGTCTCAGCGTGCGGGCAGGAACAGTGCCTTCAACTGATCGAAGCTCTGCTCCAGCGTCTGGCCGCTGGTATCCACCACATGGTCGGCCTTGGCATAGAAGCCGGCGCGGCCTTCGAGGATGCTGCGCAGATCGTCCATGGCCTCGGGGTTGGCGGCCATGGGGCGGGTGTCGCCCTGGGCCACGACGCGGGCCATGTGCTCCTCGGGCTGGGCCTTGAGCCAGACCGTGGTGCAGTGCGACAGCAGCTCGTTGAAGGTGGCCGGGTCCGAGACGATGCCTCCCGGCGTGGCGATGACCACGTCGCTGTAGATCTGCACGGCTTCCTCCAGCGCGCGGCGCTCGTAGCGGCGGTAGGCGTTGGCACCGTACAGGTCGTGGATGGCGCGCACGCTGCAGCCCGCAATGCGCTCGATTTCCTGGTTGAGTTCGAGGAAGGGCGCGCCCAGCTGCTCGGCCAGCATGCGGCCCAGCGTGGACTTGCCCGCGCCGCGCAGGCCGATCAGGGCGATGCGCGTGTGGCGCTGGCGGTCGCTGGGCGCCGTGCCCAGCAGCTCGCCTGCGGCCAGGCGCACGCGGCGCAGGTCCTCTTCATCGCGGCCTTCCAGCAGCTCGCGGATCAGCAGCCATTCGGCGCTGGTGGTGGTCACGTCGCCCAGCAGCTCGGCCATGGAGCATTGCAGGGCCTGTGCAATATGGTGCAGGACCAGTACCGACACATTGCCCGTGCCGTATTCGAGGTTGGCCAGGTGGCGCTCCGAGACATCGGCCGCCGCCGCCAGGGCGCGCCGCGTCATGCCCCGGCGCGAGCGCAGGCTGCGCACACGCTCGCCCAGCGCCTGCAGCACCTGGTTCCTGGGGGCTTCTGAGAGGGAATCCGCCGCCCCGGCGGACTGGGCTGCCGTCTCGAACTGGTCCATAGAGTTTCCTTGAAGAGGGCGTGAATGATAAACAGTCGGGGTTAACACCAGCCATGCAATATAGTGCTTGACGCTCGGTGGTGTTCTAACTATCTTTTCGGTGCACGCACAATATTGCATGTTGTGCGGAAGATCACAAGTCGGGCCGGATGCCCGATGTCGAAGGAGACCCCGATGATCGACTTCACCCAGCCCTTCAATTTCGCCGCGCACCTGTTCGCGCTCAATGAGGGGCGGCCCGGCAAGATCGCCTACATCGACGACCACGGCACGCTGAGCTACGGCCAGCTGCAGCAGCAGGCGCGGCGCATGGCCAGCGGCCTGCTGGCGGCGGGCATCCATCGCGAGGAGCGCGTGCTGCTGCTCATGCACGACCGCCATGAATGGGCCGTGGCCTTTCTGGGCGCGCTGTATGCGGGCGTGGTGCCGGTGGCGGTGAACACCTTGCTCACGGCCGACGACTACGCCTACATGCTGGGCCACAGCCGCGCCCAGGCCGTGCTGACCTGCGATGCGCTGCTGCCCCTGCTGCGCCAGGCGCTGGACCGGGCGCCCAACGAGGTGCGCCATGTCTGGGTGGCCGGCGACGAAGCGGCGGCGCGCGCCGCAGGCTTCGCGCCCCTGCAGCCCTGGCTGGCGGCGCAGCCGCCGCTGCCCGCACCGGCGCCCACGCTGGGCGATGACCCGGGCTTCTGGCTGTATTCCTCGGGCTCCACGGGCAAGCCCAAGGGCGCGGTCCACACGCATGCCAATCCGTACTGGACGGCCGAACTCTATGGCGGCCCGGTGCTGGGCCTGGGCGAGGGCGACATCTGCTTTTCCGCCGCCAAGCTCTACTTCGCCTACGGCCTGGGCAATGCCCTGAGCTTTCCGCTGAGCGTGGGCGCCACCGTGCTGCTGATGGCCGAGCGGCCCACGCCCGAGGCCACCTTCGCGCGCTGGGTGCAGCACCGGCCCACGGTATTCTTCGGCGCGCCCACGGGCTTTGCGGGCATGCTGGCCTCGCCCCTGCTGCCCGCGCGCGAGCAGGTCAGCCTGCGCATGTGCTCCTCGGCCGGCGAGGCGCTGCCGGCCGAGATCGCCCAGCGCTTCAAGGCGCATTTCGGCGCCGACATCGTGGACGGCATCGGCTCCACCGAGATGCTGCACATCTTCCTGTCCAACCGGCCCGGCGACATCCGCTACGGCACCACGGGCAAGCCCGTGGACGGCTACCGCGTGGAACTGCGCGGCGAGGACGGCCGCCCCGTGGCCGATGGCGAGGTGGGCGACCTGTTCATCCAGGGCCCCAGCGCCGCCCTCATGTACTGGGGCAACCGGGACAAGACGCGCGAGACCTTCCAGGGCGGCTGGCTCAAGAGCGGCGACAAGTACGTGCGCGACGCCGATGGCTACTACACCTATGCCGGGCGCAGCGACGACATGCTCAAGGTCAGCGGCATCTATGTCTCGCCCTTCGAGGTCGAGGCCACGCTGATGCAGCACCCGGCCGTGCTGGAGGCCGCCGTGATCGGCAAGACCGACGCCGACGGCCTGCTCAAGACCAAGTCCTTCGTCGTGCTCAAGGACGGCTGCACCGCCACCGAGGCTGAACTCAAGGCCTTCGTGAAGCAGCGCCTGGCCGCCTACAAGTACCCGCGCTTCATCGAGTTCGTGGACGAACTTCCCAAGACCGCCACCGGAAAGATCCAGCGTTTCCGCCTGCGTGAACGCGAAGCCAGCGTCGGCTGAACGGCCCCTTCCGATTCCCCTGACAAAAGCAAGACCCATCCACCACAAGGAGACACGCATGAACACCGATCGCAAACACTGGGCAGCCCTCGCCCTGACGGCCTCCCTGTCCTGCGGCGCATATGCGCAGGACAGGATCAAGGTCGGCTTCATGCTGCCCTACAGCGGCACCTATGCGGCACTGGGCTCGGCCATAGAGAACGGCTTTCGCATGTTCGTGAACGAGCAGGGCGGCAGGCTGGGCGGGCGCGAGATCGAGTTCTTCAAGGTCGATGACGAGTCCGATCCGGCCAAGGCCACGGACAACGTCAACCGCCTGATCAAGCGCGACAAGGTCGATGTGCTGGTGGGCACCGTGCATTCGGGCGTGGCCATGGCCATGGCGCGCGCGGCCAAGGAAAGCGGCACCGTGCTCATCGTGCCCAATGCGGGCGCCGATGCGGTCACGGGCGCCATGTGCGCGCCCAACATCTTCCGTTCGTCCTTCTCCAACTGGCAGTCCTCCTATCCCATGGGCGTGGTGGCGGCCAGGCAGGAAGGCAGGAAGACCGCCATGACCATCACCTGGAAATACGCGGCCGGCGAGGAGATGACCAATGCCTTCAAGGAAGGCTTCGAGAAGGAGGGCGGCAAGGTCAGCAAGCAGCTCACCGTGCCCTTTCCCAACGTGGAGTTCCAGGCCCTGCTGACCGAGATCGCGGCCGCCAGGCCCGATGCGGTGTTTGCCTTCTTCGCGGGCGCGGGCGCCGTCAAGTTCGTCAAGGACTACCACGCGGCCGGCCTGCACAAGACCATCCCGCTGTACGGCTCGGGCTTTCTGACCGACGGCACGCTGGAGGCCCAGGGCGAGGCCGCCCAGGGCGTGCTGACCACGCTGCACTACGCCGACGAGCTGGGCACGGAGCGCGACCGGCGCTTTCGCTCCGCCTATGCCCAGGCCTACAAGCTGATGCCCGATGTGTATGCCGTGCAGGGCTACGACGCCGCCCAGATGCTGGGCGTGGGCCTGAAGGCGGCGGGCGGCGACATCGCGAAGAAGGCCGAGTTCCGCCAGGCCATCGAGAAGGCCACCATTCCCAGCCCGCGCGGTGACTTCACCATCAGCAAGTCGCACAACCCCGTGCAGGACATGTACCTGCGCAAGGTCGTGGGCAAGGAGAACCAGCGCATGGGCGTGGCCATCAAGGCCCTGGGCGATACCGGCCGCGGCTGCCGCATGTGAGGCGCGGGGCGCACTCATATACGGACGCATACGGACATCGCCATGGACCTTGCCACCTTTCTCGTGCAGTGCCTGAACGCCGTCCAGTACGGGCTGCTGCTGTTCCTGCTGGCCTCCGGCCTGACGCTGATCTTCGGGATCATGGGCGTGATCAACCTGGCCCATGGCAGCTTCTACATGATCGGCGCCTACATGGCCTTTGCGCTGTCCCCGCTGCTGGGCCAGCACTTCATCACCATGCTGCTGGCCGGCGTGGCGCTGACCGTGGTGCTGGGCTATGCGCTGGAGTGGGCCTTCTTCAGCTACCTCTACGAGCGCGAGCACCTGCAGCAGGTGCTGATGACCTTCGGGCTGATCCTGGTGTTCGAGGAGCTGCGCTCGCTGCTGGCGGGCAACGACGTGCATGGCGTGCCGCTGCCCGGCTGGCTGTCGGGCAGCTTCTCGCTGGGCGGGCTCATGAGCTATCCGTGGTACCGGCTGTTCGCCTCGGGCGTGTGCCTGCTGGTGGCGCTGGCGCTGTACTGGGTGGTCCACCGCACGCGCCTGGGAATGATGGTGCGCGCGGGCGCCAGCAACCGCGACATGGTGCGCGGCCTGGGCATCGACGTGAAGCGCCTGTACCGCATCGTCTTCGCCATCGGCGTGGCGCTGGCGGCACTGGCGGGCATGATCGCCGCGCCCATGAGTTCGGTCTATCCGGGCATGGGCGGCAACGTGCTCATCATCTGCTTCGTGGTGGTGGTGATCGGCGGCATCGGCTCGATCACGGGCGCGCTGCTGGCCTCGCTGCTGGTGGGCTTTGTCGATACCTTCGGCAAGCTGTTCTTCCAGGAGCTCAGCGGCATGAGCGTCTACCTGCTGATGGCGGTGGTGCTGGTGTGGCGGCCCCAGGGCCTGATGGGGCAAAGGAGCTGAACAATGGCCGTATCCAATCCTTCTCCGGCGCTACTGGCAGCTGCCGTGCAGCCCCTGCAGCCTGTGCAGCCCGTAGAGATGCCGCAGCGCGCCTGCCGATGGCAGGCCTGCGCCGTGCCGCTGGCCTGCGTGGCGCTGCTGGCGCTGGCCGGCCCCTGGTGGTCGGACTATCTGTCGGGCCTGGTGGTCAAGACCATGATCCTGGCCATCTTCGCGCTCAGCCTGCAGCTGCTGGTGGGCGGCACGGGCCTGGTGAGTCTGGGGCATGCGGCCTTCATGGGCCTGGGCGCCTATGCCGCCGTGCTGTCCGCAGGCAACGAGGGCGGCAGCCTGCCGGCCATGCTGGGCTGGGCGCTGCTGGCCTCGGGTGGCTATGCGCTGCTGGTGGGCCTGCTGAGCCTGCGCACGCGCGGCATCTACTTCATCATGGTGACGCTGGCCTTCGCACAGATGGCCTACTTCGTGGTCCACGACACGGGCATCGGCGGCGGCAGCGATGGCATCTACCTGATGGCCCGGCCCGCGCTGGGCGCCATCGACATGGAAATCCCGCGCGTGCAGTACTACGTGGTGCTGGCCGCCCTGGTGCTGGTCTATGCCTTCCTGGCCGGGCTGCGCCAGTCGCGCTTCGGCGCGGCGCTGGCGGGCATACGCGTCAACGAACAGCGCATGCGTGCGGCCGGCTTCACCACCTACGGGTACAAGCTCGCGGCCTTCGTGCTGGCCGGCATGCTGGCTGGCGTGGCAGGCTTTTTGCTGGCGGTGCGCGATGCCGTGGTCAACCCCGAGCTGCTGTCCTGGCACCACTCGGGCGAGGTGCTGCTGATGGTCATCCTCGGCGGCCTGGGCTCGCTGCGCGGCGCCGTGCTGGGCACGGTGGCCTTCATCGCGCTCAAGGAGGTGCTGTCCACGCATGCCATCGTCGGCCCCATGGCCGACCACTGGCAGCTGAGCCTGGGCCTGGCCATCATCGTGCTCGTGGCCCTGCTGCCGAAAGGACTGATGGGGCTGATCGGGCTGGCGGGCCTTGCACGGCAACGCGCTGGAGTGCACAACGAGGTCCATCACAAGGAGGCCGGACATGGCTGATGCGGCACTGCTTTCGGTGCGCGGCCTCACGCGCCGCTTCGGCGGGCTCACGGCCGTGGGCGACGTGGACCTGGACCTGCACGAGGGCGAGGTCCATGCCGTGATCGGCACCAACGGCGCGGGCAAGTCCACCCTGGTCAACATGCTCTCGGGCGAACTGGCGGCCAGCGCGGGGCGCATTGCGCTCGCCGGCCAGGACGTCACGCGCATGCCCCAGCCCCGGCGTGCGCGTGCCGGCGTGGGCCGCAGCTACCAGCGCACCACCATCTTTCCCGAGTTCTCGGCGCTGGAGAACTGCCGGCTCGCGGCCCAGGCGCAGATGGCGCTCAGGCCCTGGCAGCTGGGTCTGTCCGCACAGCGCTGCGCGGCCAGCCTGCGCCAGGCCCATGCGGCCCTGGAGCGTGCGGGCCTGGCCGGGCAGGCCCAGGCCGTGGCCGGCACGCTGAGCCACGGCGCCAAGCGCCAGCTTGAAGTGGCCATGTGCCTGGCCACCGGCCCGCGCGTGCTGCTGCTGGACGAACCGCTGGCCGGCATGGGCGCCGAGGAGACCGAGCGCATGCTGGCCCTGCTGCAGGAGCTCAAGCGCGGCCATGCGGTACTGCTGGTCGAGCACGACATGGACGCCGTGTTCCGCATCGCCGACCGCATCACCGTGATGGTCAACGGTTGCGTGGTGGCCACGGGCACGCCTGCGCAGATCCGTGTCGATCCGGTCGTGCGTACAGCCTACTTGGGAGAAGACCATGACTGAGCCCATGTTCGCCATCGACGAGCTGCATACCTACTACGGCGACAGCCACATCCTGCAGGGCGTGAGCCTGGCGCTGGGCGCGGGCCAGGCCGTGGGCCTGCTGGGGCGCAACGGCATGGGCAAGACCACGCTGATCCGCACGCTCATGGGCTATGTTCCGGCACGCTCCGGCCGCCTGCGTGCCGATGGCCGCGACTGCACGGGCGCGCCGCCCGAGCGCATGGCGCGGCTGGGCATTGGCTATGTGCCAGAGGGGCGCGGCATCTTCCCCAACCTCAGCGTGCGCGAGAACCTGGTCATGAGCGCCCGCCCCGGCCTGCAGGGCGAGCGCCACTGGACGCTGGAGCGCGTGCTCGACACCTTCCCCCGGCTCGCGGAGCGGCTGTCCAACGGCGGCGACCAGCTCTCTGGCGGCGAGCAGCAGATGCTGTCCATAGGCCGCGCGCTGATGACGCACCCGCGCCTGCTCATCCTCGACGAAGCCACCGAAGGCCTGGCCCCCCTGGTCGTCGCCGAAATCTGGCGCGTGATCGCCGCCATCCGCAGCACCGGCATCTCCACCCTGATCGTGGACCGCGACTACAAAAAGGTTCTGGCCCACACCGACCGCGCCGTCGTCATGGCCAAGGGCCGGCTGGCGCTGCAGGCCGACTCGCGGGAGCTGCTGGCGCAGCCGGAGCGCCTGTCGGAGTTGCTGGGGGTTTGAGATGGCGGGGGATGTGGAGGACTTCCAGGCGGTATCAGAAGATGCCGCATTGCTGGAATTCCTCTCGCAGCCTTGCCACGACAGGGGCCAGCTCCAGCGCTTCAAGCCGGTTCTTCTTCAGGAAGGCGGCCCACTGCGCCTGCTTGGCCGCATCGCTGCTGAAGCCATCGCTCAATCCGGCTGGCAGGCCTGCGGGCAGCGCGAGTTGGCGGCGCTCGAAGGTCGCTGCCATGGCGCGCCGCAGTTCGGCAGGGTCCAGCGTGCCTTCGGTCATCAATACCCAGAGATCGAAGTAGTCCTTCATCCGGGTATTGGCCATGCCCAGCAGGCATATCGCGTGGAGTTTTTCGGCCACCACGGTGTACTTGGGGTAGCTGCGCAGTTGCGGTGCGGGCAGGCCGTCGAGCAGCACGGGGTAGCGGATGGCTTGTGGCGATGGTGTCACGGCATCGCCGAAGCCTATGTCCACCTGCAGCGTGATGCGTGCACCGTCCAGCGTGGCGCGCAGGTCAATCCGTACTCCGCCATAGCCGGCTTCCTTGCGGATGGTGGTTCCACGCACCGACGCGGCATCGAAGGCAATGCCGTCGTCCACGGCAATCCGGCAGATCTCGCGGAAAGCGCTCACCGCCGAGTCAACGTCGTCCAGGCCAAAGCCCAGCAGATCGGCGTCGCGGGTCGGCCTGTGCGGCTGCTCGTACCAGATGGCAAACAGCAGTGCGCCCTTGAGCAGATAGCTGTCCGCATGGGGCGAGATGGACAGGCGGTACAGCAGGCGCTCCAGGCCATAGTAGGTGAGCGTGAGGTTGAAGTCCTGCCTGCGGGCGTCCGCGCATTGCTTCAAACGTGCACGGATCGAGGCTGCGATATCGCGGCTCATGCGGCGATGCTTTCAAGGTAGGGGCGCATCACATTGCTGACGCGGTCGATGGCTGCGTAGTGCCAGAGCGCGTCGGCCGTCAGCTTGCGTTGTGCCCATCCGTCGCGCAGTGCTTCCAGCGCCACATCCAGGCCGATCTTGTTGCGGTACTTGAAGCAATCGGCCACGGTCTTCGATGCGTTGAAGACGGCGACACCGACGCCATCGATCTGCAGGGTTTCCACGCCTTCGGACAGTGCCGCACCGGACATGCGGATGGCGCGCAATGCAGGCTGGTCTATGCGGGGCGTGGGCGAGTGATGGGGAATGGCCATCCACACCTCGAAGGGCGCCTGCGTTCCTATGCCGTGGACCCGCAGCGCGGACAGCAGGCAGACCACCCCTTGCGGTACGCGCAGGGCCACTTCCGCCAGCGAGCGGTGCTCGCTGAGCGGCCGGCCCGGCAGGCTGTACAGGCCGCGTGCAACGCGTTCAAGGCGGCCTGCCGCGACCAGCCGGCTCAGCGCCATGGTCGGCAGGCCAAGCGCGGCAAGGTCGCGTGCGCGCAGCAGCGGCCGTTGTTCGGCCAGTGCCAGAACGGCTTGTTCGAGCGCGGAGCCAGGAGCGGGCATGCCGGAGTCTGTTGTATTGATTAGGCAATTATCAATAACTGAAGAAGAAATACAACGGACAACAGCAACGTGACCGAGAGCGCGACGGTTCTCGGTCCATCAAGCTGTCAGGGCTGGGCCGCCACCGGCGGCTGCGCCGCGAGCTTGACGTTCTGCGCATGCGTGGGCGGCAGCAGCGCCATGGTCAGGCTGCAGGTGCAGGTCAGGCGGCCGGTTTCGTCGTGCAGTTCGATGGCCCAGACATGGGTGGTCTGGCCCAGGTGCACGGGGCGGGCCGTGCCCGTGACCCAGCCCTGGCGCGCGGCGCGCACATGGTTGGCCGAGACGTTCAGGCCCACGCTGCGCCAACCTTCGGGGATGGAGCAGGCCGCGGCCACCGAGCCCAGGGTCTCGGCCAGCACCACGTTCACGCCGCCGTGCAGGATGCCGTAGGGCTGGCAGGTGCGCTGGTCCACGTGCACGCGGCCGCGCAGGAAGTCGTCACCGATCTCGGTGAACTCGATGCCCAGGTGCGAGACGGCCGTGTCGGCGCTCAGCGAGGTGATGTCTTCAAGGGTGAAGCTGCGCTTCCAGATCGGCATGGGAGAAGTCCTGTGGGTGCAACGAAAAAGACGGCCCCGTGGGCCGTCCTTGCATGCTACGCCAGTCCGGGCAGCCATGCCGATGGCTGCCTGTAGCCCAGGAGACTGCGCGCTGGCGCGCTTGTGCGGGTCAGGCGCGCATGTCGCCCGTTTCGACAAAGCGCTGGTGCCAGCTCAGCGCTTCGCCCAGGATGTGCGGCGTGTGCAGCGCGCCCTGGCGCTGGGCGCGGTCGAAGTAGTCCTGCAGCTGGGGGCGGAAGTCGGGATGGGCGCAGCGGTCGATGATGACCTGGGCGCGCTTGCGCGGCGACAGGCCGCGCAGGTCGGCCAGGCCCTGCTCGGTGACGATGATCTGCGTGTCGTGCTCGGTATGGTCCACGTGCGAGCACATGGGCACGATGCAGCTGATCTTGCCGCCCTTGGCCACCGAGGGCGTGACGAAGAAGGACAGGTAGCCGTTGCGCGCGAAGTCGCCTGAGCCGCCGATGCCGTTCATCATCCCCGTGCCCATGACGTGGGTGGAGTTGATGTTGCCGTAGATGTCGGCCTCGATCATGGAGTTCATGGCGATCACGCCCAGGCGGCGCACCAGCTCGGGGTGGTTGCTGATCTCCTGGGGGCGCAGGATGATGCGCTCGCGGTAGAAGTCGATGTTCTCCTCGAAGTCCCTGTAGGCGCTGCCGGACAGCGAGATCGAGGTGGCCGAGGCGCGGCTCATCTTGCCCGCGCGCAGCAGGTCCAGCATGCCGTCCTGCAGCACCTCGGTGAAGCCCAGCAGGTTCTCGAACGGACCCGTCAGCAGGCCGGCCAGCACGGCGTTGGCCACGTTGCCCACGCCCGACTGGATGGGCAGCATCTCCTTGGGCAGGCGGCCCATCTTCATCTCGTGCGCGAGGAAGTCGATGATGGACGCGGCGATCAGGTTGGAGTTGGCGTCGGGCTGGGCGAAGACGTTGTCGCGGTCGCCCTTGTGGGTCTCGACCACGGCGACCACCTTGGCCGGGTCCACGCGCAGGTAGGGCTCGCCGATGCGGTCATCGGCATGGGTCAGGGCAATGGGCACGCGGCGCGGCGGGATGGCCGTGCCGTAGTAGATGTCGTGCATGCCTTCCATCTTGGCCGGCGGCTTGGTGTTGACCTCCAGGATCACCTTGTCGGCAATCTCCAGCCAGGTCTTGTTGTTGCCCACGGCGGTGGAGGGGATGAGGCGTCCGTCCTCGGTCACGCCCAGCACCTCGACCACGGCCACGCTCATGGGGCCCAGGAAGCCGAACCACGCATGCTGGGCCACGTGGGACAGGTGCATGTCGATGAAGTCGATCTCGCCGGCATTGATCCTGGCGCGGCAGGTCGGGTCGGTGTTGAAGGGCAGGCGCTGGCCCAGTGCGCCGGCCTCGGCCAGGGCGCCGTCCATCTCGGCGGCCGTGGAGGCGCCGGTCCAGACATTGATCTTGTAGGGCCGGCCGGCCGCGTGTTCGCTCTTGGCGTGCTGGGCGATGGCCTGGGGCAGGGCCTTGGGGTAGCCCGCGCCCGTGAACCCGCTCATGCCGACGTTGACGCCGTGGGGGATCAGGGCGGCGGCCTGCTCGGCCGTCATGGTGCGCGAAAGGAATTCTGGGAAACGTACGCGGTCTGCGAGGGACATCTATGGCTCCGGCTGACGGCTCGCTCCAGCCGGCAGGGTGCCGCAGTGCTGGCTTGCAAGCCTAAAAAAAACCGCCCCATGCAAGAACGCAAGGGCGGTATATCTCCGGAAACCGATGGTAGCAGCGCTGGCAGGGGCCCTCGGGTTTCCCCGTAAAGGCCCTGCCGCGCAGTCAAAGGTTCAAAGAATGTTTGCGTGTGCTCACATTCAATGAATCAGTGGCTGATCGTCGCGTGCGTGATCCAGCAGCGCGTACAGGATGATGGCGCCGAAAGTCGCGGTCCCGATGCCGCCCAGCGCGAAGTCGCCGAACTTGAGCGTGAAGTCGCCCGTGCCCAGGATCAGGGTGATGGCCGCCACGATCAGGTTCTTGTTCTGCGAGAAGTCCACGCGGTTGTCCACCCAGATCTTGGCGCCGGCCACGGCGATCAGGCCGAAGACCACGATGGACACGCCGCCCATCACGGGCAGCGGGATCGCCTGGATCAGCGCGCCGAACTTGGGCGAGAAGCCCAGCAGCACGGCCAGGACGGCGGCCACGAAGAACACGGCCGTCGAGTAGATGCGCGTGGCGGCCATCACGCCGATGTTCTCGGCATAGGTGGTCACGCCGGTGCCGCCGGCCGCGCCGCTGACCATGGTGGCCACGCCGTCGCCGATGAAGGCCCGGCCCATGTACTGGTCCAGGTTCTTGCCCGTCATGGCGGTCACGGCCTTGATGTGGCCCAGGTTCTCGGCCACCAGGATGATGACCACGGGAACGATGAGCACCATGGCCGGGCCGCTGAACACGGGCGCGTGGAACTGGGGCAGGCCGAACCAGGCGGCATTGGCCACGCCTGACAGGTCCACGGGCTTGCCCATGCCCAGCACATTGGTGAACAGGCCGTACAGCAGGCTGGCGGCGATCAGGCCCACCAGGATCAGCAGGCGCTGCACCATGCCGCGCGTGAACACGGCCACCAGGCCCACGCAGACGAAGGTCAGGGCCTGCATCCACGACTCGAAGTTGTTGGCCGCCATGTTCTTGACGGGGATGGCCGCCAGGTTCAGCCCGATCACGGCCACCACGGCGCCCGTGACCACGGGCGGCATGAAGCGCTCGATCCAGCGCGTGCCCACCATCTGCACCACCAGGCCGATCAGCGCATAGACCGCGCCGCAGGCAATGATGCCGCCCAGCGCCACGCCGATGTTGCCGTTGGCGCCCTTGCCGCCATAGGCCGTGGCTGCGATCACCACGCCGATGAAGGCAAAGGACGAACCCAGGTAGCTGGGCACCTTGCCGCCCGTGATCAGGAAGAAGATCAGCGTGCCGATGCCGCTCATGAGCACGGCCACGTTGGGATCGAACCCCATGAGGATGGGCGCCAGCACGGTGGAGCCGAACATGGCGATCACGTGCTGTATGCCCATCAGCCCGGTCTGGGGCCAGGGCAGGCGCTCATCGGGGCCGATCACGCCTCCCCGTTGCAGCTGGTTGGCGGATTTTTCCGTCCATTGGAAAAGGCCCATGTGGCATCGCTCCTTGTAAAAAATTGGCGCGATATTAGAGGCATTTGTTTTCTGGCAGGAGGGGGCGAGCGGAAATTTTTTCCCAGTGTTTGTGCGCAGATACGCGATCCGGCCCGCAGACTTTGTCGCCCAGGTGCCAGGCTAGTGGCTTTCCCGTCTGGGCTCGCGGGCAGCGCGCGCGTACCGTGGCCGGTCATGAGCCACACCCCTGCCTTCATCCCCCAGATCCGCCTGTACCAGGACTGGCTGCGCGAGCGCCACGGCCTGCAGTTCGACAGCTACGACGCCCTGTGGCGCTGGTCGGTCACCGACCTGGACGCCTTCTGGCAAAGCATCTGGGACTACAACGCGCTGCAGTCGCCCACGCCGCACACGGCCGTGCTGGAGCGCAACACCATGCCCGGCGCCCAGTGGTTTCCGGGTGCCCAGATCAACTACACGCGCCAGGCGCTGCGCCATGTGGATGCCGCCCATGCGGCCGGCATGCCCGCCGTGGTCAGCCGCAACGAGACGGGCCGCCACCGCGAACTGTCCTGGCCCGAGCTGCGCCGCCAGGTCGCCGCCCTGGCCCTGCACCTGAAGGCCCAGGGCGTGGGCCGCGGCGACCGCGTGGCTGCCTACCTGCCCAACATCCCCGAGGCCATGGTCGCCCTGCTGGCCACGGCCAGCCTGGGCGCCGTCTGGAGCATCTGCGCGCCCGACATGGGCACCAACGCGGTGCTGGACCGCTTTCGCCAGATCGCGCCCAAGGCGCTGATCGCCGTCGATGGCGTGCACTACGCCGGGCGCGATATCGACCGCATGGCCGTGCTGGCGGAGCTGCGCGCAGGCCTGCCCAGCGTGGAGCATGTGGTCCTTGTGCCCAACCTGGACCTGCAGGCCAGGCTGGCCGATGCCGCCGACTACGGCCAGGTCACGGCGCGCGACGACGCGGCCACGGCGGCCTTCGAGCCCGAATGGCTGCCCTTCGACCACCCGCTGTGGATCGTCTACTCCAGCGGCACCACCGGCCTGCCCAAGCCCATCGTCCACGGCCATGGCGGCATGGTGCTGGTGGCCCTGCAGCTCAAGGCCCTGCACAACGACGTGGGCTGCAGCTACCACCCCAACAGCTGGGGCGAGCGCTACCACTGGTACAGCTCCACGGGCTGGGTGATGTGGAACGCCCAGGTCTCGGGCCTGCTGGGCGGCACCACCTGCGTGATCTTCGACGGCAGCCCCGGCGGCAGCAAGGACAGGCCCGACTGGGGCGTGCTGTGGCGCTTCGCGGCCGAGACCGGCGTGACCAGCTTCGGCTCGGGCGCGGCCTTCTACGCCAACTGCATGAAGGCCGGCGTGGACCTGGCCCAGTGCGGCGACCTGTCGCGCATCCGCAGCCTGGGCACCACGGGCTCGCCGCTGTCGCCCGAGGTGCAAAGCTGGGGCACGGCGCAGTTCGCCAACATGGGACGGCCTGACATCTGGTGGAACAACATCTCGGGGGGCACCGACTTCGCGGGCGCCTTCATCGGCGGCCACCGCGAACTGCCGCAGCAGCCGGGCATCATGCAGTGCCGCCAGCTGGGCGCGGCCGTGGAGGCGTGGAACGAGCAGGGCCAGCCCGTCATCGACGAGGTGGGCGAGCTGGTCTGCACCCAGCCCATCCCCTCCATGCCGCTGTACCTGTGGGGCGATGCGGACGGCAAGCGCTACCTGTCCAGCTACTTCGACATGTACCCGGCCGGCCACGGCCGCGCGCCCGGCGGCGGTGACGGCCCCGCCGCCATGGGCCCGGTCTGGCGCCACGGCGACTGGATACGCATCCTCCCGGAGGGCGGCTGCATCATCTACGGCCGCAGCGACGCCACCATCAACCGCCACGGCCTGCGCATGGGCACCAGCGAGATCTACAGCGCCGTCGAGGCCCTGCCCGAAGTGCTGGACTCCATGGTCGTGGACCTCGAATACCTGGGCCGCGAAAGCTACATGCCGCTGTTCGTGGTGCTGCGCCCGGGCGTGGATCTGGACAATGCCCTGCGCGCGCGCCTGCAGGGCGCCATCCGCCAGGCCCTGTCGCCGCGCTTCGTGCCCGACGAGATCGTGCAGGTGGCCGAAATCCCGCGCACGCTCAGCGGCAAGAAGCAGGAGCTGCCCATCAAGAAGCTGATGCTGGGCCAGCCGCTGGACAAGGTGGTCAACAAGGAGGCCATGGCCAACCCGGGCTGCCTGGACTGGTATGTGGGCTTTGCGGCGCAGCATGCCAAGGCACAGGCTGCCTGATATTCAAACGGTATCAGTGGCTCGGTTTTTAATATTGGACTGCGACAGACCGGCTGCCTAGAGTGGGGTCCAACCATGGAGCCCTGCAATGAGCGTGCTTGATTCCCTTGCCCTGACCCGCATCCCCGCCGAGGACGAAGCCCTGCGCGCCGAGGTGCGCGCCTTCCTCGCCCAGGCCATAAGCGGCCTGCCGCCCCATGTGCGTGCGCGCTCCTGGGGCGGCTACAGCGCCGAACTGAGCCGGCAGCTGGGCGAAAAGGGCTGGATTGGCGTCACCCTGCCGCGCGAGTACGGCGGCGGCGGGCGCAGCGCCTTCACGCGCTATGTGCTGGTGGAGGAATACCTGGCCTGCGGCGCGCCCGTGGGCTCGCACTGGATTGCCGACCGCCAGAGCGGCCCGCTGATCCTCAAGTACGGCACCGAGGCGCAAAAGCGGTTCTACCTGCCGCGCATCTGCCGGGGCGAGGCCTTCTTTTGCATTGGCATGAGCGAGCCCGGCGCGGGCTCGGACCTGGCCAGCGTGAAGACGCGCGCCGCGCCGAACGGCAAGGGCTTCGTGCTCAACGGCCAGAAGATCTGGACCACCAACGCCCACCACTGCCACTACATGATCGCCCTGGTGCGCACCTCGGGCGAGGCGGGTGACCGGCACAAGGGGCTGTCCCAGGTCATCGTGGACCTGTCGCTGCCGGGCGTGACCGTGCGGCCCATCACCGACCTCTCGGGCGACAGCCATTTCTGCGAAGTCTTCTTCGACAACGTGCAGCTGCCGCCCGACGCCCTGATCGGCCAGGAAGGCCAGGGCTGGGAGCAGGTCACGGCCGAGCTGGCCTTCGAGCGCAGCGGGCCCGAGCGGCTGTTCTCCAGCATCGTGCTGTTCGACGAATGGCTGGCCTGGCTGCGTGCAACGGGCGAGCGCAGCGAAGGCGCGCTGCGCCTGGCCGGCCGCGTGTTCACCGAGCTGGCCCCGCTGCGCGCCATGTCGGTGGCCGTGCAGGACAAGCTGGTGCGCGGCGAAAGTCCCATCGTCGAGGCGGCCCTGGTCAAGGAGCTGGGCACGACGCTGGAGCAGTCCATTCCCGCCGCCATCGCCGACGACCTGTTCGCACGCGAGGCGTCCGAGGTTCCGCTGGAGCTGCTGCGCACCCTCAACTACGTGACGGAGGTTGCGCCTTCGTATTCGCTGCGCGGCGGCACGCGCGACATCCTGCGCGGAATGATCGCGCGTGGCCTCGGCCTGCGTTGAATAAGGTTCCCCTTGAGTTGGGGCGCGCCAGTTTCAAACGGAACGCCCAAGGCCTGGCGTCATGTGTCATGAATGGAGAGAGACATGGAAGACGATTTGTTTGCCGACGCCGCGCGCCAGCTGCTGCAGGGCGAGTGCACGCCCGCGCGGGTGCGCGCCATCGAGGCCGGGGGCTCGCCCCGGGCGCTGTGGCAATCGCTGGAGCAGGCCGGCTTTGCCGATGCCCTGGTGCCTGAGCACGCGGGCGGCGCGGGGCTGGCGCTGTCGCAGCTGTTCGATGTGTGGTCGCAGGCCGGCGCCCATGCGCTGCCCGTGCCGCTGGGCGAGACCATGCTGGCGCGCGCGCTGCTGGCTGGCGCGGGGACGGAGCGTCCACCAGGGGCCATCGCGTTGGCGCAAGGCCTGCTCCAGCCGGATGGCAGCCTGCACTGCGCACCCGTGCGCCTGGGAGCGGTGGCGGACAGCGTGCTGGTGCAGCATGCGCAGGGCTGTAGCCTGCTGCCCGTGGCGCAGGCGCAGTCCGAGCCAGCGGCCTTCTGCCTGGACGTGAACCTGCGCTGGAGCGCCGATCAGGTCCGCGCGGCACCTGCTCCCGCTATCGCCCTGCCGGATGGGCTGGACCTGCGCACGCTGCAGGCCGGCCTGGTGGCGGCGCAGCTGGCGGGCGCGCTCATGGAGGTGTTCCAGCGCACGCTGCAGTATGCGAATGACCGCCAGCAGTTCGGCCGCCCCATCGGCAAGTTCCAGGCCATACAGCACCAGCTGGCGGTGATGAGCGAGCATGTCTTCGCCGCGCGCATGGCGGCCCGGCTGGGCTGCGCGGGGCAGGGCATCTTCCCCGATCGGCTGCGCGTGGCCGTGGCCAAGGCGCGCTGCAGCCAGGCCGCGCTGGCCGTGGCCGAGGCGGCCCACGCCATCCACGGCGCCATGGGCTTCACCGAGGAATACGACCTGCAACTGCTCACGCGCCGCCTGCATGCCTGGCGCCAGACGGCGGGCTCCGAGTCGTACTGGCACGGTGTGGCAGGCGCCGCGCTGGTCCATGGCCACGCGGGCAGCACGCTGGACCTGATCCGTTCGACCACCGACATCACCGCATAAACCCTTGCTCAAGGAGTCTTCTCCATGTCCTTTCTGAACATCGCCCGCGACGGCGCCATCTGGACCCTCACCATGAACCAGCCCGAGACGCGCAATGCGCTCACGGGCAACACGGCCGTGGAGGAATTCGTGCAGGTCTGCGACGAGATCCGGCGCGACGCCTCGGTCAAGGCCGTCATCCTCACGGGCGCCGGCCCCATCTTCAGCTCGGGCGGCAACGTCAAGGACATGCAGCGCTTCTTCGACGACGCGCTCACGCCCGACGCCATCCGCGAGGAGTACCGCCAGGGCATACAGCGCATTCCGCGTGCCCTGACCCAGCTGGACGTGCCCGTGATCTGCGCCATCAACGGCCCGGCCATCGGCGCGGGGCTGGACCTGACCTGCATGTGCGACATCCGCATCGCCAGCGAGACGGCCACCTTTGCCGAGAGCTTCGTGCGCGTGGGCATCGTCCCCGGGGACGGCGGCGCCTGGCTGCTGCCGCGCGCCGTGGGCCGCGCCAAGGCGGCCGAGATGGCGTTCACGGGCGAGGCCATCGACGCGCAGCAGGCCCTGGCCTGCGGCCTGGTCAGCCGCGTCGTGCCGGCGGACCAGCTGCTGCCCACGGCACGCGCGCTGGCCGACAAGATCGCCGCCAACCCCGGCGCCGTGATGCGCATGACCAAGCGCCTGCTGCGCGAGGGCGAGCACAGCACGCTGGAGTCGCTGCTGGAGCTGTCCGCCGGCTACCAGGCCCTGGCCCACAAGACCGCCGACCACCGCGAGGCCGTGATGGCCTTCGTGGAGAAGCGTAAGCCCCGGTTTCAGTGACCGGGCCCGCCCGGCCCCCGCCACGGGGGCATGGGCCGTGTGTGACACAACACAAATGGACACTCCCCGGGGCCCGCCTCCCGGCGGGAGTGGGCGCCCATGTACTGCACACACAGTACACTTTGCGCGTCGAGAGGCAACTCTCCCATCCACCGCACTCCCAGTCCCATGGCCGTTGAAACGACGAGTACTGCCCGCCCCAGCTTCGACCTCAAGAGCGCGCAGCTGCCCGTGGTGGCCGTGACCCTGCGGGATACCGACGTACGTGCGCTCGTGGCCGACCTGGCCCAGCGCCTTGCCGACGACCCGGATTTCTTCGACAACGACCCCGTGCTGATCGACCTGGCCCATGTGCGCGAGGCCGAGGAGGCCATCGACTTCGCCGTGCTCGTGGAGGCGCTGCGCTTTCACCGCACCGTGCCCGTGGCCGTGCGCGGCGGCAGCCCGGCGCAGATGGAGGCGGCGCGTGCCGCAGGCCTGGCGCCCGCGCCCGAGGCCGCACCCGTGCGGCCCACGGTGCCCGAGATCGAGATCCAGGAAGTCGTGCGCGAGATCGAGGTGGTGCGCGAGGTGCCTGCTCCCCAGGCCGACGCCCTCATCGTGGACAAGCCGCTGCGCTCGGGCCAGCGCGTCTATGCGCGCGGCACCGACATCGTGGTGCTGGCCATGGTCAGCTATGGTGCCGAAGTCATCGCCGACGGCAACGTCCATGTCTACGCGCCGCTGCGCGGCAGGGCCATCGCCGGGGCGCGCGGCAACACCGAGGCGCGCATCTTCAGCACCTGCATGGAAGCACAGCTGCTGTCGATTGCCGGCATCTATCGCACAATCGAGACCGATCTCCCCGCGGATGTGGCCGCCAGGCCCGCCAAGGTGCGTCTCGACGGCGAGAAAATCCTCATCGAGCCGGTATGACACCGGACCCTTCTTCTTTGCTCTCCAGTCTTTAAGGAACCGTGCAAACATGGCCAAAATAGTCGTCGTGACCTCCGGCAAGGGTGGCGTGGGCAAGACCACCACCAGCGCCAGCTTCGCATCGGGCCTCGCATTGCGCGGGCACAAGACCGCCGTCATCGATTTCGACGTGGGCCTGCGCAACCTGGACCTGATCATGGGCTGCGAGCGCCGCGTGGTCTACGACCTGATCAACGTCATCCAGGGCGAGGCCAACCTCAACCAGGCCCTGATCAAGGACAAGCAGTGCGACAACCTCTTCGTGCTGGCCGCCTCCCAGACGCGTGACAAGGATGCGCTCACGCAGGACGGCGTCAAGAAGATCCTGGACGACCTGGCGGGCATGGACTTCGAGTACATCGTCTGCGACTCGCCGGCCGGCATCGAAAGCGGCGCGCTGATCGCCATGCACTTCGCCGACGAGGCCCTGGTCGTGACCAACCCCGAAGTCTCCTCCGTGCGCGACTCCGACCGCATCCTGGGCATGCTCAGCTCCAAGACCGCGCGCGCCATCGCGGGCGAGAGCGTCAAGGAACACCTGCTGATCACGCGCTACAACCCCAACCGCGTGCAGGACGGCCAGATGCTGTCGCTGGAGGACATCCAGGACATCCTGCGCATCGAGCTGATCGGCGTCGTGCCCGAGTCCGAAACCGTGCTGCAGGCCTCCAACCAGGGCATTCCCGCCGTGCACATGCAGGGCTCGGACGTGGCCGAGGCCTACCAGGACGTGGTCGCGCGCTTCCTGGGCGAGGAAAAGCCCATGCGCTTCACCGAAGCGCAAAAGCCCGGCTTCTTCAAACGCATGTTCGGGGGGAGGTAAGCGGCCATGTCCATGCTCTCTTTCCTGCTCGGAGAAAAGAAGAAGACGGCCTCGGTGGCCAAGGAGCGCCTGCAGATCATCCTCGCGCGCGAGCGCGTGGGCGGCAATGGCGGCGGTCCCGACTACCTGCCTGCGCTGCAAAAGGAGCTGATGGCGGTGATCTCCAAGTACGTGGACATCGACGTCAACGACATCAAGGTGCACCTGGAGCGCCAGGAAAACCTGGAAGTGCTCGAAGTCAAGATCGAACTGCCCGACGCCGCGCGCTGAGCGCCGCCCGGCGCCGTGCTCAGCCCAGGCGCAGCGTGCAGCGCAACCCGCCCAGCGGGCTCGGCCCCATCTCCAGCGATCCACCATAGGTCTCGGCGATGTCGCGCACGATGGCCAGGCCCAGGCCGTGGCCCTGGGCCTGTTCGTCGAAGCGGACACCGCGCTCCATGGCCTGCGCGAGATGCTCCGGCGCCAGGCCTGGGCCGTCGTCATCGATCTGCAGCAGCGTCGTCGTGCCATCCTGGCACACGGCCAGCGTGACGCGGCTGCGTGCCCACTTGCCGGCGTTGTCCAGCAGGTTTCCCGCCATCTCCTCCAGGTCCGAGGCCGCGCCGCGCCAGCGCAGCCCATGGCCGGGCAGCGGCGTGGAGGTCTGGATGGACCAGGACAGGCGCCGCTGGGCGTGGATCTGGCGCATGGCATCCAGCAGCCGGGCCAGCACCTCATCCAGCGCCACGCTGCCGGCGCTGCCGGCGCCGCTGGCAAAGCGCGCCAGATGGCGGTCGATGGTGTGGGACATGGCCTGTACCTGGTCACGCAGCCACGGGCCATCGACCTGATGGCCGCGTGCCTGGATGCCGAGCACGGCCAGCGGCTTCTTGAGCGCATGGCTCAGGTCGGCCGCCTGGTGGCGCGCGCGCTCCACGACCTGGGCATTGCGCTGCAGCACCTGGTCCACGGCCTCGGCAATCGGGTCCAGGTCGGGGCCGAAGTGCCGCCCCAGCTGCGTGCGTGCGCCGTCTTCCATGTCCTGCAGCGCCTGCTGCAGGCTGCGCAGCGGCTGCAATCCCAGGCGCACCAGCGCCACCGTGCACAGCAGCAGCGCGGCGACCAGGCCCAGCTCGGTGACCAGCAGGATGCGGTCGATTCGGCGCCATTCCTGGCGCGTACCGTCCAGCGGGCCGAAGACATGCAGCTGCACGCGCCGGCCCGCGACATCGAAGCTGCGGCGCAGTCCCAGCAGTTCGCGCCCCTGCGGCCCGCGCAGCGACAGCAGCGTCTCGCTGCCCTTGTGCCGGGGCCAGGGACGGGCCTCGTCCAGCTCCAGGCTGTCGTCCCAGACCGAGCGCGACTGCTGCAGCCGCCCGTCCTGCTCCAGTGTCCAGTACCAGCCCGAGAAAATGCGGCCGAACTCGCCGCGATTGAGCCGCGTGCCCTGTCCGGTCAGGGGCCCAGGGGACTGCAGCTCGGCCTGCAGCCGCTCGGCGCGGTCCTGCAGGCCGGCCTTGAAGCTGCGCAGCACCGCATCGTGCAACTGCTCGCGCAGCAGCCAGCTGGCGGCCGTGCCGCAGGCCAGCGTGGCCACCAGGCTCAGTGCCAGCAGGCGCTCCGACAGGCCCCAGTGTCTAGGACGCATGGTCGCCGCTGGCCTGCTGCAGGCGAAAGCCCCGTCCGCGCTCGGTATGGATCAGGCCATGCGGGGACAGTTTGCGGCGGATGCGGCCGACCAGCACGTCCACGGTGTTGGAGTCCGGGTCCAGGTCGCGTGCGTAGACATGCTCGCTGATGTCGGCGCGGCTGACGAGCTGTCCATGCCGGTTGGTCAGAAAGCTCAGGATGCGTTGCTCCTGCGCGGTCAGCGCAAGCGGCCGACCTTCGAGCGTGAAGCGGTCTGCCATGGTGTCGTAGGCCAGCGGGCCTATCTGCACCAGGGGCCGGCTGCTGCCTGCTGCGCGCCGGTGCAGCACACGCAGCCGCGTGACGACCTCCTCGTGCAGAAAGGGCTTGGTCAGGTAGTCGTCCGCGCCGGCCTGGAAGGCCGTGAGCTTGTCGCTCCAGCGGTTGCGGGCCGTGAGCACCAGCACGGGAAAGGAGCGGCCCTGCTCGCGCCAATGGCGCAGCACCGAGACGCCGTCCTGTCCTGGCAGCCCCAGGTCCAGCAAGGCGGCGTCATAGTGTTCGACGCTGCCCAGTTCCTGGGCGAGGCGGCCGTCCGCGCAGCACTCGGCCAGCATGCCGGCCTCCTGCAGGATGGCCTGCAGGCCTGCAGCAAGATCGGCGTCGTCTTCGACGATGAGCACCCGCATCAGCGCAGTCCGTCCTCTTCGATGGGCTGGCCGCTGTACGCATCCACATGCACTTCGATGCTGCGGCCGGCGCTCAGCTGCAACTCGACCTCGTAGTAGGCGCGCTGCCGGACGTCGATCTTGAGCTCGGCCTCTGTGGCGCGGGCCTGGTACTTGCGCTCCAGTTCCTCAAGAATGCGCGGCAGCGGTTGCAGCGTGGCGGCCTGCTCCCGGCTCAGGACAGGCTCCGCCAGGATGCGGCCCGTCTGGGCGTCGGCGCGCAGCAGCTGCTCACGGCCTTCGCGCGTGAGCAGCTGGATCTCGTAGTAGGGCCTGGGGCTGCGCGTTTCCTCCAGCTCGATCTGCAGCACGGTGCCGGGATGCAAGCGGGTGACGGCTGCCGCCACGGCGGACATGGGTATCAGCACGGCGGTGGTCGCGCCCGGCCGGGGGATGTCCTGTCCCGTGACTGCATCGATATAGATCTCTGTGCGCTGGCCATTGGCGAGCTTGATTTCGTACCAGCGCCGGCCGTCGGCGCCGCGCTCGAGTTCGATGTCGATGACGCGCCCTTTGTGGCGCTGCTGCACGTCCTGGAGGATTTCCGCCAAGGGCCGCAGGCGCTTGGACTGCACCTCGCGGCGCACGCTTTCATGCTCCGCTGGCGTGGTGGCAGAGGCGGGCGCCAGCGGCAAGGCCAGCAAGGCAGCAAGTGCGAGGCGGAGTTTCACGGCCACGCATCTTATGTGCACGTTCTTAAACAGTGCATGAACGCGCCATTCATGCGCGGTTTAGGCGCCTTTGCCGACACTGCAGGCGGTTGCACCGATGGCCCCGCCGCGGTGCCTTTTCATCTGTTTCTTTCTGGCATCGAACACCATGCATTTTCTTCGCTTTTCCCGCTCCGCCCCGCCATTGCCCCGGGTCCTGGGCGCTGGCGCGCTCTCGCTGTCCGTGCTGCTGGCCGCCTGCGGCGGTGGCGGCGGCGGGGCTGACAAGCCCGCCCCCACGCCGGTCACTCCCAGCGCCAGCTATGCGTCGGGCACCATTGACGGCTTCGGCTCCATCCTGGTCAATGGGGTGCGGTATGACGAGCGCCAGGCCCGGATCACCGATGGCGATGGCGTCCTGCTGGCCAGCGATGCGCTCAAGCTGGGCATGGCGGTCCATGTCACGGCCGACCCCGTGACCACCGGCAGCGATGGTGTGGCGCGCGCCATGGCCCGCCAGATTCTTGTGCGCAGCGATCTGGAAGGTCCGTTGAGCGCGGTCGTGGGCGACCGGCTGACCGTATTGGGCCAGACCGTGATCGTCGATGCGGCCACGGTGTTCGAGGACGGCCGCGCGGCGGCGCTGCAGGTCGGCCGTGTGCTGGAAGTCCACGGCCTGCGCGATGCGCAGGGCCGCATTCTTGCCAGCCGCATCGAGATCGAGGATGACGCCGACGAGCCCTGGCGCCTGCGCGCGCCTGTGGATGCCGTTGACATGTCGCGCCGCACCCTGCGCATCGGCGAGGCCGTCGTCAACTGGAGCGGCGTGCAGGTTGCCGCCGCGCTGGCTGCCGGCGACGTGGTCAGCCTGCGCCTGGCGCGCCAGCCCGATGCCGCCGGCCTGTGGGTGGCCACCGCACTGTCGGTGCAGCGTCCCACGCTGCCCGAACAGGCAGGCGTGGAGGCCGACGTCACCGGCCATATCACCCGCATGGACTCGCCGACCCGCTTCGTCGTGGACGGCCTGAGCGTGGATGCGGGCAGCGCCGCACGCCTGCCCGCAGGCCTTGCCGTGGGCGACCTGGTCGAGGTCGAGGGCATGTTCCAGGACGGGGTGCTTCGCGCCTCCGAGGTCGAGCGCAAGCTGCGGCTGGACAGTGACGATGGCTTCGAGATCGAGGGCCGCATCACCGCTGTCGACAGCCTGGCCGGCATCTTCGAGCTGCGCGGCGTGCGCGTGGACTATCGCAATGCGCGCTTCGAGGATGGCAGCGCTGCCCAAATTGCCGTGGGGCGCGTGGTCGAGGTCAAGGGCCGGCTCTCGGTCGATGGCGCGATGGTGGTGGCCACCGAGGTCGAGTTCGACTAAGGGTTCGCGTTCGCCGCAGGCCGCATCGCCTCGCTCTGCGCACGCGCGGCGGCGGGGCGCACCCACAGCAGGTAGGCGGCGCCCAGCAGCACGATCCACAGGCCGCCCACGACCAGCGCGGCACGGGTGTGGGGGAAGTAGCCGAGCACGCCCAGCACCAGCAGCATGAAGCCGATGGCGGCCAGCGGCGCGGCGGGCCACAGCGGGACCGGAAACTTCAGCGCGGCCACCTGCCGCGGGCTCATGCGGCGGCGCGCCGCGAACTGCGACAGCAGGATCATCAGCCAGACCCAGACCGTGGCGAAGGTGGCGATGGAGGCGATCAGCAGGAACACGTCCTCGGGAATCAGGTAGTTCAGCACCACGCCGGCCAGCAGTGCCACGGCCATCACCACCACCGTCATCCAGGGCACGCCATGGCGCGAGACGCGGCCGAAGCCGGCGGGGGCCTGGCCCTGGTGCGCCATGCCGTACAGCATGCGGCCGGCGCCGAAGATGTCGCTGTTGATGGCCGACACGGCCGCCGAGATCACCACGATGTTGAGGATGGTGGCGGCCGAGGAAATGCCCAGGCCGCTGAAGATCTGCACGAAGGGGCTGCCCTGGCTGCCGATCTGCGGCCAGGGGAAGATGCTCATCAGCACGAACAGCGTGAGCACGTAGAACAGCAGGATGCGCAGCGGCACGGCGTTGATGGCGCGCGGGATCACGCGCGCCGGGTCCTTGGCCTCGCCGGCCGAGATGCCGATGATCTCGATGCCGCCGAAGGCGAACACCACCACCGCCAGCGATGCGATCAGGCCCGGGATGCCATTGGGCATGAAGCCGCCGTGCACCCACAGGTTCTGCACGCCGGTGGGCGCCTGGTCGGACGCCATGCCGAAGCCGAACACCATGATGCCCAGGCCGCCGCCGATCATGGCGATGATGGCCGCCACCTTCAGCAGGGACAGCCAGAACTCCATCTCGCCGAACACCTTGACCGAGCACAGGTTGAGCGCGCCGATGAAGCAGACGATGGACAGCACCCAGATCCAGCGCGGCACCTCGGGAAACCAGAACCCCATGTAGATGCCGAAGGCCGTCACGTCGGCCAGGCAGACGATGACCATCTCGAAGGTATAGGTCCAGCCCGTGATGAAGCCGGCGAACGGGCCCAGGTAGTCGCTGGCGTACTGGCCGAAGGAGCCGGGCACGGGGTTGTGCACGGCCATCTCGCCCAGCGCGCGCATCACCATGTAGACCGCCGCGCCCGCCAGCAGGTAGGCGATCAGCACCGAGGGGCCCGCCTGCTGTATGGCCTTGGCCGAGCCGTAGAACAGCCCCGTGCCTATGGCCGAGCCCAGCGCCATGAAGCGTATGTGGCGGGCCGACAGCCCTCGGTGCAGGCTGCCTGCAGATGGTGAACTCATGTGCTGTCTCCCCCCGTCATTGGTGAAATGGCCGCCGCATCCACGGGCTTCATCGGCCTGCGGATGGGTCTGTGCTCAGATGTATAAGCCTGTATATACAATATGCGCAGACACCGATTTCCCGGACCGGGGATTACCCGGAGGCGGGAAGGAACGGGAATGGGGGAGTGGCCGAAAGAGGCGAAGAGAGTGCTGCCGCGGGCCCGGGCTCAGCCCAGGCCGCCCGTGTGCATGCGGCCTGCGTGGTACAGCAGCGGCGTGTGGCCGGCCTGGTGGCTGCACTGCTCGACCTCGCCGATGAAGATCACATGGTCGCCCTCTTCATGGCGATGGCGGTTGCGGCACTCGAAGACGGTGGTGGCTTCGGTCAGCAGCGGCACGCCCTGGGCCGAGCTGCGCCAGGCGGTGTTGGCGAAGCGGTCCACGCCCTTGCGCGCGAACAGCTCGGCCAGGGGCTTTTGCGAGGCCGACAGCACGTGGATGGCGTAGTGCGAGCAATGCTGGAACACGGGCAGCGAGGCCGCCGACAGTGCCATGCTCCACAGCACCAGCGGCGGTGTGAGCGAGACCGAGTTGAACGAGCTCACGGTGACGCCCACCGGATGGCCCTGCGGGCTGCGCGCGGTGACGATGGTCACGCCCGTGGCGAACTGGCCCAGCGCGTCGCGGAACTCGCGCGACGAGAACGGGGCCTGAGGGGCCAGGTTGGCCATGGCGGCAGGAGGCAGGGCGGAATTCACGGGTGCAAGAACCAGGCGGCAGCAAGGCGGCAGCAGGGCTGCCGCGTTTGGGACGGGCGCCCGTAGCCGGGCAGCAACCGTGCATTATGGGTGCGGATGCCGGCAGATGCGGCCGATGGGGATTTGGCCAGGGAGGTCTTTGCCTTGCGTGCGCCGTGCCGGCTCACAGCGCCATGCGCATCTGGGCGGGCGCGGCGTTCTCCTGCAGCCAGCCTGCCATGCGGGCGCGCGCGCAGCGCTGCAGCCGCATCAGCAGTGCATGCTCGGGCCAAGCCAGCGCATAGCGCCGGCACAGGTCCTGCTGCATGCGCGCCAGCAGGGCGGCGGCCATCTCGGCATCGGCCAGCGCCCGGTGGGCACGCTCGGCCACGGGCAGGCCCAGGTGGGCGGTGAGCCGGCTCAGGCTGTGGCTGGGCGCGTCGGGATAGATGCGGCGCGACAGCAGCACGGTGCAGGCAAAGGGCTGGGGCGCGGCCTCGCCGGCCAGGGCCAGTTCGGACTGCCAGAACTTGCTGTCGAAGGCCGCGTTGTGCGCCACCATGGGCGCGCTGCCCACAAAGCGGGCGGCATCGCGCATCACCTCCTCGGCGGGCGGCGCGGCTGCGACCATGGCATTGGTGATGCCGGTCAGCCGCGTGATGAAGGGCGGTATCCAGGCACCCGTGCGCATCAGGCTCTGGAAGCGGTCCACGACCTGGCCGCCCTCGATCAGCACGATGGCGACCTCGGTGGCACGCGCGCCCTGGGCGGGCGCCATGCCCGTGGTTTCAAAGTCGATGACGGCAATCGGCTGCGGCATGGGGCGATTGTGCCCGGCAGTGCCCGACCGGCGTGCCGGGGCGGCTATTCCTCGGCCTGGCTGCCGTCGGCCGCGCCCAGGCGCTGCACGACCTGGTCGAGCAGGGCGTAGAGCTGCTCGATCTCTTCATGGCCCACCAGGCGCTCGATCTCGGCATAGGTCTCGGAGGAATGCGGCGCGATCTCGGCCACGATGGCGTGGCCGGCCGCCGTGAGCTCGAACTCGGCGCCGCGCATGTCGCTGGCGTGGCGCGACCGCTCCACCAGCTGCCGGCCTTCCAGCGTCTTGAGCAGGCGCGAGAGGCTGGGCATGCTGATGTAGGTGGCCTGCGACAGCTCCATGGGCCGCAGCCTGTGCGTGACCGCCGCCATGGCGCGCAGCACGCGCCACTGTTGTTCGGTCAGGCCATGGGCGCGCAGCATGGGCCGAAAGCGCACCATGACCGATTCGCGTGCGCGCAGCAGCGCCATGGGCAGGGAGCGCGAGAAGGCGCGCAGCGGCTCGGGGGCAAAAGAGGTCGTGGTCTGGGGCATGTTCGGCAGCATCTGTCGGCTGGATTCTATGCAGCCGCCGCTCCCTCCCCGGAGCGGCGTTGCGCGCGCCTTGTCAGGCCGGGGCCTCAATAGGTCTGGCTTTTCGGCGCGGGGGCCGCTGCCTGCTTGAAGCGCGCAGCCAGGGCGCTGGTGGCCTGCACCAGCACGCTGGTGTCCAGGCCCACAGCCGTGAAGGTGCAGCCCAGCTCCAGGTACTTGCGCGCCAGGGCCTCATTGGGCGTGAGGATGCCGGGCGCCTTGCCGGCGCGGCGTATGCGCGCGATGGCGTCGGCAATCGCCTCCTGCACCTCGGGATGGCCGGGGTTGCCGATGTGGCCCATGGAGGCCGACAGGTCGGCCGGGCCGATGAAGACGCCGTCCACGCCCTCGGTGGCGGCAATGGCGTCCAGGTGGGCCAGCGCCTGGCGCGTCTCCACCTGCACCAGCACGCAGACCTGGGCGTTGGCTTCATGGGCGTAGTTGGCGCGCCGGCCCCAGGCCGATGCGCGTGCGCCGCCCATGCCGCGGATGCCGCCCTGGCCGTCGGCCTGCGGATAGCGCGCGGCGCGCACGATGCGTGCGGCCTGCTCGGCCGTGTCCACCATGGGCACGAGCAGGGTCTGCACGCCGATGTCCAGGTACTGCTTGATCAGCATCTCGCCGACCTCGCCGTGTCCCATGGGCACGCGGGCAATGGCATGGCTGTCGGGATAGGCCGCGATGGCCTGCAGCTGCGCCAGCAGGGTGCGCGTGTCGTTGGGCGAATGCTCGCCGTCGATCAGGAGCCAGTCGAAGCCGGCGCCCGCGCAGATTTCCGCCGAATAGGCGTCGGCCAGGCCCAGCCACAGGCCGATCTGGGGTTGGTCGGCCGCAATGGCGGCCTTGAAGCGGTTCACAGGTGTCTGCATGGTGTGATTGTCCGGGCCTCAGTGGCCCATGCACAGGTACTTGGTGCTCAGGTATTCCTCTATGCCGGCGGCGCCGCCCTCGCGGCCCATGCCCGACTGCTTGACGCCGCCAAACGGCGCCACGGCCGTGCTGATGATGCCGCTGTTGATGCCCACCATGCCGTACTCCAGCGCCTCGCCCACGCGCCACACGCGGCCCACGTCGCGGGCGTAGAAGTAGGCGGCCAGGCCGTACTCGGTGTCGTTGGCCATGCGGATGGCCTCTTCCTCGGTCTTGAAGCGGAACACGGGCGCCACGGGGCCGAAGACCTCTTCCCTGGCAATGCGCATGCGGTCCGTGGCGTTGGCCAGGATGGTGGGCTCGTAGAAGGTGCCGCCCAGCGCATGGCGCTTGCCGCCCAGCACGACCTCGGCGCCGTTCTTCACGGCATCGGCCACCAGCTCCTCGACCTTGTCCACGGCGGCCTGGTCGATCAGCGGGCCCTGGCCCACGCCGGCCTCCAGCCCGTTGCCCACCTTGAGGGCCTGCACGGCGACCTTGAGCCTGGCCATGAAGGCGTCGTACACGCCGTCCTGCACCAGCAGGCGGTTGGCGCACACGCAGGTCTGGCCGGTGTTGCGGTACTTGGAGGCCATGGCGCCTTCGACGGCGGCATCGAGGTCCGCGTCATCGAAGACGATGAAGGGCGCGTTGCCGCCCAGCTCCAGAGACATCTTCTTGAGCGTGGGCGCGCATTGCTCGGCCAGCACGCGGCCCACTTCGGTGGAGCCCGTGAAGGTCAGCTTGCGCACGGCCATGCTGGCCGTGAGCACGCCGCCGATGGCGCGCGAGGAGCCCGTGATCACGCTGAACACGCCCTCGGGAATGCCGGCGCGCTGGGCCAGCTCGGCCATGGCCAGGGCCGACAGCGGTGTCTGCTGCGCGGGCTTGACGATGATGGTGCAGCCCGCCGCCAGGGCGGGCGCGACCTTGCGCGTGATCATGGCGGCCGGGAAGTTCCAGGGCGTGATCGCGGCGCACACGCCCACGGGCTCCTTGGTCACGATGATGCGCTTGTCGGCCCAGGGCGCCGGCACGGTGGAGCCGTAGATGCGGCGGGCTTCCTCGGCAAACCACTGCACGTAGGAGGCCGCGTAGGCGATCTCGCCGCGCGACTCGGCCAGGGGCTTGCCCTGCTCGCTGGTCATGATCAGGGCCAGGTCCTCCTGGTTCTCCATCATCAGCTCGAACCAGCGATGCAGCAGGCGTGCGCGGGCCTCGGCGGTCTGCTGCTTCCAGAGGGCGAAGGCGCGCTCGGCGGCGGCGATGGCGCGCTGCGTCTCGGCCTCGCCCATGCGGGGCACATGGCCCACGGCTTCGCCCGTGGCGGGGTTGTGGACGTCGATGCGGCTGCCATCGTCGGCGGCCAGCCATTGGCCGTCGATCAGGCAGAGGTTCTTGAGCAGGCTGGGGTCGCGCAGTGCAAGCGGCATGGGAAATCTCCAATAAGGGCGGGGCAGGCGTCGGGACGACAGCGCCTAGACAAAGCGGAACTGCAGGCGGCCCAGCGGGCCGTAGTCGGCATCGAACAGGTCGCCAGGCTTGGCGGCCACGGGGCGCGTGAACGAGCCGGCCAGCACGGTCTGACCGGCCTCCAGGGCCTCGCCCCAGGGCGAGAGCTTGTTGGCCAGCCAGGCCACGCCGATGGCGGGATGGCCCTGCACGCCGGCAGCCAGGCCGGTCTCCTCGACCACGCCGTTGCAGCGCAGTATGGCGCCGCACCAGGGCAGGTCTATCACCTGGGGGTCAGCGCGGCCGGCGCCGGTGACGATGCCTGCATTGGCTGCGTTGTCGCTGATGGTGTCGTAGACCTTGCGCATGGCCTTGGTGTGGCGGTCGAACTGCTCGATGCGCGCGTCGATGATCTCGATGGCCGGCGTCACGTGGTCGGTGGCGTCCAGCACGTCCTGCAGCGTGATCTCCTTGCCGCCGGGCAGGCCCGGGCCGCGCAGCGGCGCCTTGAGCACGAAGGCCAGCTCCACCTCCACGCGCGGCGCGATGAAGTGGGCGGCCGGGATGTCCAGCACCTGGCCCGGCGTGCAGCGGTAGAGCATGCTGTCGAGCAGGGTGCCGTAGTCGGGCTCGTCGATCTGGCTCGATATCTGCATGGCGCGCGAGGTCAGGCCGATCTTGTGGCCTATCACCTTGCGCCCCGCCGCGATCTGCAGGCGCACCCATTCGCGCGAGACGCGGTAGCCATCCTCCACGGTCATGCCGGGAAAGCGCTTGGAGAAATGCTCGACCTGCACGCGCGTCTTCTCGCTGCGGTCCAGCTCCTGGGCCAGTTGGGTCAACAGTTCTTGGGAAAACATTTCAAGGCCTGGAAAAGAGGGGATGAAGGGTGCTGTGCTTGCCGTCATACACCTGGCCCGGGCTTTCATCGACCTGCACGGTCAGGCCCAGGTGGCGCTGCGCGAACAGCGGCTGCAGATGGCGGCGCGCGCAGGCCAGCAGGGCGTCGCCGGCCTGCTGCTGCACGGCGGCCGAGCGGCCCCGGCCCATGCGCAGGTTGATGTAGATGAAGCCGTAGTCGCCATCGCCGCCCGCTGCGCGGCCCGCGGCCCCGCCATCGGCCACGGCGCTGTGCGGCGCGGGGTAGGCCAGCACGCGCGTGCCGCCCGTGGGAAAGACCTGGGCGCCGTCTTCGGCGCGCACGGTGAGCATGGTGTCGGCCAGGGCGCGGCACAGCTGCGTCATGTCGGTGTGCGCGTCCAGGCTGGCCGTGTAGAGGATGACCACGTGCGGCATTCAGGCCACCTCCATGGTGGCGGCCGTGCAGCTCACGGCGAAGATGGGAATGGGCTGGCAGTACAGCACCTGGCCCGCGCCGCGCGCGGCGGCGGCCACGGCGATGAAGCTGCGGATCTCGAAGCCGCCCTGGCCGCCGTCGCGGTAGGTTTCGGCGTCGGTGTACGACAGCAGCGCGTCCCGGTCGTTGCGGCACCAGCGGTCCATGAACTGCTGGTCCCATTCCCAGTTGACCTTGCCCGAGTCGGGCGTGGCCGGCCAGTGCGAGATGCCGCCCGTGCCCACGATGGCGATGCGCTCGGGCGCCTTGTCGCAGGCGCGGCGCAGGGCCTCGCCAAAGGCCCAGGCGCGGTGCAGCGGCGTCAGCGGCGGGCCCTGGCAGTTGATGTTGACGGGGATGATGTCCTTGTCATAGGCCGGCGTCAGAAAGTGCAGCGGGACCATGATGCCGTGGTCGAACTTCCACTCCTCGGCAAAGGCCACGTCCACGGTCTGCATGACCTCGGTGATCAGGCGCCGCGACAGCTCGGCATTGCCGGGAATGCGGTGGCGCTCTATGCCGAGCCAGGCCGGGTCCTCAATGGGCCCTTCGTAGTGGTCCGCCATGCCGATGGCATAGGCCGGCATGTTGTTCATGAAGAAGTTGGCGAAGTGCTCGGCCGCGATGACGATCACCGCATCGGGCCGCGCCGCCTCCAGCCGTGCGCCCATGTCGCGGAAGGCGGCATGGAAGGCATCCCTGGTGGCCGGATCGGCCAGGTGTGCGCGGCCCGTGATGCCGGGCGCATGGCTGCAAACGCCTGCAAATACCAGACTCATCTCAAACTCCTGCGATCTTTTCGTTGGTGGCTGTCGTCATCGCGTAGACGCCCGCGCGCACCGGTCCGTGCTTTTGCACGCCATCGCGCATGGCCTGCAGGTAGTCGGCCCAGGGCATGCCCAGCAGCGGCGCGAAGTGCATCAGCAGCTGGCCGTTGCAGCCCAGCACGTAGAGCTTGCCGATGTCGCCGTGGAACATGGCTTCGTACTCCTCGGGCTCCAGCGCGTACTCGGCCAGCAGCGCGGCGCGGTCCTCGGCGAAGCGCCGCTGCACCTCGGGCTCGCGGTTGAGCTGGAACAGGAATTTCTGCATGGTGTACAGGCTCATGGCGGCTCCCGGTGATCCGGCCTCAACCCAGCGTGATGTTGGCGCGGCGGATGATGGCTTCGTACTTGGCGATTTCGCTGGTGACGAAGGCTGCGAACTGCTGCGCCGTGCCGGCCTGCGAGACGATGCCGCCGCGCGCGAAGGCGTCCACCACGGCGGGCTCGGCCAGGGCCTTGACCACGGCGGCGTTGATGCGCTGCACCAGCGCATCGGGCGTGGCGCCGGGTGCCAGCAGACCCTGCCAGGAGTTGGATTCCAGCGCCACGCCCTGCTCGGCCAGCGTGGGCACCTGGGGAGCGAACTGCGAGCGCTGGCGCGTGGCCATGCCCAGGGCCACCAGCTTGCCGCTTTGCACATGGCCACGGAACTCGGGCCAGTTGCCGAACATCACGTCCACCTGGCCGCCCAGCAGGTCGGCCAGCGCCGGGCCCTGGCCCTTGTAGGGGATGTGGACCATGTCGATGCCCATCTCCTGGCACAGCAGCGCGCCCGACAGATGGGCCGAGGTGCCGTTGCCGAACGAGGCATAGCTGAGCTCGCCGGGCCTGGCCTTGGCGCGGCTGCGCAGGTCGGCCAGCGTCTTCAGGCCGCTGCCCGGGTGGGTGGCCAGCACATGCTCGGACAGGCCCATCAGCGCCACGGGCTTGAGGTCGCGCGTGGTGTCGTAGGGCAGGTTCTTCACCAGCGTCTTGTTGGCCGTGAAGCTGTTGGCCACGCACACCAGGGTGTAGCCGTCGGCCGGCTGCTTGGACACATAGTCCACGCCGATCACCGTGCCCGCGCCGGGCTTGTTCTCCACGATCACAGGCTGGCCCAGGGACTTGCCCAGCTCGGTGCCCACCAGGCGCGCCACCAGGTCGGTGGTGCCGCCCGGCGTGAAGGGCACGATGATGCGCAGCGGCCTGGCGGGCCAGGTGCCGGCCGGGCTACCGGGCTGGGCCTGGGAAAGGCCCGGGAGCATCAGCGCTGCGGCCGTGGTGGCTGCGGTGGATTGCAGGAAATGGCGGCGTTGCATGTCTTGTCTCCTCGGTTCTCTTTGTCGTTGTCGCTGGTCGCCCGTTCAGACGCCCCAGTGCGGAATATGGTGCGAGCCCAGCGAGACGGCCACGTTCTTGGGCTCGCAGAAGACCTCGTAGCTCCAGCTGCCGCCCTCGCGGCCCGTGCCCGAGGCCTTGGTGCCGCCGAAGGGCTGGCGCAGGTCGCGCACGTTCTGGCTGTTGACGAAGCACATGCCGGCCTCGATGGCGGCGGCCACGCGGTGGGCGCGGCCCACGCTCTCGGTCCAGACATAGCTGGACAAGCCGTACTGGATATCGTTGGCCAGGCGCACGGCTTCGGCCTCGTCGCTGAAGGGGATGATGCAGGCCACGGGGCCGAAGATCTCGTCCTGGGCGATCTGCATGCGGTTGTCCACGTCGGCAAACACCGTGGGCAGCACGTAGTTGCCCTTGCGCACGCGCTCGGGCAGCACGGGCGCGTCCAGGCCGCCGCACAGCATGCTGGCGCCTTCCTTCTGGCCCAGCTCGATGTAGTGGCGCACCTTGGCCAGGTGGCTGGCGCTGATCATGGGGCCGACGATGGTGGACTCGTCCAGAGGGTCGCCCACGCTGATCCTCCTGGCGCGCTCCACGAAGCGGTCCACGAACTTCGCGTAGATGCCCTTTTGCACCAGGATGCGGCTGCCGGCCGTGCAGCGCTCGCCGTTGTTGGAGAAGATCATGAACACGGCCGCATCCAGCGCGCGCTCGAAGTCGGCGTCGTCAAAGATCACGAAGGGGCTCTTGCCGCCCAGCTCCATGCTGAACTTCTTGAGGCCGGCGGCCTGCACGATGCGGTTGCCGGTCTGGGTCGAGCCCGTGAACGAGACGGCGCGCACATCGCGGTGGCGCACCAGGGGCTCGCCCGCGTCCTTGCCGTAGCCGTGCACCAGGTTGAGCACGCCGGGCGGAATGCCCGCCTCCAGCGCCAGCTCGCCCAGGCGCGCGGCCGTCATGGGCGACAGCTCGCTCATCTTGAGCACGGCCGTGTTGCCGAAGGCCAGGCAGGGCGCCACCTTCCAGGTGGCCGTCATGAAGGGCACGTTCCAGGGCGAGATCAGCGCGCACACGCCCACGGGGTGGAACAGGGTGTAGTTCAGGTGCGTGGGCGTGGGATAGGTATGGCCGTCCACGCGCGTGCACATCTCGGCAAAGTAGTAGAAGTTGTCGGCCGCGCGCGGCACCAGCTGCTTGCCGGTCTGGGCGATGACCTGGCCGCAGTCGTTGGTCTCGGTCTGCGCGATCTCGGGCACATGGCGGGCGATCAGGTCGCCCAGCTTGCGCACGAGCTTGGCGCGTTCGGTGGCGGGCGTGTTGGCCCATTTCGGGAAGGCGTTCTTCGCGGCGGCGACGGCGGCCTGCACCTCGGCCTCGCCGCCAGCGGCAACCTCGGCCAGCACCTCCTGGGTGGCGGGGTTGACGGTCTCGAAGTAGTCCTTGCCGGCGACGGCCTTGCCGTCGATCAGGTGGTCAATGCGCATGGGGATTCCTTGGCGTGTGCGGTGGGTTCAGGAGGCGGCCGGCGCGTCGCCGACGATGGTGTTGACCAGGCGGCCCAGGCCTTCGATCTCGGTGACGATCTCGTCGCCCACGCGGGAGTCGGCCACGCCGTCGGGCGTGCCGGTGAGGATGAGGTCGCCGGGGTTCAGCGTCATGAAGCCCGACAGATGGGCGATCAGCGAGGGGATGTCATGCACCATGTCGCGCGTGCTGCCGTCCTGCTTGAGCTCGCCGTTGACCCAGCTGCGCAGGCGCAGGTTCATGGGGTCGGGCACATCGGCCGCATCGACGAACCACGGGCCCACGGGCGTGGCGCCGTCGCGGTTCTTCACGCGCAGGTTGGGCCGGTAGAAGTTCTCCAGGTAGTCGCGTATGGCGTAGTCGTTGGCCGTGCAGTAGCCGGCGACCACGCCGTAGGCGTCTTCGCGGCGCACGTTGCGGCAGGTCTTGCCTATGACCACGCCCAGCTCGCACTCGAAGTGCATGTAGGTCACGTCGGCGGGCCGGTACGTGCGGCCGTGGTGGCCGTTCAGCGTGTTCGGGCCCTTGAGGAAGACCAGCGGTTCCTCGGGCGCCTTGTTGAAGGCGATTTCCTTGGCATGGTCCGCATAGTTCAGGCCCAGCGCAAAGACCGTGCCGAACTGCAGCGGCGGCAGCCACTGCACGGCGGTCTCCGCCACCAGGCGGCCATCGGGCAACTGCACCTGTCCGTGCGGGCCTTCGGTGACCTGCAGGGTCTGTCCTTCGAAGATGACGCGTCCGTGCTTCATGCTGCTGCTCCCTGTTCTGCCACCACCAAATGCGTGAGCCGGCCCAGGCTGGGCACCTCGATGACCACGCGGTCCCCGGGCCGCGCCAGCGGCGCGCCCTCGCCCGGGCCCAGCAGCAGCACGTCGCCGGGCGACAGCGTCATGAATTCGGTCACGTCGGCCAGCAGCCTTGCGGGCGGGCGCACCAGGTCGGCAAAGCCGCGCTGCCAGACCTGTTCACCATTGATGGACACCGTGAGCGTGGCCGCCTGTGCGTCAAAGCCTGTGCCGCGAACGAGGGCGCCCAGCGGGCAGAAACCGTCGCGGCAGCGCTGGCGGATGGCGGGGCGGTAGTAGTTCTCGTGCGGCAGCGTGAGGTCGCTGGCGATCAGCCAGCCGGCCACATGGTCCAGGGCCGTTGCTTCGCTGACGCGCGTGGCGCTGCGGCCGATCACCAGGCCGATGCTGGCATCGACGCGGACCTCGCCCGGATCGGCCGGCACGGCCACCGCAGCGCCATCGCGCGCCCAGGTGTTGCGCGGCTTCAGGTAGAGCACGGGGGCGCGCGGAGCGGCCTTGTAGGGCGCGCTGTCGAACTGCGGCGACAGGCGCTGCACGGTGACCTGCTGGTTGAGCAGCGTGCCGTAGACCGTGCCCAGCGCAAGGCCGTCATCCAGGAGAAAGGGCTGAATCTGCATGGTGTGGATTTAGTTAACGTGGTAATTATTGTTTTTGCAACAAGCCCCGTCAACACGGTGGATTCAGGGTTTTCCCAGGCCGCAGCAAAAAGCCCCTGCGCGGCGAACCGTGCAGGGGCTTGAAGGGGCACCGGGCGCTGCCGGTGTTGGCGGGGGGCTGGCCGGTGCTGGCGTCAGCCGCGGCGGCGGCGCAGTGCGGCCATGCCGCCCAGGGCCAGCGCCAGCAGCGCCTGGGCCAGTGTGGACAGGCCGGGCACGGGGGTGGCCGTGGCGCCGGGCGGCAGGGCCGCAGGCGCGGCCACCGCCACGGGGTCCACGATGACGCCGTTGACGGCCAGGTCGCTGTCTCCCGTCTGCCCGTCGGTGATGTCGAAGCTCACCGAGCGGCGGTCGGGTGCGAAGCGGTAGGCCGACGCGGCCAGCTCATACCAGTGCGCCGTGGGCGTGGCGGCCGTGGGGCCGTACTTCCAGAGCGTGGCCTGGGCGGGTGCGGCTTCAGGCAGGTCCATGCGGATGGTGGCCATGGAGCCCGGCGTGCCGCCCATGAGCACGAAGCTCAGGCTGCCATAGGGCAGGCGCAGGTTGCCCGGCAGCGGGCTTTGCGAGGGCGCGGGCTGAAAGCCTGCCGAGTTCGAGGCGAACTGCCATTGGTCTGCACCCACATTGCCCGTGCCGTTGCTGACACCTGCCGTGTTGCTGCCCGTGCCGATCTGCGTGCCGATGGGCACGGGCTTGCTCAGGGCCAGCACAGCCGGCGCGCTGGCCGTGCCCGAGGCCGGCAGGTTGACCGCATGCGCGCGGTAGCTCACGGCGGGGTCCAGGCCGGTGAAGGACAGCGTGGCGGCCGTGTTGGCCGCGGTGCTGACCGTGTTGCTGGCAAGGGCCGGCAAGCCGGCGGCATCCAGGCCGGCCATGACCTGTTCCCAGCTGGGGACGGGGGCGTTGGCGGGCAGGGCCACGGCGCGCAGGCTGCCGCCCACGCTGGGCGTGGCCTGGACCACGGCCGATGTCTGGTCCACGGCCTGGGCGGACAGGGCCACGGTGGACAGGGCGGGTACCGCCAGGCTGTCCAGGCGCGCCTTTTTCCAGGCTGCATGGGGCAGGTCCTTGGCCACGGTGCCATCGCCGTAGAAATCGGCATCGCCGCAGTCGCTGAGGATGTCCACGCTGCCGCCCGCGTCCAGGCTGGCCGGCATGGCGCCTATGCCTTCGGCCGAGCAGGCGGTGTGGGGCGCGGTGATGGCGGCCAGGTCGGCAGCGCGCGGGCGCAGGTTCAGTGCCAGGCCTGCGCTGTTCACCCGGCCGTCCCAGGAATAGAGCTGGAAGTTGCGCGGCGCGGTGCCCGTGGCGCTGGCCGAGGGACCGGCAATGATCAGGTACTCGCCGGCTGCGTTCTTGCGGATTTCGCGGATGCCGCGGCCGCCCAGGTCCAGGCGGATCGGCTGGCCCATGGACGCGCTGCCCTTGCTGCCGCCATCGGCCGCAGGCAGGGCCGCGAAGTTGGTCACGGGCACGATCAGCGCATGCGTGCGGCCCGTGGCGTCGTCGGCCGTGACGGCGGGCGCGCCCGGCTCCGGCACCAGCGGCGCGCGAAAGCCCAGCCATGCGGCGCCGTCGTCGGGGCTGGTGGACATGCCTTCGATGGAAAAACCGCTCATCGTCTCGGCCTCGGGCGCCTTGGTGGCGCCGCCGTCCGAGCTGGCCACCAGGCCCAGGTAGTTGGCGGCAAGGCCGTCATGCGCGGCCGCGTCCCAGCTGCGCAGGTCCTCGCGCAGCCAGCGGTAGTAGCCACTGGCGGTCAGCGCCGTGGAGGCGCCGGAGCCGGTCACATCCATCGCCGCCAGGCGCCAGCGGTCGGTGCGCGACTTGCCGCTCTTGTTGTTGGAGTGCGAGCCCGCCACGTACACGCGGCTGCCCAGGGCAAAGCTGGCCTCGATGTCCATTTCCTCGTCGCTCTTGCAGCTGTCCAGGCCCGTGAGGCCGGGGGCGGTGCAGGCGGCGGCATCGGCCAGGCCCAGGGCGGTCCTGTCCAGCATCAGCGGCTTGATGGGCAGCCCGCCGGCAGGGCCATAGGCCGAGAAGGAGTTGCCGGCCGGCAGCGCATTGCCCGAGGCATCCTGGGCGGGCGCCTCGTCGTCGCCCACCAGCATGGTGGCGGCATCGATGACGATGGCCGTCGATGCGTCCGAGCGCCCGGCCAGCCAGCGCGGGCTGGTGTTGGCTGCGGTGTTGGCCGAGGCCGCGTACTTGATGGTGCGGCTGACGGAGGCGCCGCCCGCGTTGGTCAGCGTGACGGTGATGTCGGCATAGCCCACGCCCGTGGGCGTGATCCTGAGCACGGCGTTGCCGGCCTGGTTGGACGCGGCCAGGCCGGCGTCGGCCACCACGGCCTGGTTGCTCGAACGCGCAGTGACCTGTACGCCGCCAGCGCCCCCCGCATCCTGCACCGTGAAGCCGATGCCTGCCGAGGCCAGCGGGTCGTTGGCGTCGCCGACCACGCCGGAAAACGCGGTCAGTTCGGGCAGCGAGGCCGTCGGCGGGGCCGAGGCCATGAAAGGCACGCTCACTGCAGCCGTGCTCCCGCCGAGGCCGTTGACCGCGCGCACGCGCAGCGTATAGCTGCCGGGCTGCAGGCCTTCCAGCGCCTGGCTGTTGCCCAGGGCCACGGCCGTGGAGGCTACCGATGCAAAGCTGTCCTGCGACAGCTCCACCACGTAGTAGGCGGCGCCCGGCACGGCGTCCCAGGCGGCCGTCACGCGGTTGCCGGTTGGGGTGGCCGCCAGGTTGGAGGGGGCGGCGGGCACGGTCGCCGGCACGGTCTCCAGCGGGGCCCAGGCCACGCCATAGAACACGCCGTCCTGCGGCGCGGCGATGGACTCGGCCGTGCCCGACAGCGTGCCGGCGTAGCCGCCGTGATCGAAGGCGCGGTACAGGCGGCCCGTGGTGTCGGTGGCCATCAGCATCACATTGCCGCCGCCGGTATCGAAGGCGGCCAGGCCGTGGACCTTGGACAGGCCGGCAATGGAGCCTGCGGGCTGCCAGCTGGTGCCGTCCATCGAGAGGCGGAATTTCCGGATGGCGCCGGCATCGTTGTCCGCCACGTAGACGGTGTTCGCCAGGGCGGGGCCGCCATCGAGTTGCAGGAAGGCGATGCCGCGGTAGGTGGAGGGCGTCAGGCCCGCCAGGGGCAGGGCCGTCTGGATGCCCGTGGTCGGCAAATTCGTGCCGATCTGGTTGAGCGAGCCGCCGTTGATGGCGGCGATCAACTGGCCGCCGGCGACCGCCAGGCCCTGGACATTGCTGCTGTTCAGTTGGGAGATGCCCGTGCCGTCGGCAGCCACATGCCAGATGCCATTGTTGGCCGTGGCCGTACCCTTGCCGCTGGCCCAGACGGCGCCGCAGTCGCTGCTGGCTGCTGCGCGGATGGTGTCCTTGCTGAAGGCCGTGGTGCCGAGCGGGCGCAGGCTTTTCACGTCGGAGTCGAACCCCACCACGGCCACGGCGCGCGGGGCCGCCGCTGCAGTGACGCCGTTGGGCTCGGTGCCGCCGGTGGCCACGGCATAGCCGGGAACCACCAGGCACAGGCCATTGTCCGAGCGGTTGAGCAGGCCTTCCGAGCCCTTGCTGCTGGCCGTCAGCGGCGTCGCTCCGCCTGACAGCGGCAGCGATTGCACCAGGGTGCCGTCCACGCGGTACTCATCCAGGAACACGGGCAGCGCGCCTGTGCCCGTGCCCACGCGGTAGGCCACCAGGTTGCCCGGGGTGAAGGGCGCGGACCATGCAGCGCCACACAGGGCCAGGCAGGCCGTTGCAATCGCCTTGTGCCGCCAATCCAAAGTACTCGCGCGCATGCTCACCATCCCCCTGTGTGACAAATCGCGCGACTGTAAGAGGCGGCTGTGACAGCCCGGTGACGGCAGGCCCGCAGGATGGTGGGAAGGCACCATGCAAAAAAAAGACGGCTCCCTCAGGGGAGCCGTCCTTGCCTCATTGCGCCGTGATGCCCGCGCTTTGCTTTTTCTGGTTATGGGCGCTGCGTGTGCACGGGGCAGCGTATCGAGCGGTCGATCAGCGGATCAGCAGCACAGGCACCTGGCTGCCGGCCAGCACCTGGGTGCTGACCGAGCCCATGACCAGGCGGCCCAGCGTGCCGTGGCCATGCGTGCCCATGACCAGCAGGTCGAACTTGCCTTCTTCGGCCGCCTTGATGATGGAGTCGGCAATCGGGCCGACCTTGCTCAGGCGGGCTGCCTGCACGCCGTGCTCGGCCAGGTAGCTGCACACGGGGTCCAGCACCTTGGTCGACTCCTCGGCGTAGTACTCGTCCACCACGTCCTTGCCCAGGGCGGCGCGCGCGCGGGCCGGCAGCTGGGGCTGGACGGTGATGGCGCTGTAGCTGTGGGCCGAACCCAGGATCTCCGGGTGCGAGGTCAGGTAGGCCAGCATCTTCTGGGTGTAGGGGCTGCCATCGACAGCGAGCAGGATGTTCATGAAGGTCCTCCTTGGATATGGCCCGAGACTAAGCCCAAGCCGGGGTGGAGTGCTTGATCCAGGTCAAGCACGGGCCGGTGCCTCTGCCGCCCCTGCGGTCGCATGCACCGGCAACTCGATGGTAGAGCGCGGCGAAAACCCCTCCTGCTCGCCCTTGCGCGCGTAGCCCAGCGGGTTGGCCACCACGCGGCAGCGCCAGGCGCTGCCATCGCCGCGCAGGCCCTCGGCCACATAGTCGCTGGGCGAATGCAGGTGGCCGTGCAGCCACAGATCGGCAAAGGGCAGCAGTTCATCCAGCACGTTGCAAAAGCCGGCCGTGCCCGGCACCAGGCCGTAGCGCGGGTCGGCGCTGCGCAGGCTGGGCGCGAAATGCGTGACGGCCACCGTGGGGCCATCGAAGGGCCTGGCCAGCGCCTGGCGCAGCCATTGCTGGCAGACCAGCGACTGCTCGCGCATGGGCTCGGCCAGGAAGGGCTCGCCGTCGCGCGTGCCGCCGGTCTTTTGCAGGTAGAAATTGGCGGCGCGAAAGGCCTTCTCGCGCAGTTTGAGCAGCCGGGCCAGATCGGTCACGCCTTCATGCATGGACATGGCGTCGTAGTCGCTCCACAGCGTGGTGCCCACGAAGCGCACGCCGTCCAGCACGGCCGTCTCGCGCTCCAGCCAGACCATGCCCATGCGCTCGCAGGTGGCACGCAGGCGGGCGTGGGCGGCGTCGAAGTCCTGCATGTCGTACTCATGGTTGCCCGGCACGAAGATCACGGGGCAGGGCCAGCCCGCGTACTGGGGCAGGGGAGAGAAGCGCTCCAGCCCGAAATCCTGGCCCGGCAGCAGGCTGCCGCTCTGGTAGGAGCCTATGTCGCCGGCCAGCACCAGCACGTCGGCATCGGGTGCGGGCTCTGCGGTGAAATGCGGATGGGCCTCGAGGTGCAGGTCGGACAGCAGCTGGATCTTCATGCGGCCAAGTGTAGAACCTGCGCTGGCGCGGGCGCCCCGCAAACGGCGCTCAGGTGTGCGGGAAGGTCGCCTCTGCAGAGCGCGTGAGCGTGCGCAGCAGCCAGTCGTAGGCCTGAGGATGCTGGCCGCGCCGGCGCCACAGCGCGTCCACGTGCACGGGCTGCACGTCGAAGGGCAGCTCGCGCAGCACCAGCTTGTCGGCCATGCCGGTCACGGGCACGAAGTGGCGCGGCAATATGGTCAGCAGGTTGGAGGTCATGACCACGCGCCCGGCCGTGAAGAACTGGTTGACGGTAAGCACCACCTGGCGAGTGCGGCCCAGCGAGGCCAGGGCCTCGTCGATGAAGCCGAAGGAGCGGCCCGAGAAGCTCACCAGCATGTGGCGCGCCGCGCAGTAGTTGTCCAGCGTCAGCGGCACATCGGCCAGCGGATGGCCCTGGCGCATCACGCACAGGTACTCGCCTTCATACAGGCGCCGGCTGTCGAAGGCCACCAGGGCGCCCGACTGCGCGCGCGCCGTCAGGTCGGCCAGCGCGGCGGGGAAGTAGCCCACGGCCATGTCGGCCTCGCCGGCCTCCAGCAGGCTGCGCGGGTCGCGCGTGGTCAGCGGCAGCACGCGGATGCCGATGCCGGGCGCCTCGCGCTCCAGCAGGCTGAACATGGGAGGAATCAGCGTGGCGGCCGTGGCGTCGGCCATGGCCAGCACAAAGGTGGCGGTGGCGGTGGATGGGTGGAATTCGCCTGGCGTCAGCGTGTCCTGCAGCTGCTGCAGCGCCTCGCGGATCACGGGCCACAGCGCCAGCGCGCGCGGCGTGGGCTCCACGCCCTGGCCCTGGCGCACCAGGAGCTCGTCGCCCAGCGCCTCGCGCAGGCGGCGCAGCGCATTGCTCACGGCCGGCTGGGTGATGGCCAGCTTGTGGGCCGCCCGCGTGAGGCTGCGCTCCGCCATCACCTCGTCGAAGACGCGCAGCAGGTTCAGATCCAGTGTGCGGAAGTTCAGGGCGGACATGGCCGTGGCAGCGAGCGCTGAGTCATCACTGACGTGAATGCTACAGATTCAAGATATAAATTTGAAGAACTCTAGGGTAAACCCTATAGTTACACCTAGTCGCCCGCCACGCCGTCAAAAGCGGCCATTTAACTGGGTTTATCTGCCATGAGCAACTTCATTTACAACTCCTACTGTGTCGAGCACCCTGGTGTGGTGCATGTCTATCAAGCCGCCGACGACCGCAAGAGCGCCGTCAAGCGTTTCTCCGGCAAGCGCGGCGCCAGCGCCCTGCTGCTCGCTGCCCTGGTGGCCGCGCTGATGGTGGTGGTCAACGAGGTCGCCCACAACTGGACCGACGGCCACATGCTGGGCGCCTGGGTCGTGCTGTGGGTTGCCGCCTTCATGGGCCTGGCCCTGTTCTCCGCCCCCGCCCGCCGCGCCGCCATGATGGCCCGTGCCGGCTACCGCGCCTGGACCGAGAGCCGCCAGCAGGCCGCCGCTGACGAGCGCATCTGGAACGCCGCCCTGCAGGACGCCCGCCTGATGGCCGACCTGGCCCGCGCCATGGATAGGCAAGGTAGCTGATCTCTGCCTGGGGCGCCTTGCGGTGCTCCTCCAAAAAAAGCCGCTGCCCACAAGGCGCGGCTTTTTTGTTGTCTGGGGGCGTCGTTGAAACGCCACAAAAAAAGCCTCGCAGTGCGAGGCTTTTTCCATGGGTCGAGAGCTACTCAGGGATTCATTGTTCTGTGCATCTTCCACAGTCCATGAAACGGGCGCTGCCCAAAGCAAGGGGCACCGAGGAAGGGCCGCCCCGCACCGAGGGTGCCGTCCCCCCCGCGAAGCGAGAGGGGGAAACGGCGTAGCCGCTCAGGGGGAGCTTTATGTCCCCAGGCGCTTTTCCAGTTCGGCCTTGGTCACCAGCAGCTCCTGGGGCAGCTTGTGGGCCAGCTTGTCGAAGTGCTCGGTGTGCAGCTGCATTTCCTCGGCCCAGGCGGCCTTGTCGATGCTGGTCACGCTGGCGAACTGGTCGGCGGAGAAGTCCAGGCCGGTCCAGTTGATCTCGGCGTACTGGGGCGCAATGCCGAAGGCGGTCTGCTCGCCCTGTGCCTGGCCTTCGAGGCGGTCGATCATCCACTTGAGCACGCGCATGTTCTCGCCGTAGCCGGGCCAGACGAACTTGCCGTCGGCATTCTTGCGGAACCAGTTGGTGGTGAAGATCTTGGGCAGGGCCGCGCCCTGGGCCTGGATCTTGGCGCCCAGCGTGAGCCAGTGCTGGAAGTAGTCGCTCATGTTGTAGCCGGCAAACGGCAGCATGGCGAAGGGGTCGCGGCGCACCACGCCCTGGGCGCCGAAGGCGGCGGCCGTGGTTTCCGAGCCCATGGTGGCGGCCATGTAGACGCCTTCGGTCCAGTTGCGGGCCTCGGTCACCAGCGGCACGGTGGTGGAGCGGCGGCCGCCGAAGATGATGGCGTCGATCTTCACGCCCTTGGGATCGTCCCAGGCTTCGTCCAGCGCGGGGTTGTTGGTCGCGGCCACGGTGAAGCGGGCGTTGGGGTGGGCGGCCTTGGCGCCGGTCTCGCGGGCGATCTGGGGCGTCCAGTCCTTGCCTTGCCAGTCGATCAGGTGATCGGGCAGCTTGCCGGTGTCCTTGTCCATGCCTTCCCACCACACGTCGTTGTCGTCGGTCAGCGCGACGTTCGTGAAGATCACGTTCTTGTCGAGGCTGGCCATGCAGTTGGGATTGGTGTGATAGTTCGTGCCCGGGGCCACGCCGAAATAGCCGGCTTCGGGGTTGATCGCGCGCAGCGAGCCGTCGGCCTGGGGCTTGATCCAGGCGATGTCGTCGCCGATGGTGGTGACCTTCCAGCCTTCGAAGACCTTGGGCGGCACCAGCATCGAGAAGTTGGTCTTGCCGCAGGCGCTGGGGAAGGCCGCAGCCACGTGGTACTTCTTGCCTTCGGGGTTGGTCACGCCCAGGATGAGCATGTGCTCGGCCAGCCAGCCCTGGTCGCGGCCCATGGTGGAGGCGATGCGCAGCGCAAAGCACTTCTTGCCCAGCAGGGCGTTGCCGCCGTAGCCCGAGCCATAGCTCCAGATTTCGCGCGTCTCGGGGTAGTGGACGATGTACTTGGTCTTGTTGCAGGGCCAGCTGGTCTGGTCCTTCTCGCCTTCGGCCAGGGGCGCGCCCACGGTGTGCACGCAGGGCACGAACTCGCCTTCCACGCCGATCACGTCATACACGGCACGGCCCATGCGGGTCATGATCTTCATGTTGACGGCCACATAGGCGCTGTCGGACAGCTCCACGCCCACGTGGGCGATGGGCGAGCCCAGCGGGCCCATGGAGAAAGGCACCACATACATGGTGCGGCCGGCCATGCAGCCGTCGAACAGCGGCTGCAGCGTGGCGCGCATCTCGTTCGGGGCCATCCAGTTGTTGGTCGGGCCTGCGTCTTCCTTGTTGGCCGAGCAGATGTAGGTGCGGTCCTCGACGCGCGCAACATCGGACGGATCGGACCAGGCCAGGTAGCTGCCGGGGCGCTTGACGGGATCGAGCTTCTTGAAGGTGCCGGCATCGACGAGCTGCTGGCACAGCTGCTCGTATTCCTCCTGCGAGCCATCGCACCAATGGATTTTGGCGGGCTTGCACAGTGCGGCCATCTCGGCCACCCAGGCGATCAGGCGGCTGTTCTTGACATAGGCGGGGGCCTGGATGTTCAGGCCTTGCATGACGGGTGCGTTCATCGCGGAGCTTCCTTCAATTGAAAAAACCAGTTTTTCAAAGGGGACGCGCCTGCTGCACCGCGCCAACTTTGAGAAACGGGCTCTCGTTCAGTCGGCGCGCGAAGGAAGCTCTTCTCTGGGCGGCGAAGCGGCGCTGGCGGAAGCTGGCGGCGCACCGGCTGGGGATTCGATTCTAGGGAGCGGTCACGAATTTGTCAGCAAACGAATGGCAAAAACTATGCATTCTATGCATTGAAGTATGCAATATGAACGATGAAATTGCCTGTTGAAAAGGCAAGCAAAAAGCCCCGCAAAGCGGGGCCTGGTGCAGGGGCAGGAGGGCCGGAATCAGGCCATGTTGACGGCAATGAAGGCCAGCAGAAACATCAGCACGGCGCCTGCCAGGGGCAGGATGACAGGCATGTAGGGGACGACGGCCTCGGTGGCGTCTTCGGGGGCCGGCTGCTCGCCGTGGTGCGCTGCGGGATCGTGCGTCATGCAAAAGCTCCTGGCTTGCCAATGGGGATGCCTGATTCTAGGCAGGCCTGTCCCCTGGCGCCTTCGGGGAAAGCCATGACACCGGGCCTGCTAGACGGCATTGACCTGCATGCCTTCGGCCTGAAGGGCGGCTATGACCTCGTCGATATGGGCCTTGTTGCGCGTCTGCAGCACCAGCTCGATTTCCACGCTCTGTGCGGCCAGCATGGTGAAGGCGCGCTGGTGGTGGACTTCCTCGATATTGGCGCCCGCTGCAGCCACCGTGGCCGTGATGCGCGCCAGCACGCCGGGCACGTCGCGCGCGCTGACCTTGATGCGCGCCAGCCGCCCGGAGCGCACCATGCCGCGCCCGATGATGGCTGCCAGCAGCAGCGGATCGATATTGCCGCCCGACAGGATCATTCCCACCTTCTTGCCCGCAAAGCGCTGCGGATGGCGCAGCAGCGCGGCCAGGCCTGCGGCGCCCGCGCCTTCGACCAGGGTCTTCTCGATCTCCAGCAGCATGAGCACGGCCTGCTCGATATCGCCCTCATCGACCAGCAGCATGTCGTCCACCAGGCGCGATACGACTTCCTGCGTGATCGCGCCGGGCTGGGTGACGGCAATGCCTTCGGCGATGGTCGAGGTGCCCATCGGCAGCTCGGCCTGGCGCACGGCATTGAACATGGACGGAAAGCGCTGGGTCTGCACGCCGATGATTTCGATGTCCGGGTTCAGCCCCTTGGCCGCCGTGGCCACGCCCGCGATCAGGCCGCCGCCGCCAATGGCCACGACCAGCAGGTCCAGATCCGGCTGTTCGGCCAGCATTTCCAGCGCCAGGGTGCCCTGGCCCGCCGCGATCTGCTCGTCGTCATAGGGATGGACAAAGCACAGGCCCTGCTGCTCGGCCAGCGCGTAGGCGTGCTGGCGCGCCTCGGCCAGGGAGTCGCCGTGCAGCACGACCTCGGCGCCGAAGCCGCGCGTGCGCTCCACCTTCACCCCCGGCGTGAAGCGCGGCATGACGATGACGGCACGCACCCCCAGGCGCTGCGCGTGGTAGGCCACGCCCTGTGCATGGTTGCCGGCGCTCATGGCGACCACGCCGCGCGCGCGCTCCTCGGGCGAGAGCTGGGCCAGCTTGTTGAGGGCGCCGCGTTCCTTGAACGAGGCCGTGAACTGCAGGTTCTCGAACTTGAGATACACCTGCGCGCCCGTGATCTGGGACAGCGTGCGCGATTCCACGCAGGGCGTTTCGAGCACGGCGCCGCGCAGGCGGCCGGCGGCGTTCTGGATGTCTTGGAGGCTGAGCATGGCGCATTGTGGCGCACACGCGGGCCTGCGCGCGCCAGGCCATGCAATGGATTCCCCGCAGCCAGCGTGGTGCAGGGGGCTTTCATAAAATAAGAATCATTCTTGTCTGTGGGGCGCGCACCGCTCCGGCTGGCCATGGCTTTCTCCTCTGTCCAAACACCTGCACGCCCTCCGCGCTGGCTGGGGCGGGGCACGCTGCGTGCCTGTGATTTCAGCGGGCCCGACTACCGCATCCTCGATGCCGAGGTCACGGCACAGGATGCGCTGCTGGCCGGGCACCTGCAGGCCTGGCAGGTCCAGCCCGGCCTGTGGCTGCATGGCGTGGAAGCCCGCGACCTGCGCACCATGAGCACGCGTTCGCCGGCCGTGCCGGGCCTGCACATGGTCGTGCTGCTGGAGGGGTGCGTGGACGTGGCCTTCGGCAACCAGGGCCTGCAGCTGCAGGTGGCGCCCGCCAGCGCCGCCGGTGCCCATGTGCAGGCCTGCGGGGCCGTCATCCACACGCGGCCCGGCGACATGTTCATGCGGCAGTGGCGGCGCGGCAAGTTCGAGCGCAAGCTCAGTATCACCGTGCAGCCGCAGTGGTTTGCCGCACAGACCCTGCCCATGGCGGCGCCGCCGCTGCTGCAGCACTGGATGGAGCAGCAATTGCTGGCCATACGGCCCTGGCAGCCCTCGCCGCGCGCCGTGGCGGTGGCCGAGCAGATCATCCAGCTGGCACGCGAGGGCTCGGCGCCCTTGCTGCTGGCCAGCCGCACGCTGGAGCTGGTGCACGAGGCCGTGCAGTCCCTCGAGGTGCCCGAGCCCGATCCGGCGCAGACCGTGCCGGGCGTGCTGGGCGTACGCGAGCACCGGCGCATGGCGCGCCTCAAGGCCCTGCTGGACAGCGGCGGCGACGGCTGCCGCACGCTGGCCGAGATCGCACGCGAAGTGGGCCTGAGCGCCAGTGCGCTGCAGCGCCAGTTCCGCCTGGCCTATGGCTCCAGCATCGACGAGTACCGGCGCGAGCAGCGGCTGGCGCGCGCCTGGGCCGCGCTGGAGCAGACGGGCTGCAGCGTGGCCGAGGTCGCGCATGGGGCCGGCTATTCCAGCGCGGCCAACTTTTCCACGGCCTTCAAGCGCCGCTTCGGCATCTCCCCCAAGCTGGTGCGTGCCCGGGTCTGACGCCCGGCGGGCGTCTTTGGCGCGTGGCGCAAACATCGGCAGGCCTGCCGCAAAGCCTGCTTGCGCCAGGCGGTGCTGCAATCTGGCAAAAGAAAGGACATACGCGAATGACACAGCTGCAGGCGCGCACCTCGGTGCACATGGACAGGCCCGACGAAGCCATTGCCGCCATCGTCGGGCACATGCAGGAGCACGACATCACCGTGCGCCGCGAAGGCACGCGCTGGGTGGCCGACTACGAAGGCGGCCGGGGCCAGCTGTGGCTGGAGGGCCGGCAGGTGCATGCCGAGGTGGCCGCGCCCGGCGTGGAACTGCTGCAGGACATGAAGCTCATGCTGGCCCACCTGCTGCTGGAGGCCACGGGCGCCGCCGACGGCTCCCTGGCCTGGGAGGGTGTCGGCGCCGCGCTGCAGCGCCCGCCGGCCTTCCGTGAACTGCGGGTGCTGGCCGTGCACGACCTCACGCCGCACATGCGCCGCGTGCGCTTTGCCTGCGACGACATGGCGCGCTATGCGCAGGACACCCACATCCACGTCAAGCTGCTGTTCCCCCAGCCCGGCGTGACCGAGCCCGAATGGCCCACGCTGTCGGCCAGCGGCCTGCTGCGCCTGCCCGAGGGTGACATGCGCCTGGACATGCGCACGTACACCATGCGTGCGATGGGAATGGCCCAAGACGGCGCCAACGGATGGATCGACGTGGACTTCGTGCTGCACGAGGATGCCGGCCCCGGGTCGGCCTGGGCCGCGCGCGCCCAGCCGGGCCAGCGCATCGGCATGACCGGCCCCGGCGGGCGCACGGCCACCCCGGCCGACTGGATGCTGCTGGCCGGCGACGACACCGGCCTGCCCGCCATGCTGCGCATCGCGGCGGCCCTGCCCGCGCATACGCGCGGCCATGTGTTTGCCGAAGTCCAGTTTCCGCAGGACGAGCAGCCCGTGCAGGCGCCCGAAGGACTGCAATGGCACTGGCTGCACCGTGGCGCTGCCGAGGCCGGGACCACCACGCTGCTGATCGACGCGCTGCGCGCCGTGGAATGGCCCGTGCCTTCGCCCGGGGCCTCCCCCGCCAGCCGCTTCGTCTGGGCCGCTGGCGAGTTCGACACCGCCCAGGCCGTGCGCCAGTGGGCGCGCGAGGAGCGCGGGCTGGAAAAGCACGAGCAGCTGGTCGTGGCCTATTGGCGGCGCGGCATGAGCGAGTCGGATTTCAAGGCCGCGAAGTAGGCCGCGAAGCAGGTCGCGAAGCAGGCCACGCAGGGGGCCGGCGCCTCAGGGGGCGCTGCGCTCCTGACGCAGCAGGAATTTCTGCAGCTTGCCTGTGGGCGTGCGCGGCAGGCTGGCCGCAAAGACGAATTCACGCGGGATCTTGTAGCGCGCCAGCCTGTCGGCCAGGAATTGCTGCAGCGCCTCGGTATCGGGCGCGGTCTCGCCGCGCAGCACCACATGGGCGATGACGGTCTCGCCCCATTCGGGGTGGGGCCGGCCCACGACGGCGACGTCGGCGACCTGGGGATGGGCCGAGATCGCATCCTCCACCTCCTTGGAATAAACGTTCTCGCCCCCTGTGATGACCATGTCCTTGGTCCGGTCCACGATGAAGAGATAGCCCGCATCGTCCAGGCGTGCAAGATCGCCCGTGCGGTACCAGCCGCCGGGCGCGAAGGCGGCGGCCGTGGCCTGGGCGTCGTGCAGGTAGCCGTCCATCACGCTGCCGGTGCGCAGCCAGATCTCGCCGGTGTCGCCCGGGCCGGCATCCTCGCCGTCGTCGCGCACCACGCGCATGTCCACGCCGGGCAGGGCCACGCGGCCGATGGAGCCGGCCCGCTCCACCTGCTCCTCGGGGTAGAGCGTGGTGCCCGTGGGGCCGGTCTCGGTCATGCCGTAGACCTGGTAGAAGCGGTCGCTGCGGTAGGCCGTGGCCAGCTTGCGCGCCATGTCGGCGCCGATGGGGCCGCCGCCGTAGACCCAGGCGCGCACGCTGCTCAGGTCGTAGCGGGCAAAGTCGGGCAGCATCTGCAGCGGCGCGAAGTAGGAGACGGGGGCGCCGAAGTACAGCGTCACGCCCTCGTCCTGCACGGCCTGCAGGAAATGCTGCGGGTGGTACTCGCGCAGCAGCACCACGGTGCCGCCCATGTACAGCGTGCCGCCAAACCAGTTGTTGAGCGGCGAGGAATGCCAGATGGGCATGGCCATCAGCGTGCGTTCCTCGCGCGTGATGGACAGGCCCAGCGCGGCCGTGATCGCCGCCAGCGTGACGGCGCGGTGGCTCAGCAGGCAGCCCTTGGGCCGGCCCGTGGTGCCGGAGGTGTAGAGCACCTGGGCGATGTCGCCATCGGCGGGCCGCGCGCCTTCCAGGGGCCTGGCGGCCGCCACCAGCGTGTCCCAGTCCTGGACACCCGGGACGGCCTCTTGCGCCTCGGTCACAAGGCGGGCGCAGGGGTGTGGCGCGGCGGCGACCACGGGCGCGAGTGCGGCGTCAAACACCAGGGCCTTGCACTGCGCGTGGCCGAGGATGTACTGCAGCTCGGGCGCCTGCAGCTTGTGGTTGACGGGCACCAGCGCGGCGCCCAGGCGCCAGGCGCCGAACAGGGCTTCGACAAAGCCCGGCGTGTTCAGGCACATCAGGGCCACGGTATCGCCCCGGCCCACGCCCTGGGCCTGGAGGACGGCGGCAGCGCGCTGCGAACGCCGCTGCATGTCGGCATAGCTGATGGAGGCGCCGCGGTCGCGCAGAAAGGCCTTGGCAGGCGTCTTGCGCACGGCGCTGTCGAAGGCGTCGAGCAGGTTCATGTCTTGTCTCCTTGTGCTTTGTTGTGTGGCGGGCCGGCCACCGCTTCAGGCGGGCAGCGCGCGCTGCAGGATGGCGGCAATGTCCAGGCCTGCGGGATCGAAGGCGCCCGCCACCATGGCGCCCTGCTGCGCGCCCAGGCGCGTGGCGATGAAGCCGTCGGCCATGGCGGGCGGCGCATGGCGGCGCAGCAGGCAGGCCTGGGCCAGCAGCACCAGGTCCTGCACCAGGCGGCGTGCCTGGGCCTCGAGCTGGTCAGGCGGGCCGGACAGGCGCCGGGCCAGCGACTGCGCCTGCTGCAGCAGCGCGGGCTCGCCCGCCGCCGTGTCGATCAGGTCCTGCAGCAGCAGCTGCGCGCCGTCGGGCTCGCGCGAGATGGCGCGCAGCACGTCCAGGCACATGACGTTGCCCGAGCCTTCCCAGATCGAGTTCACGGGCGCCTCGCGGAACAGGCGCGCCATCACGCCCGTGTCCACATAGCCGTTGCCGCCCAGCACCTCCATGGCCTCGCCCGTCAGCTCCACGCCGCGCTTGCAGACCCAGAACTTTGCCGCTGGCGTCATGATGCGTTTCCAGGCGCGCTCCAGCGGATCGCCCTCGTCGCCTCCACGCTCGTAGGCCTGGGCCAGGCGCATGGCGATCTGCAGCGCGGCCTCGCTCTCCAGCGCCAGGTCGGCCAGCACGCTGCGCATCAGCGGCTGCTCGGCCAGCCGCTTGCCGAAGACGCTGCGCCGGCGCGCATAGGCCAGGGCCTGCACCGTGGCCGAGCGCAGGATGGCGGCGCTGCCCAGCACGCAGTTCAGGCGCGTGTAGGTGGCCATCTCGATGATGGTGGGAATGCCCCGGCCTTCCTCGCCCATCAGGATGCCCCAGGCGTCCTCGAACTCCACCTCGCTGCTGGAGTTGCTGCGGTTGCCGACCTTGTCCTTCAGGCGCTGCACGCGCACCGCATTCTTTGTGCCGTCGGGGCGCCAGCGCGGTACGTAGAAGCAGGCCTGCCCACCGCCTTCCCCCATGCGCGCCACCACCAGGTGGGCATCGCACATGGGGGCCGAGAAGAACCACTTGTGGCCGCGCAGCAGGTACTCGCCGCCACGCCCGCCGGCGTACACCGGCATGGCCACCGTGGTGTTGGCGCGCACGTCGGAGCCGCCCTGCTTCTCGGTCATGCCCATGCCCAGCCACATCGACGCCTTGTCGGCCACGGGCAGGTCGCGCGGATCGTATTCGTGGCTGAACAGCTTGCCCTGCAGCTGCTGCCACAGCGCCGGTTCCTTTTGCAGCAGCGGGATGGCGGCCGTGGTCATGGTGGCCGGGCACAGCGTGCCCTGTTCGACCTGGCCGTGCAGGTAAAAACCTGCGGCCCAGGCGCTCCAGCGGCCCGCGCTGCTGTCCTCGAAGGGCAGGGAGATCAGCCCCTGCTGCCGGTATAGTCCCAGCAGCGCATGCCAGCTCGGGTGGAACTCCACGGCGTCGATGATGCGGCCGCGTGCGTCGAAGCGGTGCAGCTCGGGCGTGTGGCGGTTGGCCTGCTCGGCCAGCTCCCAGGTGGCGCGCTCGCCCAGCTGCTGCGCATAGCGCGACAGCGAAGGGATGTGGCGCGCAGCGCCGCTGCGCTGCAGGGCATCGGCCAGGGCAGGGTCGGCCTCCAGCAGGTTGAAGTCGGTGAGTTCGTCGACCTGGTTCAGGACGTCGTGCGTGTTCCAGGTGTGCCCTGTCTGCAATGTCTGGCCGGTGCTCATGCGTGTCTCCGTGATCGTGGGTCTCAACGCAAAAGTCTAGGAAAAATGCCCAGCAAAGGTGTTCGGGTTTCACGGCAGCAGCCGCAGCCGCCCAAAGTGCGGCGCCGCCCCCTGCAATCGCGCGCGCAGGCCACCTCGCAGGCGCTGCAGGACGCCTTTGTTCGGCTTGTGATCGAGCAGGGCTACGAGCGCACCACGGTGCGCGAGGTGGCGGCCGTGGCCGGCGTGGGCCTGGGCACCTTCTACGAATACTTCGGCAACATGGACACGCTGGCGGCCATGTGCATCCACCGCCAGGTGCAGGCCCTGCATGCCCAGGGACTGCAGACGCTGCAGGGATGCGCCGGCATGGCGCCGGCCACGCGCGTGGACCGGCTGCTGGACACCTTGGTGGACGGCATTGCGCGCGAGGCGCCGATGTGGGCTGCGCTGTTCATGCTCGAGCGCAAGGTGTCCGCGCCCGAGCCCTTCCGGCGCCACTACCAGGCCTATGTGCAGCTGTGGGCCATGGCGCTGCAGGACTGCGATCCGCCGCTGCCCGAGCCGGCCCAGCCCCTTGCGCGGCTGCTGCACACGATGACCTATGGCTGGGTGTCGCAGTCGCTGCTGGCGCTGGGGCCGCAGCAGACGCCGCAGCAACTGCGCGAGCCGCTGGGCTGGGCCATTCATGCGCTGCTGCGCAAGGCGCAGGCTGCGTAGTCCCTCAGGGCCCAGGGGCCCGAGACTCAGATGCGCGGAAAGCGCAGCGTGAAGCGGGCGCCGCCCCGCTCGGAATCGTCGGCCTCCACGCTGCCGCCCTGGGACAGGGTCAGCGCCTTGACGATGGACAGGCCCAGGCCAGAACCCTCGCGGCGGCGCTTGCCGGGCACCTGGGCAAAGCGCTGGAAGGGATGGGCGCGCAGCTCGCTGGGCAGGCCGGGGCCTGCATCGCTGATGCGCAGCACGGTCCAGGCGCGGCCTTCGATATCGGACTCCACCGTGAGCGCCACGCCCAGCCAGGCGCCGCTGGCCGCATGGCGCATGGCGTTGCTGACCAGGTTGGAGAGGATCTGGCGCATGCGGTCGGCATCGGCGCGGATGTCGGTCATGCCTTCGTCGGTGGGGCCGGGCAGGGACAGGTCCAGCTGCATGCCGTGCTGCTGCAGCTGGGGGTGGAGCTGGTCCAGCGTCTCGGCCACCAGCAGGGTCAGGTCCATGCGCTGCTTTTGCAGCGAGAGCTGGCCTGCATCGGCCATGGACAGCGTGTGCAGGTCGTCCACCAGCCGGCCCAGGTGCTCGACCTGGGACAGCAGGGTGTTCAATTCGGTGTCGTCCGCCGCGATGACGCCATCGCAGATGGCATGCAGTCGCGCCTGCAGCACCGTCAGCGGCGTGCGCAGCTCATGCGAGATCGAGGCCGCCGTGGCGCGGCGCTCGGTCTCCAGCGTCTCCAGCGAATCGATCATGCGGTTGAAGGCCACCACCATCTCGGCCATCTCGCCGTGGGCCTTGCCGGGCAGGGCGCGCGCGCTGAAGTCGCCCAGCTCCACGCGCTTGGCCACCTCGACCATGGACGCCAGGGGCCGCGTCACCAGGCGAGACACCCAAAAGCCCACGGCCAGTCCGAAGGGCAGGCACACCAGCAGGCCGATGACCAGCGACCATTTCTCGCCGAACAGCAGATCGCCCGTCCAGTACTGGCCATAGATCTGCATGGCGCGCGGGCTGTCCTCCAGCGACTGGGCGTTGAGTTCGTCCAGCTCGATCTGCACGGCCGGCGGCAGGCTGTTGTAGAAGTCGCGGTACTGGATCTCGGAGAACACCAGCACGCCGATGGCCAGCAGGGCGATGGTGCTGAGCACTGTGGCCGTGATCCACAGGCCGAAGCGCACCCAGATGCGGTTGGGCCTCAGTCCCAGGGCCATAGCCGGTAGCCGATGCCACGCACGGTTTCGATCAGGCCTTCCTGGCCGGCCAGCTGCAGCTTGCGGCGCAGCTTGGACAGGTGCGAGTCGATGACGCGCTCCAGCGCATCGCTCTCGGGCAGGCAGTGCTCGATCAGGTGGGAGCGCGAGAAGCAGCGCCGGGGCTGGGCCGCCAGGCAGGCCAGCAGGCGGAACTCGGTCAGCGTCAGGGGCAGTGGCAGGGCGCGGCCCTCGTTGTCGTAGACCACGGCGCTGTGCGCCTCGGTATCGATCTCGATGGGGCCCACGCGGATGGGCGCGGGCGCCGGGTTCTTGCGTGCCTGGGTGCGGCGCAGCACGGCGCGCACGCGGGCCACCACCTCGGGCGGATTGAAGGGCTTGACCACGTAGTCGTCGGCGCCCAGGCGCAGGGCCAGCAGCTTGTCCACATCGTCGGCCAGGGCCGTGACCATGATCACGGGCGTCTGGCTGTCATCGCGGATGGCGCGCAGCACGTCGATGCCATCCATGCCGGGCAGGTGGATGTCCAGCAGCACCAGATCGGGCCGCAGCTGGCGGAACAGCTGCAGAGCCTCCTGCCCGTCCGAGGCCATGCGCGAACGCAGCCCGTCCCGCTCGAGATAGGCCGTCAGGATGCTGGCGATGGCGGGCTCGTCTTCGACGACGAGCACGAGGGGGGTGGTTGCCGTTGGCTGTGCTGTGGAGTTCATGGGAAAGCTGGCAGGGCCAAGCGCACATTATGGTGCGATGCCCTGCGAGCCGCAGCCCTCCATATTGGCTCCACGAAGTCTGCAATCGCGCGCAAGGCTGGCGCTGTTCATTTCCTGCAGGCCCATCAGCGGCTATTGGTAGCTCATCGTGAAGGTCGCCCTGCCATAGGCCACGCCAGGTGTCACGCTGCCGGCTGTCTGCACCAGGCGCGCGCTCAGCGGAATCTTCAGGCTGTTCTGCCCCTGTGCGACCTGGCCCGCATTCCATTGGTTGGCATTGCCCAGGCTACCGGAGTCGGGGCCGAAGCTCACGGGCACGTTGTTTCTCAGTACCTGTATGCCGACACCCCGGGCCTTGGAGTTTTGGGCCAGCGTCAGCGTGCTCGATCGGTTGGTCGCCTGGGTGGCGTCCGTCAGCGTGATGAAGGCGGTCAGGCGTGTATTGGCTTCGCCTCCCGCGCAGGTCAACTCGATGCTGAAGTCCTTGGCTGCCGTGACGGTCCCGATTCCCTTGAAATCGGCGAACGGGGCGGGGGCCATGGTCACGTCGATCTTGCCCGTGGACACCCGGCAGGTCGGCGGCCTGGGGCGGCTGCTGACGTTGACGGTGATGCCACTCGAAAAGAATACCGTGGCCAGCAAGTCACGGGCATTGCTGGTCCCAGAGTAGATTCGTGCGAAGCTGCCATTCAGGAAACCGCCAGATGTGAGTTCCCCGGTTTTCACGAGCTCGAGGGTCATGTTGTTGCTTGGCAGTGAATGGAATATGCCCTGTTTCAGCATGGACCCTGAATAAGGCGCGGCTCTTTCCCACGTGATTCTCATGCCCAGGTTGGGAATGGAGGTGGAATATATTCCACCGCTTTCCGTTCCAATGCCTTCTATGTAATAAAAATCATTGTCGCAAGAAATGTGGTAGCTGCCGGCCCCGGTATTTTGCAAAGCCATTGTCCTGGAATAGACAACGCTGCCAATCGGATAATTTTCGTTGACGATGGTGGGGGTGTTGGCCGAACCCGGAAACTGGGCATTCCAGCCCTGGGAGGAACAACGGGCCCAGGATGAAATAGGGGCCATGAAGAAAATCAAGAGGAGCGGCATGGCCAATGCATGGCGCAAGATGGCTGTGAAAGGCATGCTGTGGACTCCAGCCAGGAAGATATGGATCAATGTCCTTGGGACAGGCGGCACCGGGCGCGATATCCGGTCAATATACCGACCTGTATGCGGCATTGGAATCGGAGTGTTCTGAAAATAAACTCGGAATCATCCGAGTCCGCGGTAATCTGGCGCGGTCCGCGACTGACTCCCGCCCGGGATGGGCAAGAGAGGCTTGCGCACGGCGCCGCGTTCTCCATGTTTCCTCCATAAAGCCTGCAACCTCGCGCAAGCTTGGCCGCGTCCAATGGCTATCCGGGGACATGGTTCCCTGGCCTCGTTTTCCCGGTCCTCCCCCTCGATCATCCCCTCCCGCCTGTCCATCCCGTGAACCACGCCGCCGCGACGCAACGCCTCTCCAGCCTGTGCCTGGGCGCCGCCCTGGCGCTGGCCGGCTGCTCATCGCCGCCCCCGGCACAGCTCGACGGCTCGGTGCCTGCGCAGTGGACACAGCCCCTGCCCGCCGCCGCGCCGGGCGCACCTGGCTCGGCCGCCGCACCCGACCTGCAGGGCTGGTGGAAGGCCTGGGGCGATGAATCCCTCAACACCCTGGTCGAGGAGGCGCTGGCCGCCAACCTCGATCTGTCCCAGGCCCAGTCGCGCCTGCGCCAGCAGCGGCTGCTGGCGGGCACGGCCGGCGCTGCCTTCCGGCCCGTGTTCACGGCCGGTGCGCGCACGCTGCAGGACATCGCAGCCATCGACTCGTATTTCCACGCCAGCATCGACGTGAGCTGGGACCTGGGCCTGTTCGGCGCCCGCGAGGCCGGCGAGCGCAATGCCGCAGCTGCCGTGCTCGATGCACGGGGCCGCCTGCAGGCAGCGCGCGTGGCCCTGGTGGCCGACGTGGTGCACCGCTACCTGGACATCCGCATGGCCCAGCGCCAGCTGGCCCTGATCGACGAGCAGGCGCAGCTGGATGCGCGTGCCCTGCAACTGGCCCAGGTGCGCCAGCAGCAGCGCCTGGGCACGGCCGAGGCCGTGCGCCAGCTGCAGCTGCAGGCCGGCCAGAGCGCTGCCCTGCGTGCGGGCCTGCGTGAAACCCAGGCCCGCAGCGCCCACATGCTGGCCGCACTGCTGGGCCGCACACGGCCCGATGCGCAATGGCTGCAGGCCGATGCGACAGCGCCGCTGCCTGGCCCGCAGGCGCTGGGCGTGGCGGTCCTTCCGGCCGACCTGCTGCGCACGCGCCCCGACATCCAGGTGGCGCAGGCCGGCGTGGAACGCGCCGCAGCCGAGCAGGGCATTGCGCAAGCGGCGCTGTACCCGCGCTTCGTGATCGGCGGCTCGCTGCTGTATTCGTTCAACATCACCCAGAACCTGCGCACGACGCAGGACAACGCGCCCACCTTCGGGCCGCAGATCGACATTCCCCTGTTCGACTGGGGCCGCCGCCGCTCGCAGGCCGATGCCAGCGAGCTGGCGCTGCAGGCTGCCATCCAGGGCTACCGCCAGAGCGTGCTGGACGGCGTGGCCGAGGTCGAGTCCGCACTGGCCGCCATCGGTGCCCAGCGCCAGCGCATTGCCGCGCTGCAGGACTCGCAGCAGGTGCTGGCCGAGCGCGAACGCGTGCAGCACCAGCGCCAGAAGCTGGGCCTGGACAGCGAGTTCGGTGGTCTGGCGTCCCGGCGCGCCGCATTGCAGGCGCGCAGCGAGCAGACCACCGCCCTGGCCGCCCATGCCCTGGCCTATGTGGCGCTGTACAAGGCCCTGGGCGGCGCGCCGCTGCCTGCCGAGGACAGGCCGGAGGACGATTCCGGCAACGGCCCTGCGCCCGTGGCTCAGGGGGCATCCTCATGATCGCGCTGGCGCGCAAGACGCTGGTGCACGAGTGGCGCCGGTTCATTCCCTCCGTCTTCGCGGTGGGCTTCTCCGGCGTGCTGCTGGCCATGCAGGCCGCGCTGGTGCTGGGCATCTTCGGATCGGCCGCGCTGTATGTGACGGCGTCCTCGGCCGATCTGTGGATCGGCTACCCGGGCACGCAGAGCGTGAATTTCGGCCGCACCATCGGCCGCGACGTGGACATGCGCCTGCGCATGGACCCGGACATCACTGCCGTCGAGCCCTACGTCTGGGTCGATGGCGACTGGCGCTCCAGCACGCCGGCCGGCGGCGCGGCCAGCGAACACGGCGGCGGCGTGTCGGTCTACCTGTCCGGCATTGCCACCGATGATGCCTCCATGCTGTTTTCCCGCGTGCTCCAACCCTGGCAGCGGCAGCGCCTGCGCGAACCCGGCGCCGTGATCGTGGACCGGGCCGACCTGCAGACGCTGGGCGCCAGCGAGGGCGGCGTGGCCTGGGTCAACAACCACCGCGTGCAGGTGGTGGCCGCCGTGGACGGGCTGCGCGGCCTGGGCGGCGTGAACGTGCTGGCCTCGCTGGCCACGGCGCGCGAGATTGCCGGTGACCCGGGCCAGGGCAGCACCTACTTCGTGGCGCGCGTGCGCCCCGGCGCCTCGGCCAAGGCCGTCCAGCAGCGCCTGAACCAGTCCACGCCCAGCTTCGGCCCCTACGAGGCATGGACAGCCAAGGAATTCGCGCGGCGCTCGCAGCGCTACTGGATGTTCGACACGGGCGCCGGCGCGGGCGTGCTGTTCATGGCCGTCATCGTCTGCCTGGTGGGCTCGGTGGTCACCAGCCAGTCGCTCAAGGCTGTGGTGGCTGCCTCGTCGCGCGAGTACGCCGTGCTCAACGCGCTGGGCGTGAGCCGCGCGGCCCTGGGCCGCGTGGTGGTGGAGCAGGCCTGCTGGATCGGCGGCCTGGGCTTCGTGATGGCCGCGCTGGCCAGCGCCGTGCTGCTGGCCGTGGCCACGGCCTACCGCGTGCCCGTGGCGCTGAACGCATCGGCCGTGCTGGCCTGTGCCGTGCTGGTGGCCGTGCTGTCCCTGCTGTCGGGCCTGGGCGCCATGCGCAGCCTGCTGCGCGCCGACCCGGCCACGCTGCTGCGCTGAAGACTTCCAGACACCATGAACGTGATGAATGCCTCTTCCCCCGCGCCCACGGCGGTGCCTCGCACGGCGCCCAGCCTGGAGGCCGTGCGGCTGTGCAAGTCCTTCCTGTCGGGCATGGTCAGCGTGCAGGTGCTGCAGGGCCTGTCGGTATCGCTGTACGCGGGCGAACTGAGCCTGATCTCTGGCCCTTCGGGCTGCGGCAAGAGCACCCTGCTGTCGCTGATGTCGGGCCTGCAGGCGCCGGACAGCGGCTACGCCATGGCGCTGGGCGAGGACCTGGGCAAGCTGGGCACGCGGGCGCTGGAGAAGTTTCGCCTGCGCCACACGGGCTTCGTCTTCCAGGGCTTCAACCTGTTCCCGGCACTGACGGCCATCGAGCAGGTGCAGCTGCCCCTGGGCTACATGGGCCTGCGCAGCGACGAGGCCCTGCGCCGCGCGCAGCAGGCGCTGGACGAGGTCGGCCTGTCCCACCGCGCCCACATGCGCCCGGCCGAACTGTCGGGCGGCGAAAAGCAGCGCGTGGCCATTGCGCGCGCCATGGCCAAGGCGCCGCAGCTGCTGTTCGCCGACGAACCCACGAGTGCGCTGGATGCCGAAAGCGGCCAGCGCGTCATCGACATCCTGCACCGCGCGGCGCGCAACCATGGCACGACTGTGCTGTGCGTGAGCCATGACCCCCGCCTGGTGCGCCATGCCGACCGCGTGCTCGGCATGGAGGACGGCGCCATCCGCAGCGACTGGCGCCAGACCTCCCCGTTGAAGGAAAAACAATGAAGCACCCCCTGAGCGGCCTTGCCGCTTCCACTGCCGGACTGGCTGCGGCGCTGGCCGCCGCCGCGCTGCTGGCGGGCTGCGGTCCTTCGCACGATGCGCCCGCCAATGCGGGCCAGGCCAGCTCCAGGGCGCAGCAAAGCGGCCCGGCGGCCGTGGCCGTGGCGCGCGGCAAGATCGAGGTGGAAGGCGGGCTGCTGGACCTGTCGCCCGCCGTGGCCGGCGTGGTGCAGCAGCTGTCCGTCAAGGAAGGCCAGTCCGTGCAGCGCGGCCAGTTGCTGCTGAGGCTGGCCGACGAGACGGGCCAGGCCGACCTGGCCGTGGCCGAGTCCGAGGCCCAGCTGGCCAAGGCCCGCCAGAAGGCACGCGCCGCGCGCCTGCCCCAGCTCAAGCAGACCCTGGTGCGCTGGCAGGCCGCAGCGCGCGAAGGCGCGGCCGACGCGCAGAACGTGGACGAGGCCGCGCAGGCACTGCGCGATGCCCAGGCCGAGATCGACGTGGCCGCGGCCGAGGCCCAGGTGGCGCAGCGCAAGCTCGAACAATTGCGCGCCCAGCACAAGCGCCAGGAACTGCGCGCGCCCGAGGCCGGCACCGTGGTGCGCCTGGCCACCCACGCGGGCAGCCAGGCCGTGCCCGGCACGCCGGCCGTGGTGCTGCTGCCGCAGCGCCCGCTGCAGGTGCGCGCCGAAATCAACGAAAGCTTCGCCGCCGCCGTGCGCGAAGGCATGCGGGCCACGGTGACGCTGGATGCCGATGGCTCCGCACAGCAGCAGCTGCCTTCGGCACGCGTGCTGCGCATCAGCCCCGTCTATGGCACGGCGCGGCTGCAGGACGACCAGCAGCGCGGGCCGGTGCGTGTCATCGAATGTGTGCTGGTCTTCGAGCAAGCTCCCGCCGCCGCCGTGCGCGTGGGCCAAAACGTAAGGGTGCAGTTCCATGAATAAGCGCATTCCCCTGTATCTGGACACCGCCGCGCCCGGCTGGATGGTGCAAAGCGATTTCGACGGCACGATCAGCCTGCTGGACGTGACCGACACCCTGCTCAACCGCTTCGGCAAGCCCGGCTGGCAGGAGCTGGAAGACGCCTGGGAGCGCGGCGAGATCGGCTCGCGCGAATGCATGAAGGGCCAGGTCGCGCTGCTGGACATGGACGAGGCCGAGCTGCGCGCCCACCTGGACACCATCGAGATCGATCCCGGCTTCGCCGGCTTCGTGGCGGCCGCCCAGGCCCACGGCATGGTGGTGCAGGTGGTCAGCGACGGCATCGACTACGCCATACGCCATGTGCTGGAGCGCCATGGCCTGGGCCATCTGCAGGTCATCGCCAACCGTCTGGTGCCGACCGGCGAGCGCAGCTGGCGCCTGGACTCGCCCTGGGCCAGCGCGCAGTGCGCGCGCGCCAGCGGCAACTGCAAGTGCGAGCGCCTGGCCGAGCAGCAGGCCCAGCATGGCCGCGTGCTCTATGTGGGCGACAGCACCTCGGACTTCTGCGTCTCGGGCCGCGCCGACTTCGTGCTGGCCAAGTACAAGCTCATCGCCCACTGCGAAAGCCGGGGCATCGCCCATGCGCCCTTCGAGCATTTCGAGCAGGCCACGGCCTTGCTCGACAAGGTCGTCCTGGGCCTGGAGGCGCTGGCATGACATACCACCCCCTGAGTCGCTTCGCGCCTTCCCGTTGCACGGCGCCCCCCAACGGGGACGATACCTTCGGTGCGGGGCGGCGCGGCCGGCCAAGGCCCTTCCTTGGTGTCTCTGGCTTCGGGGCACGCCATTTTCATGGTCAGAGGGCGACGCGCAGCGTCATGGAAAATTGACATGAATTTGAGTGATGGGCTCTCCCTGGTTCAGCGCAGCGAGCCTGCCACGGGGCTGGAAAGCGTCTGCGTGACCGAGCATGAATTCGTCATGCCCGGCACGGGCGCGGCCGCGCGCACCGGCGTGCTGCTGGTGCACGGGCTCACGGGCACGCCGGCCGAGATGCGCCTGCTGGCCAAGGGGCTGAACAAGCAGGGCTTCACCGTCTATGCGGTCCAGCTGGCCGGCCATTGCGGCAGCATGGAAGATCTCGTGGACACGCGCTGGACCGACTGGCTGGCCAGCGTGGAAGGCGGCCTGCAGCGGCTGTCGCAGCATGTGGACCATGTGGTGGTCGGCGGCCTGTCCATGGGCGCCGTGCTCTCGCTGGCCGTGGCCCAGCGTCATCCCGACAAGGTGGACGGCGTCTGCGCCCTGTCCACCACCTTCCGCTACGACGGCTGGAGCATCCCCTTCTACACGCGCCTGGCCTTTTTGCTGCCGCTGTTCCGCGCGCTGGGCATTGGCCGCCGCAGCGTGTTCATGGAGCAGCCGCCCTACGGCATCAAGGACGAGGCCCTGCGCGCACGCGTGGTCGAGCAGATGCACTCGGGCGACAGCGCGGCGGCCGGCCTGCCGGGCAATCCCTGGTGGTCCATCATCGAGCTGCGCCGCCTCTCGGCCCATGTGCTGGCGCGCCTGCCCCAGCTGCGCTCGCCCTGCCTGGTCATCCATGCGCGCAACGACGACATCTCGTCGGTGGCCAACGCCCACGACATCGTGCACGGCGCCAGCCAGGCCCATGTCGAGCTGGTGCTGCTGGACAACAGCTACCACATGGTCACCATCGACCGCGACCGCCGCACCGTGATCGCGCGCACCACCGAGTTCGTGGCGCGCATCGCCAGCGGTGCCGCCCCCCGCGAAGGCCGGGCTGTGGAGGCTGCGCCGCATGGGCAGTGATCTCTCGCCGCTGGTCATCACGCTGTGGGTGCTGAACGTGCTGGTGGACAGCGGCGGCCAGCTGGCCTTCAAGGCCGCCGCCAGCCAGCCCGGTGACCTCGACGGCCTGGCACGCTGGCGCTTCATGGCCTCCAGGCCCTGGCTGTGGCTGGGCGTGGGCTGCTATGTGGCCGAGTTCGTGCTGTGGCTGGCCTTTCTCTCGCTGGTGCCGCTGTCCGAAGGTGTGCTGCTGGGCTCCATCAACATCGTGGCCATCATGATCGCGGGCCGGCTGCTGTTTGCCGAGAAGCTGGCACCCATGCGCGTGGCAGGCATCGTTCTGGTGTCCATCGGCGTCGCCATCGTGGGCCTGCATTGAGATGAAACAGCACCCCCTGAGTCGCTTCGCGCCTTCCCCCGTGTGCACGGCGCCCTCTCTCGCTTCGCGGGAGGGGGACGACACCCTCGGTGCGGGGCGGCCCTTCCTCGGTGTCCCTGGCTTTGGGGCTCGCCAGTTTCATACGATGCGGGCGGCGCGCAGCCCCGTGAATAACTGAGATGAAACGTTTCTATTTCATTGGCTTTCTGGTGCTCATGGCCTTCGACACGCTGGCCCAGCTGAGCTTCAAGCAGGCCGGCAATGCGGCGCTGCCGCTGGAGTTCTCGGTGGACTGGCTGGCGCGCGTGTTCGGCCAGCCCTGGATCTATGGCGCCTTCGTGGGTTACATCGGCGCCTTTTTCTCGTGGATGACCTTGCTCAAGCGCGCGCCCATCGGCCCGGCCTTTGCGGCATCGCATCTGGAGATTCTTTCCGTGCTGGCGCTGTCGTACTGGCTGTTCGACGAGCGCATAGGCATGCCCCAGATCATCGGCTGCCTGTTCATCGTGGCCGGCATCGCCTGCCTGGCGGTCAGCGAGACGCAGGAGGCCGAGGGGCCCGGTGCAGACGACGACACGCCGGGCCATGCGGGCGGCAATCCGGGCGCGGGCTCGGCCAGCGCTGGCGCCGCGCATCTGGCGGCATCGGCCGAGCACGGCACGCGCCATGGCTGAACGCGTGCTGCCGCCCACGGCAGGCCTGCCGCTGCGCGCGGCCGACCTGCTGCCCTGGGGCGATGCAGACCTGGCGACGGCGCTGGCGCAGTGGCTGGGCGTGCCCGCCGTGCAGCTTGAATGCTCGGGCACCTCGGCGCTGATGGTGGCGCTGCAGACCCTGCGCCGCCTGGCGCCGGGCCGCAGCGAAGTCATCGCCCCCGCCTATACCTGCCCGCTGGTGGCCCTGGCCGTGGCGCACTGCGGCCTGCAACTGCGCCTGTGCGACCTGCGCCCCGACACGCTGGACATGAGCCGCCACCATCTGCGAGCGCTGTGCAGCGAACGCACCCTGGCCGTGCTGCCCACGCATCTGTGCGGCCGCGTGGCCGACGTGGCCACGGCGGTGGACTGCGCGCGCGCCGTGGGCGCCTGGGTGGTGGAGGACGCGGCCCAGGCCCTGGGCGCACGCCTGCGCGGCGAGCCCGTGGGCTGGCAGGGCGATGTGGGCTTCTACAGCCTGGCCGTGGGCAAGGGCCTGACCACCTTCGAGGGCGGCGTGCTGCTGGCGCGCGACCCCGCGCTGCGCGAGGCACTGCGCGAGACACATGCAGCCAGCGTGCGCCAGGACCGGGGCTGGGAGTTGCGCCGCAGCCTGGAGCTGCTGGGCTATGCGGCGCTGTACCGCCCCGCCGGGCTGGACCTGGCCTATGGCCGCCCCCTGCGCGATGCGCTGTCGCGCAGCGACTGGGTGCAGGCCGCCGGCGATGATTTCGACGACGCCATTGCCCGCCATGAACTGGGCGCCTGGCGCCGCCGCGTGGGCCGGCGCGCGCTGGCGCGGCTGGCGGATTTCCAGCAGCAACTGCAGCGCCAGGCGCGTGAGCGCAGCGCCTGGCTGTCGGCCATCGATGGCATCGAGGTGGTGGGCGACACCGTGCCGGGTGCGCAAGGCGTCTGGCCCGTGCTGCTGCTGCGCCTGCGCGATGCCGCCACGCGCGATGCGCTGCTGCGCGCGCAATGGGGGCGGGGCTGGGGTTTGTCGCTGCCCTTCGTCCATGTGCTGCCCGACTATGGACGCTACGACCATGTGCTGGGCCTGGCGCGCCAGGACGTGGTGGACCAGGGGCGCGACTGGGCGCAGCGCCTGGTGGCCGTGGGCAACAGCCTGTGGTTCGACGACGCGCGCTTTGGCGATCTGGTCCAGGTGCTGGAAAGCGCCATGAAGCAGACCGCCGCCTGACCTCACAGCACCGGTCGCCGCAGCTCCGGTGGGGCCTCAGCCGGCCTGCTGCAGACGCTCCACCAGGCGCTCGTTGAACGCATGCTGGCCCAGTTGCCAGGTGGCCAGCGTCTGCGCGCCGATCTGCGTGTCCTGGCCGTCACCCGCGCTCATCCAGCGCTTCCACCAGGTCGCGTAGCGCCAGGAAGACACATCGCCCGTGATGTCGCTGCCCACGATCTGGCCGGACAGCGCGCCAATGATGTCCATGGCTTCGCTCTCCAGCATGCGGCCCTGGTCCCAGTTGGTGCGCACCACCTCGGGCGCGAACACGTCCTTGTCGATGCTCAGGTAGGTGGGCTGGGCCTGCTCGCGCAGCATGCGCGCCAGCGTGCGCGACAGCTCGGCCACGCTGGCAAAGCTGCGAAAGGCCGAGTCCACGCCCAGGCGGCGCGCCCAGCCCGTGTCCACGCCCGCGCTCCAGTAGCTCAGGCGGCCCGCGCGCAGCGGCGTGAGGTAGTTCTCCCAGGCGTGTGCGCGGCCGATGTCGCCGGAGGTGATGCCGGCCACGTGCACATGCGAGACGGCCGGATGCAGGGCCACGCGGCGCACCCAGGAGCCGCAGTGCACGCCCCAGGGAAAGCGCATGTTGTCGGGGTGGTTGTCCAGCACGACCACGCGCAGCGGCCGGCCTGAGGACAGGGCCCGCGCCGCGATGCAGCGCTCGATCAGCGGCCAGCTCAGATGGTGGAAGTCGCCGCTGCCCATGAGGGCCGTGCCATGCGCGGCGGGCAGCTGTGCATCGAGCGCCGCGCGGAACCGCGCGAAGCGCCGCAGGCCGCAGCCGAAGCGCACCTGCTCCTGCCAGTGCTGCAGCGGCAGGCGCAGCTCGCCGGGCAAGGACCCCACCGAGCCATCCACATCCAGCACGACCGGCTGGGCATTCAGTTCTGTTCGCTCCATTGGCGATCGCTTTCGAAGTGGCCGGCAAAGCGCCGGCCCAGTGCGCGCAGCAGCGGGTTGCGGATGAAGACCGCATGCTGCGTGAAGGTGAAGCTGGCGCCCAGCTGGGCCTTGACCTCGGGATCGGTCCAGCCGGCCACGTAGTGGCTCAGGCCGCGTTCGATGGCGTATTCGAGGTTGACCATCCAGCTCACGAAGTAGAGGTTGGCCTCGCGTGCGGCCGGGTAGGACAGGCCGATGTACTTGTCGATCAGCTTGCCGCCGTGCTCGAAGCACAGGTTCCAGCCCAGCAGCGCGCCGGGCGCGCCGTCGTCCTGCAGCGCGCGGTACTCGAAGACGAGGCCGCCGTTGCCTGCATCGCGCAGCACGGCCGCGAAGAAATCGCGCGTGAGCCTGTCGAAGTGGATCTCGCTTTGCGCATACACCGCATCGAACAGCGCGTAGTAGGCATCGACCCGGGCGTCATCGGCAAAGGCCGCGCCCGTGGGAATGCGCTGCACCTGCAGCTGCGCGCGGCTTTTGAGCTTGCGGCGCAGGTTCTGGCGGCGGCTCCTGGACAGGCGCGCAAGGTACTCGTCCAGGCTGGAGAAGTCGATGGGCACATGGGCCAGGGCCTGGCCTTCGACCAGGATGAAGCCCGCATCGGCCAGGGCCTGCGCCAGCGCCCGTGCGTGGGCGTTGTCGGCGTCCGGCAGCAGCGGGGAATCCTGGGGCAGGTCCTTGACGATGGTCAGCATGCGCCGGCCTGCGCGCGCACGCAGCGCGGCAGCCTGCTGGGCGGCAGGGGTGCCCATGGGCAGCACGGCGTACTCGCTGACCGTGGTGCCCACGAAGTCGGTGGACAGGCGCAGCCGGCGCGACAGCCAGCCGCCACCGGGCAACGACAAAAGACGCGCCTTGAGCGCGTCGTCCGCCGTGGTCAGAAGATCGAAGGGCGCCGTGAAGGCCGGCGCCGGCCAGTCCTGCAGCAGTGCGAAGCCCTCGGGAGGATGGGCCGCGAACTGCGCGAGCAGGCCTGGGGGTTCGAGCTGGTTGTGCAGGCGCTCTGCGGGCATCGCGCCTTCAGGCCGCCTTGGCTTTCGTGAGCAACTGGTCCAGCAGGACCATGGCCTCGTCGATCTCGGGGCGCGAGATCATCAGCGAGGGCGCGAAGGTGATCACGTTTTTGTAGTAGCCGCCCACGTCCAGCACCAGGCCGCGCTTGCTGCCCTTGTATTCCAGGCCGCCTTCGAGGCCGATGTCCACCATCTTGTCCAGCAGCGCCTTGTTGGGCGTGAAGCCGTCCTCGGTGCAGATCTCGGCGCGCAGCGCCAGGCCCAGGCCGTCCACATCGCCGATTTCCTTGTGGCGCTTTTGCAGCTCCTTGAGGCCTTCGAGGAAGTAGGCACCCGATTCGCGCACCTGGCGGCCGAAGTCCATCTCGTGGGTCATCTTCATGACTTCCAGGCCCAGGGCCGTGCCCAGCGGGTTGGAAGCGAAGGTGGAGTGCGTCGATCCCGGCGGGAAGATGGTGGGGTTGATCAGCTCCTCGCGCGCCCACAGGCCCGACAGGGCGTTGAGGCCGTTGGTCAGCGCCTTGGCGAAGACCAGCACGTCGGGCTTGACGCCGAAGTTCTCCACCGACCACAGCGTGCCGGTGCGCCAGAAACCCATCTGGATTTCATCGACCACCATCAGCACGCCGTGGTCGTCCAGCACCTTCTTGAGGCCCTTGAAGAAGTTGGGCGGCGGCACGACGTAGCCGCCCGTGCCCTGGATGGGCTCCACGTAGAAGGCTGCGTACTCGCACTGGTTGGTCTTGGGGTCCCAGATGGCGTGGTATTCGTTCTCGAACTTGCGCGCGAATTCCCGGACGATGGAGTCCGCGTATTCCTCCGACGTCATGCCCTTGGGGCGGCGGAACGGGTAGGGGAAGGGGATGAACTGCGCGCGGTCGCCGAAGTGGCCGTAGCGGCGGCGGTAGCGGTAGCTGGAGGTGATGCTGGAGGCGCCCAGCGTGCGGCCGTGGTAGCCACCCTCGAAGGCGAACATCAGGCTCTTGCCGCCGCTGGCATTGCGCACGACCTTGAGCGAGTCCTCGATGGCCTGGGCGCCGCCCACGTTGAAGTGCACGCGGCCGGCATGGCCCCACTTGCGCTCCGCATCCTGGGCGATGAACTTGGCCAGCTCGATCTTGGTCGGGTGCAGGTACTGGCTGGCGACCTGGGGCAGGGTCTGCAGCTGCTCGATCATCTTCTGCTCGAGGCGCTTGTTCTTGTAGCCGAAGTTCACGGCCGAATACCACATCTGCAGATCGAGGTAGGGCGTGCCGGCCTCGTCGTACATGTAGCTGCCTTCGCAGCCCGAAAAGATCTTGGGGGGATTGACGTAGTGGACGGTATCCCCGAACGAGCAGTACTTGGCTTCGTCGGCCAGGAGTTGGGCGTTATTGGTCACAGCAAAGGGCTCCAGATATTCAGCCGCCGCAGTGTGAGCGGGCAATCTTGCTGCGCTGTCGAGTCTTTGTGTGGGGTTTGTGGAGGAGGTCCGCGCGGGACCGTGATCTGCCCCTGTGACGTAAATGATACAAAACAAATGATAATCATTATCAATTGATGGGAGAATCGCGGAAAGCCAGCAGGAAGAAATCACACCCGGGGGGAATCAATGGTCTCGCAAGAGCACTCCGCGAAGAGGTCGGCAGCTAGCCAGCAACCCTCGTTCCCCGATTCCTGCCATGGCTCCATCTTCACGCTCCTGCGCCCCTGTCTCCCTTTTCTGGAATCCCTGCGCTGCGCCGGCCTTGCGGCCCAGCCTGCTGGCCGTGGCCGTGCAGGCCGCCGTGATCGGTCTGGCCACGTCCAGCGCCTGGGCCCAGCCCCGGCCTCGGGCCCTGGACGATGAGGCCCGGCTGATGGCACAGGCACCCACCAAGGCACTGGCCCAGGTCGACGTGGTCGACACGGCCGAGCCCGCGCAGCGAACCCCGGGCGCCTCCACCACCGTCAGCGGCCCGGCGCTGGAGCAGGCCGGCAGCATGGCCGACGTGGTGCGCTACCAGCCCCTGGTCTCAGCGCCCGGCACGGCCTCGGGCACCAGCCGCAACCGCAGCAGCTTCGACCGCTCGGGCACCACGGGCTACAACATCCGCGGCATCGAGGGCAACCGCATCGGCATGGATGTGGACGGCGTCGAGATGCCCGACGCCACCACGCGCCCCTATGTGAGCCGTGTCGGCGCCAACACCTTCGGCGTGGGCCGTGACTTCATCGATCCGGAAATGTTCTCGGGCGTGGACATCCACTCCGGCACCACCACGGCGCGGCGCGCGGCCGGTGGCATCGGCGGCTCGGTGGGCTTTCGCACCAAGTCCGCCGAGGACTACCTGGTGGGCGGCAAGACCTCCTACCTGGGCGGCAAGATCGGCCACGACACGGCCGACCGCTCCTGGAACGAGAGCTTCACGGCCGCTGGCCGCTCGGGCGACCTCGACGGCCTGATCGCCTACTCGCGCCGCGACGGCCACGAGACGCGCAACCACAGCGCCATCGTCAACAGCTATCCCGACGACTGGAACTCCAACGCCCTGCTGCTCAAGGGCGGCCTGCGCATCAACCCGGCCCACCGCCTGGTGCTGTCGGCCGACCTGTATCGCCGCAAGAACGACACCTCCTTCCACGGCTGGGACACCACCAACACCAGCATCACCGAAAGCTCGCGCCAGAACAGCGACACCAGCCGCAACACGCTGCAGCTGCAGCACCTGTGGACACCGGCCGGCGCCTGGGTGGACCAGCTGGACACGCGGCTGTACTTCCAGAACACGGACACCAACGACGTCACCGACACCACCACGCTGGCCACGGGCGCCAAGGTGCACAACGTCTCGGGCAACGAGACGCGCACCTGGGGTTTCTCGAGCACGGGCGACAAGCGCATCGACCGCCACCGCCTGAGCTTTGGCGTCAATGCCTCGACCCAGGACACGGAGCGCCCCTGGGCCGTGTCCGGCAGCATGAAGCCCCAGCCCGACACCACCACCCGCCGCTACGGCGCCTTCCTGCAGGACGAGATCAGCTTCCAGGCCGGCGGCCGCCGCCTGGCGCTGATTCCCGCGCTGCGCGTGGACCGCGTGGAGATCAAGACACGCGACCTGGACAACTTCGTCTCGGGCGTGCTCACGGCCGCCGATGTGGAAAAGATTTACGGCGGCACGCGCGGCAACACCATCCTCAGCCCCAGCCTCGCCCTGGTCTATGACCTCACGCCCACGTTCAGCGCCTATGCCCAGTTCAAGCGCAGCGGGCGCGCGCCCTCGGCCGGCGAGATCTTCGGCTCGTGGAACATGGCCAGCAACTACAACGCGGCAGGCCAGTACGCCCTGGTGGGCAACCCCAACCTGAAGGAGGAAAGCAGCAATGCCTTCGACTTCGGCCTCAAGGGTTCGCCTACGCCGGGCGTGACCTTCAACAGCTCGGTCTTCTATACCAGGTACTCCGACTTCATCGCCTACACGCGCTACCTGCGCGCGGGCCGTCCCGACCTGTTCGTCAACGTGCCCGCCCACATCGGCACCATCTACCAGGCCGAGAACCGCGACAGCGCAAAGATCTACGGCTTCGAGGCCAGCGCGCGCCTGGACCACGGCCAGTGGATGCCCGCCGCCAGGGGCCTGTACTCCACCTGGGCGCTGGGCCTCAGCCGCGGCACCTCCAAGTCCTACTACGCAGGCGACAAGGATGTGCCGCTGGACAGCGTGCTGCCGCGCAAGGCCATCGTCGGCGTGGGCTATGACGCACCGGCCCGGCAATGGGGCCTGAACCTGACCGGCACCTTCGTCGCGGGCAAGCAGGCCGTGGCCACCAACCGCGACAGCTACCAGAACGCGGGCACCGGCCTGACCGACTCGACCACCGAGCTGTTCCGCGTGCCCGGCTATGCCATCTTCGACCTGGCCGGCTACTGGCAGGTCGCAAAGAACGTGCGCCTGAACGCCGGCATCTACAACCTGGGCGACAAGCGCTACTGGGACTATTCCAGCACCCGCAGCCTGCAGCCCGGCGTGGCGCGCGACCGCCGCGACATCGAGCTGCTGAGCAACCCGGGCCGCACCTTCGCCGTGTCCATGAACGTTGCGTTCTGAGCACCCTGCGCACCATGCCATTGCATCCACGCCACCTTCACTTGCCGCGTGGCGCGGATCCGAGGAGTTTCTCCAGGGGCCGGCCGGCCTTCCCTACAGCGGCGGTGTCGGCCGGAAAGCCTCCACCACCATCGCAGCCGCCGCTGTATCTGCCTACTTCAGGAGTCGTTTCATGATCGAGTTCTCTCTGTCCCACCGCATGCTGGCCGCTGCCGGCCTGGCGGCCCTGCTCACCGCCTGCGCATCGCCCACGGCACCGTCCGCCAGCGGCCCGGCCCAGCCTGCTGGCGGGCATGGCCAGTCTGCCTTCATGGGCAGCTACGACGCCAACCGTGATGGCGTGGTCACGCGCCAGGAGTACGACACCGTGCGCAAGCAGCGCTTCCTGGCCGGCGACACCAATGGCGACGGCTGGCTCAGCGAGAAGGAGTACGTGGACGAGTTCGAGGCCCGCCTCAAGCAGCAGTACGCGGGCCGCCAGCCCGACGAGCGCTATGCCCAGTCCATGAAGCAGGCCCATGTGCGCTTCGGCATCGTGGACAGGAACCGCGACGGCAAATACACCGTGGAAGAAGACATGGCCATCGCCGAACGCAGCTTCAAGGAAGCCGACGTCAATGCCGATGGCGTCGTGGACAAGAACGACGTCAAGAAGCCCTGAGCGGACATGGCCAAAACCCCATCCAAGCGATTGGCCTGGTGGCTGCCGCTGCTGTCGGCCGTGTGCATCTCCGCCCAGGCCCACACGCCCTACCTGCTGCCCACCAGCTTCGAGGCCCAGCCCCGGGCCGTCATCAGCGTGGACGCCAGCTTTGCCGACAAGTTCTTCATCCCCGAAGTGGCTTTTGGCGAAACGCGCTTCGCCGTGACGGCGCCCGACGGCTCGGTCACGCCCATGGCCGATGTGCGCCAGTTCAAGACCCGCACCGTGGCCGAGCACCAACTGCCCGACGAGAAGGGCACCTACCGCGTGAGCACCGGCCCGCGCCTGGGCGCCGTCTTCCGTTCGTGGGAGCGCAACGGCAAGGTCGAGACGGCGCGTGATCCCGCCACGCCCACGCCGGCCGATGCCAAGCTGCTGAGCCACTACCAGTCGCTGTCGGTCTCCGAGACCTACATCACGGTGGGCAAGCCCAGCCGGGCCGCGCTCGCGCCCTCAGGCAAGGGCCTGGAGATCGTGCCCGTCACGCATCCGGCCGACCTGTTCGCGGGCGAGAAGTTCGACTTCACCGTGCAATACGACGGCAAGCCGCTGGCCGCGCAGAAGGTGGAAATCTTCCGCTCGGCCATGGACCTGGCGAGCCAGCACAGCGTGGACGCGCTGACCACCGATGGCCAGGGCCGCATCTCCTACGCCCTGCCCAAGTCCGGCATCTACCTGGCCCTGGTGCGCTACCGCGCCGACGCCCCCGCCGGCGCCGCCGCGCCGCAGTACGGCAACAACTACACGCTGACGTTCAGGGTGCTGGCGCAGTAAGGGGTTCCGGCTTCACGAAAAAGGCCTGCCGCCATGGAGGTGCAGGCCTTTTCTCATGGTGAAGCCCAGCCCCAGGCGATGTGCATGAGGGCTATGCGCCTCAACCCGTGGCCACCACCCGCAGCACCTCGGCGCCATAGGCGTCCAGCTTCTTGGCGCCCATGCCGCTGATGCCCTGCAGGTCGTCCAGCGAGGCCGGGTTGCGCTCGGCAATGGCGGCCAGCGTGGCGTCGTGGAAGATCACATAGGCCGGCAGGTTGTGCTCGCGTGCGACCTCGGCGCGCCAGGCCTTGAGGTTGATGAAGCGCACCTGGGCATCAGGCCCCAGGCTGGCGGCGGCCGCGTTGGGCTGGGTGGCGCGCTTGGAGGTGCGCGTGCGCGGCGCTGCGACGGCCTCGCGCAGCTGCACCTGGACATTGCCGCGCAGCACTTCGCGCGAGCCTTCGGCCAGGCACAGGGTGTCGAAGCTGTGGCCGCTGTTCTCGCTGGTGATCTTGTGCAGGCCCAGGGCGCCGGTGGCCAGCAGCTGGCGCATCACGCCGCGCAGCTGGGGCTCGCTGTAGTCCTTGCCCAGGCCGAAGGTGGAGATCTTCTCGTGCCCGTACTGGCGCACCTTCTCGGTGTCCTTGCCGCGCAGCACGTCCATGATGTGGCCCGCGCCAAAGGTCAGCTGGCTGGCCTCGTGCACGCGGTAGATGGTGGACAGCAGCTTGCGCGCGGCGTCCGTTCCATCCCACAGGGCCGGGGGCTCCAGGCAGTTGTCGCAGTTGCCGCAGGCGGTCTTTGCCACGCGCTGCAGCGGCCGGCCTTCAATGTCCGTCTCTGCGTCTTCTCCCGGTGCGCCCAGGCCGTACTGCTCGCCGAAGTAGGCCAGCAGCCGCACGCGGCGGCAGTCCGTGGCCTCGGCCAGGCCCAGCAGGGCATCGAGCTTGCCGCGCATGACCTGCTTGAAGGTGTCCTCGGCCGGGCTTTCGTCGATCATGCGGCGCTGGTTGACCACGTCGGACAGGCCGTAGGCCATCCAGGCGTCGGCGGGCAGCCCGTCGCGGCCTGCGCGGCCGGTTTCCTGGTAGTAGCCCTCGATGTTCTTGGGCATGTCCACGTGCGCCACGAAGCGCACATCGGGCTTGTTGATGCCCATGCCGAAGGCGATGGTGGCCACGATGACGATGCCGTCCTCGCGCAGAAAGCGGTCCTGGTGCAGCTGGCGCGTCTCGAAGGGCAGGCCCGCGTGGTAGGGCAGGGCGGGCACGCCGGCCTGGCTCAGCGTCTGGGCCAGCTCCTCCACGCGCTTGCGCGACTGGCAATAGACCACGCCGGCCTCGCCCTCGTGCTCGCGCTCGATGAAGCGCAGCAGCTGGTTGCTGACGTCCTTCTTCTCGGCGATGCGGTAGCGGATGTTGGGGCGGTCGAAGCTGCTGACGAAGTGCCGTGCGCTCTCCAGCTGCAGCCGCTCGACGATGTCGGCGCGCGTCAGCGCATCGGCCGTGGCCGTGAGCGCAATGCGCGGCACGCCCGCATAGCGTTCGTGCAGCACGCTCAGCGCGCGGTACTCGGGCCGGAAGTCATGGCCCCACTGGCTCACGCAGTGCGCCTCGTCGATGGCGAACAGCGACAGCTTGCCCTGGGCATGCAGGTCGTCGAGCAGGCCCAGGAAGCGCGGCGTGTTCAGGCGCTCGGGCGCGGCATACAGCAGGGTGATGTCGCCGCTTTGCAGGCGCCATTCGACTTCCTGCGTCTCGTCATAGGACAGCGTGGAGTTCAGGTAGGCCGCGCTCACGCCGGCCTCGTGCAGCGCGCCCACCTGGTCGTGCATCAGCGCGATCAGCGGCGACACCACCACCGCCACGCCGTGGCCCTGCTGCTGGCGCACGATGGCCGGCACCTGGTAGCACAGGCTCTTGCCGCCACCCGTGGGCATGAGCACCAGCGCATCGCCGCCGGCGACCACATGCGAGACGATGGCCTCCTGCGGACCGCGGAATTGTTCGTAGCCGAACACGGCTTGCAGGACGGAATGCGCGGCGGACAACGGAGGCTTCTTTCGGCAGGGGCGGCTGGCGCGGGAGGGGGCGGGATGCGGGCGCTTCCCGCAACAAATGCGCTGCGGCCCGAAGGCCGCAACAGCCGCCATTTTGCGCCCCCTCGCAAGGTCCAGGGAAGACCTGGGGTTTGAACCGCTCTGCATCAACGGCCTTTTCCGGGCGCGAGGGTGCCATTTTCAGATTTCTCCTAGCCACCCGCTGCTGCATTCAGCTGCCGCCCAGCACCCCGCGCGCAATGATGCTGCGCTGCACTTCGGACGAGCCTTCGTAGATGCGCAGGATGCGCGCATCGCGCACCAGGCGCTCCAGCGGCATTTCGCGCGTGTAGCCGTAGCCGCCGTGGATCTGCAGGGCTTCGTCGGTGACGAAGCCCACCATTTCGGATGCATGGAGCTTGGCCATGGCCGAGTGCTGGGTGAAGGGCTGGCCTGCCTGGCGCAAGGCCAGGGCCTGCATGGTCAGCGCCCATGAGGACTCCAGCCGCAGCTTCATGTCGGCCAGCTTCCACTGGATGCCCTGTTTCGTGGCCAGTGGCTCGCCGCCGACCAGGCGCTGATTGGCCCATTGCGCGGCGGCGGCCAGGGCGGCCTCGGCCACGCCCAGGGCGGTGGCCGCCACGTCCAGGCGGCTGTTGTCCAGCACCTTCATGGCCGTTTTGAAGCCCGTGCCCTCGGCGCCCAGCCGGTGGCTGGCAGGCACGCGCACGCCGTCCAGCGAGACCTCGAAGGCATGGCCGCCGCGGATGCCCATGAGTTTTTCGGGGGCCGAGATCTGGATGCCGGGCAGGTCACGCGGCACGATGAAGGCGCTGACGCCGCGTGCACCGGCCTCCATGTCGGTCTTGGCGAAGACGACCATGAAGCGCGCCTCGGCGGCGTTGGAGATGAAGTGCTTGACGCCCGTGATCAGATAGTCGTCCCCATCGCGCACGGCGCGCGTGCGCATGTCGGCCGGGTGGGATCCGCCGCGCGGCTCGGTCAGCGCAAAGGCCGCCAGCCATTGGCCGCTGGCGCAGCGCGGCAGCCACTGCTGGCGCTGGGCGTCGTCGCCGCCGATGAGCACGGCGTCCGTGCCCAGGTAGTGGGCGCCGATCATGGACGAGGTGGCCGCGCAGGCGCGCGAGATGGCCACCAGGGACAGCAGCATGGCCGTGGGCGTGACGCCGGGGCCGCCCAGGGCCTCGGGCAGGTTCATGCCCATCACGCCCAGGGCCGCCAGGCCCGGCACATGGCAGGTGGCGGACAGCGCCTCTTCGTCCATGCGCTGCGCCAGCGGGGCGAGTGCGTCGTCGGCAAAGCGGGCCACGGCATCGGCAATGGCGTGGTCGTCGGCGGTAGTGCCCAGTCGTTGAAAGTTCATGGAGGTTCGCTTAATGTGATGGGGAAGAGGGGGCTGCGCCTGCGGTGCCCAGGGCACCGGATGCGCGCAGCGCGGCAATGGCTTCGGCGCCCCGGCCCAGCCACTGCGAGAGCAGGGCCTCGGTGTGCTCGCCCAGGGCCGGTGCGCGCTCGGCGCGGTTGGGTGCGGCGCCGCTGAAATGCACGGGCTGGGTGGGCAGGCGCAGGCCGGGCAGGCGCGGGTCCTGCACCGCGCCGAGCAGGCCGCGCGCCTGGCTCTGGGGCGACTCCAGCGCCTGGGCAATGTTCCAGATGGGGGCGGCGGGCACGCCCGCTGCATCCAGCGCGGCCACCACCTGCGCCACTTCATGCCGGCCGGCCCAGGCCTCGATGGCCTCGCGCAGCGCGGGTTCGTGGGCCGAGCGTGATTCATCGCTGGCAAAGCGCGGGTCGCCGGCCAGGCTGCCCAGCTCCATGGCCTGCAGGGCGGCAGCGAACAGCTTGTTGTTGAGCACGGCCAGCGCGAAGTGGCCATCGCCTGCGCGGTACACGCCGAAGGGGGCCGACAGCGGATGGCGGTTGCCCACGCGGCGCGCGGGCCGGCCCGTGAACAGGTAGCGCGCCACCGAGGTGGCCAGAAAACTCAGCGTGGTGTCGAACATGGCCACGTCCACCTGCTGGCCCTGCCCGGTGGCGCGGGCCTGCAGCAGCGCGGCCAGCGTGGCCCAGGAGGCGAACAGGCCGGCCACCACGTCGCTGACGGCCTCGCCCACGACGGTGGGCGCGCCATCGGGCTCGCCCGTGGCCTCCATGAGGCCGCTCATGGCCTGCACGATGATGTCGTAGGCCGGCCGGTGGGCCAGCGGCCCGGTCTGGCCGAAGCCCGAGACGCTGACATAGACCAGGCGCGGATTGAGCGCCCGCAACTGGCTTGCGCCTATGCCCAGGCGCTCGGCCACGCCGGGGCGGAAGTTCTCCACCACCACGTCGGCCTGGGCGGCCATCTCGCGGACCAGGGCCACGGCCTCGGGGTGCTTGAGGTCCAGCACCAGGCTTTGCTTGTTGCGGTTCATCACCGTGAACAGCGCGCTTTCGCCGTTGTTCATGGGGCCGATGGCGCGGTAGTCGTCGCCCTGCGGCGGCTCGATCTTGACGACCTCGGCGCCCAGGTCGGCCAGCAGGGCCGTGGACAGCGGCCCGGCCAGCACGCGCGTGAAGTCGAGGATGCGCACGCCGTCCAGCGGGCGGGCGGTACTGGCAGGGGCGGGGGGCGAGGCGGATTCGGTCATTGATGCAGCCATGGACAGGTGGTGGATGGCTGCATGCTGGCCCGCAATTGAATCAATGGAAAATATTCAATCCTGATGCAATGCATTCAAAAAGATGATCCATATCAGCCTCCGGCAGCTTGAGTACTTCGTGGCCGCTGCACGCCATGGCAGTGCGGCGCGCGCGGCAGAAGCCATCGGCGTGTCCCAGCCGTCCATCTCCAAGGCGATTGCCGACCTGGAGGCGCAGTGGGGCGAGGCGCTGTTCGTGCGCCGCCATGCCAGGGGGCTGGATCTCACGGCGGCCGGCGCGGTGCGCAGCCGCGATGCCCAGGCGCTGCTGGACGGCGCACGCAGCCTGCAGGGGCCGCGCACGGCGGCGGTGGCGGGCGTGCTGCGCCTGGGCTTTCTGAGCACGCTGGGCGCGCGCTGGGTGCCGGCGCTGCTGGCGCAGATGCAGCGCCGCCATCCCGGCATTGCACTGGAGCTGGTGGAGGGCGATATCGCCTCGCTCACGCAGCAGGTGGAGCGCGGCGAGCTCGATGCGGCCCTGCAGTACAACACGGGCTTGGCGCGTCCCCGCATGGAGCTGCTGCCCGTGGCGGCGTTGCCGCCCTATGTGCTGCTGCCGCATCGCCATGCGCTGGCGGCCAGGACCAGCGTGAGCCTGGCCGAAGTGGCGGCCCACCCGCTGGTGCTGATCAACCTGCCGCACAGCCGCGAGTATTTCCTGTCGCTGTTCCGCGAGGCCGGCGTGACGCCGCTGGTGGCCCATGAGTTCGCCTCCATCGAGATGCTGCGTTCCATGGTGGCCAATGGCCACGGCCTGAGCGTGCTGACCACGCGACCGGTGGTGGACCGCGCCCACGATGGCCAGCGCCTGGCCTGCCGCCGCATCCGGGGCCGTGTGGCCCCCCAGCCCGTGGTGCTGGCTGTGTCGGCGGGCAATGCCTCGCCGCTGATTGCACCTTTTTTGAAGGTGGCGCGGGCTGTGATTGCACCGTAGCGGCGCGCCGTGCGGTGGCCTGCACCACGGTGGTGAATCGCGACCAGGGACTTTCCCCAGCTTGTATGGACAAGATGGGTTGGCACGGTGCTTGCTCTCGCTCTCTGTGTTGACCGCAGATGGATGCAGGTTTCCGCCCTTGCCAGGTTTGCCGGGTAATCCTGTATATACATGTTTGGTCGGCAAAAACACACTTCGGGCTTCCGCACCGGTCTGCCCGCGGACCCCGAAACTGCCATTGCCAACTTGCTTTCCCGACCGAGGAGTGCCACATGAGTTCGATCCCCACGTTCCGCCGCCTGCCCCTGGGGCCGCTGGCCGCCGCCCTCTGCCTTGCCGCCGCACTGCAGCCCGCTGCCGCGCAGGAGACCAAGATCACCCTGGGCATGTCGGGCTGGACCGGCTTCGCGCCGCTGACCCTGGCCGACAAGGCCGGCATCTTCAAGAAGAACGGCCTGGCGGTGGACCTGAAGATGATTCCGCAGAAGGACCGCCACCTGGCCCTGGCCTCTGGCGCCATCCAGTGCGCGGCCACCACCATCGAGACGCATGTGGCCTGGAACACCAACGGCGTGCCCATCGTGCAGATCTTCCAGATGGACAAGTCCTACGGTGCCGACGGCATCGCCGTGCGCAATGATGTCAAGGGCTTCGCCGACCTCAAGGGCAAGACGGTGGCCGTGAGCGCGCCGGGCACGGCGCCGTACTTCGGCCTGGCCTGGATGCTGCACAAGAACGGCATGACCATGAAGGATGTGAAGACCGTCTCCCTGGAGCCCCAGCCCGCGGCCCAGGCCTTCGTGGCCGGCCAGAACGATGCGGCCATGAGCTACGAGCCCTACCTGTCCACCATCCGCGCCAACCCGGCGGCGGGCAAGATCCTGGCCACCACCATCGACTACCCCATGGTCATGGACACCGTGGGCTGCGATCCCAAGTGGCTCAAGGCCAACGCGGCCGCCGCCAAGGCCCTGGCCCAGTCGTATTTCGATGCGGTGGCCATGATCGAGGCCGACAAGACCAAGTCCTTCGAGATCATGGGCACGGCCGTCAAGCAAAGCGGCGAGCAGTTCGGCAAGTCGGCCTCCTACCTCAAGTGGTCCGACAAGGAAGCCAACCAGAAATTCTTCGCCAACGAGCTGGTGCCGTTCATGAAGGAATCGGCCGTGATCCTCAAGGAGGCCGGCATCATCCGCTCCATCCCCGAGAACTATGGCGTGATGTACGACGCCAGCTTCATCCAGTAAGCCCGCCAGGGGATGACCATGCAAGCCGCATCCACTTCCGCAGTCCAGCCGGCTAACAAGCCCATGACCCACGCCACACCGCACGCTCCCGCGCCCGCCGCGGCGCCAGCCCCCGTCCGCCGCCGCCGCATGGCGCCGCTGGAGCCCGTCAGCCCCACGGCCAAGTGGGTGCTGGGTGTGGCCTTCTTCGTGCTGTTCTTTCTCGTCTGGGCGGCTGTGACGCTGGGCGGCTTCGTCTCCCCGACCTTCCTGGCCAGCCCCATGACCATGGCGCGCGAGGGCGTGCTGCTGTTCACCGAGTACGGCTTCCTGCACGACATCGGCATGACGGTCTGGCGCGTGATGGGCGGCTTCATCCTGGCCTCGGTCGTGGCCGTGCCCCTGGGCATCGCCATGGGCGCCTGGAAGCCGGTCGAGGCCTTCTTCGAGCCCTTTGTCTCGTTCTGCCGCTACCTGCCGGCCTCGGCCTTCATCCCGCTGCTGATCCTGTGGGCCGGCGTGGGCGAGACGCAGAAGCTGCTGGTCATCTTCATCGGCTCGGTGTTCCAGATCACGCTGATGGTGGCCGTGACCGTGGGCGGCGCACGCAAGGACCTGGTGGAGGCCGCCTACACGCTGGGCGCCTCCAACACCGGCGTGGTGCGCCGCGTGCTGATCCCGGGCGCCGCGCCCGGCATTGCCGAGACGCTGCGCCTGGTGCTGGGCTGGGCCTGGACCTATGTGATCGTGGCCGAGCTGATCGGCTCGTCCTCGGGCATCGGCCACATGATCACCGACAGCCAGGCGCTGCTGAACACGGGCCAGATCATCTTCGGCATCATCGTGATCGGCCTCATCGGCCTGGTGTCCGATTTCATCTTCAAATCGCTGAACCGTCGCATGTTCGAGTGGAGCACCCTGTGATGAATCTGCTGTCCATTCAAGGTGTTTCGCGCACCTTCACCAGCCACAAGGGCACGAGCACGCAGGCCTTGCTGCCTGTGGATTTCGAGGTCCGCGAGAACGACTTCGTCACCATCCTCGGCCCCTCGGGCTGCGGCAAGTCCACCATGCTGCGCATTGCGGCGGGGCTGGATTTCCCGACCACGGGCCAGGTGCTGCTGGACGGCCGCGCCGTGGACGGGCCGGGCGCCGACCGCGGCATGGTGTTCCAGAGCTACACGCTGTTCCCGTGGCTGACGGTGGCCCAGAACATCCGCTTCGGCCTGCGCGAGAAGGGCGTGAGCGAGGCGCTGCAAAAGGAGCGCAGCGACTACTTCATCGCCAAGGTGGGGCTGCGCGGCTTCGAGAACCACTTTCCCAAGCAGTTGTCGGGCGGCATGCAGCAGCGCACGGCCATTGCGCGCGCGCTGGCCAACGATCCCAAGATCCTGCTCATGGACGAGCCCTTCGGCGCACTCGACAACCAGACCCGCGTGCTCATGCAGGAGCTGCTGCTGGGCATCTGGGAGGCCGAGCGCAAGACCGTGATGTTCGTCACCCACGACATCGACGAGGCCATCTTCATGGCCAACCGCGTGGCCGTGTTCAGCGCGCGCCCGGGCCGCATCAAGGCCGACATCCCCGTGAACCTGCCGCATCCGCGCCACTACACGGTCAAGACATCGCCCGAGTTCATGGAGCTGAAAGCCCGGCTGACCGAAGAGATTCGCGCAGAGTCGCTGGCTGCTGCTGCACACTGACGCTTTTCATGACCACTGCCCACACCATGTCTTCCCGCTCCACGGCTTCTCGTCTTTCCGCAACGACGGCGGAGGTGCCCATGGCCCTGTACCAGCAGGTCAAGGACCATGTGATGCGCAAGATCGCCGATGGCTCGCTGTCGGCCGGCGAGCGCGTGCCGTCCGAGCAGGAGCTGGTGCAGGAGTTCGGCGTGGCCCGCATGACGGCCAACCGCGCGCTGCGCGAGCTGGCCGAGCAGGGCGTGATCGTGCGGGTGGCGGGCGTGGGCTCCTTCGTGGCCGAGGAAAAGCCGCAGTCCACGCTGCTGCGCATCGCCAACATCGCCGAGGAAATCCGCCAGCGCGGCCATGACCACCGCTTCGAGCTGATCAGCGTGCGCCGCGAGTCGGCCTCGCCCGAGGCGGCGGCTTCGCTGCAGCTGTCCGCCGGCAGCTCGGTGTTCCACCTGCAGGGCGTGCATTTCGAGAACGACGTGCCCGTGCAGCTGGAAGACCGCCATGTGAACCCGCGCATGGCGCCGGACTTCATGGAGCAGGACTTCTCGCTGATCCAGCCTTCGGTGTACCTGGTGCGCAACGTGCCCTTCGACCAGATCGAGCATGTGGTGGACGCCATGCTGCCCACGCCCGAGCAGGCACGCTGGCTGCAAATGGAGACCGACCAGCCCTGCCTGACGCTGACGCGCCGCACCTGGTACCTGGGCACGCCCGTGACCTGGGTGCACTGCGTGCATCCGGGCATGCGCTACCGGCTGGGCAGCCGCTTTCGCACCGACGGCGGATCGCACGACGGCTGAGGCCGGAAAGGCGGGGTTCCCGCTCTTGCGCTGTTCCGCTTCGATTGATATTGTATAGACAGGCATAGACATCAATCCTGGCACATCCTTCCAGACACCGACAGGGCATCACCATGAACACCATCACGACTCCCGGCCTCACCTCCCGTCCCGGCACCGCGCTGACGCTGCAGCCCGGCCAGGTCACCCTGGCCCAGCTGCGGGCCATACAGCAGGGCGGCGTGCGCCTGTCCATGGCGGCGCCCGCCTACGAGCGCATGCGCGCCGCCCAGGCCCATGTGCAGCACATCGTGGATGAGGACCAGGTCGTCTATGGCATCAACACCGGCTTCGGCAAGCTGGCCTCCACCAAGATCGCCCATGACCGCCTGGCCGAACTGCAGCGCAACCTGGTGCTGTCGCACAGCGTGGGCACGGGCGAGCCGCTGCCCGACGCCGTGGTGCGCCTGGTGCTGGCCACCAAGGCCGTGAGCCTGGCGCGCGGCCACTCGGGCGTGCGCCCCGAGCTGGTGGACGCGCTGCTGGCCCTGGCCAACGCCGACGTGCTGCCCGTGATTCCCGCCAAGGGCTCGGTGGGCGCCTCCGGCGACCTGGCGCCGCTGTCGCACCTGGCCTGCGTGCTGATCGGCGAAGGCCAGGCCAAGATCGATGGACAGGTGGTGTCCGGCGCCGAGGCCATGCGCCACGTGGGCCTGGAGCCCTTCGTGCTCGGCCCCAAGGAAGGGCTGGCCCTGCTCAACGGCACCCAGGTATCCACGGCCCTGGCCCTGGTGGGCCTGTTCCAGGGCGAGAGCGTGTTCGCGGCCGGCCTGGTGGCGGGCTGCCTGACGCTGGAGGCCATCAAGGGCTCGGTCAAGCCGTTCGACGCCCGCATCCACGAGGCGCGCGGCCAGCTTGGCCAGATCGCCGTGGCCGCCGCCGTGCGCGAACTGCTGGACGGCAGCGCCATCGACACCTCCCACCCCCACTGCGGCCGCGTGCAGGACCCGTACTCCATCCGCTGCGTGCCCCAGGTCATGGGCGCCTGCCTGGACAACCTCAGCCATGCGGCCCGCGTGCTGGTGATCGAGGCCAACGCCGCCTCGGACAACCCGCTGGTCTTCGACAACGGCGACGTGATCTCGGGCGGCAACTTCCATGCCGAGCCCGTGGCCTTCGCGGCCGACATCATCGCCCTGGCCCTGGCCGAGATCGGCGCCATCTCCGAGCGCCGCATGGCCCTGCTGCTGGACACCGGCCTGTCGGGCCTGCCGGCCTTCCTGATTGCCGACAGCGGCGTGAACTCGGGCTTCATGATCGCCCAGGTCACGGCCGCCGCCCTGGCTGCCGAGAACCAGTGCCTGGCTCATCCCAGCAGCGTCACCAGCCTGCCCACCTCGGCCAACCAGGAAGACCATGTCTCCATGGCCACCTACGGCGCGCGGCGCCTGGGCGAGATGGCGCGCAACACCGCCGTCATCGTGGGCGTGGAAGCCATGGCCGCCGCCCAGGGCATGGACTTCGACCGCAGCCTGAGCAGCTCCGAGCTGATCGAGGCGCAGTACGCGCTGATCCGCAGCCAGGTTCCGCACCTGGACCGTGACCGCTACCTGGCACCCGACATCGAAACCATGCGCCAGTGGGCGCTTGCCACGGACTGGCCCCAGGCCATCGTCCGCCACCTGCCCAGCCACCAGGCTGCCTGAACCCCGCAACCGCTCACCCTACGCACCCAGGAGATCGCCATGAACGCCAACGACGCCATCCTCAACGCCAACGCTGCCACGGCTGCCACCAATCCCCGCTATGACGCCAGCCGCGTCATCCGCGCCCCGCGCGGCAGCGAACTGCACTGCAAGAACTGGCTGGCCGAGGCCGCCTACCGCATGCTGCAGAACAACCTGGACCCCGACGTGGCCGAGAACCCCAAGGCCCTGGTGGTCTACGGCGGCATCGGCCGCGCGGCGCGCAACTGGGAGTGCTATGACCAGATCCTGGAGTCGCTGAAAAAGCTGGAGGCCGACGAGTCGCTGCTGATCCAGTCGGGTAAGCCCGTGGGCGTGTTCAAGACGCACGAGAACGCACCGCGCGTGCTGCTGGCCAACTCCAACCTCGTTCCCCAGTGGGCGAATTGGGAGCACTTCAACGAGCTCGACCAGAAGGGCCTGTTCATGTACGGCCAGATGACGGCCGGCAGCTGGATCTACATCGGTGCCCAGGGCATCGTGCAGGGCACGTTCGAGACCTTCGTCGAGGCCGGCCGCCAGCACTACAACAACGACCTCACGGGCAAGTGGATCCTCACGGCGGGCCTGGGCGGCATGGGCGGTGCCCAGCCCCTGGCCGGCGTGCTGGCCGGTGCCTGCGTGCTGGCCATCGAATGCCAGCAAAGCAGCATCGACTTCCGCCTGCGCACGCGCTACCTGGACAAGCAGGCGCGCGACATCGACCACGCGCTGGAGCTCATCGCCCAGCACACGGCCGCGGGCGAGGCCATCTCCATCGGCCTGCTGGGCAATGCCGCCGAAATCCTGCCCGAGCTGGTGCGCCGCGCAAAGGCCGGCGGCGCCCGCCCCGACATCGTGACCGACCAAACCTCCGCCCATGACCTGATCAACGGCTACCTGCCCGTGGGCTGGACCGTGGACGAGTGGCGTGCCGCCGCGGCAGACCCGTCGCGCCATGCCCAGCTCAAGGCCGCCGCCGCCCAGGGCTGCGCCCAGCACGTGCAGGCCATGCTGGACTTCCAGGCCATGGGCATTCCCACGGTGGACTACGGCAACAACATCCGCCAGGTGGCCCTGGACCAGGGCGTGAAGAACGCCTTCGACTTCCCCGGCTTCGTGCCCGCCTACATCCGGCCGCTGTTTTGCGAGGGCAAGGGCCCGTTCCGCTGGGTGGCCCTGTCAGGCGACCCCGAGGACATCTACAAGACCGACGCCAAGATCAAGGAACTGTTCCCCGACAACAAGCACACCCACCGCTGGCTGGACATGGCGCGCGAGCGCATCAGCTTCCAGGGCCTGCCCGCGCGCATCTGCTGGCTGGGCCTGGGCGAGCGCCACAAGGCGGCCCTGGCCTTCAACGAGATGGTGAAGAACGGCGAACTCAAGGCCCCCATCGTGATCGGCCGCGACCACCTGGACTGCGGCTCGGTGGCCAGCCCCAACCGCGAGACCGAATCCATGAAGGACGGCACGGACGCCGTCAGCGACTGGCCGCTGCTCAACGCCCTGCTCAACACCGCAGGCGGCGCCACCTGGGTCAGCCTGCACCACGGCGGCGGCGTGGGCATGGGCTACTCCCAGCATGCGGGCGTGGTCATCGTGGCCGACGGTACGGACGAGGCCGCCGCCCGCCTGGGCCGCGTGCTCTGGAACGATCCGGCCACCGGCGTGATGCGCCATGCGGATGCGGGCTACGACATTGCCGTGGCGGCCGCCAAGCGCCATCAGCTGAACCTGCCCATGGTCAAGTGAGCCGCTTGCAGGACACCACGGCCATGCAGCGTTTCGACCTGAACCAGATCGCCGCCAGCCCCTGGAAGAACGGGGGCGGCAGCACGCGCGAGATCGCCTGCTGGCCGCCCGGGGCCGGCATGGAGGCCTTTGGCTGGCGCATCAGCGTGGCCACCATTGACCAGCCCGGCCCGTTCTCGGCCTTTGCGGGCGTGGACCGGCAGATCATGCTGCTCGATGGCGACGGCGTGCACCTGCGCGGCGAAGGCATCGACCATGTGCTGGACGCGCGCTGGCAGCCGTTTGCCTTCTCCGGCGATGTGGCGCTGGGCTGCTCGCTGCTGGGCGGCACTTCCACCGACTTCAACGTGATGGCGCGGCGCGGCCGGTGGCGGGCGCAGGTTCAGGTGCTGGACAGCGCTGCCGACGCCGGCCGCGCCGACGCCGGCCTGTGCATGGTGCTGCAGGGCAACTGGCAGACGGATGGCGCTGCGCTCATCCCCGGCCAGGGCCTGTGGTGGAGCGCGCAGCAGCCCGACCCGCAGCAGCTGGTGCCGCAGACCGACGACGCGCGGCTGGTGCAGGTGCTGCTGCAAGCCTGCTGACGACCCACGACATCCAAGGAATCCCCCCCATGACCGAGCCCCACGCACCCGCTTCTGCATCCGCTTCTGCACCTGCTTCCGCACTCGCTCCATCCTCCTCGGCCGACGGCTGCTGGCAGAACCTGCGCCTGGCGCCTGACATGTTCGAGGCCGGCCAGGCCGTGGGTGATGGCGAGGATGCCTGCATCGTGGTGCAGCAGGGCCGCGTGGCCTGGGTGGGGCCGCAGCAGGCCCTGCCGCCCGCATATGCGTCCCTGCCGCGCCATGACGGCCAGGGCATGCTGGCCACGCCGGGCCTGGTCGATTGCCACACCCACCTGGTCTATGGCGGCGAGCGCGCCAACGAATTCGCCATGCGCCTGGACGGCGCCAGCTACGAGGAAGTGGCACGCGCCGGCGGCGGCATCGTCTCCAGCGTGCGTGCCACGCGCGAGGCCAGCGAGGACGAGCTGTTCGCCCAGGCCCTGCCGCGCCTGCAGCAGCTGCTGGACGAGGGCGTCTGCGCCATCGAGATCAAGTCGGGCTACGGCCTGGCGCTGGAACACGAGCGCAAGCAGCTGCGCGTGGCCCGGCGCCTGGGCCAGGCCCTGGGCGTGACCGTGCGCACCACCTTCCTGGGCGCGCATGCGCTGCCGCCCGAGTACGCAGGGCGCAGCCAGGACTACATCGACCTGGTCGCCGGCACCATGCTGCCCGCGCTGGCGGCCGAGGGCCTGGTCGATGCGGTCGATGTGTTCTGCGAGCGCATCGCCTTCTCGTTGGCCGAGACCGAGCAGGTCTTCCAGGCCGCACGCGGCCTGGGCCTGCCCGTCAAGCTGCATGCCGAGCAGCTGTCGAACATGGAGGGGGCGGCCCTCGCGGCCCGCTATGGCGCGCTGTCGTGCGACCACATCGAGCACCTGTCGGAAACAGGCATCGCCGCCATGCGCGGCGCGGGTTCCGTGGCCGTGCTGCTGCCCGGCGCCTATTACACGCTGCGTGACACCCACATGCCGCCCATCGCGGGCCTGCGTGCCGCGGGCGTTCCCATGGCCGTCTCTACCGATCACAATCCGGGCACCTCCCCCTGCCTGAGCCTTTTGCTCATGGCCAACATGGCCTGCACCCTGTTCCGGCTCACCGTGCCCGAGGCCCTGGCGGGCATCACCCGCCATGCCGCGCGCGCCCTGGGCCTGCAGGACGAGCATGGCCTGATCGCGGCCGGCCGTCCTGCCCACTTCGTGCTCTGGCCCGTGCGCCATGCGGCCGAGCTGGCCTACTGGTTCGGCAGCAAGCCTGACTGCACCATCGTGCGCCAGGGCCGCATCGTGCGGACCCGCGGGCAGGGGAGCCACTGAAAGCCTGTCCCATGCCCCATGCACTGTTTCTCGATGAATTGATTTCCACCCTGGGCGCCGAAGTGGCGCAGCGCGGCGACGATGTGCCCGCGCGCTACCACACCGACTGGAGCGGCACGCCGCCCCAGCGCCCGCTGGCCCTGGTGCGCCCGCGCAGCACCGACGAGGTCAGCGCGCTCATGCGCCTGTGCACGGCCCACCGCGTGCCTGTCGTGCCCCAGGGCGGGCTCACGGGCCTGGCCGGTGCGGCCGTGCCCGTGGCGGGTGCCGTGGCCGTCTCCATGGAGCGCATGAATGCCATCGAGGACGTGAACGCGCGCACCGCGCTGATGACCGTGCAGGCCGGCGCCACGCTGCAGGCCGGGCAGGAGGCGGCCGTGGCCGCAGGCATGGTCTTCGGCGTGGACCTGGGCGCGCGCGGCAGCTGCCAGATCGGCGGCAACGTGGCCACCAATGCGGGCGGCAACGGCGTGCTGCAGCACGGCATGATGCGCGAGCAGGTGCTGGGCCTGGAGGTGGTGCTGGCCGACGGCACGGTGCTGCCCATGCTGCGCCCCATGCTCAAGAACAACACGGGCTACGACCTCAAGCAGTTCTTCATCGGCTCGGAGGGCACGCTGGGCATCGTCACGCGCGTGCTGCTGCGCCTGCGCCCCGCGCCCCAGGCCCGCGCCACGGCCCTGGTGGCCGTGCCGGACTTCGATGCGGCGCTGTCCGTGCTCTCGCGCATGCAGTCGCGCTTTGGCAACGGCGTGGCGGCCTTCGAGCTGATGTGGGACAGCTTCATCCAGGCCTCCATCCGCTGGCAGAAGCTGCAGCCGCCGTTTGGCCAGGCGCATGCGCTGCTGGCCCTGATCGATGTGGACGGCAAGGACGAGGCCACGCTGCGCGCCGACGTGGAAGAGGCCCTGGGCGAGGCCATGGAGGCCGGCGAGGTGGCCGATGCCGTCATCGCCCAATCCGTGGCACAGGCGCGCCAGCTGTGGAAGCTGCGCGAGGCGCCGGCCGAGCTCAACACGAACATGCATCCGCCCGTGAACTTCGACGTCAGCCTGCCCCAGGCCGACATCGGCCGCTTTGCCGATGCCTGCCGCGCCGCGTTCGACGCGCGCTGGCCCGGCCACCACACGCTGTTCTTCGGCCATGTGGGCGACGGCAACCTGCATGTCTCGGTGGACGGTGCCACCGCCAACGGCGACTGCGAAGGCGTCGAGGCCGCGCTGTACCACCTGGTCGGCGAGTTCGGCGGCAGCGTCTCGGCCGAGCACGGCATCGGCCTGCACAAGAAGCCCTATCTCGGCGCCAGCCGCACGCCGGCCGAACTGGCCGTGATGCGCGCCATCAAGCAGGCGCTGGACCCCCTGCATCTGTTCAACCCCGGCAAGGTATTCGACCTATGAACGCTCCCGCCCTCCACGCGATCCACACCCTGGCACGCCCCGAAGTGCCGCCGCTGCCGCCCTACAACGCAGGCCTGTCCTCCGAGGCCGTGCGGGCGCGCTACGGCGTCACCGAGATCGCGCGGCTGGCGAGCAACGAGAACCCCTTTGGCGCCAGCCCCGCCGTGGCCCGCGCCCTGGCCGACCTGGCCCTGCATGTGGGCACCTATCCCGATGCGCAATGCACGGCACTGCGCGCGGCCATCGCAGCGCGTACCGGCGTGCCGGCCGAGGCCATTGCCGTGGGCAACGGCTCCGAGGACATCCTGCAGATGCTGTGCCAGGCGTTTCTCTCGCCCGGCGACCGCGTGCTCACCCAGCGCCCGGCCTTCGGCCTGCACGAGATCTACCCGCGCATGATGGGCGCCCGCGTCGAGCTGCTGGAGCTGACGCCCGCGCTGGGCTTCGATGTCGATGCCTGGTGCCAGGCGCTGGCGCGCGGCCCCAAGATCGCCATGCTGGCCAATCCCTCCAATCCCGTGGGCTGCATGTTCAGCGCCCGCGATTTCGCGCGCCTGCTGGACGCCACGCCGCCGCAGACCCTGCTGGTGGTGGACGAGGCCTACTACGAGTACGCCCTGCACGCCGACGGCTACCCAGACGTGCTGGCCCTGCTGCGCGGCCGCGCCATGCCCTGGATCGTGCTGCGCACCTTCTCCAAGGCCTGGGGCCTGGCGGGCCTGCGCGTGGGCTACGGACTGGCCAGCGACGCGGCCCTGGTGCAACTGCTGGACCGCGTGCGCACGCCCTTCAACGTCAACCAGGCCGCCCAGGCGGCGGCGCTGGCGGCCTGGGGCGACGAGGGCTTCATGCAGCGCGGCGTGGCCGAGACCGTGCGCCTGCGCGATGTGCTGGCGCAGCGGCTGGCCGCCCTGCCTGCCCTGCCCGCACTTCGGATAGCGCCTTCGGCCGCCAACTTCCTGTTCATCGACATCGGCCGCCCCAACGGCCCCGTGAACGAGGCGCTGCTGGCCCGGGGCCTGATCGTCAAGCCCTGGAAGGAGCCGGGCTTCGAGCACTTCATCCGCGTCTCCGTGGGCACCGAGGCCGACAACGAACGCTTCGTGCGCGCGCTGGCCGACATCCTGGAGGCCGGGCAATGAGCGGCATCGACCCGACACACGACAGCCGCACGCTGTTCGCCGAGCATGCGCTGCTGCCCACGGGCTGGGCGCGCAATGTGCTGCTGCGCTGGGATGGCGCAGGGCGCCTGCTGGCCGTACAGGCCGACGCCCCGTCCGGCAGCGCGCCGCGCGCGCCCGGCCCCGTGCTGCCCGGCATGCCCAACCTGCACTCGCATGCCTTCCAGCGCGCCTTTGCGGGCCTGACCGAATACCGCGCCGAGGCCCAGGACAGCTTCTGGAGCTGGCGCGACCTCATGTACCGCTTTGCCGCGCGCATCACGCCCGAGTCGCTGGAGGCCATCGCCACCTGGCTGTACGTGGAGATGCTGGAGGCCGGCTACACCTCGGTCTGCGAATTCCACTACGTGCACCACGACCGGGATGGCCGGCCCTACGCCGACGACGCCACGCTGTCCCTGGCCCTGCTGCGCGCCGCGCGCAAGGCCGGCATGGGCATCACCCTGCTGCCCGTGCTCTACCAGACCAGCGGCTTCGGCGGCAAGCCGCCGCGCGCCGACCAGGCGCGCTTCATCCGCAGCACCGACAGCATGCTGGCCCTGCTGCAGCGCCTGCTGCCCGAGGCGCGCGCACAAGGCGCGGCCCTGGGCCTGGCGCCCCACTCGCTGCGCGCCGTGCCGCCCGACAGCCTGCGCGTGGCCGTGGAGGGCCTGACGGCGCTGGACGCGCGCGCGCCCCTCCACATCCACATTGCCGAGCAGACCCAGGAGGTGGACGACTGCCTGGCCTGGAGCGGCCAGCGCCCCGTGCAATGGCTGCTGGAGCACGCCCCCGTGGACGCACGCTGGTGCCTGGTCCACGCCACCCACATGACGCCCGGCGAATACGCGGGCGCCGCGCGCAGCGGCGCCGTGGCCGGCATCTGCCCCACCACCGAGGCCAACCTGGGCGATGGCATCTTCGACATGCCGCAATGGCTGGGTCACGGCGGTGCCTGGGGCGTGGGCTCGGACAGCCATGCCTGCGTCAACGCGGCCGAGGAACTGCTGATGCTCGAATACAGCCAGCGCCTGTCGCTGCGCCAGCGCAACGTGCTGGCCGGCCCCGACCCGCAGGTGGGCACCGCGCTGTGGACCGCCGCCGTGCAGGGCGGTGCCCAGGCCGCAGGCCGCCCCGTGGCCGGGCTGGCCGTGGGCCAGCAGGCCGACTTCCTGGCGCTGGACGCAGACCATGTGGCGCTGGCCGGCCTGCCGGTGCAGGCCATGGTCTCGGCCCATGTCTTCGGCAGCCACCGCAGCAGCGCCCTGCACAGCCTGTGGGTGGGCGGAGAGCGCCGCGTGCAGGCCGGCCGGCATGCGCTGCACGAGGCGGCAGCCCGCGGCTTTGTCGCGGCCCGCGCGGCCACCCTGCAATCCTGAGGCCCCCGCATGCCATGGGCCCGCGAAACCCGCCAGAAACGTTCCAGAATCACGCCATGACCGATACCGCTCCCCCTCCCTTCGTCTTCCACCAGGGCACGGCGCCGCTGCTGATCTCCATGCCGCATGCGGGCACCCATGTGCCGCCCGACATCGCCGCGCGCCTGACCGAGGAAGCCCGCCACGTGCCCGACACCGACTGGCACCTGCCGCGCCTGTACGAGTTCGCCAGGGCCATGGGCGCCTCCATCCTCGTGGCCACGCATTCGCGCTATGTGGTGGACCTGAACCGTCCGCCCGATGGCGCCAGCCTCTACCCGGGCCAGAGCGTCACCGGCCTGTGCCCCGTGGACACCTTCGACGACACGCCGCTGTACGCCGACCCGGCCGATGTGCCCGCGGACGCCGAAATCGCCGCGCGCCGCGAAGCCATCTGGGGCCCGTACCACGCACAGCTGCGCGCCGAGCTCGACCGCCTCAAGGCCGTGCACGGCACCGTGGCGCTGTGGGACGCGCACTCCATCCGCTCGGTGCTGCCGCGTTTCTTCGAAGGCAAGCTGCCCGACCTGAACCTGGGCACCGGCAAGGGCACGAGCTGCGCGCTGGAACTGGCCGAGCATCTGCTGGCCATTGCGCAGACCGCGCCGGGCCACACCGCCATACTCAACGGCCGCTTCACGGGCGGCTACATCACGCGCCACTACGGCCAGCCCGAGGCCGGCATCCACGCCGTGCAGCTGGAGATGACGCAGTGCAGCTACATGCAGGAAGCGCTGCCCTTCGACTACCTTCCCGAGCGCGCCGAACAGATCCAGCCCACGCTGCAGCGCATGCTGCAGGCCGTGCTGGACTTCGTCACGACACGGCGCGTGTCCTGATCAGCCTTCGTCGTGGCAGTGGCCCGGGCAGGGCCCGCCCATGGCCACGGGCGGCGGGTCGCCCAGCCAGCGGCGCGGCCCGGGGCCGTTCTGTGCGCACAGGTCGCCGGGGTTGTGCAGCACGCAGTGGCGCAGCGACAGGCAGCCGCAGCCAATGCACTGGTCCAGGCTCTCGCTGAGCCGCTGCAGCTCGCCTATGCGGTCGTCCAGCCGCTGCTTCCAGACCCGCGACATCTTCTGCCAGTCCCCGCCCGTGGGGACATGGCGGCTGGGTAGCTTGGCCAGCTGCTCGGCGATCTCCTCCAGCGTGAAGCCTATGCGCTGGGCGAACACCACGAAGGCGATGCGCCGCAGCGACGAGCGGTGGTAGCGCCGGTGGCCGCTGGCGCTGCGCACGGACTCGATCAGGTTCAGCGACTCGTAAAAGCGCAGCGCCGAGGCCTTGACCCCGCTGCGCTGCGCCACGTCGCCGATGCTGAGCAGCGGATCATCCTCGGTTTTCATGGTGGCTTTCCTTCGTGGCTTGACTTCAAGTTCACTTGAACTCGAAGAATGCGGCCATTCTGAGCGAAAGCGCAGGAACAGGGCAACCGGGGCTTGTACCGCCCCTGCAGGCGTCCTGGCCGGACTGCGAAATTCTTTGGCCGAGTGCTGCAATGACGCAGCTGCCGTTCATTCATACAGTAATGGGTCTCATTTGTATTGAATGGCATCGGCCGGAGGTTTCCATGTACATCGACAGCAGCAGCTTTCCCCTGGTCCGCATGGGCTACGAGCGCGACAAGGCCGTGCCCGTGGACCGCTTGCTGGAGGACTTCTCGGCCCTGCTGGCCCGCGGCCAGGCCTTTGTCTTCTTCAGCGACGGCGACATGTCCCAGGAGGAGCGCTCGCCCGAGGAGCGCAAGCAGGTCGTGCTGTGGATGAAGGCCCGCCGCCCCGAGCTCAAAAGCCTGGTGCGCGCCCTGGTCCACGCCGAGCCCGATGCGCACAAGCGCGCCGAGGCCGAGGCCTTCGCACAGATGTTCGGCAAGGCCTGGGGCTATCCCATGCTGCTGGTGGCCTCCCCCGAGGAGGCGCAGCAGCGTGCACGGGAGCTGCTCGGGTCCGATTGATGACCGATTGACATGAACTGAGAGAAACACCATGAATGCCGTGGATTCCGCCCTGCTCAAAGTCCTGCCCGAGAGGTGGGATCCCGACCATGTGGACCGTCCCGTGATCGTCCTGCCGATGCGCTCGGGCCCGGGTGACTGGGCAATGGACTTCCATGCCCACCGCAAGAGCCAGCTCATGGTCACCAATGCGGGCCTGATCACGCTGGAGACCGAGGCCGGCGTCTGCGTGGTGCCGCCGCGCAGCGCCGCCTGGATTCCGGGCGGCACGCTGCACCGCGTCAGCTGCAGCGGTGCGGCCAGCGGCCATATCGTCTTTGTGGAATCCGGCGCGGCGCGCCCCGCGCCCGGCCCCTGCCATGCGCTGGCCGTCTCGCCCTTTCTGCATGCCCTGCTGGAGCGCGTGCAGGGCCTGCCGCAGGACTACGAGCCCGACAGCGGCGATGGCCGGCTCATGCAGGTCCTGCTCGATGAAATCCAGAACGCGCAGCCCGAGGGCCTGCACCTGCCCCTGCCGCGCGACCGCCGCCTGCGCCGCATGACCGGCGCCCTGTGCGAGCAGCCCCAGCTGCAGGCGCGGCTGGCCGACTGGGCCCAGCGCATCGGCATGAGCGAGCGCAGCATGACGCGGCTGTTCCTGGCCGAGACCGGCCTCACCGTCAACCAGTGGCGCCGCCAGCTGCATGTGCTCACCGCGCTGCAGCAGCTGTCCCAGGGGCTGCGCATCCAGACCGTGGCCGATGCCCTGGGATACGAAAGCGCACCGGCCTTCGTGACCATGTTCCGCAAGGCCGTGGGCACCTCGCCGCGCCGCTTTCTGGCACTGCGCAGCGCGGTGCGCTGATCGCTACGAAAGCCGCAATCCCAGGCCGACCAGCACGGCCACCACCATCGCCGCCCCGAAGACATCCCAGCGCTGGATGCGCCGGTACCTGAGGATGACGACCAGGACGATGCCGATCAGCGTGATCAGCCGGGCCTGGAACACGGTGCCCAGCAGGAAGCAGATCACGATCTGCGCCCAGTAGGTGAGCAGGCCGGCCATCGGCGGCCTTTTCGATGCGGGCGGATTCGGGTCCGGTGCGGCCGGTGATGGCGATGCCGCGGGCAGGGCGCTTGCGGCGCCGGGGGCAGGGCCAGCCGCCTGCCGGGCGACCTGCCGTTCCTCCTGGCGCTGCTCGCGCCGCTGCTGGTCGGTCTTCTCCAGCACGGGCGCTGCGGGTGCGGCCGGCTGCCACCATGGCTTGCCGCTGGCCAGCGCAGGTGGCTGCCCGCCGGCTGCCAGGCGCCGGAACGTGGCGTTTGCGGGGGGCTTGGCGCGCGCGGCGGCGCGGTCCTGCCGGCTGGCCTCGAGCAGGGCGTCGTTCGCCCGGTCCACAGGGCTGCGCGTGAGCTGCCGGGCCTGTGCCAGCAGCGGCCCGCCCTGCACGGGATCGATCTGGTGGACGAACTGCGCCATTCCCAGCAACTGCGAGGCATGGGCCGGCTGGCCTTGCCAGTGGGGCGCCTGGGCAGGCTGGACAGATTGGCCTGGCAGGCCTGTCCCGGCCTGCGTGGCGCGGTGCAGGGCGGCGCGCAGGCGCCTGCGCGTCTGGCGCGATACGCCGGGCTTGTCCGCGTTCACCACCAGCCCCGTGACCTCCTGGCGGCGGCCCTTGCGCATCACGCGCTCCTTGTCGGGGTGGGGCGTGAAGCCTTCGTCGCGCAGTATCCAGCGCACGCGGCCCAGCAGCCGCCCCACGTTGTCGCGCGCGGCCTCGCCCGAGGCCGAGAAGGTCAGGTCGTCCGCATAGCGCGTGTACACAAAGCCCAGCTGCCTGGCCAGGCCCAGCAGGCGGCGGTCCAGGCGGCGGCACAGCAGGTTGGTGAGCATGGGGCTGGTGGGCGCGCCCTGGGGCAGCACGCGCTCGCGCGCCTTGCCGCCAACGAAGAGCTTCTCGCCATCCACCTGCCAGGCCTGGGCGCGGTTTTCGCTGCACAGCAGGGCCAGGAGGGTGGCCATGGCCTCGCCATAGCCCAGATGCCGGAACACGCCCTTGATGCGGCCGAAGGCAATGCTGGGAAAGAAGTCCTTCACGTCCAGGTTGATGACCACGTCGTGGCCCGCATGCGGCGCGGCATTGCTCACGATGGAGCGGCCGGCCAGGAAGCCGTGGGCGGCGCCATGCGCGGGCACCTTGGCGAGGATGTTGTCCAGCACCCAGTACTGCGCGCGCTTGAGGCGCGGCATGGGCGCGGAGATCAGCCGCTCGCCGCCGGTCTTCTTGGGCAGGGTGAACGAGTGGTAGTGGTGGGTGCGGGCCACCTCGCGGTGAAAGCCCAGGAAGCGCAGCTCGGCCACCGTGATGCCCATGGCCTGCGCCAGCTGGGCGGCATCGGCCAGCTGCGGCAGGCCGTGCCGGGCGAGCCGCTGCGGATCGGCCTGCCTGCGCTCCGTGCCATCCCGGGCGGCATCCTGCAGGGCCGCGGAGACGCCGGGGCCCAGATAGCCCACGTGCGTGGACCGCCTGGCATGCCAGGCCAGCGCCTTGTCATGGCGTTCCTGGGCCTGGCGGCGTTTGGTTTCCTCGCGCTGGGCCAGCGCCTTTTGCATGCGCTCCTTGCGCATCTGGCGCAGTGCGCGCTCGGGGTTCTGGCGCACGGCGATCTGCTGGCGCAGCTCGGCCAGCTCGCGCTGCAGCTCGCCTTCGCGCTGGATGTGGGCGGCGGCCAGCTGCGGCTGTCCCTCGCCCTTGGGCCAGAAGCCCAGGCGCTGCATCTCGTCGAGGATGACTTCCTGTTTGCTGGAGGCCTTGATGCGCTCGTAGATCTCGGCGCGTGTGGGTTGCGGCTGGCTCATGCGGCCACCCCGGCAAGGCGGGCCCGGCCGCTGTGCGGCGGGCAAAGAAATGGAGCGACGCGCTTCTCGTCGAAGAGCCCGCAGGGCTCACGGGACGGGAGCTGTTCGCTCGACGCCACCCCGCGACGGTATGCGTGTTTCGCTTGTGGCAAGCCACTCAGGAAAACGCATACCGTCGCTGGGGTGGCACAGTGAAAACGGCGCCCGTGGTGCATGAAACGGCAGTTCACAAGGGTGGCGAAACACCACCCGGATTGCAAGAGCCTGCGCGTCGCTCCGCGTGGCAGTGTAGAGCAATTGAAGCGGTTCACGCGATTTCTCCTTGTCCTGCGGCCTTCATCTGCGGGCCGGTCGGCTGGCGGGCGGCATCGAGCTGGGGCTGCGCCACCAGGCGCAGCGCAATCATGTGCTCGCAGGGCCCCTGGCGCAGCCGGTGCTGCTGGTAGTGGTTGCAGCTGCAGCGCGCATCGGTCAGGCGCTCGTCCGCGTTGAGTTCGAGCTGGGTGTCGAACAGGCGCTTGCCGTCGGCGCGCGGGATCTGGCCGGTGATGCGGCTGAAGCCGTCCTTGCGGTCAATGCGCGGCGGGGCAATGGCCTTGCCGCGCACCAGGGCCAGCGCCCTGTCCTCCTCGGGGTTGGCGGGCTGCAATTGCTGCGCCGTCAGCGGCTCGCGCAGCAGCTCGCGCCAGGCGTAGCGCCCGGCGTCCAGGTCGTAGACGGCACGCCCGGCCTGCATCCAGCGCGTCATGGCCGTGTGCACCTGGGCCTGTGCCAGGCCCGTGGCCTGGGCCAGTTCCTGCGCGCCGGCCTGCCAGCACGACTGCAGTTGCCGGCCTACGGCCTCGACCTGGGCGGGCGTGACCTCGGCCTGCGGCGCCATCAGGTGAAAGCGCGCGCTGGCGGCCCAGTCGTTGGCGCTCCAGCCCGACAGGCCCAGCGTGACCGTGACCTGGCCCAGCTCCACCACCCAGAAGCTGGGCATGCCGCTGCCCAGCAGGTGCACGCGCACGCGCGTGGCCTGCGGGATCAGCCGTTCCAGCGTGAGCAGGCGCCGGCGCCCCCACAGGCGGATGGTGCCGCCGCCCGTGCCCAAGGCATCGCTGACGACGTGCGAGCGCCGGGTGGCCAGGCGTTCCTCCCAGGGCTCGAACACCACGGCGGGCGGCTGCCCCGGCGTCAGCTCGAAGCGCAGCGCGCGCGGGCCATGGCGCTCGCGCCGGGCACGCAGCCGCGCGCAGATGTTGAACAGGTCCATGGGGTGCAGTTCCACCACGGTGGCGGGCAGGGCCATGGCGCTGGAGACCTGCACGAAGCCGCGCAGCCAGCTGTCGGGCAGGTCGATCTTTTCCTCGCGCAGTGCCGGATCGGCGCCCACCTGCACGGCAAAGCCCGCCGGGTCCAGCGTCAGCCGCGTGTCCCGGTAGCTGCGGATCTTCTGGAATTCTTCGTAGAGGCTGGCCGAGTAGTCGATGTTGGTGGTGCCGCAGATGCGCTCGCCCGCATGCTCGAAGGCCTCGTGCCGGATGCTGACCGCGCAGTAGCTGGACTCGTCCTGGCTGAAGGCCTCGAACAGCAGCCGGTCCGGGTGCACGGTGATCACGGGGTCGAGCACGTACCAGGCATCGCGGTTGGCCTGGTACAGCCAGTCGAAGTATTTGCGCTGCGCCTTGTAGAAGGGCGCGAGCACCTGGTTGCGGGTCTCGCGCAGGTCCTTGAGTTCGGCGCTGATTTCCCTGGCGCGCGCCTGGGCGCCGCCGGTGTCGGCCATGAAGCCGGCCAGCAGCTGGGACTCATGCTCCTGCAGCCATTCGCGGTAGGCCGTCTTGTCGCGGCCGCGCGTGCGCATGTCGCTGACCACCACGCTGTGCAGCGCGCTGAGGCCTTCGCGCACCTGCAGGAAGGCCGGGCCGTCGCGCCTGAGCAGGCCGTCGAAGCGCGTGGGAGGCCGCAGCAGGTCGGGCGCGAAGGAAAACGCCTGTTGCGTGGCCGTGTCGCTGACCTGCGTGCTGCCGTAGTACTGATAGCGAAATTCCATGTCCGTTCGACTCCGTGCTGTGAACAGGCGCTCAGGTGGAAGACGGGGCCTGGCCGCGCCGCTCCGCCGCCAGGGGCTGCATGAAGCTTTGCGCCAGATGGGGATGGCGCTGCACGATGTCGCGCAGCCCGGCCACATAGTCGGGCTGGTCGGCCTGGCTGGCGCTGACCACCTGCCGCGCGAAGATGGCCGCGACCACGGCCGCGGTCTCGGGCGCATCGACCTGGCCGCGCAGGAAATGCAGCACGCGCGTCTTGCTGGCGCGCGCGCGGTGCACCTGGCTGAGCACGGCCAGGAAGTAGGGCTGCAGCTCCTGCAGGCGCGTGGCGCGCTGGGGCGCGGGCTCGTCGGGCAGGGCCAGTAGCCATTGCGTGACGAACAGCTGCACGCCGGGGGCCGGGTGCTGGGCCAGGCGCGCGAGGTAGAGGCTGGCCTCGGGCGCGCTCATGTGCTGCTCGAGCCGCTGGCGGCCCAGGGCCTGTACCCAGGACTGGGGATGGTCCACCCAGCCGATCAGCAGATCGGGCGTGAGCGCATTGGCCGGCAGCCGCTGGCCGAACATCTCGCGTGCGTACTGCTGGGTGTCGGCGAACAGGGCGTCGGCCAGCGGCAGCAGCTGTTCCGCCTGCTCGGGCCGGGTCTGTTCCATGGGCGTGAGGCGCGTGTCGATGCTCTGGCGGCTCAGTGCGCGCACATCGGCATCGGCATGCCGCGCCAGCGTGGACCACTGGCGCAGGGTGTAGGCCTGGATGTTCAGCGCCTTCAGGCCCCAGGCGCCGTAGCGTTGCGCACCCGTGGCCTGGGCCTGCAGGGCGCGCCAGATGCCCGAGGCATCGCGGGCCGGGGCCACGGCGGCCAGCGGGCCGGTGAGCAGGCGCAGCGCCGCGTCGTGGACGCCTTCGGCCTTTTCCGCACGGAACAGCACCTCGTGCAGGCGTTCGGCGATCTGGGCGTTGCAGCGCGCGTTGTACAGAGGGGTGCCGGCCAGGCGCTCGACCAGGGGCGCGGCCGCTGCGCGCAAGGCGGCATGGGGCGATACCGCGAACCCGGCCAGCATGTCGGCCTGCTCGCACAGCAGATCGTCGGCCAGGCTGCCCATGAGCCGTATGCCGCAGGCCATGCGCGCAGGTTCCTCGGATTCCAGCAGCCCGCGCAGCGCCGCCGCAGGCAGGGTGCGCAGGCCTTGCGGGTGCGCCAGCAGCCAGGCGGTCGCCATCTCCACCAGTGCCGTCACCGAATGCGCCAGCAGGTGGTGCAGCGGCGGGGCCGGAACGCCGGGCGCGTGCGCGACCAGCGGTGCCTTGTCCGCGAAGAGGGCCTGCACCGCATCGCGGATGTCGGCCAGCGCAGCGCCGTCCGCATCCAGCGTGGGCAGCGCCGCCAGCAGGGCCAGGGCCACGGCGGCGCCATCGGCATAGAGCAGCAGGGCCAGTGCCTGCGTGCGCGAGCTGGCGGCGGGCGACAGCAGCAGGGCCGCCACCAGCTCGGCATCGCGCGCGGCGGCTGCGCGGTCGCGCGACAGCCAGGCGCCCAGGTAGCGGGCGGCCGGCCCCTCGCCGCATTGCGCAAGCGCCAGCAGCCAGGGGCGGCGCGCCGCATCGTCGGTCAGAGCGACCATGCGCTGCTGGGCAATCTCCAGGCCCAAGGCCGCGGCGGGCGCATAGGTTTGGTGCAGCAGCGGCGCGGCGGCCGCCGCATCCAGGCTGTCCAGAAAGGCCTTCTGGTCCTGCAGGGCGCGCGTGAGCGACCACAGCAGCAGCGTGGACTGCGAGCGGCCCACCAGCTGCAGCAGCCGCTCGGGGTGGGCGTCCCACAGGGGCGAGAGCCCTTCCACGCGCTGCGCGGGCAGCTGCTGCAGGTCCAGGGGCTCGTCGGTGTACCAGCCATGGGCGCGTGCCGAGGCATGCAGCTGCGGCCAGCGCGGCAGCAGCAGCCGGGCGGCAAGCAGCCAGCGCGATTCGGGCAGGCGGCCGGAGCGCGAGGCAGCCTGGCCCGCGCAGCGGCGGTCCATGGCCTGGAGCAGGGCCGTGGCCTGCGCGGCGCCTTCGCTGTGCCCGGCCGAGACCATGCGCCGCAGCTGGCGCCAGCCGCGCAGGCGCAGGTACAGGGAGGTGTCGCGGCTGAAGACGGCACCCTCGTCGCGCGGGCCATCGAAGCGGGCATGCAGCACGGCCAGCAGGGCGTGGTCGCGCCGCCACTCGGCACGCTTGTGGATGCGCCGTATGGCAGGCCACCAGGGGCGTGTGAAAGGGATGCGCTCCATCCAGGCCAGCAGCTGCCGGTGGACGGCGCCATCGTGCGCGCCCAGCGTATCGGCCGCCAGCAGCGCCTGGGGCGTGAGGGCGTTGAACACGGCCTGCTGCGCCTGCGGGCCGTCCTCCGGCGGGGCGGTGCGTGTCTCTTGTTCCCCCTGTGCCCCTTGCTCCCCTTGTACCCACTGCTCCCACTGCTCCCACTGATCCCGGTGCTCCTGCAGCGCCGCCTGGCGCTCCTGCGGCGCGAGCAGCGCCAGCCAGGCCTGGTGCGCCAGGTCGCGCGTGGCCTCGCTGGCGCCGCGCTGCGACAGCGCCTGCATGGCCACCGCCGCGCCGCCATCGCCCAGGCGGCCCACCAGATAGGCCAGGCAGTAGTCGAGCAGGTCGTCGCCCGTGCCCAGCAGGGCCACCAGGCGCGGCACCTGCGCATGCAGCAGGCGCTGGGCGCCGCCGCCGCGCGCGGCATCCGCATATTCCGCCAGGCGCCACACCAGGCGCGCCTGCTGGCCTGCGGGCCTCAGCCGCCAGGCATTGCCGTCCAGGCGCCGGCACAGGGCCGGTATGGCGGCGGCCTGCACGGGCGACTCCGGCAGCTGTGGCGGCTGCGGTGCCGGTTCCTGGGCGTGGCCAGCCAAGGGCAAGGCTTGCACGCCATCCAGCTCGGCAAAACCTTGCTGGGACTGCAGCACATCGCCGGCCGCCAGGCGCTGGCGCAGATAGGCCAGTGCGCGCTGGCGTGCAGGCTCCAGTGCCAGCGGCAACGGGGTCAGCGTGCTGTCATCGACCTGCGCGACGACGCCGGCCTTCCATTGCGTGACCTGCAAGGTCACGACATGGCGCGCCGCCGCGTCGCGCCCCTGCGGGTCCAGGGCCACCAACGTCACGGTGCTGATGCGTTCATTGCGTCCCTGCGGGCGGGACAGTACGGCTTGAGCAAGCAGGTTCATGCGGCAGGCATCCAGTGCTTTTCCATATGGGGTTGGCTGGCGGGAACAACCGGGGCCGCAAAGTGTTCGCGGCCGTCGTTTCCCGCTGGCCAACGCAGGGTCAGATGGCATCGCAGTGTAGTGCCTCGATGCCCTGCGGGCGCCGCCCGCCGCAGTGCCGATGGCCGCTGCGCTTGTCCGATCCGGCCATTGATTCCCCTGGCAAACCGTCCTCAATTTTCGTGGTGTCTTTGTGGCTGGATCTTGACTTCAAGTTCACTTGAACTTGAAGAATGCAACCCATTGTGAGCAGCCGCCGGCAAGGCCTTCAGAGCCTGCGGTACAGCCCCCCTTTTTCCGGCCCTGCACCGACCCCGGCAGCAGGGCCTTGCCCATCCCCCTCAAGGAGAGTCGATCCATGCCAGTTCTTCCCCCGCCGCCGTTGCGGCGTGCCCTGTTCGGAGGCGCCCTGGCGGCGCTGGCCCTGCTTGCCGGCTGCCGCCCGCAGGCCGTGGGCGATGCCCATGCCAGCGACGGCCCGCCGCCTGCGCCCGAGGTGCTGGTGAGCGAGGTCGTGCCGGCCAGCGTGCGTGTCTGGGACGAGTTCAACGGCCGCATCGATGCCGTGGACTCCGTGCAGCTGCGCCCGCGCGTGTCGGGCTATATCGAGCGCATTGCCTTCAGCGAGGGGCAGGAGGTCCGGAAGGGCCAGCTGCTGTTCGTGATCGACCAGCGGCCCTACCGCGCGGCCCTGGCCAGCGCCGAGGCCGAGCTGGAGCGCACGCGTGCCGGCGCCGCCCTGGCGCGCACCCAGGACCAGCGTGCCCGCCAGCTGGTGGCCGAGCATGCCGTCTCGCGCGAGGAAGCCGACACGCGTGCCGGCGCCATGGCCCAGAGCGCCGCCCAGGTGCGTGCCGCCGAGGCCGCGCTGGCGGCCGCGCGGCTCAACCTGGACTTCACCGAGGTGCGCGCGCCGGTCTCCGGCCGCGCGGGCCGCGCCCTGCTCACCGTGGGCAACCTGGCCCAGGCCGACCAGAGCGTGCTGACCACCGTGGTCTCGCAGGACCCGGTGTATGTGTATTTCGATGCGGACGAGCACAGCTTCCTGCGCCACCAGCAGGCCGCCAACGCCGCCAACGGCGGCAAGGGCCGGCCCGTGCGCATGGGCCTGGCCAGCGATGAGGGCTTCCCGCACAAGGGCACGCTGGATTTCACCGACAACCAGCTCAACGCCGGCACGGGCACGGTGCGCATGCGCGCCCGCATGCCCAATCCCGACCGCCTGCTGACGCCGGGCCTGTTCGCGCGCGTGCAGTTGCAGTCAGGGCAGTCCGAGCAGGGCGGCGGCGGGCAGCAGGCGCTGCTGATCGACGACAAGGCCGTGCTCACCGACCAGGACCGCAAGTACGTGTATGTGGTGGGCGAGGGCAACAAGGCCGAGCGCCGCGACCTGGAGCTGGGCCGCATGGTCGATGGCCGGCGCGTGGTGCAAAAGGGCCTGGCGGCGGGCGACCGCCTCGTGGTCGGCGGCCTGCAGCGCATCTACTACCCCGGCATGCCGGTCAGCCCCAAGCCTGCGCCCGGCGATGGGCAGGCGGCGGTGGCCCAGGCGTCGGCCGTGGCCGCGCAGTGAACCGGGACGCACCATGGATTTCTCCAAATTCTTCATAGACCGCCCGATCTTCGCGGTCGTGCTCTCCATCATCCTGTTCGCCGTGGGCCTGGTTGCGATTCCGCAGCTGCCCGTGGGCGAGTATCCCGAGGTCGTGCCGCCCAGCGTGGTGGTGCGCGCCACCTATCCGGGCGCCAATCCCAAGGAGATCGCCGAGTCGGTGGCCGTGCCGCTGGAGGAGGCGATCAATGGCGTCGAAGGCCTGATCTACCTGAAGTCGGTCGCGGCCTCGGACGGCAGCCTGCAGGTGGTGGCCACCTTCCGCGCCGACGTGGACCCCGACACGGCAGCCGTGCGCGTGCAAAACCGCGTGAGCCAGGCGCAGAGCCGCCTTCCCGAGGAAGTGCGCCAGTACGGCGTGACCACGCAAAAGCGCTCGTCCACGCCGCTGATGTATGCGGGCCTGACCTCCAGCGACGGCAACCATGATGCGCTGTACCTGCGCAACCATGCCACGCTCAAGATCAAGGACGAGCTGGCGCGCATCCCCGGCATCGGCGAGGTGGCGCTGTACGGCGCAGGCGACTATGCGATGCGCGTCTGGCTGGATCCCAGCAAGGTGGCCGCACGACAGCTCACCGCTGCCGAGGTGATCGCCGCCATCCGCGAGCAGAACGTGCAGGTATCGGCCGGCCAGCTGGGCGCCGAGCCCAGCCCCAAGGGCTCGGACAAGCTGCTGTCCATCAATGTGCGCGGCCGCCTGAAGACGGCCGAGGAGTTCGGCTCCATCGTGCTCAAGGGTGGTGCCGACGGCCAGGTCGTGCGCCTGTCCGACGTGGCGCGCATCGAACTGGGCGCCAGCGACTACAGCATGCGCTCGCTCAGCGACACGCGGCAGATGGCGGCCGTGGGCATCTTCCTGTCGCCGGGCGCCAATGCGCTGGGCGTGGCGCGGGAGGTCTACGCCACCATGGAGCGCCTGTCCAGGGATCTGCCCGAAGGCGTGAACTTCGAGACCGTCTGGGACCCCACGGTCTTCGTGCGCGACTCCATCAAGGCGGTGCAGAGCACGCTGATCGAGGCGGTGATCCTCGTGGTGCTGGTGGTCATCGTCTTCCTGCAGACCTGGCGTGCTTCCATCATTCCGCTGCTGGCCGTGCCCGTGTCCATCGTCGGAACCTTCGCGGGGCTGTACCTGCTGGGCTACTCCATCAACACGCTGACCCTGTTCGGCCTGGTGCTGGCCATCGGCATCGTGGTGGACGATGCCATCGTCGTGGTGGAGAACGTGGAGCGCTACATCGAGGAGGGCCACACGCCCCTGGAGGCGGCGCACCTGGCGATGAAGGAGGTCTCGGGCCCCATCATCGCCATCGCCCTGGTGCTGTGCGCGGTCTTCGTGCCCATGGCCTTCCTCAGCGGCGTGACGGGCCAGTTCTACAAGCAGTTCGCCGTGACGATCGCCATCTCCACGGTGATCTCGGCCATCAACTCGCTGACGCTGTCGCCTGCACTGGCGGCCAAGCTGCTGCAGCCGCGCGGCGCGCCGCGCGATCTGCTGTCGCGCGGGCTGGACCGCAGCCTGGGCTGGTTCTTCCGCCCCTTCAACCGCTTCTTCGACCGCAGCGCGCACGGCTACCAGAACTCCGTGGGGCAGTCGCTGCGCCGCCGCGGCCTGGTGTTTGCGGTCTACGCGGCGCTGCTGGCGGGCACGGCCGTGCTGTTCCAGGCCGTGCCGGGCGGCTTCATCCCGCTGCAGGACAAGCTGTACCTGTTCGGCGGCGCCAAGCTGCCCGAGGGCGCCTCGCTGGGCCGCACCTCCGAGGTGACGCGCCAGATCGTGGAGCTGGCCCACAGCGTGGAGGGCGTGGACAAAGTCGCTGCCTTCGCGGGCTTCAATGCGCTGCAGACCACGACCACGCCCAACCTGACCAGCTCCTACATCATGCTCAAGCCCTTCGGCGAGCGCACGCGCAGCGCCGAGGAGATCAATGCCGAGCTGGGCGCCAAGTTCGCGCAGATCGAGGGCGGCTTCGCCTACGCGCTGATGCCGCCGCCCATCCAGGGCCTGGGCAACGGCTCGGGCTACTCGCTGTTCCTGCAGGATCGCGCGGGCCTGGGCTACGCCGCGCTGCAGCAGGCGCTGCAGGCCTTCCAGGCCGAGATCGCCAAAACGCCGGGCATGACCTATCCGGTCAGCAGCTACCAGTCCAACATCCCGCAGCTCGAAGTCAAGGTGGACCGCACCAAGGCCAAGGCGCAGGGTGTGGCGCTGACCGACCTGTTCCAGACGCTGCAGGCCTACCTGGGCTCGGTCTACGTCAACGACTTCAACGCCTTCGGCCGCGTCTGGCGCGTGATGCTGCAGGCCGATGCCGACCACCGCCAGGCCGTGGAGGACATCGCGCGGCTGCGCACGCGCAATGCGCGCGGCGAGATGGTGCCCATAGGCTCCATGGTCACCGTGGTGCCCAGCTTCGGGCCCGACCCGGTGCTGCGCTACAACGGCTTCCCGGCGGCCGACCTGATCGGCGACTCCGACCCGCGCGTGCTGTCCTCGGGCGAGGTGCTGACCAAGCTCCAGGAGATCGCGCAGCGCACGCTGCCGCGCGGCATCGAGCTGGCCTGGACCGACCTCAGCTACCAGCAGGTGGAGCAGAGCAATGCGGCGGCCGTGGTCTTCGCCATCGCCGTGATGCTGGTCTTCCTGGTGCTGGCCGCGCTCTACGAGAGCTGGACGCTGCCGCTGGCCGTCATCCTCATCGTGCCCGTGTGCATCTGCGCGGCGCTGTTCGGCGTCTGGCTGGCCGGCGGCGACAACAACGTCTTCGTGCAGGTGGGGCTGGTGGTGCTGATGGGGCTGGCCTGCAAGAACGCCATCCTGATCGTGGAGTTCGCGCGCGAGCTGGAGCTGCGCGGCGTGGGCATCGTCGATGCCGCGCTGCAGGCCTGCCGCCTGCGGCTGCGGCCCATCGTCATGACCTCGATCGCCTTCATCGCCGGTGCCGTGCCCCTGCTCATCGGCGGCGGCGCGGGCAGCGAGGTGCGCGCGGCCACGGGGGTGACGGTGTTCTCCGGAATGCTGGGCGTGACCCTGTTCGGCCTGTTCCTCACGCCGGTGTTCTACGTCACGCTGCGCCGGCTCTCGGGCCGGGCGCTGACGGGGCATGCGCCTGCACATGCCGCGCCTGCCTTCCCACCCTCCGACAAAGCCGCACCCCTGGAGCCCCACCATGTCTGAAATCCGCAAATCCCTGAGCCGACACGCGCTGGCGCTGGCGTCTGCCGGGCTTGTGGCCGGCTGCGCGGTCGGCCCCGACTTCAAGGCGCCTGCAGCGCCGCAGGCCGGAGCACAGTTCGCGCGGGCCGAGCCTGCACCGGCCACCCCGCAGGCCGAGCCCGATACCGCCTTCTGGCGCCAGTTCCAGGACCCGCAGCTGACGCGGCTGGTGGAGCAGGCGCTGGGCGGCAACCAGGACCTGCAGGTGGCGCTGGCACGGCTGGACGGCGCCCAGGCGCTGCTGAGCGAAAGCCGCTTCGACCAGTTCCCCACGGTCACGATGTCGGGCCAGGCCACGCAGCAAAAGCGCAGCGAGAGCGAGGCCTTCTACGGGCCGCGCAGCCAGCGCAGCTACACGGCCGGGCTGTCGGCCAGCTGGGAGATCGACGTGTTCGGCCGCGTGCGGCGCAACATCGAGGCGCGGCGTGCCGACCTGCGCGCCGACGCGGCCGATCTCGCGGCGCTGCAGGTGGCCATCGCGGCCCAGGTCGCGGGCAGCTATGCCGACCTGCGCGGCTGGCAGCAGCGCCTGGCCCTGGCCCAAGCCAATGCGGCCAACCAGCAGGACACGCTGCGCCTGGTGCAGCTGCGCCTCACACACGGCAGCGGCACCGAGTTCGACCTGGCGCGCGCCCAGGCCCAGCTGGAGGCCACGCGCTCGCGCATCCCGGCACTGCAGGCGCAGATCGCCATGGCCCAGCACCGGCTGGCCGTGCTCACGGGCCAGGTGCCCGAGGCGCTGATCGCCGCGCTGGATGTGCCTGCCGCCCTGCCGCAGCTGCCGCCGGCCATCGACCCCGGCACACCGGCCGGCCTGCTGCGCCGCCGTCCGGACGTGGCCGTGGCCGAGGCTCGGCTGCATGCGGCCACGGCGCGCATCGGCGTGGCCACGGCCGACCTGTTCCCGCGCCTGTCGCTGGGCGGGCTGCTGGGCAGCACGGCGCTGCACGGCGGCGCGCTGTTCGAGGGCGGCAGCGCCACCAGCAGCGTGTTCCTGGGCGTGGACTGGTCCTTCCTCGACGTGGGCCGCGTGCGTGCGCGCATCGCGGCCAGCGAGGCCGGCGCCCAGGCCGCGCTGGCCCAGTACCAGCAGACCGTGCTGCTGGCGCTGGAGGACGCCGAGAACGCCCTGGTGCGCCTGCAGCGCACGCGCACCGAGGATGCCCACCTGGCCCAGGCCGCCGAGCAGCGCCAGCGCGCAGAACAGCTGGCGCTGCGCCGCTACCACCTGGGCAGCGTGGGCCTGTACGAAGTGCTGGATGCGCAGCGCGACCTCTACGCGGCCCAGGACGCCGCCGCCGACAGCCGCGCACGCGGCCTGCGCGCTGCCGTGGCGCTGTACCAGGCCCTGGCCGGTGGCTGGGACGGGAAGCTGCCGCCAGCCTGAGCACAAGGCGTGCGTTGCAATAAGGGACGGCCAGGCGCCGTCCTTTTTTTTTGCTTGTGCGGACCCCCGGTGAAAACCAGGAGTCAGAAGGGCTTGCCTCATTTTTTTCTTATCAGATAATTTTCTCATTGGAAAAAATGGAGCGATGGATGATGGAAAGCCAGGTTCTGGATTTCGCCGTGATCGGTGCCGGCATGGCCGGCGCCTCCGTGGCCTGGCGGCTGGCCGGTGCGGGCGCCTCGGTGCTGGTGCTCGAGCGCGAGCCGCAGCCCGGATACCACGCCACGGGCCGCTCGGCCGCCATGTTCATGGAAAGCTACGGCACCGCGCAGATACGCGCGCTGACACGCGCCAGCCGCGCCTTCTACAGCGCGCCGCCCGAAGGTTTTTGCGAGCACGCGCTGCTGCAGCCGCGCAGCGTGCTCTACATAGGCACGGCCGGCCAGGAGCCCCAGCTGGACGAGGCCCTGGCCATGTACCGCCGCGACGGGCTGCGCGCCGAGCGCATCGACGCGCGCCAGGCCTGCACCCTGGTGCCCTGCCTGGACGAGAGCCAGCTGGTGGGTGCCGTGCATGACCTGGACGCCATGGACATCGACGTGGCCGAACTGCACCAGGGCTTTCTGCGCGGCATGGCGCGTGCCGGTGCGCGGCTGCGCTGCGGCGCCGAACTGTCCGGCGCCGAGCGCGAGGTGGATGGTGATGGCCAGGGCCTGTGGACCCTGGTGCTGCAGGACGGGTCGCAGGTCCGTGCCCGCGCCGTGGTCAATGCCGCAGGCGCCTGGGCCGATGCCGTGGCCCGGCTGTGCGGCGCGCAGCCGCTGGGCATCGAGCCGCGCCGCCGCTCGGCCTTCACCTTTGCCGCACCGGAGGGCGAGGACATCCACGGCTGGCCTGCCGTGATCGGTGTGGACGAGAGCTTCTACTTCAAGCCCGATGCGGGCCAGCTGCTGGGCTCGCCCGCCAATGCCGATCCCGTGCCGCCGCATGACGTGGTGGCCGAGGAACTGGACGTGGCCATGGGCATAGACCGCATCGAGACACTGACCCGCCTGCGCATACGCCGGCCGCGCCATGTCTGGGCCGGGCTGCGCAGCTTTGCGCCCGACGACGACTTCGTGATCGGCTGGGACGCGCGCCGTGAAGGATTCTTCTGGCTGGCAGGGCAGGGCGGCTACGGCATACAGACGGCCGCCGGCGCCTCGGCCGCTGCAGCCGCGCTGCTGATGCGCGAGCCGCTGCCCGCCGAGCTGCTGGCCCAGGGCGTCGATGCCCGGCGGCTGAGTCCGGAGCGCTTCGCGGCCTGAGACGCCTGCCTTTTCGCTTTTTCAGCCCCCGCAACACACAACAATCCAAGGAGACAGGCATGGGTGCATTCAAGGAAGTGAGCAGGATTGCCGGCGCCTTCGTCGGCGTCATCGTCGGGGCGGGCTTCGCCTCGGGGCAGGAGATACTGCAGTTCTTCGCGGGCTTTGGCGCCATCGGCCTGGCGGGCTGCCTGGTGGCGGCCCTGGCCTTCGTCTTCCTGTCCATGGCGTTCTCCACCATGGGCCAGCGCCTGCAGGCCGGCTCGCACAAGGAGGTGGTGCAGGCCCTGCTGGGCCGGCATGTGGGCATGGTGTTCGATGTGCTGATCACCTTCTTCCTCTTCGCCATCACGGTGGTCATGCTGGCGGGCGCAGGCTCGCTGCTGCACCAGTGGCTGGGCCTGCCCGAGGTCTGGGGCAGCGTGCTGGCCACCGTGGCCACGGTGCTCATCGTCTGCCTGGACGTGGGCCGGGTGATCGCCTTCATCGGCGCGGTCACGCCGCTGCTGGTGTTCATGACCGTGGTGGTCGCAGGCTACGTGCTGGTGACGCCCCAGGGCGAGCCGGCCGCGCTGGAGGCCGCCACCGCCGCCCAGCCCCGGGGTGCGGGGCACTGGCTGGTGGCGGCGCTGCTCTATGTCTCCTACAACGTGGTGGCGGGCATGCCCTTCCTGGTGATCATGGGCGGCCAGGCCAGCTCGCGCCGCGTGGCGCTGTGGGGCGGCGTGGCCGGCGGGCTGCTGCTGGGCCTGCTGATGCTGCTGATCGCGGCCGCCATGGTCTGGCGCATGGACACGCTGGGCGGCCTGTCCATGCCCATGCTGGCGCTGGCCACGCAGATCTCGCCCTGGCTGGGGCACCTGATGTCGCTGGTCATCTTCGGCATGATCCTCAACACCGCCGTGGGCATGCTCTATGCCTTCGTGGCCCGCATCCTGCCGGCCGGCACGCCGCGTTTTCGCTGGGGCACGGGCGTGGCGGGCGTGGTGGCACTGGGCGGCAGCTTCGCGGGTTTCATCACGCTGGTGGGCATGGTGTACCCGGTCTATGGCTACATCGGCTTCGCGCTCATGGCCTGCGCGCTGGCAGGCTGGCTGCGCATGGGCCGCAGGCGGGCGCCCCAGGCCGATCTGCGCGGCACCTGAGGGGGCGGGCCTGACCCTAGAATCGGGCGGTCGCCAGCCCCGATCGCCCGCTTCATGCCCAGCCCCCGTCCTCGCACCAGTCCCGCCCCTGGTCCCGGCCCCAGCCCTCGTTCCAGTCCGCTTCCCACGGCAGACCAGGTCCTTGCCGCCGTGCTGCCGGGCGCCCGCACGGCCGCCGCCCTGCCCGCAGGCAAGCACGAAGTGGGGGCCAAGCTGCGCAAGGCCCGCAAGGAGCGCGGCCTGACGCTGCAGCAGGTGGCCGAAAGCAGCGGCCTGGCCGTGTCCACCATCTCCAAGGCCGAGCGCGGCCAGATCGCGCTGAGCTACGAGAAGGTGCTCATGCTGGGCAATGCGCTGGACATCGACATGACACGGCTGTTCATGGTCGGAGACGCACAGCAGGCGGCCGGCGACACGCCCACCGTGGTCAAGGACCGTTTCGAGGACGTGCAGCGCTACGAGACCGACCAGTACCTCTACAGCGTGCTGTGCGGCGCCTTCCCGGGCAAGAAGATGCAGCCCCTGGTGGCCGTGATCAATGCGCGCGAGGCCGGGGAATTCTCGGAGACCATCCGCCATGCGGGCCAGGAGTTCGTGATGGTGCTCTCGGGCCGGGTGCGCATCCTGTTCGAGAACGGCGAATCGGTGGAGCTGGGCCGCCATGAGGCCGCGTATTTCGACAGCGGCGTGGGCCATGTGTATGTGAGCCTGAGCCGCCAGCCGGCTCAAGTCGTCTCTGTCTGCAGCTGAAATGGTTAGCACCCCCTGAGCGGCTGCGCCGCTTCCCCCGTGTGCACGGCGCCCTCTCTCGCTACGCGGGAGGGGGACGACACCCTCGGTGCGGGGCGGCGCGGCCGGCATAGGCCCTTCCTCGGTGTCTCTGGCGTGGGGGTGCGCTAGTTTCATAGGTCGCGCCTCTTGTTTGGGGCGCAGGCCGTTTTTCTGGGGGAATCCTCGTGCCCGGCACGGCCGCCCCGGAATTCCTACAATCGCTGCCCATGAGCCTGCCCCAGTACACCCGCGCCAAAGAGCTTCCCGCCATCCTTGCCAAGCGCCTCGTCATTCTTGACGGCGCCATGGGCACCATGATCCAGCGCTTCAAGCTGGGAGAGGCCCAGTACCGGGGCCAGGGCTACACGGGCCCGGGCAGCGTGGGCGACCGCTTCAAGGACTTCCCGCATGACGTCAAGGGCAACAACGAGCTGCTGTCGCTCACCCGCCCCGACGTGATCCGCGACATCCATGAGAAGTACCTGGCCGCCGGCGCCGACCTGATCGAGACCAACACCTTCGGCGCGACCACGATTGCGCAGGACGACTACCACATGGCCGATCTGGCGCGCGAGATGAATCTCGAGAGCGCCCGGCTGGCCCGCGCGGCCTGCGACAAGTACAGCACGCCCGGCCATCCGCGCTACGTGGCCGGCGCCCTGGGCCCCACGCCCAAGACGGCCAGCATCAGCCCCGACGTGAACGATCCGGGCGCGCGCAACGTGAATTTCGAGCAGCTGCGCCAGGCCTACCTGGAGCAGACGCTGGCGCTCATCGAGGGCGGCGCCGACGTCATCCTGGTCGAGACCATCTTCGACACGCTCAACGCCAAGGCCGCGCTGTTCGCGGTGGACGAGGCCTTCGAGCAAAGCGGCGAATGCCTGCCCATCATGATCAGCGGCACGGTGACCGATGCCTCGGGCCGCATCCTGTCCGGGCAGACGGTGACGGCCTTCTGGCACAGCGTGCGCCATGCCAACCCGCTGTCCATCGGCCTGAACTGCGCGCTGGGCGCGGCGCTGATGCGCCCCTACGTCCAGGAACTGAACAAGGCCGCGCCCGAGACCTTCATCAGCTGCTACCCCAACGCCGGCCTGCCCAATCCCATGAGCGACACGGGCTTTGACGAAACGCCCGAAGTCACCAGCCGCCTGGTGCATGAGTTCGCGGCCGAAGGCCTGGTCAACATCGTGGGCGGCTGCTGCGGCACCACGCCGGACCACATCGGCGCCATCGCCAAGGCCGTGGGCAGCACGCCCACGCGCCGCCTGTTCTACCCGGAATCGGCCTGATCGCGCGGGCGGAGCCTCTGACATGAGTTCGCCGCTGCCGCCCGTCCCGTCCCCAGCCGCAGGGCTGCCGCAGCCCGTGGCGGCGCCTGTGCCCGGCCCGGCCGCTGGTGCGCCGGTGGCGCCGGCTTCACCCGCGTCATCCGCCTCACCCTCCGTTCCCGTCACGCCGCCAGCGGCCACGGCCGTGCGCTGGTCGCCCGAGATGCTGCAAAGCCTGCGCCTGCAGGCCTTCGAGCAATTGGTGGCCCAGCTGGCGCGCCAGGTGCAGGCCAGCCCCGGCGCGCCTGCGCCGCAGTGGCCGGCCAGCGGCGTGTCCGAGGCGCTGGGCCGGCTGCTGCAGGCCCTGCTGGCCCAGGTGGGCACCCAGCAGGGCCAGGCCCTGCAATTGCTGGCGGCCCAGCCGGGCTCGGCGGCATTGCTCCAGGCGCTGGCGGCAGGCACGACGGCGCCTGGCGGGCAGGATCCCCGGAGCGCTCCATCGGCCCAGGCCGGACCGCCCATCCCGTCTGCATCGACAACGCCTGCGGCCTCCATGCCGCCCGCCGCTGCCGCAGTGACGCTGGCCGTGGCGGCTGCCAAGGGCAAGGTGATGGATGCGCTGCTGGCCGGATCCGGGCTGGTGCCGCAGGCCGGGGCAGGCATTGCAGGCGGCGCTGCCGGGGGGGCCACACAGACCCTGCCCGCCCTGCAAAGCTGGTGGGTGCAGCAGGGCACGCTGCTGACGCCGCAGGGCGAGCGCGGCTTCACGCTGAGCCTGCAGGTGCCCCAGGCCTGGGCCCAGGCGCAGGGCGCGGCCATGGCGCTGGCGGCCGCATCGGCTTGCGCGCCGGGTGCGGCCCCTTTCACGGCGGCGGCCCTGCCTGCGGGCGCTGCGCTGCCCTTGGCGGGCGCGCAGGCCACGGAGCCGGGCCTGCGCCTGCCGCTGGATGCATCGCTGCAATCGCTGGCCTCGGGGCCGGTGGCCGTGGTGGTGCAGCCGCGTGGCGCCGATGCGCTGCGCACCAGCGCCCTGCTGCTGCTGGAGCTGCAGCCGCTGCGCCAGCCCGGTGGCGCCATGGCATCGCCGGCCGGGCTGGCCTCGGTGGCGTCGCTGTCGCCCGCGTTCGCGCAGGAGGTGCAGCAGATGCTGCAGCAGCGCAACGATCCCTGGCTGCACATGGCGGCGGCCCAGGCTTCGGGCGCCCTGCCGCGCGAGCGCCGGGCCTTCGAGCACCAGTCGCATTTCTGTACCACCGAAGGCTGCCAGTACGAGGGCCGCGCGCCCTGTGCCCAGCCCTTTTGCAGCGAGATGAACCGGCTCTGGGACGTGTCGCGCACCGAGCGCAGCCGCTGAGACCGGCCTTGCGAAACTGACCGGGCCTGACGGTGGCGTGGTCATCGCCGGCCCCTGCTTTCATAATGCCGCCTGTTGCCCGCCACCTGTGCGGTTGACGTCTTTGGCCGGGATGTTTGACGAATGTGCAGCGATCATGCTGCGATCTGCATCCTGGCTGCCTTCAAGTCGCGGCTGGCCACCAGCCCGCCGCGCACCTTTCCAGCCACCCCTGTTGTGGCAGCCCCCGTCGCCGTTCGCGCATGCCCCCGGGCCGCGCCGGTGTTGTGCCATCTTTCATTTCAGGAACCCGTTCAGGATGCGTTGTACCTCCCGCTTGACCCTTGCCTCTCTCGCCATCGCTGCCGCCCTGCCGGTGGCCGCCCAGTCATCTGGCGCCGGCTCCAACGTCACCATCAGTGGCTATCTGGACGCGGGTGTGTTCCGGGATTTCGACAAGACCAGCAAGCTGGGAACGATTCAGCGCAGCAACCTGGCCATTGCCGGCTTCGAAGACCTGGGCGGCGGCCTGAAGACCACCTTCCGCCTGAGCACGCGCTTCGACCTGGACACGGGCCTGACCGAGGACTATCCGAAGAAGCCCTTCTGGCATGACGAGTCCACCGTGGGCCTGCAGGGCAACTGGGGCCACCTGCGCCTGGGCCGCGCGCTCAGCGCCATGTGGAGCCAGGAATGGCAGTTCGATCCCTGGGGCAACTTCAACCGCATCGCCTCGCCGGCCTGGCACATGGCCCACTACCTGACGCCCACCGACCGCGCCAGCAACAACGGCTCGCCCGAATACGGCCGCATGTCCAACGGCGTGTTCTACGACTCGCCCAAGTTCGGCGGCTTTTCCCTGCACCTGAGCGCCTCGCCCGAACGCACCCAGGCGCCCGGCCGCCAGGGCCGTGCGCGCTCGGTATCGGTCAACTACGACCAGGGCGCGGTGGCGGCCATGGTGGCGCACGAGCGCAACGGCAGCGGCGACACCGACCTGTACATGGGCGGCAAGTACCGCATCGGCACGGCAGCGGTGATGCTGGCCTATGACCGCAGCAAGTCGGGCACGCCCGGCACGGGGCCCGACAAGTCGCGCATGGTGTCGCTGGGCGCCACCTACGGCATGGGCGCGACCACGCTCAAGGCCAGCTATGCGCGCCAGCGCCTGGACCGAGACACCAACAACATGCTGTCGCTGGGCGCCGAGTACGCGCTGTCCAAGCGCACCATGCTCTACACCAGCCTGGGACACCAGCGCTACGAGAACCAGAGCTCGCGCACGGCCTTCGGCGTGGGCATGGCCCATTCGTTCTGATCAATGCGCTTCCCAGCGGCCTGACTGGGCTGCGCTGGTGATCCTGGCCAGGTCTGGAGCCGGCATGGGCTGAGGGGTGGCGGGCAGGGCGGTGAGTTCCATGCCGCGCTCCAGCTTGAAGACGCTCACGGCCTGCTGCAGGCCGTAGGCCTGTTCCTGCAGGGACTGTGCTGCTGCGGCGGCTTGCTCGACCAGGGCCGCGTTCTGCTGGGTGACCTGGTCCATCTGGGAGATGGCCTGGTTGATCTGCTCCAGGCCCGCCGTCTGCTCCACGCTGGCAGCGGTGATCTCTCCCATGATGTCGGTCACGTTGCGCACGCTGCTGACGATGTTCTGCATGGTCTGGCCGGCCTGCGCCACCAGGGCCGATCCGGTGCTGACCTTGCCGTTGGAGTCCTCGATGAGGAGCTTGATCTCCTTGGCCGCATCGGCGCAGCGTCGCGCCAGTGCGCGCACCTCGGCCGCCACCACGGCAAAGCCCCGGCCCTGCTCGCCCGCGCGCGCCGCCTCGACGGCGGCGTTGAGCGCGAGGATGTTGGTCTGGAAGGCGATGGCGTCGATCACGCCGATGATGTCGGCGATCTTGCGCGAGGAGGCATGGATGGCGTCCATGGTGTCCACCACCTGGGACACCACCTCGCCGCCTTGCTGGGCGACGGTCGAGGCCGAGGCTGCCAGCTGGTTGGCCTGGCGCGCGTTGTCGGTGTTCTGGCGCACGGTGACGGTGAGCTGCTCCATGGAGGCAGCCGTCTCCTGCAAAGAGCTGGCCTGGTGCTCGGTGCGCAGCGACAGGTCGTTGTTGCCCGAGGCGATCTGGCTGGAGGCCGTGGCGATCGAGTCCGTGCCGTTGCGCACCTGCCTGACGATGTGGATGAGGCTCTGGTCCATGCGGTGCAGCGCGTGCAGCAGCTGGCCTGTTTCGTCGGTGGTAGTGGCCTGGATGCGGCGCGTCAGGTCGCCTTCGGCCACGGCCTGGGCCACGCCCACGGCCTCGATCAGCGGCCGCGCCACGATGCGCGCCAGCGCCAGCGCCAGCGCCAGTCCCAGCGCGATGCTGGCGGCCAGCAGCCCCACCACCCAGGCGCGCGCGCTGCGGTACAGATCATTGGCGTGCCTGTTGGCCTCCTGGCCGGCATCGTGGTCGATCTGCACCATGCGGTCGATCTGGTCGTACAGGCGCCGGCTCAGCTCCAGCGATTCACCCTGCGCCAGCACCAAGGCTTCGTCCTTTCGGCCGTTGCGTGCCAGGGTCATGATCATGGCGTGCTCCCTGGCATATGCGCTGCGCAGCCGGCCCAGCTCGTCGTAGGACGCCCTTTCCTGCTCGGTTTGGATGAAGCTGGCGTAGTTGTCGTAGTTCGTCTGGATCTTGCTCCACAGGTCGCTCATGATGGCGTCGAAGGCCTTGATATCCTGGTCGCTGGTGGAGATCAGGTACTGAAGCTCGTTGGCGCGGTAGCGCGCCGTGGTGGCGCGGATGGTGAGCAGCATGCGCGACGAGGGCATCCAGCGTGTGGCGATGTCGACGGACGCCTGGTTGATCTGGCTGAGCCGCATCACGGCATACAGGCCCACGAAGGTGGTCAGCGCCAGCACGGCCAGGAAGGCCAGCAGCAGCTTGGAGGAGATCTTGAGGTTGCGAAAGGCTTGCATGGCGAAGTTCTGAAGTCGTATCCCTTGAACGGCAAGGGAGCAAAAAAAGGCGTGCAGCAGGGCACACCTGGCCTGCGGTGCAGAGCAAGGTGGAAAGGGATCAACGAAGGCAATGACGAGGGCCGGCGCGTGCGCTCAGGGGGGGAACCAGCCCGAGGTCCGGCAGATGCGGCCCTTGATGCGGGGTCTCATGGCGCAGGCCCTTCCAGGGCGGCAGGACTGCGGCTGGCCATGCGCGGGTCTGATGCAGGGCAGGGGCGGTGGATGCGGAAGATGCCGAGCCGTCCGCCTACACCTTTTGGCGCCCGGACGCCAGCTGCGGCCCGGTGCTTGGCGGCGGCTGCCGCCTTCTGCGCCCAGGTGCTGCGGATGGGTGTCCTAGGGATTTCGGACAGGAAAGAATTGGCTATGTGCATCTGTGGTGGGGATTATTTCCGCACCGCCAGATGATGAGAATGCTTCCTATCTGATTTTCGATAGGACGTGTCCTAAAAGCGGTTTGCGGGCGCGCCACACGGCCGTCCGCACCGTCTTCGAACCGTCTTCGCACCGGCTTTCGCTCCGTCATTTGTGCCGTCATGTGCGCCGGTGCGACGGGCCGGCCCCCAGCCTTCAGGACGTCAAGACAGCCGCGCGACAGCGTGTGCCAGGTGCCTGCCGATGCCGGTCGTTCAGACCACGCCCTGGTCGCGCAAGGCCTGCAGCTGCTGTGCATCCAGGCCCAGGCGCTGGCGCAGCACTTCGTCCGTGTGCTGGCCCAGGGCCGGCGGCGCATGGCGCAGCGTGGTGGGCGTGTCCGACAGGCGCAGCGGGCTGGCCGTGGTCACCACGCGGTTGATGGTCTCGCCGGCAGGCGGCGTGGCGCCCGGGTAGCGTTCCTGCTCCACGCGCAGGCCGCGCGCACGCACCTGCGCATCGTCGAAGGCCTGGCCGATGTGGTTGATGGGGCCGCAGGGCACGGCCTTGTCCTCCAGCAGCGCGATCCACTCGGTCGTGGGCCGGCCGCGCGTGAGTTCGGCCATCAGCGGGATCAGCGCGTCGCGGTGGGTGACGCGGCCGGCATTGGTGGCAAAGCGCTCGTCGCTCGCCCAGTCCGTGCCGGCCGCCTCGCAAAAGCGCGCGAACTGGCCGTCGTTGCCGATGGCCAGCAGCATGCGGCCGTCGGCCGTGGGGAAGTCCTGGTAGGGCACGACGCTGGGATGGGTGTTGCCCTGGCGGCCCGGCACATGGCCGGTGTTCAGGAAGCCCGCGCCCTGGTTGGCCAGCACGGCCATGGCCACGTCCAGCAGGGCCATGTCGATGTGCTGGCCGCGTCCCGTGCGGTGGCGGGCCTCCAGTGCGCCCAGGATGGCCGTGGTGGCATACATGCCCGTGAACAGGTCGATCACGGCCACGCCTACGCGCAGCGGCCCGCCGCCGGGCTCGCTGTCGGCGCGGCCCGTGATGCTCATGAGGCCGCTCATGGCCTGCACCAGCAGGTCGTAGCCGGCGCGCGGCGCATAGGGCCCGGTCTGGCCGAAGCCCGTGACCGAGCAATAGATCAGGCGCGGGTTCAGCGCGCTCAGCGAGGCGTAGTCCAGGCCGTAGCGCTTGAGGCCCCCGGTCTTGAAGTTCTCCACCACCACATCGCTTTGCATGGCCAGCTCGCGGATCAGCCGCTGGCCCTCGGCCGTGGCCATGTCCACGGTGACCGATCGCTTGTTGCGGTTGCAGGCCGCGAAGTACACGGCGTTGTCCGAGGGATTGCCTTGCGCATCGGGAAAGAAGGGCGGGCCCCAGTGGCGCGTGTCGTCGCCCTCGCCGGGCTTTTCGATCTTGATCACGTCGGCCCCCATGTCGGCCAGGTTCTGGGTGCACCAGGGGCCGGCCAGCACGCGCGAGAGGTCGAGCACGCGCAGATGGCCCAGCGCTCCTGCGGTCTGGGTGGCCGTGTTGTGGATGGGGCTGGGGGAGGGGGTTGCTGTGTGGTTCATGGGCTGAGGCGGCTATCCCGGGCAGATGGGCCATGCTACGGCGCGGCGGCCCGCCGTGGCTTCGCATTTGTGAAAGCGCGCGTTCGCGCCCGGCCGGCACTGCGGTTTGTACTGACGCGCAGGGCTCAGCCGGGGCCGCTGCGGCTTTCTACAATGCCGGATGGCCATGCATTTCGATCTTGTGGATCTGCGCCTCATGGTGCACATCGCCGACGCCAACAGCATGACGCGTGGCGCGGAACTTTCCTTCATCTCCCTGCCGGCGGCCAGCACCCGCATCAAGAACCTGGAAGAGAGCATCGGCACCAAGCTGCTGTACCGCACCAGCCAGGGCGTGACGCTGACGCCGCCGGGCCAGGCCTTCGTCACCCATGCGCGCATGGTGCTGGGCCAGATCGAGCACCTGCGCGGCGACATGCAGGAGTACGTGCGCGGCATCAAGGGCCATGTGCGGGTGTTTGCCAACACCACCTCGCTGGGCGAGTTCCTGCCGCCCGTACTGCGCCACTACCTGCGCCGCAATCCCGACGTGAACATCGACCTGCGCGAGCGCCTGTCGCACGACATCGTGCGTGCCGTGACCGAGGGGCAGACCGACATCGGCATCGTCGCCGGCCTGGTGCGCACCGAGAACCTGGAGACCCTGCCCTACCGCCGCGACCGCCTGGTGCTGGTGGTGCCGCGCGGCCATGCGCTCGATGGCGAGATGCAGATGGCCTTTGCCGACACGCTGGACCTGGACCATGTGGGCCTGCACGAATCCAGCGCCATCCACGCCTTCCTGCGCCAGGCCAGCGACCAGCTGCACCGGCCCATCAAGCAGCGCATCCAGGTGGGCAACTTCGAGACGGCCTGCCGCATGATCGAGTCCGGCGTGGGCGTGGGCGTGCTGCCCGAGTCGGCCGCCAGCCGCCATGCGCATTCCATGGACATCGCCATCGTGCCGCTGTCCGATGCCTGGTCGGTGCGCGAGATGCAGATCTGCGTGCGCAGCCTGGAGGCCCTGCCGTCCTTCGCCCAGGAGCTGGTGGAGCTGCTGGTGGCCGACGCACAGGGCCGGCTCACGCTGGAGTAGGGGCCCACCGACGGCTGCCCGCCGACCGCCGCCCGTTCAGTCGGCCTGGGCCGTGCCCCGGTCCAGCGTGGTCGGTGCCAGCCAGTATTTGAAGGTGCCGGTGGCCGTGGCCACCAGCTTTCCGTCTTCATCGAGCAACTGCGCCGCGCAGCTGCACAGGCTGCGGCTGGCGTGCACCACCCAGCCTTCGGCCAGCAGCGCGCCCTTGCCCGGGCGGTGGAAGCGGCTGCTCATCTCCACCGTCACGGCGGTCTGCGATGGCGCACCGGGCAGCTCGCCGGCGGCGCGCGACATCACGGAGTCCAGCAGCGTCATGAGCACGCCGCCGTGCGCGGCGGGCAGCTGGTTGAGCAGTTCCTCGCGCATGTGGGGCAGGCGCACATGGACCTTGCCGGGCGGCGCGGGCACCTGCGAGGCGCCGATCAGCCGCATGAAGGCATTGCGGTCGGGGGGCGGTGCACTCATACGGCTCATGTGGCTCATGCGGCGCGCGCCTCGCGCACCATGTTGCGCGCGATGATGACCTGCTGGATCTGGGTCGTGCCTTCGTACAGGCGGAACAGCCGCACGTCGCGGTAGAAGCGCTCGATGCCGAACTCGGCCAGGTAGCCCGAGCCGCCCAGGATCTGCACGGCCCGGTCGGCCACGCGGCCCACCATCTCGGTGGCGAACATCTTGCAGCACGAGGCCTCGGTGGAGACGTTGCGGCCCTCGTCGCGGCGGCGCGCTGCGTCGATCACCATGCACTCGGCCGCATACAGCTCGGCCTGGCTGTCGGCCAGCATGGCCTGCACCAGCTGGAACTCGCAGATGGGCTGGCCGAACTGCTTGCGCTCGAGCGCATAGTTCAGCGCGTCGCGCAGGATGCGCTGCGCCACGCCCACGCTCACGGCCGCGATGTGGATGCGGCCCTTGTCCAGCACCTTCATGGCGGTCTTGAAGCCCTGGCCTTCCTTCAGGCCGATGAGGTTGGCCGCCGGCACGCGCACGTTGTCGAAGAACACGTCGCAGGTGTGCGCGCCCTTCTGGCCCATCTTCACGTCGTTCTTGCCGAAGCTGATGCCCGGCGACTTCGCATCCACGATGAAGGCCGAGACGCCGCCCGCGCCCTTGTTGGCCGGGTCGGTGCGCGCCATCAGCGTGAACATGCCCGCATGCGGCGCATTGGTGATGAAGCGCTTGTTGCCGTTGACCACGTAGTGGTCCCCGTCCCTGATGGCGGTGGTGCGCAGCGAGGCCGCATCCGAGCCCGCCTCGGGCTCGGTCAGCGCGAACGAGGCCATGATCTCGCCCGTGGCCAGCTTGGGCAGCCAGGCGGCCTGCTGCTCGGGCGTGCCGTCGATGAGGATGCCCTGCGAGCCTATGCCCACGGTCGTGCCGATCACCGAGCGGAAGGCCGGCGCGGTCTGGCACAGCTCGAAGAGCACGCGCACCTCTTCCTCCATGGTCAGCTCCAGCCCGCCGAACTGCTCGGGGATGGTCATGCCGAACAGGCCCAGGTTGCGCATCTCCTGCACGATGGACTCGGGAATCTCGTCGGTCTCGGCCACTTCGTTCTCGGCGGGCACCAGGCGCTCGCGCACAAAGCGGCGCACGCTGTCCAGCAGGGCTTCGAGGGTTTCTTGGTCGCGGATCATTGCGGTGTGCTTCCTGTGCGGTTCAGAGGGTTTCGGCGGTTCCCAGCACCGCCGTGGATTGGCTGGACAGCGTGCCGCCGTTGCCGTGCACCACGGCCGTGCGGTGGCGTCCCAGCTGGCGCTGGCCGGCCTCGCCGCGCAGCTGGCGCACGGCCTCGATCAGCGCAAAGATGCCGTACATGCCCGGGTGCACGCAGGACAGGCCGCCGCCGTTGGTGTTGACGGCCAGCCGCCCGCCGGGCGCGATACCGCCCTTGGACACGAAGGCGCCGCCCTCGCCCTTGGCGCAAAAGCCCAGGTCCTCCAGGAACAGCAGGGTGTTGATGGTGAAGGCGTCGTAGACCTGGGCCATGTCCATGTCGGCCGCGGTGAGCCCGGCCATGGCAAAGGCCTGGGCGCCCGACTGCGCGGCAGCCGTGGTGGTCAGGTCGGGCATGCAGGAGATCTGGCGGTTCCAGATGGCCGTGGCATTGCCCAGCACGTAGACGGGGGGGCGCGGCAGGTCGCGGGCGCGCTCGCCGCGCACCAGCACGATGGCGCCTGCGCCGTCCGTCACCAGGCAGCAGTCGCGCACGCTCAAGGGGCTGGCGATGGGGCGGGCCGAGAGCACGTCCTCGATGGTCAGCGGGTCGCGCATGAAGGCTTCGGGGTTGAGCTGGGCCCAGGCACGCGCGGCCACGGCCACCTCGGCCAGCTGCTCGCGCGTGGTGCCGAACTCGTGCATGTGGCGCGCGGCCGCCAGCGCATAGGCGGTCACGGGCAGCACGGGCTCGTAGGGGAACTCATAGGGCTGCGGGTCCAGGAAACGCCGCGCCGCCTGGCCTTCCTTGCGGCCGAAGGTGGCCGAGCGCTGGGCGCTGCCGTAGCACACCAGCACGGCCTTGCACTGGCCGGCCTCCAGCGCGCGGATGGCGGGCAGCAGGTGGGCGATGAAGCTGCTGCCGCCGATCATCGTGCCGTCCACGTAGGTGGGGTTGATGCCCAGGTGCTCGATCACGGGCATGGTCCACATGCTGGCGTTGACGCTGCAGGTGGCCAGGCCGTCGATGTCCTGCATGGTCAGGCCCGCATCGGCCACGGCCGCATGGGCGGCGCGCACCAGCAGGGTCATGTCGTCCATGCCGGGTGCCTCGCCGCAGCCATAGGTGGCGGCGCCGGCAATGGCCACGCGCCCGCGCAGCGGGCGGTTCACGGCGGCGGCGTCCAGGGTGGATTGGGGGATACGGGCGCTCATGCTGCACCTCCATGGGAAGCCTGTGGAGCCGGTTGCAGCGCGGGCTGGAACAGCACCAGGCCGCGTCCGTCCTTGCTCGCCACATGGGCGCTCACGCGCTGGCCTATGCGCACGTCGGCTGGCGCAATGCCTTCGACGCGGCCCATCATGCGCACGCCTTCGTCCAGGTCGATCAGGGCCACGTTGTAGTCGCCGCCGGCATCGCTCTTGCGTGCGACGGTGCTGGTGGAGTAGACCGTGCCCTGGCCGCTGGCGCGCACCCAGCGCAGCGGGCTGGCGCCGCAGTGCGGGCACAGCTCGCGCGGGGTGAAGACATGGCGCGTGCATTGCGGGCACTGCTGTATGCAGAAACGGCCGGCATCGAGTTCGGCCTGGTAGTGGGTCTGTGCGCTCAGGTGCATGGGCGGTGTTTCCATTCTTTGTGTTCTTGGCGCTGCGCCCGGCGGCATGCAGGGCAGCGGCTGTCCGCCAGCATGCCCGCATCGCGGGGCCGCTTCAATTCGCCAATCTGGAAGGGTGGCTTCACCAGCGCCGGCGTCCGGATGTCAACCCAGGGTTGCTGCCTAGGCGGGCCGGCAGGCACGGCTGCTATGGTGTTTATGCATTCCCGGCCTTTTCTTCATACCCGCCCTGCGCCGCCTGCCGGCGCACCGAGGGCGCGCCGCCGCTTTGGCACGGCGTGGCGCCACAGGAAGGCCGGCAATGGCGTGCCGCACCCCGGCCCGTTCTCCGCTGTCGATCCCCACCCACCCAGGAGGTTTTTGCACATGACGGATACGCTGATCAAGGTGGACCTGAACCGCCCGCCCACCGACAACGAAAGGGTCCACAACCGCTGGCACCCGGACATTCCCATGGCCTGCTGGGTCCAGCCCGGCGACGACTTCATCCTGGAGACCTACGACTGGACCGGCGGCTTCATCAAGAACAACGACAGCGCCGACGATGTGCGCGACATCGACCTGACCACGGTGCACTACCTGTCCGGACCCGTGGGCGTGAAGGGCGCCCAGCCCGGCGACCTGCTGGTGGTGGACCTGCTGGACATCGGCGCCAAGCCCGACAGCCTCTGGGGCTTCAACGGCTTTTTCTCCAAGAACAATGGCGGCGGCTTCCTGACCGACCATTTCCCCTCGGCCCAGAAATCGATCTGGGACTTCAAGGGCATGTTCACCAGCTCGCGCCACATACCAGGCGTGAACTTCCCCGGCCTCATCCATCCCGGCCTCATCGGCTGCCTGCCCGACCGGCCCATGCTGGAGATGTGGAACGAGCGCGAGCGCGCACTCATCGCCACCGACCCCGAACGTGTCCCCGGCCTGGCCAACCCGCCGTCGGCCGGCACGGCCCACATGGGCCAGATGCGCGGCGAAGCGCGCGACAAGGCCGCCGCCGAAGGCGCGCGCACCGTGCCGCCGCGCGAGCATGGCGGCAACTGCGACATCAAGGATCTGTCGCGCGGCGCCAAGGTGTTCTTTCCGGTCTATGTGGACGGCGCCGGCCTGAGCGTGGGCGACCTGCACTTCAGCCAGGGCGATGGCGAGATCACCTTCTGCGGCGCCATCGAGATGGCCGGCTGGGTGCACATGAAGGTCAGCCTCATCAAGGGCGGCATGGCCAAGTACGGCATCAAGAACCCCATCTTCAAGCCCAGCCCCATCACGCCGCGCTATGACGACTACCTGATCTTCGAGGGCATCTCGGTGGACGAGAGCGGCAGGCAGCACTACCTGGATGTCAACGTGGCCTACCGCCAGGCCTGCCTGAACGCCATCGAATACCTGAAGAAGTTCGGCTACAGCGGCGCCCAGGCGTATTCCATCCTGGGCACGGCGCCCGTGCAGGGCCATATCAGCGGCGTGGTGGACGTGCCCAACTCCTGCGCCACGCTGTGGCTGCCCACGGGCATCTTCGACTTCGACATCAACCCCAACGCGGCGGGGCCCGTCGTCCAGTTCGACGGCAGCGTGGACATGCCCCTGTCCCCCGACCTGCGCTGACGCCAAAGAGCCCACCCATGCCCACCTACGACTACGACTGCGCGCAATGCGGCGGCTTCGAGGCCCTGCGGCCGCTGCGCCTGCGCGACGAGCCTGCGGCCTGCCCCGGCTGCGGCACGGCGGCTGGGCGCGTGCTGGCCGCCGCGCCCCGGCTGGCGCTGATGGCCGACGGCACGCGCCGCGCCATGGCCACCAACGAGCGCGCGCGCCACGAGCCCGCCAGCTCGCGCGACTATGACTATGCGCGGCTCAGGCACCCGGCAGGCTGCGGCTGCTGCGGATCGGGGCGGCGCAGCGCCACGGTGACGGCGCCCAACGGCGCGAAGTCCGCGCCCTCGCGGCGGCCCTGGATGATCAGCCACTAGGCTGCATCGGAGTGGACCGCTTCCCAGGGTTTCCACCGCTTGGGAGCCCTGGAAGCGCGCCTTCCACATTCGCGAAACACGGCGCAGGGCGGCTTGCCCAGAATGGGCCGCGCGGCAAGCCGCCGCCCGTTGCCCGGAGTTTCGCCATGCCCCCGTCTTCCTTCCTGCCTTCTGCCACTTCCTCCTTCTCTTCGCGCCGCCGCCGCCTGCTGTCCGCCGGTGGCGCGCTGGCGGCCGGCAGCCTCTTGCCTGCAGTCCGGCCGGCGTTTGCGGCCGATGCCTGGCCCACGCGGCCCGTGCGTTTCATCGTGCCCTTTCCGCCCGGCGGCCCGGTGGACACCACGGCGCGCGCCTTCACCCAGAAGCTGGGCGAGATCTGGCCGCAGCCCTGCATCGTGGACAACCGCGCGGGCGCCGGCGGCATGGTGGGCGCGGCCCTCGCAGCCAAGGAGCCTGCCGACGGCTACACGCTGTTCGTGGGCTCCATCCACCATGCGGTCAACCCGGCGCTGCAGCCGAAGATGACCTACGACATAGAGCGTGACTTCGCGCCCGTGAGCTTTGCCGCCATGTTCCCGGTCTTCCTGGTGGCCCATCCCTCGGTGCCCGCCCGCAACGTGCGCGAGCTGATCGCGCTGGCCAAGTCCGGCAACGGGCTGAGCTTCGGCTCCTCGGGCAATGGCGGCGGCACGCACCTGGCCGGCGAGCTGTTCAACATGCATGCGGGCATCAAGCTGCAGCACATTCCCTACAAGGGCAGCGCGCCGGCCATGAACGACCTGCTGGGTGGCCAGGTGCAGCTGATGTTTGCCGATGCGCCCAGCGCGCTGCAGCACATCAAGTCGGGCCGCATCAAGGTGCTGGGCGTGGCCAGCCGCCAGCGCTCGGCCATGCTGCCCGAGGTGCCCACCATTGCCGAGTCGGGCCTGCCCGAGTACGAGGCCTATTCCTGGGCCGCGCTGTTCGCGCCGGCCCGCACGCCGCCCGCCGTGCTGGCGCGCATCAATGCCGACTTCAACACCGCGCTGCGCGATGCCGCCGTGCGCGAGCGCCTGCTGACGGCCGGCGCCGAGGCCGACCCCGGCACCCAGCAGCAGATGCGCGAGCGCCTGAGCAGCGAGCTGCGCAAATGGGCCCAGGTGGTCAAGGTGGCCGGCATCCAGGCGGACTGAGCACGGCGGCGGGCCGGACTCGGGACAAACCCGGCTTCGCAGCGCTGCAACCCCGCCTTTCGCAATCGCGCATAGGCGGGCCGCTATGGCCTGCTTAGGCTTGCCTTCGGTATCCAGAAAAACAACCCCGAGACAAGGAGACGGATATGCGGAAAGGCTTGATGCGAGGCGGCTTGACCAAGGCGCGCGCTGCCGGCTGCGCGCTGGGCGCCGGCCTGCTGTGGACGGCGGCGGCGCAGGCGCAGCAGATATCGGACGACGTGGTGCGCATCGGCGTGCTCAGCGACATGTCGGGCCTGTACGCGGACACGGCGGGGCGCGGCTCCGTCGAGGCTGCGAAGATGGCCGTGGCCGACTTCGGCGGCCAGGTGCTGGGCAGGAAGATCGAGGTGGTCTGGGCCGACCACCAGAACAAGGCCGACGTGGGCGCCACCCATGCGCGCACCTGGTTCGACCGCGACGGCGTGGACCTGATCGTGGACATCAACAACACGGCCGTCGCCATCGCCGTCAACAACCTGGCGCGCGAGCGCGGCAAGATGGTGATCAACACCGGCGGCGCCTCGGACATCCTCACCAACGAGCACTGCGCGCCCACGGCCATCCACTACACCTACGACAGCTATGCGCTGGCCAACGGCGCGGTGCGCGGCATCCTGGCCCAGGGCAAGAAGGAATGGTTCATCCTGGGCGTGGACTATGCCTTCGGCAAGGCCATGACGGCCAATGTGACCGACTTCCTGAAAGACGGCGGCGGCAAGCTGGTGGGCACCACCTTCCATCCGCTCAATGCCAGCGATTTCTCGTCCTTCCTGCTGCAGGCCCAGGCCTCCAAGGCCTCGGTGATCAACCTGGCCAATGCCACCAGCGACACGGTCAACGCCATCAAGGCCGCGCACGAGTTCGGCATCGCGCCCAGGCAGACCCTGGTGCCCAGCCTGCTGTTCATCAACGACGTGCATGCGCTGGGCCTGCGCTACGGCCAGGGCATGGTGCTGACCACGGGCTTTTACTGGGACCGCACCGAGGCCACGCGCGCCTGGTCGCGGCGCTTCTTCGAGAAGATGAAGAAGATGCCCTCCATGATCCATGCGGGCGCCTACTCGGCCGTCACCAACTACCTCAAGGCCGTGCAGGCCACCAGGGGCGACGACGGCAACGCGGTGGCGCGCCAGCTCAAGCAGATGCCCATCGAGGACTTCTTCGCCCAGAACGGCAAGGTGCGCGAGGACGGCCGCATGGTGCACGACATGTACCTGGTGCAGATCAAGAAGCCCGAGGAATCCAGATACCCCTGGGACTACTACAAGGTGCTCTCCACCATCCCCGGTGACGAGGCCTTCCGCCCGCTGTCCAGGAGCAGCTGCAAGCTGGTGAAGACATCATGAAGACACGCGCCGCCGTACTCACGAGAACGGGCGCAGCCGCGCCCTATGCCGACAGCCGACCGCTGGAGATCTGGGAGGTGGACCTGGCGCCGCCCGGCCCCGGCGAGGTGCTGGTCAAGGTGGCCGCCGCAGGCGTGTGCCACTCCGACCTGTCCATCATCAACGGCGACCGTCCGCGCGACACGCCCATCGTGCTCGGCCATGAGGCCGCAGGCGTGATCCAGGCCCTCGGCGAGGGCGTGACCGACCTGGAGGTGGGCGACCACGTGGTCATGCTCTTCGTGCCCGGCTGCGGCAACTGCCAGCCCTGCGCCGAGGGCCGGCCCGTGCTGTGCGAGCCCGCAGGCCAGGCCGGCGTGGCGGGCACCCTGCTGTCGGGCGCCAGGCGCCTGTCGCGCAATGGCCAGCCCATCTCGCACTTCGTCGGCGTCTCGGCCTTTGCCGAGCATGCCGTGCTCTCGCGCCGCGGCGTGCACCGCATCGACAAGTCGGTGCCGCTGGAGCTGGCTGCGCTGTTCGGCTGCGCCGTGATGACCGGCGTGGGCGCGGTGGCCAATACCGCCATGGTGAGCCCCGGCCAGAGCGTGGCCGTGGTGGGGCTGGGCGGCGTGGGCCTGTCCTCGGTGATGGGCGCGGCGGCGGCGGGTGCGGCCCGCGTGGTGGCCGTGGACCTCAATGCCGACAAGCTGGCCATGGCGCGCGATTTCGGCGCCACCGACACCGTCAACGCCGGCGACGAGGATGCCGTCAAGCAGGTGCGGGCGCTGACGGGCGGCGGCGTGGACCATGCCTTCGAGATGGTGGGCTCGGCCAAGGCCCTGGAGATGGCCTACCGCATCACGCGGCGCGGCGGCCAGACGGTGACGGCGGGCCTGCCCTCCAGCGCCCAGGCCATCAGCCTGCCGGTCTGGCACCTGGTGGCCGAGGAGCGCACGCTCAAGGGCTGCTACATGGGCAGCTGCGTGCCGCGCCGCGACATCGACCGGTACCTGGCCCTGCATGCGGCCGGCAGGCTGCCGGTGGACCGCCTGGTCACCGGCCACCTGACGCTGGACCAGATCAACGAGGGCTTCGACCGCCTGGCGCGTGGCGAGGCCATACGCCAGATCATCCGCATGGAGGCCTGATAGGAGGTCAGGCTGATCAGCGAGGACCGGGGCTGCTGCTGCGGCTGTGTCCAAGCCAAGCACGGCGGTCAGGTGCCGTCGGGCAGCAGCTGGTTTTCCCAGCCGGTCAGCCGCTCGATGGCCCGGGCCACCTGCAGGATGCGGGCCTCGTCGAAGTAGCGTCCCACCACCTGCACGGCCAGCGGCAGGCCCTGGGGTGACAGGCCCACCGGCACGCTGACGGCCGGGTGCCCGGTCACGTTGAAGGCATGGGTCTGCACCGGCCAGTGGCGGAAATGCGGCATGGGGTCGAAGCGCGGCGCCGTATCCAGGGTGATGGCGGTCAGCAGCACGTCGCAGCGGTCCAGCGCAGCGTCCACGCGCGCCGCCAGCATGCGGCGCACGCGCAGGGCGTTCAGGTAGTCCTCCGAGGACACGGTGGCGCCCAGCAGCAGCCGCGCCGCCGTGAGTTCGCCATAGTCCAGCGGGCGCGAGCGCAGGTCCTGCGCATGGATGGTGAACATCTCGGCACTGAGGATGACGCGGCCGGCGGCCAGGAACTGCTGGCTGTGGGGCAGGCTCACGTGGATGGGACGGGCGCCGGCCTCGGCCAGCAGCGCGGCCGTGCGGTCGAAGGCCGACAGGAACGTGGGCGACGCCTGGGGCGACGACTGGAAGTGGTCCTGCGGCACGCCGATGGTCAGGCCCTTCACGCCCTGCTCCAGCCCCGTGCAGTAGTCGTCCACGGGTTCGGTGGAGCTGGCCGGGTCCAGCGGGTCGTGCCCGGCCAGCACCTGCAGCGCGATGGCCGCATCCTCCACGCTGCGCGACAGGGGGCCGCAGTGGTCCAGCGTCCAGGCCAGGGGGAACACGCCGTGCTTGGAGACGCGGCCGTAGGTGGGTTTCAGCCCCACGGCGCCGCACCAGGCGGCCGGTATGAGGATGGAGCCGCCCGTGCAGGTGCCCAGGGCCAGCCGCGTGAAGCCTGCCGCAATGGCGGCGCCCGAGCCCGACGACGATCCGCCCGGGATATGGGCCAGGTCCCAGGGGTTGCGGGCTGCGGGAAACGGCAGGTCGGGGCTGGGCGCGCCGATGGCGAACTCGTGCGTGGCCAGCTTGCCCAGGATGACGGCGCCCGCATCGCGCAGGCGCCGCACCGGCGTGGAATCGTCTTCGGGCACATAGTCCAGGCTCAGCCAGGACTGGCAGGTGGTCGGCAGGCCGGCCACGTCGTAGACGTCCTTGATGGCCACGGCAATGCCGTGGAGCAACGGCAGATCGGCGCTTTCTCCGCGCGCCATGTCTGCGTTGCGCGCAGCCTCCATGGCACCGCTGGCATCGAGATTGGTGAAGGCATGGATGTCGATGTCCATGGCGCGGATGCGTCCCAGCGCCGCCCGGGTCAGCATCTCCGAAGTGGTCTTGCCGGCGCGCAGCGCGCTGGCCATCTGTCGTATCGAAAGTTCAGGACTGCCGCTCATGCTTGCTCTGACGGGAGATGGTGGTGTGGATCTGCGAGGGTCCCGCCTCATGCGCCAGTTCGTTGACGAGGCCGCGGTGCTCCATCAGCAACTGGTGCTCCGCCAGGATGGGTCCCAGCCGCTCGAAGGGGATGTCGATGCCGTGCTTTTTCAGCGCATTGAGCAATTCGTGCAGCGCATTGACATCGGGCCCTGCCAGTTTCTGCGGCGAAGGGGGTATTTCAGATTTTCGCGATGCCGGCATCACTGACCACCTTTCTCCATTTTCTGGCGTCGTCGGATACGAATGCCTTGGTGTTGTCCACGGATTTCCAAAGGGGAATGCTGCCAAGCTCCATGAATTTCTTCTGCACCTTTTCGTCGGTCAGGATATTTTTCATCTGTGCATTGATGGCGTTCACTATCGCGGCCGGCGTGCCCTTGGGTGCCATGAGCACATTCCATGAGGTCTCGTTGAAATTGCCGAGCCGGGCCGGGCTTTGCTCGCTGAGCGTCTGCCAGTCGGGCATGAGGGGCGAGCGCTCGCGCGTGGCCACGCCCACGCGATTGACCTTGCCCTGGTGCACATACTGCTTGGCCGTGATCAGCAGGTCGAAGGCGATATCGACCTGGCCGCTCACCAGGTCGCTCATCATGGGCGCGGCGCCCTGGTAGGGGATGTGCAGCATGCGTATGTCGGCGGCCAGGCTCAGGGCCTCGGCTGCCATGTGGCCCGCGCTGCCGTAGCCCGGCGTGGCATAGGTCAGCTTGCCGGGGCTGCGCCGCGCCAGCTCGATCAGGTCCTGCACCGACGCCAGCTTCAGGCCCGGGCGTGTGATGAGCACCAGAGGACCGTCGTTGATGGTGGAGATGGCTTCGAGGTCGTTGACCACGTCATAGCCGGCCTGCGTGTACAGCGCGCCCGAGATGGTCTGGGCCGTGGAGCAGATCAGCAGCGTATATCCATCGGGACGGGCCTTGGAGACCTGGCGCGCACCGATGTTGCCCGAGGCGCCAGGGCGGTTTTCCACCACCACGTTGACGCGCAGGCGTTGTGCAAGCTCCTTGGCGATGATGCGCCCCACGATATCGGTGCCACCGCCTGCCGGGAAAGGTACAACCAGCGTGATCTGCCGGTCTGGCCAGGCCGCATGAACCAAGCTGGCAGCGATCAGGAAAATACCTCCGAAAATCAGATTGAGGATTTTTTTCATTCGCTTGATTCAAATGGTTGCGGAAATGGGGCTTGTCTTTTTGCAGACGTGAGCAGGCACATGGGATGTGCACCACTGCGGCTGCCTGCAGCCCGGGCCTGGCAAGCGTTCAGTTAATGAATCTTTTTAAACTATCGAGATATTAAGTTCCATAGTTTTACATCATGAAAGAAGGGGTGCAAGGCCTGCGCCACGCTTGGCGTAGGGGTGTTGCATCGATGCCGCAGATAAGGGTTTCCGACGGCGATGGCCTTGGCGCGCGTCGGGATTCAGGGCAGGGAGGGTGAAAGGTTGCACCGGCAGTGGCACCGGCGCAACGATTCAGCGGGCGTGTTGGCTCAAACGCGCAGCGCCTGTTCCTGCAGCAGGCGCTTGAGCACCTTGCCGTTGGGGCTGGTGGGCAGCTCGGACAGGGGCACGATGCGGGCGGGCAGCTTGTAGGGCGCCAGCCGTTCTCGCAGGTGGGCACGCGCGGCAGCGTTGTCCAGCGTGGCGCCGGGCTGCAGTTCGACGAAGGCGATGACCTCCTCGTTGCCATCGTTTTCGGGGCGGCCGACCACGGCGCTGCGCTGCACGCCGGGCAGCTCGTTGAGCGCCAGTTCCACCTCGGCCGGATACACGTTGAAGCCCGAGCGGATGATCATTTCCTTGAGCCGCCCCACCACGAAGAGCGCGCCGTCGGCATGCAGCTCGCCCAGGTCGCCGCTGGCGTACCAGCCGCCCTCGCGCATCACGGCGGCCGTGGCCTGGTCATCGCGGAAGTAGCCGTGCATCAGGCCGCGCCCGCGTATCCACAGCTCGCCGCGCTCGCCCACCGGCAGGGGCCGGCCCGTGGCCGGGTCCACGGCGCGCACCTCGGCGCCTTCCACCACGTAGCCGGCGCTGGTGTCGGGCCGCTGCTCGCCCTGTCGCGTGAGGTGGACCGACCCTGCGTATTCCGACAGGCCGTAGCCATGGTGCAGCGCCTGGCCGAAGGCGGCCTCCACGCGTTTCTTGAGCGTCAGGTCCAGCGGGCCTGCGCCTGTGTAGACATAGCGCAGCGCCGGCGCCTGAGGGTGTGCAATGCCCTGCTCCTGCAGATGGGCCAGCAAGCGCGCGTACAGCGCAGGCGGCCCCTGCAGTTGCGAGATGCCGTGGCGCGCCAGCGCATCCAGCAGGTCGGCCGGGTCGAACTGCGGGCGCATCACCATCTGCGCGCCCGCATGCAGCGAGGCCAGCAGCACCGTGCCCAGCCCGAAGATATGGGTCATGGGCACGAAGGCGTAGCTGCGGTCCTGCGGACCCAGGCCGCGGGATGTGGCCGAGACGCGCGCGAACAGCGTCAGCGCGTCATGCCCGACCATCACGCCCTTGGGCGTACCCGTGGTGCCCGAGGTGAAGATCAGCGCCGCCACCTCGTCCTGCAGCGCGCCGGATTCGGCCACCGCCTCAGCGCGCACGGGGCTGTGCTGCATGCCGGCCAGGGCCGAGTCGCCTGCGCCAAAGCGCCGCGCGTGGCCGCTGGCGCTGTCCGATGCGGCCGAGGTGAAATACACCACGCGCGCATCGGCCTTGGCCGCAAAGGCATCGATCTCGCCGGGCGCCATGCGTGCGTTCACGCCGCAGGACCAGGCGCCCACGCGGCTGCAGGCCAGGATCAGCGCCGCATGCTCGGGGCAGTTCTCGGCCACGACCAGCACGCGGTCGCCGGGCCGCACCTGCAGCGCGCGCAGCTCGGCCTCGGCCGTGTCCGCCAGCGCGCCCAGGTCGGCAAAGCTCAGGCTGCTGCCGTCGGGCAGGTGGATGAAGGGACGCTGCGGCGCTTCGGCCAGCCAGCGGTCCAGCAGATGGTGTATTCGTTGATTCATGCTCCGCGTATCCCTCAGTCCACCACAATGCCTTGCGTGACGGTGGCCCACATGGCGCGCTCCTTGGCACCGCGCTCGGCCAGTTTCTGGGGTGCGCCGGTCCACTCTTCGTAGCCCAGTTCCTTGAGGCGCTTGCGCAGCTCCGGCTGGGCCAGGGCGGCGTTGATGGACTTGTTCAGGCGGGCCACGAGTTCGGGCGACATGCCCTTGGGCCCATAGACGCCATACCAGCCGCCCACGTCAAAGCCCTTGAGGCCTTCGATGCCGGACTCGGCAAAGGTGGGCACATCGGGCAGGGACGCATTGCGCTGCGGCGAGGTGACGGCGATGGCCCGCACCTTGCCGCCCTGGATGTAGCTGCTGGCGGTGCTGATGATGTCCAGCATCATGCTCAGCTGGCCGCCGATCACGTCGGTCATGGCCGGTGCGTTGCCCTTGTAGGGGATGTGGTTCATCTCGATGCCGCTGCGCCGCGCGAACAGCAGCGCGCCCAGGTGGTTGGAGCCGCCCACGCCGGCCGAGCCGTAGTTGAGCTTTTGCGGATGGGCCTTGGCATAGGCCACGAGCTCGGCCGTGGTCTTGTAGGGCTCGTTGTTGTTGACCACCAGCACGTTGTAGTAGCTGAGCACGGGCGCCACGGGCGTGAGGTCACGGGCCGGGTCGAAGGACATCTTGCTCATCACGTTGGGGCTGATGGTGATGGTGGGGCTGGCCGCGAACCACAGCGTGAGCCCATCGGGCCTGGCGCGCACGACCTCGCTGCCGGCCATGGTGGCGTTGGCGCCGGGCTTGTTCTCCACCACCACCGAGGCACCCAGCTCCTTGGTCAGCGCCACGCTGAGCAGGCGGGCGCCCTGGTCCACGGGGCCTCCGGCCGAGTAGCCCACGATGAGGCGCACGGGCTGCGCGTCCTGCGCGGCGGCGGGGAGGGCGCTCAGGGTGGCCAGGGCGGTCACCAGGGACGCCAGAAGCGGGGCATGGGCCAGGGTGGCCAGGGCCTTGCGGCGGTGTTGGGCGGGCATGTGCATGTCTCCTGCAAAAGATGAATGAAGCGCTGCCGTGGCCTGCACGGCGGCGCGCCCGGTCTGCGCCGGACATGCAGGCAATGGTGCGCAGGCGGGCGCGTCTTGGGAATCTGCTTTTGCCAAAGCCAGGGTTTGCCGGCTGTTAGGGCAATCCTATGAAGAGCGGTGCGTGCAGCCCCCTCCGCCGCCTTCTTCACCGCCTTCTTCACCACCCTCTTCAGCCCCCGCCTGCCAGCTGGGTGCGGCGGTGACGATGGCCTCGCGCAGGAACTGCTGGAAGGCGCGCGCGGCCATGGTGGGCTGGCGGTCGGGCATGCGCACCAGGTACATGGCATTGCCCAGGCCGGAGAACACCACCTGGTCCAGCACGGCCACCAGCGTGCCGCCGGCCAGCGCGGCCGAGGTCACGTAGTCCGGGAGCAGGGCCAGGCCCAGGCCGTCCAGCACGGCGTCGTACAGCAGGCGGTAGTCGCCCGATTGCAGCGAGGGCAGCACATCGAGGGCAGCGGCCACGCCATCGTCGCCGCTGCCGGCCAGCCAGGCCAGCCTGCCGCCCATGGCCAGCGGCAGGATGAGGCGGGCCTGCAGCAGGTCGGCAGGCGCGCGCAGGGGCCGGCCCAGCGACTGCTCCAGCGCCTGCAGGCAGGCGGGCGTGGCCACGAAGTTCCAGCGCACATCGCACAGCCGCGTGGCCACCAGATCGTCCAGCGGCGCGGAGGTGATCTGCACCGCCAGATCGACCTTGGAGGCCACGAGGTCGGCCATCTGGTCGTTGATCAGCAGGCGCAGGCGGATGTCGGGATGCTCGCGGCAAAAGCCCAGGATCAGGGGCTTGAGATAGAAATGCCCGAAGCCGGTGGGCACGCGCACGCCCACCTCGCCGCTCACGGTGGAGCGCAACTGGTGGATGGCATCGCGGGCGCGCTGCAGCTCCTCCATCATGGCCAGGCAGCGCCGGTACAGCAGCTGGCCGGCCTGGGTGAGCTCCACATTGCGCGTGGTGCGGCGCAGCAACTGCGCGCCCATCTCGGTCTCCAGCGCACGCAGCCGGCGCGAGACGTTGGAGCGCGTCATGCCGCCGCGCTCGGCCGCCCGCGTGAGGCTCTTGGCCTCGGCGATGTCGATGAAGACGCGGCACAGGTTCAGGTCCATCTCGGCATTCTTTGCAGGGCCGGGGCCGGCCATTGTTGATCGGGAGTCACCAGGCCTGGCCTGCTGGCGAGGATTGTGGCGCCAGCCCTGCCTCCCTAGCATGGAGGAAACCATGGCGAAAGGCCGCTGACCGTGAACCAAGAAGCTTTGCAAACCGCGCCGCCGGCGCCCCTGGCGCACTACCGTGTGCTCGATCTGAGCCAGGGCGTGGCCGGCCCCTACTGCACCCACCTGCTGTCGCGCCAGGGCGCCGAGGTGATCAAGGTCGATCCGCCCGAAGGCGACTGGGCGCGCCACGTGGGCATCTCGCGCAACGGGCACAGCAGCCTGTCGGCCACCTACAACGCGGGCAAGCGCAGCATTGCCGTCGATGCGCGCCAGGCCCAGGGGCGCGCGCTGCTGCTGCGGCTGGCGCGCGAGGCCGACATCGTGGTGCAGAACTTCCGCCCCCAGGTCGTGCAGCGCATGGGCGTGGACTACGACAGCCTGCGCGCGGCCGGCCTGGACCCGGTGTACGTCTCCATCAGCGGCTACGGACCCACGGGGCCGTATGCCGACCGGCCCGCCACCGACTCCGTCATGCAGGCGGACACGGGGCTGATGACCAGCAACCGCGACGTGCAGGGCCAGCCCCAGCGCGTGGGCCTGCTGCTGGCCGACATCGCGGCCGGTGTCTACGCCGCACAGGCCTGCACGGCGGCCCTGCTGGGCAAGGCGCGCAGCGGGCGCGGGCGCCATGTGGAGCTGAACCTGTTCGAGGTCTGCTGCGCCCTGCAATCCACGGTGCTGGCCGAAGACACGCTGCGCGGCGGCCTGCCCGCCGAAGGCGTGAGCGCCCCCAACGGCGTGTTCGCCACGGCCGATGGCTTCATCACCGTGCTGGCCCTGAACAACGACCAGTTCGAGCGGCTGTGCCGCGCGCTGGACCTGCCGCACTGGCTGCAGGACGCGCGCTTTGCCTCCAATGCGGGCCGCATGGCCCACCGCCATGTCCTGCATGCCGGGCTGCAGGCCTTGCTGGCGCAGCAGCCGCGCGCCCACTGGGAGCAGCGCCTGGCAGCGCAGGGCGCCCTGCATGCGGGCGTGCGCACGCTGGCCGACGTGGTGGCGCATCCCCAGGCCGTGCACCGCGCATCGTTCGCCACGCTGGCGCAGCCCGGGTTCGGGCCGCTGCTGTATGCGGCTTCGCCCTGGTCGGCAGACGCAGCAGCCTGCGGTGCATCCCTTGGCGCCGCGCCGCGCACGGGCGAGCACACGCGCCAGATCCTGGCCGAGGCCGGCTGCACGCCGCAGGAGATCGATCAACTGATAGACAGTGAGGTTGTGCGCCAGTGCGCGGCGGAGGAAATGGCATGAGCGCCCCGGCATCCGCATCCCCGCACTCCCGCATGCAGGCCCTGGTCTGCCATCAATTCGGCGCGCCGCACGAGGTGGTCAGCCTGCAGTCCATGGACCGGCCCGGCCAGCCCCTGGGCGCGCACCAGGCGCGGATTGCCGTGGCCTACGCCAACGTCAGCCACGCCACGGGCCTGCTGATCGAGGGCCGCTACCAGCGGCGCCCGCCGCTGCCCTTCGTGCCCGGCACCGAAGGCGTGGGGCGCGTGCTGGAATGCGGCAGCGCGGTGCAGCACCTGCAGCCCGGCGATGCCGTGGCCTTCATTGCCGACTGGGGTGCCTTTGCGCAGGAAACGGTGGTGCATGCATCCACCGTCTACCGCCTGCCTGCGGGCATGCCCTGGCTGCAGGCCCTGCCCATTGCCCTGTCCTACGGCACAGCCTACACGGCCCTGCACTGGCGCGCGCGCCTGCAGGAAGGCGATGTGGTGCTGGTGCTGGGCGCCGGTTCGGGCGTGGGCGCCGCGGCGGTGGAAGTGGCCCGGCAGACGCCCGGCGTGCAGGTCATCGCCTGCGCCAGCACCGAGGCCAAGCGCGCCGATGCGCTGCGCCGCGGCGCGCACCAGGCAGTCACCCCGCAGGACCTGGCCGCCCAGGTCAAGCAGGCCACGCAGGGCCGGGGCGCCTCCCTGGTCTTCGACCCCGTGGGGGGCGATCTCTTGCTGCAGGCACTGCGCGCGGCCGCGCAGAACGCGCAGCTGCTGAGCGTGGGCTTCGCCAGCGGCGCCATTCCCGCCGTGCCCATGAACCTGGCCCTGGTCAAGAACCTCACGCTGCACGGCTTCTTCTACGGCCGCTACATCGGCTGGACGCCGGCCGATGAACGCCAGGCCTTCGCGGCGCAGCTGCAGCCCGTCATTGCCACGCTGCTCGACTGGGCTGCCCGGGGATGCATCCATCCCCAGGTCAGCCAGGTCTTCGCCATGCATGAACTGCCGGAGGCGCTGCACGCGCTGCACGGCCGCAACGTGACCGGCAAGCTCGCACTCGCCATTCAAGGAGACAAGGTATGACAACGCAACGCACAGGCTCCGCGCTTTCCCGCCGCACCCTGCTGGGCGCCGCTGCGGCGCTGGCCGCATGGAGAACGGCAGGCGCGCAGCCATCCACCGGGGCCCAGGGCTATCCCAAGGCGCCCATCCGCGTCGTCGTGCCCTATCCACCGGGCGGGCCTACCGACGTGGTCGGGCGCGTGGTCACCACGCGGCTGGGCGAGGCGCTGGGCCAGCCGCTGGTCGTGGACAACAAGGCCGGCGCCAGCGGCATGGTCGGCGCGGCCCTGGTGGCCAAGGCGCCGGCCGATGGCTACACGCTGCTGGTCAACGCCTCCATCCACGTCATCAACCCCTACGTCTATGCCAGCGCGCCCTATGACGCCTTCCGCGATTTCGAGCCGGTCACGCAGCTGGTCGATGTCCCGCTGGTGCTGGTCGTGGGCAGCCAGCTTCCGGTGCGCAATGTGCAGGAGCTGATCGCCTGGGCCAAGGCCCATCCGGGACAGGTGAACTTCGGCTCGGCCGGCAATGCGTCGTCACAGCACCTGTCGGGCGAGCTGTTCCGCCTGAAGACCGGCGCGCAGATGCAGCATGTGCCCTACAAGGGCAGCTCGCCGGCCCTGACCGACCTGATGGGCGGGCAGATCCAGCTCATGTTCGACTCCATGCCCTCGGCCATGCCCTTCATCGCCTCGGGCCGGCTGCGTGCGCTGGCCGTCACCTCGGCCAGTCGCTCGCCCTCCCTGCCCGATGTGCCCACCATGGAAGAGGCCGGCATGCCCGGCTTTCGCACCAGCACCTGGTACGGACTGTGGGCGCCGAAGAACACGCCCCAGGACGTGGTGCAGAAACTGTGGACCGAGTCCCGCCGCGTGCTTGCCGAACCCCAGATCGCCGCGCAATACCGCCGCCTGGGCGCCGAGCCCGTGGGCTCCACGCCCGCCGAGTTCGCGCGCTACATCCAGGCCGAGGCCCGCAAGTGGGAAGAGATCGTGAAGGCGTCGGGGGCGCGGGCGGATTGAGGAGGCCGCCGTCAGGCACCAGCCTTGATTCGGCTGGCTGCCTGCCTTCCCAGATCCGCGATAAAGAGGTCAAAGTCTTCATCCGGCACGTCAATGTAGTGACCCGAGGCGACATCCGCCCACCCCCGCATAGCCGCTTGCCGTAGCGTTTCCAGCTTGGTCGCTTGGGTCTGAGCTTCAACGATTCGATGTTGTTGCTGGCTCAGATTCACTGGACGTGTCGACATGACGGGTTCCTCACACCCGCTCGAACACCGCCGCAATCCCCTGGCCGCCGCCTATGCACATGGTCTCCAGCCCATAGCGGCCCTTGCGGCGCTCCAGCTCGTGCAGCAGGGTGGCCAGGATGCGCACGCCGGTGGCGCCTATGGGGTGGCCCAGGGAGATGCCGGAGCCGTTGACGTTGAGCTTGTGGTCTATGGCGCCCTGGTCGTTCCACTCCCAGCCCTTGAGTACGGACAGCACCTGGCAGGCAAAGGCTTCGTTGAGTTCCACCAGGTCCATCTGGTCCAGCGTGAGGTTCAGGCGCGCCAGCAGCTTCTTGACGGCGGGCACGGGGCCTATGCCCATGTGCGAGGGCTCGCAGCCTGCGGCGGCCCAGCCCACCAGGGTGGCCATGGGGGTGAGACCCAGTTCGGCCAGCCGGTCCTCGGCCACGATCAGGCAGGCGGCGCTGGCGTCGTTTTGCTGGCTGGCGTTGCCGGCCGTGACCGTTCCATTGGGCATGAGCACGCGCAGCTTGCCCATGCTGTCGGTGGTGGCGTCGGCGCGAAAGCCTTCGTCGCGCGTGAACAGCACGGGGTCGCCCTTGCGCTGGGGCACCTTGACGGGGACGATCTCGTCGGCGAAGCGGCCCGCCTCCCAGGCGGCGGCGGCGCGCTGGTGGCTGCGCACGGCATAGGCGTCGGCTGCCTCGCGGCTGATGCCGTAGTCGCGCGCCAGGTTCTCGGCGGTCTCGATCATTCCCGAGATCTTGCCGAAGCGCTCCACGGGCTGGGAGCGCTCGCGGCCGCGGTCCAGCCGGTCGTAGAAGCGCACATTGCCCGAGCGCGCGCCCCAGCGCATGTCGGTGCTGTAGTACTCGATGTTGCTCATGCTCTCCACGCCGCCTGCGATCACCACGTCGGCGGCGCCGCTTTGCACCATCATGGCCGCCGTGGCCACGGCCTGCAGGCCGCCGCCGCAGCGCCGGTCCAGCTGCATGCCCGGCACCGTCACCGGCAGGCCGGCCTGCAGAGCGGCCCAGCGGCCCACGCAGGGCGTCTCGCTGCTGGCGTAGGACTGGGCGAAGACCACGTCGTCGATGCGTGCGGGGTCGATGCCGCTTTTCTCGACCACGGCGCGCACCGTGGTGGCGGCCAGTTCCTCGACCGATACCGGCCGCAGGCTGCCCCCGAAGGTGCCCACGGGCGTGCGAAGGGGGGTGACGATGGCGGCTCTGCGCATGGTGTTGTCTCCTTGGGAATCAGTGGATCAGTGGATCAGTGGATCAGTGGATCAGTGGATCAGGAAAAGGCTGCGCCGCATTGGCGCAGCAGGGTATGTGCCTGTTGTTCCAGGTCGGCGCGGTGCTCCGGCGCCGCGATGTCGATCAGCCGTTTCACGCGGCGTGACAGCGTCTGGCCGCGCAGGTCGGCCACGCCGTGTTCGGTGACGATGAGGCCGGCGTCGCTGCGCGGCGTGCTGACGGGGCCGGACAGCCGCGCAACGATGCGCGTGGCCCCCCTGGCCGTGGCGGGCAGGGCGATGATGGGCAGGCCGCCGCGGCTGCGTGCCGCGCCGCGCAGAAAGTCCACGGCGCCGCCCACGGCGCCCACGTAGACGCCGCCTGCCACTTCGGAATTGATCTGGCCCGTGAGGTCCACTTCCACCGCCGAATTGATGGCGGCCAGCCTGTGGCTGGCGGCCAGCACCTCGGGGTCGTGCGTGTAGCGCGTCTCGCGCAGCTGCAGGGCGGGGTTGCGGTGGGCCCAGCGCCTGAGCGATTCGCCGCCCATGAGGATGCCGCCGATGCCCACGCCGCAGTCCTGGCTCTTGCGCGCGTGGGTCAGCACGCCGGCTTCGGCCAGGGCTGCAATGCCGTCGCCCACGGCGCCGCTGTGCAGGCCCAGGTCGCGGTGGCCGTGCAGGGCGGCGAGCACGGCCTCGGGCAGGTTGCCCACGCCCACCTGCAGCGTGGCACCGTCTTCGATGAGGGCGGCCACATGGCCGGCAATGGCCTGCTCGGCAGGGCCGGGCGCGCTGCGCGCCTGGTCCAGCGGAGGGTGTTCGGCATCGACCAGCAGGGCGAAGTCGCCGGCCTGCAGGTGCAGGCTGCCGTGCGTCCACGGAATGGCGGGGTTGACTTCGCCGATCAGCACGCGCGCCTTGCGTATAGCGGCCGGCAGGTATTCATGGACCAGGCCCAGGCTGTAGCGGCCTTGTGCATCGGGTGGCGAGACCTGGAGCAGCACCACGTCGGCAGGCAGCAGGCCCTCGTCGATCAGGCCGGGCAGGTGGGAGTAGTGGCTGGGCAGGATGTCCAGCACTCCGGCCTGCGCCAGCGCGCGGTGGGGGCCGCCGGCCGCGTAGCCGAAGAAGTCGATGGCGTCGGCATGCGCCGGCTGCAGCGTGTCTGATGCGCCCATGCCCACGAAGACGCGCAGCCGGCCCTGGCCACCGTGCCGGGCCAGTGCATGGCGCTGCGCGACCACGGCACGCGTGAGCGTCAGCGGCTCGGCCGTGGCCTGGCCCCACCACAGGGTGTCGCCGGGGTGGATCAGGGCCTGCAGCCTTTCTTGCAGGGCGTCCGGCGACAGCACGCTCATGGCGCGCGGTCCCAGTCGAAGCGCGTGGGCTGCTTGTCCTTGAAGCGCTGCACCGCCTCCTGGTGGTAGTCCGAGCCACGGCACATCGTCTGGGCATAGGCTTCCAGCTCGGCCATGGCGCGTGCGTCCAGCTCGAAGGCCTGGTTCATGGCCGTCTTGGCCATGCCGATGGCGGCCGTGGATGCCTCGCCGAAGCGCCGCGCCAGTGCCACGGCGGCGGCCTGCAGGGCCTCGCCGTCTTCCACGATCTCGTAGACCATGCCCAGCGACCTGGCTTCCTCGGCCTGCACGGTGCGCGCGGTGAAGACCAGCTCCTTGGCCTTTTGCAGGCCCACGATGCGCGGCAGCATGTGCATGGCGCCCAGGTCGGGCACCAGGCCGATGCGGCCGAACACGGCGCAGAACTTCGCGCGCCGCGTGCACAGCACGAAGTCGGCGGCCAGCGCCAGGCTCAGGCCCGCGCCGAAGGCCGGGCCGTCCACGGCGGCGATCACGGGTTTTTCGAGGTTGACCAGCTCGGGAAACCACTGGTGCAGGCTGCGCATGCGCTGGCGCCAGGGCAGGCCGGCCTGGCTGGCATCCATCATCTGGCTGATGTCGCCGCCCGAGCAGAATGCGCCGCCCGCGCCCGTGAGGATGACGGTGTGCACCTGCGCGTCATCGCGCATCTGCGCCACGGCGGCGGCCAGGGCCGGGCGCATGGCCTGGTTGAGCGCGTTGCGGGCCTCGGGCCGGTTCAGCGTGATCGTGCCTATGCCGTCCTGGACGGAGGTCAATACGGGGGAGGTGTTCATGGGAACTCCAGGGCAGGGGGAAGGAGCGGCCTCTTGCGAGGCCGCCGTGCATCAGGCGAGTTCGGCGTAGCCGTGGCTGAGCACGATCTTGTCGCGTTCCAGCACGCGGGCGCGCAGTTGCAGCTGGCAGGGCTGGTCGGGCGTGCGCCAGATCTCGGTGACCAGGGTTTCGCCGGGATAGACGGGCGAGGTGAAGCGCACATCCAGCGCCTTCAGGCGCGCGGGATTGCGGTCGCCGCATTGGCGCAGCACGGCATGGGCCACCAGGCCGTAGCTGGCCAGGCCATGCAGGATGGGCCGCTCGAAGCCGGCCTTGCGCGCCACGGCCGGGTCGGCATGCAGCGGGTTGTAGTCGCCCATCAGGCGGTACAGCAGCGCGGCCTCGGGGCGTATGGCCTGGGTGTCGGTGAAGTCGGGCGCGCGGTCCTCCGGCGTGGGGCGCAGCGGCGCCAGGGGCGCGTCGCTGGGCTGGCCGCCGTCCAGCAGGCTGTAGCCGCCATCGCCGCGCAGAAAGCTGACCTGCTGCACGGTGGCCAGCAGCTCGCCCCCGGCGGTCTCCAGGCGCCGCTCGGTGACCATGATGGCGCCCTTGCCCTCACCCTTGTCCGTCAGGTGCGTGATGCGGTTGTGGCCCACCACGTCGGCGCTGGCCGGCAGCGGGCGGTGCAGCCGCATGCGCTGCTCGCCATGCAGCAGCTTCACCCAGTCGATGCCCGTATCGGCCTCGCGCGCCCAGAAGCCCGGGTAGCCCAGCACCACGGCCTGCGAGGGCAGGGCGCGCAGCCCGCCCGGCGCCCCTTCGTAGAAAAAGGGCAGGGCGTCGGCGCACAGCGGATCGCTGCCCAGGCCCAGGCTCAATGCATAGAGCATGGTGTCGCGTTCGCCATAGTGCTGGCGCACGGGCTCGAAGGGGCGCTGTTTCAGGTGGTCGTAGCGAATGGTCATGGAACGGGTCATCTCGGTAATTGATTGCGCTGGCGCAATACCAACAGCCTTCAAAACCGGCGCACCCCAACCCAGGGGCGCCGAGCAAGAGCCGCCTCGCGGCGAGGGCGCCGTCCCCCTCCCGCGAAGCGAGAGAGGGGGAAGCGGCGCAGCCGCTCAGGGGGTGCTTTTCTAGACAGGATCCCAGCTGAACACGTCGGCGGACCGGTCCAGCGGCACGAACGATGCCTTGAGCGCCGGCATGCCGTGCTCGGCAATGAACTGGGGCGACCAGCCTTCGCTGCGGTGCACCGAGCGCAGCGGGCGCGGCTGGCTCATGACGAAGATCTCGTTGTTGCGCACGGCGAAGACCTGGGCGTTCACGTCGCGGGCCGCGTCGGACAGCAGGTAGACGGCCAGCGGGGCGATCTTGTTGGGCGTCATCTGCTGGATCTTGGCCACGCGCGCCTGCTGCTCGGGCGTGTCGGTGGGGATGGAGCCGATCATGCGGCTCCAGGCGAACGGCGCGATGCAGTTGGAGCGCACGTTGAACTTCTGCATGTCCAGCGCAATGGACTTGGACAGGGCCGTCAGCCCCAGCTTGGCCGCGCTGTAGTTGGCCTGGCCCAGGTTGCCGATCAGGCCCGAGGTCGAGGTCATGTGCACGAAGGCGCCGCTTTCCTGCTCCTTGAAATGGTTGGCGGCCGCGCGGCTCATGTAGTAGCTGCCGTACAGGTGGACCTTGATGACGGCGTCCCACTCGTCCAGGCTCATCTTGTGGAAGAACCGGTCGCGCAGGATGCCGGCGTTGTTGACCACGCCGTCGATGCGGCCGAAGCTGTCCACGGCGCACTGCACGATGCGGCCCGCGCTGGCGGCCTCGGCCACGCTGTCGGTGTTGGCCACGGCCTGGCCGCCTGCGGCCTTGATCTCATCGACCACCTTTTGCGCCGGGCCGGCGTCCGTGCCCTCGCCCGTGGTGGAGGTGCCTATGTCGTTGACCACCACCTTGGCGCCCTCGGCCGCCATGGCCAGCGCCATGTCGCGCCCGATGCCGCCGCCGGCACCCGTCACCACCACTACCTTGTCCTGCATCATTTTCTGCGCCATGGCCTGTCGTCCCCGTTCAGTGTTCGTTGGAAAGAAGTCGGGACCAAGGATGCCGGCAAACGCCGCACCGCGCCATTCGCCAATCACAAGGGCGGACTTCGCGGGAATGAAAGCAGCGGCGGGCAGGCCGCGCCGGCCCAGCCTTCAGCGCGGCCAAAGGCTTGCTTAAGAAAACGCGGATTGCGGGCCGCCGCGCTTGCACCGACCATGGCGGCCATGACAGACAAGCAAGCTACCGACACCCTCGACGCCGCCGCGCTGGCGCACCTTCAGTCCTGGCAGGGCCGCAGCGAAACCCTGGCAGACAGCATCACGGCCGCGCCCGTGGCCGCGCTGTCGGCCACGCTGGACCGGGAAGACCCTGAGCCCGCCGACGGCACGGCGCTGCCGCCGCTGTGGCACTGGATGTACTTCCTGCCCCATGCACGCCAAAGCGAGATCGGCCCCGACGGCCACCCGCGCCGTGGCGGCTTTCTGCCGCCCGTGCCGCTGCCGCGCCGCATGTGGGCCGGCGGGCGACTGCGCTGGGAGGCAGGCAACGCGCTGCAGGTGGGCCAGAAGGTGCAGCGCCGCTCCACCATCGGCTCGGTCAGCCACAAGAGCGGCCGCTCGGGCGAGCTGCTGTTCGTGCTGGTCGAGCATGCCTACAGCAACGACCATGGCCTGGCGCTGACCGAGGAGCACGACATCGTCTACCGCGCCGCTGCCCAGCCCGGCGATCCCGCGCCCACGCCGCAGAAGCCGCCGCTGGACGGCCAGCAAGCCTGGTCGCGCACCATCGTTCCCGACGACGTGCTGCTGTTCCGCTACTCGGCCCTGACCTTCAACGGCCACCGCATCCACTACGACCGCCGCTACGTCACGGGCGTGGAGGGCTATCCGGGCCTGATCGTGCACGGCCCGCTGATCGCCACGCTGCTGCTGGACCTGCTGCGCCGCGAGCTGCCCCAGGCGCGCGTGCTGTCCTTCGAGTTCAAGGCCGTGCGCCCCACCTTCGACCTGCATGCCTTCAGCGTGTACGGCAAGCCTTCTGCAGACGGCAAGACCGTCGAACTCTGGGCCCAGGACCACGAAGGCTGGCTGACCATGACCGGAAAAGCCACCCTGGCCTGAGACCCCCTGAACACCGAGCCTTGAGACCACCATGATCGAACAAACGCTTTCCAACAATTTCCCCGAGATCCGCGACGCCATCCGTGCGCTGTGCGCCGAGTTCCCCGACGAGTATTTCCGCAAGATCGACGAGCAGCGCGCCTATCCCGAGACCTTCGTGGACGCGCTGACCAAGGCCGGCTGGCTGGCCGCGCTGATCCCGCAGGAGTACGGCGGCTCGGGCCTGGGCCTGACCGAGGCCAGCGTGATCATGGAAGAGATCAACCGCTGCGGCGGCAACTCCGGCGCCTGCCATGGCCAGATGTACAACATGGGCACGCTGCTGCGCCACGGCTCGCAGGCGCAAAAGGAGAAGTACCTGCCGCGCATCGCCTCGGGCGAATGGCGCCTGCAGTCCATGGGCGTGACCGAGCCCACCACGGGCACGGACACCACCAAGATCAAGACCAGCGCCATCAAGAAGGATGGCCGCTACGTGGTCAACGGCCAGAAGGTCTGGATCAGCCGCGTGCAGCACAGCGACTGGATGATCCTGCTGGCGCGCACCACGCCGCTGGCCGAGGTGAAGAAAAAGAGCGAGGGCATGTCCATCTTCATGGTGGACCTGGCCGAGGCGCAAAAGAGCGGCCTGACCGTGCGCCCCATCCCCAACATGGTCAACCACGAGACCAACGAGCTGTTCTTCGAGAACCTGGAAATCCCCGAGGAGAACCTGATCGGCGAGGAAGGCAAGGGCTTCAAGTACATCCTGGACGGCCTCAACGCCGAGCGCACGCTGATTGCAGCCGAATGCATTGGCGACGGCTACTGGTTCCTGGACCGCGTGACCAACTATGTGCGCGACCGCAACGTGTTCGGCCGCCCCATCGGGCAGAACCAGGGCGTGCAGTTCCCCATTGCCGATGCCTTCATCGAGGTCGAGGCCGCCAACCTCATGCGCTGGAAGGCCTGCGAGATGTTCGACGCCAACCAGGCCATGGGCGCCCAGGCCAACATGGCCAAGTACCTGGCGGCCAAGGCCAGCTGGGAGGCGGCCAATGCCTGCATCCAGTTCCACGGCGGCTTCGGCTTTGCCTGCGAATACGACGTGGAGCGCAAGTTCCGCGAGACGCGCCTGTACCAGGTGGCGCCGATCTCCACGAACCTGATCTATTCCTACGTGGCCGAGCACATCCTCGGTCTGCCGCGTTCGTTCTGAAATGGAAAACCCCCTGAGTCGCTTCGCGCCTTCCCCCTGGAAGGGGGACGACAGCCTCGCTGCGGGGGCGGCCCTTGCTTGCTGTCCCTGGCTTGGAGCGCGCCAGTTGGTCGGGTCGTGGGTTTCGCCAAAGTGCAATGGATTTCCAAGATGAAAAAGCAAAGTCTTCGGCCGCTTGACGGCACCACCGTCGTCTCGCTGGAACATGCGGTGGCCGCACCGTTTTGCACGCGCCAGCTGGCCGACCTGGGCGCGCGCGTGATCAAGGTCGAGCGGCCCGGCAGCGGCGACTTTGCGCGCGGCTATGACCAGCGCGTGCAGGGCCAGTCCTCGCACTTCACCTGGATCAACCGCAGCAAGCAGAGCCTGGCGCTGGACCTCAAGCAGGACGAGGCCATGCAGGCGCTGCTGCAGCTGCTGGAGGGTGCCGACGTGCTGGTGCAGAACCTGGCGCCCGGCGCGGCCGCGCGCATGGGCCTGTCCTATGCGGCGCTGCGCGAGCGCTTTCCGCGCCTCATCGTCTGCGACATCAGCGGCTACGGCGCTGACGGCCCCTACCGCGACAAGAAGGCCTACGACCTGCTGATCCAGAGCGAGGCGGGCTTTCTCTCGGTCACGGGCACGCCCGAGGTGCCGTCCAAGGCCGGCATCTCGGTGGCCGACATCGCGGCCGGCATGTATGCGTACACCAACATCCTGTCGGCCCTGCTGCTGCGCGGGCGCACGGGCGAGGGCAGCCACATCGACGTGTCCATGCTGGAGGCGCTGGGCGAGTGGATGGGTTATCCCATGTACTACGCCTTCGACGGCGCGCCGCCGCCGCCGCGCACCGGCGCCTCGCACGCCAGCATCTATCCCTACGGGCCGTTCGAGGCCGGTGACGGCGGGACGGTGATGCTGGGCCTGCAAAACGAACGCGAGTGGAAGCTCTTTTGCGAACAGGTGCTGCTGCAGCCAGCGCTGGCCACGGATGCGCGCTTTGACAGCAATGCGCGCCGCAACGCCAACCGCGAGGAGCTGCGCGCGCTGATCCTGGGCGTGTTCAACGCGCTCGATGCTGCCCAGGTCGTGCAGCGTCTGGATGCGGCCGGCATTGCCAATGCGCGCGTCAACGACATGGCCGGCCTGTGGGCCCATCCGCAGCTGGCCGCACGCCAGCGCTGGTGCAGCGTGGACACGCCGGCCGGTCCGGTGCAGGCGCTGCTGCCGCCCGGCGCCAACAGCGCCTTCGACTACCGCATGGAGGCCGTGCCCGGCGTGGGCGAGCACAGCGCCGCCATCCTGGCCGAGCTGGGCTGGAGCGCCGAGCGCATCCAGGCTTTGTGTACGCAGTCTGGAAAACCCACTCCCTGAAACCTGGGCGCATGCGCAGAATGCGCCGGAGACCCCCCTCATGAAACATGATCCGCAAGTGAGCATCCATCCGCTGGCCCAGTTCGCCGCCACGCTGCGCTGGGACGACGTTCCCGCCGCCGTGCAGCAGCGCGCCGAAGACCTCTGGGTGGACTGGTTCGGCTCCGTGCTCGCAGGCCAGGGCGCGCGCCCCGTGCAGAGCATCACGCGCTTTGCGCTGTCCCAGGGGCTGGCCGGCGGCCCCAGCGAGGTGCTGGGCCAGGACGCCGCCACTTCGCCCATGATGGCTGCCCTGGCCAATGCCGCCGCCTCGCATGTGGCCGAGCAGGACGATGTGCACAACGGCTCGGTCTTCCACCCCGCGGCCGTGGTCTTCCCGCCCGCGCTGGCCGTGGCGCAGAGCATCGGCGCCAGCGGCGCCGAACTCATGGCCGCATGCGTGGCCGGCTACGAGGTCGGCATCCGCGTGGGCGAGTTCCTGGGCCGCAGCCACTACCGCATCTTCCACACCACGGCCACGGCCGGCACCCTGGCTGCAGCCGCTGCCGTGGGCCGGCTGCTGGGCCTCACGCCCGCGCAGATGCAGCATGCCTTCGGCTCGGCCGGCACGCAGTCGGCGGGGCTGTGGGAATTCCTGCGCACCGCGGCCGACAGCAAGCAGCTGCACACGGCCCATGCGGCCGCGGCGGGCCTGATGTCGGCCTACCTGGCCAAGGACGGATTCACGGGCGCGCAGGACATCTTCACGGGACCGCAGGGCCTGGCGGCAGGCATGTCCACGGATGCAGATCCCACGCGCCTCACGGACGGCCTGGGCACGCGCTGGGCCACGGCCGAGACCTCGTTCAAATGGCATGCCTCCTGCCGCCACACGCACCCGGCCGCCGACGCGCTGCTGCAGGTCATGCAGGACCACGGCCTGGCCCCCGCCGACCTGGCGCAGGTCACCTGCCACGTGCACCAGGGCGCCATCGACGTGCTGGGCCCCGTGGTCGATCCGGCCAGCGTGCACCAGAGCAAGTTCTCCATGGGCACGGTGCTGGCGCTGGCCGCACGCCACGGCCATGCGGGCCTGGACGAGTTCGACAACGACTACCTGGCAGCCACCACGGTGGCCCTGCGCGAGAAGGTGGGCATGGTGCTGGACCCCGAGGTCGATGCCGCCTACCCGCAGCGCTGGATCGGCAAGGTCACCGTGCTCACCACCGATGGCCGCACGCTGCATGGCCGTGTCGAGGAGCCCAAGGGCGATCCGGGCAACACGCTGTCGCGCGAGGAGATCACGGCCAAGGCGCTGCGACTGATCGCCTATGGCGGTGCCCTGCAGGACGACCCCGCCCAGGCCGCCGTAGCGCGGCTGTGGCAGATCGCGCACTGGCCGCGCGTGCAGCGCCTGCTTGACTGAGTTCTTGACTGAGTTTTCGCGCCGGCCCCGGCCGGCGAATCCATGGGAAAGGCGCCACCACAGAGCGCCTCCCGCTTCCACCAAAGTGCACAGGAGACAAACCATGCAACGCACCACTTCTTTCCGCCGCCGCCTCGTTTACGCAGCGGCCGCCGCCTGCGCCCTTGCCGCCGGCGGGACGACCACCGGCGCCCTGGCAGCGGCCTGGCCCGAGAAGCCCGTCGTCCTCGTCGTGCCCTACAGCGCTGGCGGCCCCACCGACGTGGTGGCGCGCCTGCTGGCCGTGCCCATGGGCCAGGTGCTGGGCCAGAGCGTGCTGGTCGAGAACACCGTGGGAGCGGGCGGCACCATTGCGCCCAACCGCGTGGCCAAGGCCAAGGCCGACGGCTACACCATCCTCATCCACCACATGGGCATGGCCACGGCGCCTGCGCTGTACAAGAAGCTGCCCTATGACCCGCTCAAGGACTTCGAGTACATCGGCCAGGTGCTGGACGTGCCCATGACCCTGCTGTCGCGCAAGGACTTCCCGGCCAACAACTTCGCCGAGCTGCTGGACTACGTGAAGAAGAACCAGGACAAGGTCTCGCTGGCCAATGCCGGCATCGGCGCCGTCTCCCAGCTGTGCGGCATGCTGTTCATGCACCAGGCGGGCGTCAAGCTCACCACCGTGCCCTACAAGGGCGCAGGCCCGGCCATGAACGACCTCATGGGCGGCCAGGTGGACCTGCTGTGCGACCAGACCACGCAGACCGTGCCCGTGATCAAGGACGGCCAGCGCGCCAAGGTCTTCGGTGTGACCACGCCCAAGCGCCTGTCCTCGCTGCCCGACATCCCCACGCTGGACGAGCAGGGCCTCAAGGGCTTCGACGTCAAGGTCTGGCACGGCATGTACGCGCCCAAGGGCACGCCCAAGGAGGTGGTCATGGCCATCAACAAGGCGCTGAACGTGGCCATCAAGGACGAGAACGTCAAAAAGCGCATCGCCGAACTCAGCTCCGACCTGGTCACGCCCGACAAGGCCACGCCGGAAGGCCTGCGCACCCACCTGCAGGCCGAGGTGGCGCGCTGGGACAAGGTCATCAAGGCCGCAGGCGTCTCGGCCGAATAAACCGCTCTCCCAAGGACATCCGCATGCACGATCTGGCGCGACAGGCCACTTCCTTTCTCTTCGTCCCCGCCACGCGGCCCGAGCGCCTGGGCAAGGCCCTGGACAGCGGCGCCGACATGGTCATCGCCGACTGGGAGGATGCCGTGGCCCCGGCCGACAAGGACGGCGCCCGCCAGGCGCTGGCCCAGGCCGTGGGTGCGCTGGAAGGCCCGGCCCGTGCCCGCCTGCTGGTGCGCATCAACGCCGAAGGCACGCCCTGGCATGCGGATGACCTGCGCGCGCTGGCGCAGCTGGTGGAGCAGGGCGTGGCCGGCGCCATGGTCTCCAAGGCCGAGCGCGCCCAGACACTGCATGCGGTGGCCCAGGCTGCGGGCGCACGGGCGGCCGTGCTGCCCCTCATCGAAAGCGTGGCCGGCCTGGACGCGGCCGACGCCCTGGCTGCCGCGCCCCAGGTGGTGCGCCTGGCCTTCGGCCACCTGGACTTCCAGGTCGATGCGGGCATGGCCTGCGAGCAGGGCGAGGAAGAGCTGCTGCCCATGCGCATGGCCCTGGTTCTGGCCTCGCGCCGCGCCGGCATCGGCGCGGCCGTGGACGGCGTGACGGTGGACACGCGCAACCCCGAGCGGCTGGCCCAGGACGCGGCACGCGCGCGGCGCATGGGCTTTGGCGGCAAGCTGTGCATCCACCCGGCCCAGGTCCAGCCCCTGCACGCCGTCTTCGACCCCGATGCAGCGGCCGTGGCCCACGCGCAGCGCCTGCGTCAGGCCCTGGCCGAGGCCGGAGGCGGCGTCTGCGTGCTGGACGGCCGCATGGTCGATGCGCCCGTGCTCAAGCAGGCCGAACAGGTGCTGCTGCGCCATGCCTGGGCGCAACAGAGATCTGCAGCACGATCTTGATGAAAATGAGACTGAAAGGCCGTTTTGCACTCAGAGTTTTCTGATTCTGGTGCAAGCAGTCCAATGATTTCCCTGATGGTGAATCCATCTGCCTCGAATACGCTTGGCCAACTCGATTGATTTCGAGACGGCGGTTTCTTGATCCGGTGTCTCCACCCACGGTGGCACCCAGGCAAAGGAGCGTGTGATGGCAGTGATCTCGGGGACGGCATCGAACAGCGGATTCAACGGCCAGTTGAATGACCGACTTGAAGACCGACTGGATAACCGATTGAATCGGCGCCAGGCGCTGGCCCTGGCGGCCGGCGCCGTGGCGGCAGGGCCCGCCAGCGTGCTGGCGCAGGCCGGCTTTGCCACGCGGCCCGTGCGCATCGTCGTGCCCTTTGCGGCGGGCGGCGCCACCGACGTGATTGCGCGCATCCTGGGCGAGCGCATGGCCCAGCAGCTGGGCCAGACCGTGGTGGTGGACAACAAGCCCGGCGCGGCCGGACTGATCGGCGGCGAGATGGTGGTCCGCTCGGCGCCCGACGGGCTCATCCTGCTGCTGGGCACCACCTCCACCATGCTCACCAACAAATACCTCTACAAGAAGACCGCCTACGACCCGCTGACCGACCTCACGCCCCTGTCGCGCGTGTGCATGGCGCCCATCGCCCTGGTGGTCACGGCCGACGTGCCCGCCTCCAACCTGCGCGAATTCATGGCCTGGGCCCAGGCCAACGCGGGCAAGCTCTCGTATGGCTCCTACGGCATAGGCTCGCACGGCCACCTGGCCTGCGCCGTGCTCAGCGACATGGCCGGTGCCGGCATGGCGCATGCGGCCTACCGGGGCGAGGCGCTGATGGTGCAGGACATGCTGGGCGGGCGCATCCCCATCGGCATGGGCAGCCTGCTCACGCTCAAGCCCCATATCGATGCAGGCAAGCTGCGCGCCCTGGCCGTCACCGGCACGCGCCGCGTGCCCCTGCTGCCCGAGGTGCCCACCTTTGCCGAGGCCGGCTACCGCCACGAGGCCATGGAACTGTCCGGCTGGCTGGCCATCGCCGGCCCCAGGGGCCTGCCGGCCGACCTCACGCGGCAATGGGGCGAGATCTCCAACCGCGCAGTGGCCAGCCGCGAAGGCACGGCCCGCATCATCGCGGCCGGTTTCGTCCCTGTCGATGACGACAGCCCTCAGCGCTTCGGCAAGGCCTGGGCACAGGAGGCTCCGGTCTGGGGGCGGCTGCTGCAGTCGGCGGGGGTGCAACCCGGTTGATGGCGCACAGCGGCCCTGGTTGCCCAAGGCTGCACTCATGCCCTGTGCTGTAATCGCCCCTCCTCAGGCGGCCCCCGTGGTGCAATGCCATGGCGGGACAGCCCGTGGTTTCTCAAACATTCAAGAGAGGGTATTACCGTGAGTGCATTGGTCATCAAGGCCTGGAAAGCCAGCGAGCAACCCATAGACGACAAGGGCAACCACATTGCCATCACAGGCCGCGAAGGCGGCCTGGTCGCCTGGATCCTGTCCAAGGTCAACATCGATCCCACCACCACCATCCGCGTGGGCAGCGAGCGCCTTGAGTTCAGCAGCGCCTCGCTGTCGGGCACCCAGTCGCGCCTGATCCCGCTGCAGGGCATCTGCTCCACCTACTACGGCTATCACAAGCCCTGGAAGACGGCGCTGGGCATCGGTGCCCTGTCCCTGTTCATGGGCGGGTCGATGATGGCCCAGAGCTTCTTTGCAGGCCTGGTGGTCATGCTGATCGGCTGGGGCATCGCGGCCGTCATCTACTTCCTGAACCGCACCCTGACGCTGGGCTTCATCGAGAACAGCGGCGCAGTCAACGGCATCCAGTTCAAGCGCTCGGTGATCGAGAACATCGACATCACCCAGGAGCAGGCCAGGCAGGTCTGCGAACTGATGCAAAAGCTGATCGAGGCCAAGGAAAAGCGGCTCTGACGACGCGGCGGCACGCAAGTGCCGTCCGGCGCCATCCGGCGCCGCGTGTGCCCTGCGCTCAGGCCTGTGCCGGGCTGCGCGCCATCAGCTTGAAGGTGCCCGTGGCCAGGGCCACCAGGGTGCCGTCCTCGGAACGCACTTCGCCGCGCGCGAAGCTGATGGAGCGGCCGCGCCGCTCGCAGTGGGCGGTGGCGATGAGATCGCCGCTGCCGGCGGAGACGTAGTGCAGCGTGAGATCGATGGTGGCCACGCCGAAGGCCGTGGGGTCATGCGAGCGGCAGGCCGAGGCCAGGGCGCAGTCCAGCAGCGAGGCAATGGCGCCGCCGTGCACGTCGCCGCGGCTGTTGGCCTGGTCCGGTTGAAAGCCCATGCGGATCTGGGCGCGGTCATCGCCGATGCGTTCACCGCTGAGCTTCATGGCGCGGGCCATGGGCATGGGCAGCCCGAAGAGGATGCCGGGCGCCTCGCCTTCGAAGGGGTTGGCCGGGTGTTCTTTGATGGGTGTATTCATGGACATGATCATCGCATTGGGCGCGGCGCTCGAGACTGGCGTGTACCGACTCCGGGGCACCGAGGAAGGGCCTACGCCGGCCGCGCCGCCCCGCACCGAGGGTGCCGCCGGTTGCCCGGATGCCCCCCTCCCGCGAAGCGAGAGAGGGCGCCGTGCACACGGGGGAAGCGGCGCAGCCGCTCAGGGGGTGACTTTCAATCCACCCGTGCACCTGTCGATTTGACGACAGTGGCCCAGCGCGTGATTTCCTTGTCGATATGCGCCTGCAGCGCCTCGGGCGTGGAGCCCACGGGCTCGTAGCCGCCGGCGGCCAGCTGGGCCTGCAGCGCGGGCTGGCGCAGGGCGGAGGCGATCTCGCGGCTCAGGCGCTGGGTGGCTTCGGCGGGCGTGCCGGCCGGCGCGATGACGGCGTACCAGCCGGTCACGTCGAAGCCTGCGATGCCCTGCTCCTGGATGGTGGCCACCTCGGGCGCCAGCGCCGATCGCTGCGGGCTGGTGACGGCCAGCGCGTGCATGCGCCCGCTGCGGATGTGGGGCATGGAGGTGGAGATGCTGTCGAAGGTCAGGTCGATGTCGCCGGCCAGCATGGCGTTGACCACGCCCGCGCTGCCCTTGTAGGGCACATGGGTCATGCGCACGCCTGCCATGGAGCCGAAGTACTCGGCCGCCAGATGCCCCGTGTTGCCGTTGCCCGCCGAGCCGAAGGTGAGCTTGCCGGGGTTGGCCTTGGCGGCCTGGATGAGTTCCTGGATGTTCCTGGCCGGCAGCTTGCTGCTGGCGGCAACCACCATGGGCAGGTTGGCCACCAAAGACACGGGCGCGAAGTCGCGGCGGGTGTCGTAGGGCAGCTTGGGATAGAGGCTGTCGTTGATGGCATGGGCGGCCAGCACCATGAGCACCGTGTAGCCATCGGGCCTGGCGCGCGCCACGTATTGCGAGGCCAGCGTGCCGCCCGCGCCGGGCTTGTATTCCAGCACCACGGGTTGGCCCAGCTGCTGCTGCAGCTGCACGGCCAGCGGGCGGCCCAGCAGGTCGGCACTGCCGCCGGGTGGATAGGGAATGACCAGCTGGATGGGCTTGGCAGGCCAGGCATCGGCAGCATGGGCGAGATGGGTGGCCGGGGCCAGCAGGGCGCAGGTCGCCAGGGCCAGGCAGGACAGCAGGCGGCGGCGCGGGAGTGGGTGCATGGGCATGGGCATGGGGGGACTCCGTTTCATGAAGTGGACAGGGCGTCGACTTGGTACTGCTCGCGCAGCGCGCGCTTGAGCACTTTGCCGATCTCGCTGCGCGGCAGGCTGGCGGCCAGCCGCAGCTCGGCCACGCGCTGGGTCTTGCCCACGCGGGCGTTGAGCCATTCGCGCAGCTCGGCGGCCGAGGGCGTGGCATCGGGGCGCGCCACGGCGTAGGCCACGGGGGTCTCGCCCCAAGCATCGGAGGGCACGCCGATCACCGCGCATTCGGCCACCTGCGGGTGCTGCAGCAGCACGGACTCGATGTCGCTCGGGTAGACGTTGAAGCCGCCCGTGATGATCATGTCCTTCTTGCGGTCGCCCAGCACGATGAAGCCGTCCTCGTCCAGGCGGCCCACGTCGCCGCTGCGGATGAAGCGCAGGCCCTGGGCATCGAACCATTCGGCCTCCTGCGTCTTGTCGGGCAGGCGGTGGTAGCCGCTCATCATCCCGGCCGAGCGGCCCACGATCTCGCCCTGCTCGCCGGGCGGCAGTTCGCGGCCCTGCTCATCGATGAAGCGGATGTCGGCGCCCGGTCCCGGCCTGCCCACGGTGTGCAGCTTGTCGGGGAAGTCATGGCAGTGCAGCTCGCAGCGCACGCCGCCTTCGGTCATGCCGTAGTACTCGATGAGCCGTCCGGGCCAGCGGCGCAGCACCTCGGCCTTGAGCGCGGGATGGAAGGGTGCGCTGGTGCAGAACTTGTGCCGCAGGCGGCTCAGGTCGGCGCCGTCGAACCCCGGGCACTGCATCAGCCGCTGGTACTGCACGGGCACGAGCATGGTGTGGGTGGCACGGTGGCGCTCGGCCAGTTCCAGGCAGTGCGCCGCGTCGAACTTGCGCATCAGCACCAGGGTGCCGCCCAGCCCCAGGGTGGGCAGGGCCGCGACCAGGGTGGTGTTGGAGTACAGCGGCGTGGCGCACAGCGAGACGGCATCGGGCCCGTAGCCGTTGTGGATGGCGCGCTGCACGTGGGCCCAGCGCATGGCCCAGGACTGGACGATGCCCTTGGGCACGCCCGTGGTGCCCGAGGAGTAGATGACGTTGAAGGGCCAGTCGGGCTGGGGGTGGATGGGCGTGGGTGCCGTGCCATGGTCCGCTTCGTCCGCAGCCAGCCATTGCGACCACGGCATGCCGGCCTCGGCAGCGCCGTCCAGGGCCACGCATTGCAGATCCTGTCCGGCCTGCAGCGGCCATTGCGCGGCGGTTTCCGCGTCGCGCAGCACCAGCCGGGCGCCGCAGTTGTCCAGCATGGCGCTCAGGTGGCCGGCCGTGGCCGACGGGGCCAGCGGCGCCACGGCCACGCCTGCGCGCAACGCGCCCAGGAAGACCAGCACGTACTCGGGCGAGCTGCCCGCGCAGATGGCCACCACGTCGCCGGGGCCCAGGCCCTGGCGTTGCAGGCGCAGGGCCACGCGGTCCATGCCCAGGCGCAGCGCGGCGTAGTCGAGGCTGCGGCCGTCCATGGCCAGGGCGGTGTGGCGGGGGCGCTGGCTGGCCTGCAGCGCGACGAGTTCGGGCAGCGAGCCAAAGGGCTGGCGCAGCAGGGCGGCGATGTCTTCTTGCATGGGAGGGGAGGCACGGACGGGAGGGGAGAACTATTCCAGCGACAGGCCTGCGGCCTTGACGATCTGGGCCCAGCTCTTGCGTTCCTGGGCGATGAAGGCGTCGTACTCGGCCGGTGTCTCGCCACCGGGCACGCCGCCCAGGTCGGCAAAGCGCTGGCGCACCTCGGCCGTCTGCATGGCGCGCCGGGCCGACTGCTGGATGCGCTCGACCACGGCATCGGGCGTGCCGGCAGGGGCCAGCAGGCCGAACCAGGCCGTGACCTGCATGGGCACGCCGGCCTCGGTCATGGTGGGCACCTCGGGCAACTGGGCCGAGCGCGTGGCGCTGGTGATGGCCAGCGCGCGGAACTTGCCGCTCCTGATGTGCGGCATGGAGCTGGGCAGGTTGTCGATCATGTAGTCCACCTGCTGGCCCAGCAGCGCCGTGACCGCAGGCGCGGCCCCGGGAAAGGGCACGAGCGTGACCTCGATGCCGGCCTTCTGGCGGAACATCTCCGAGGACATGTGCGGCGACTGGCCCACGCCCGACGTGGACACGTTCAGGCGCCGGGTCCTGGCCAGCTCCACCAGCTCGCGCACGCTGCGCACGGGCGAATCGGCATGGACCACGAGGATGTTGGGCACGGAGATCACATTGGTGATGCCGCGCAGGTCGCTTTCCTTGTAGCTGAGCTGCTTGTACAGGCTGAAATTGATGGCCACCGGGCCGATGTTGCCCATGAGCAGCGTGTAGCCATCGGGCCTGGCGCGCGCCACCTGGGCCGTGCCGATGCTGCCGCCGCCACCGCCCTTGTTCTCCACCACCACCGAGGTGCCCAGGTCCTTGCCCATCTTCTCGGCCAGCACGCGCGCGGCAATGTCCGTGGTGCCGCCAGCGGCGGCCGGCACCACGATGGTGATGGGGCGTTCAGGCCAGGCCGCCGCCAGCGCGGCGGCAGGAGCCAGGGAGAAAAAAGGCAAAGAGGCCAGCAGGGCCAGCATGCTGCGGCGGACGGTCATGGGCAGTCTCCAGTTCACTGCCCGCAACGATAGAAAACCCTGGGCCACAGGGCACCAGGGTTTGACTGGAGATCCGCTTCGCCATTCGGAAACCCGCGCTTAGGCCCACTGGAACGGGTGCTAACCCCTTGCCAGCACCAGAAAAGAGCCAAAGAAAAAAGGCGCCGAAGCGCCTTTCATTGACCGTGTGGTGCACAGCGCCAAAAACTGGCGCGGCCCAAGTCAGGGACACCGAGCAAGGGCCGCCCCGCCGCGAGGGTGTCGTCCCCCTCCCTTGCGAAGCAAGCAGAGAGGGGGAAGGCGCGTCAGCGCCTCAGGGCGTGATCAGGGATACAGTCCCCGCATTTCGCGGGCATGCAGGATGCGCTGGCAGGCCACGATGAAGGTGGCGGTGCGCAGCGTCACGCCGTGCTGCTGGGCCACCTGCCAGATGGCCGCGAAGGCGTCCTGCATGATGCGCACCAGGCGGGCGTTGATCTCGTCCTCGCTCCAGAAGAAGCTGGAGAAGTCCTGCACCCATTCGAAGTAGCTCACCGTCACGCCGCCGGCATTGGCCAGCACGTCGGGCAGCACCAGCACGCCCTTTTCGGTCAGGATGTCGTCGGCCTCGGTGGTGGTGGGGCCGTTGGCACCCTCGATCACCATCTTGGCCTTGATCTTGCCGGCGTTGTCCTTGGTGATCTGGCCTTCCAGTGCGGCGGGGATCAGGATGTCGCAGTCCACGCCCCAGAAATCGGCAGCGTCCATGGCTTCGGCGCCGTCAAAGCCGCCCACGCCGCCCTTGGCGGCCACGTGGGCCAGCAGGGCCGTCACATCCAGGCCGTTGGCGTTGCGGATGGTGCCGGTGTGGTCCTGCACGGCCACGACCTTGGCGCCCGCGTCGGCGAACAGCTTGCCGGCCGTGCCGCCCACGTTGCCGAAGCCCTGCACGGCAATGCGCGCGCCCTGGACCGACAGGCCGGTCAGCTTGGCCGCTTCCACGCCCACGGTGAACACGCCGCGGCCGGTGGCCTCGACGCGGCCCAGCGAGCCGCCCAGGTCCACGGGCTTGCCCGTGACCACGCCGGTGGCGGTGGCGCCGGTGTTCATGGAGTAGGTGTCCATCATCCAGGACATGATCTGGCCGTTCGTGTTGACGTCAGGCGCTGGAATGTCCTTGGAGGGGCCGATCAGCAGGCCGATCTCGCTGGTGTAGCGGCGCGTCAGGCGCTCCAGCTCACCGCGTGACAGCGTCTTGGGATCGACACGGATGCCGCCCTTGGCGCCGCCGTAGGGCACGTTGACGGCCGCGTTCTTGACCGACATCCAGGCCGACAGGGCCATGACTTCGGACAGGGTCACGTCCTGGTGGAAGCGCACGCCGCCCTTGCCGGGGCCGCGGCTCAGGTTGTGCTGCACGCGGTAGCCTTCGTAGTGGGCGATGGTGCCGTTGTCCAGCTCGATCGGCACATCGACGATCAGGATGCGCTTGGGGCGCTTGAGGGTTTCGACCCAGCGGGCGAGATGGCCCAGGTAGGGGGTGACGCGATCGACCTGCTGCAGGTAATTGCCCCAGGGGCCGAGGTGATCGGCCTGCAGGTAGGAAGGGATGGCGTGGTTGGTAACGCCGGCCGAAGCGGGTTGCTGCATGGTGGTTCCACACAAGAGTTGTCTGAGGGTTTTGAGCTTATTCCCGGGGCTATGCGCTGTCCAACGCCTTATGCGCGAGAGCCTTATGCATTTAATGCATAACCATGGGATCGCCTTGTCCAGCGGACAATCGGGGCCGCTTGCGACCCTCCGATGCACTCCAAGAAAGCCGCTCCATGACGAACAACCCCCGCACTCCCACAGACCTGGCCCATGCGCTGCTCCAGGCGCGCCACAGCGGCGAATTGCTGGATGCCGACGACTGGGCCGACGTGGTGCGCACGCCCGCAGATGCGCAGGCCGTGCAGGCCGCCATGGCGCCCGCCCTGGGCTGGCGCGTGGCCGGCAGCCAGCAGGGACCGGGCCGCGTTCCGGGCTACTGGAAGTCTGGCGCGCCGCGCCGCGATGCCCCGCTGACCCATGCGCCGCTGCCCGAAGAAGGCGTCTGGGCCAGCCCTTCGGTGGCCGGTGGCGCGCCGCTGCACCTGCGTGGCATCGAAGCCGAGATCGCCCTGCGCCTGGGCCGCGAGGTGACGGCCGAGATGGCTGCCGCGCTGCAGCCCGGCGATGGGCTGGAGCTGATCGACGGCATCACCGCCGCCATCGAGGTGGTGGATACGCGCTGGCGCCAGCACCTGAAGGCGCCGCCGCTGCTGCTGGCCGCCGACGGTCTGTGCCATGGCGCCCTGGTGCTGGGGCCGTGGCAGGACGCTTCGCGGCTGCTGCCGCGCGAGTCGCCGCGGGACTGGTCTGCCCAGGTCTGCCGGCTGCGCGTGGGTGCGGCGCCGCTGCAGGCGTTCACCGGAACGCATCCGCTGGGCGATCCGCTGTGGCTGCTGGCCGGCTGGTTGCAGGAGCTGGTGCGCCGCTATGGCAACGTGCCCGCAGGCACGGTGGTGACCACGGGCACATGGAATGGCCTGGCCTTTGCCCAGGCCGGCGACCTGGTGGTGGCCGAGCTGGACGGCATCGCCGAGGCCCGCCTGCAGCTGTGAGGCTTCAGGCAGGCCATCGAGTGATCAGGTGATCTTGTAGTCCTTGAGGGCCGGATCGCCGGGCGGAAAGCGCAGTTCCAGGTTGCGCAGCACCTCGCGCAGCAAGGTGGCGATCATGAGGTTGCGGTGCGTCTTGGAGTCGGCCGGCACGATGGTCCAGGGCGCCCAGGGCGTATGCGTGGCGCCCAGCAGCTGGCCGTAGGCCTGCTGGTAGTCCTTCCACTGCGTGCGCACCTTCATGTCGTTCTCGTCGAACTTCCAGTGCTTGGCCGGGTCGTCCAGGCGCTCCTGCAGGCGCATGCGCTGTTCGTCGGCGCTGATGTGCAGCAGGAACTTGACGACCACGGTGCCCGTCTCGCTGAGCATGCGCTCGAAGTCGTTGATGTGGGCAAAGCGCTGGCGCTGCTGCTCGGGTGTGATCCAGCCGTTGACCACGGGCACCAGCACGTCCTCGTAATGGCTGCGGTTGAAGACCGTGATTTCGCCAGCGGCAGGCACCTGCTGGTGGATGCGCCACAGGTAGTCATGGGCGCGCTCGGCCTCGGTGGGGGCCTTCCAGCCCACGGCGTGCACGCCCAGCGCACTCATGCGGCCGAAGACGCCACGGATGGTGCCGTCCTTGCCCGCCGTGTCCGTGCCCTGCAGCACGACCAGCAGCTTGTAGCGGCGGTCGGCGTACAGCAGGTTCTGCAGCGCATCCAGCTCCTCGGCCAGGGCCTCGACGGCGACCTTGTCCTCGGCCTTGCCGTTGCCATTGGAAAAGGGCTTGGCGCCCGGGTCGAAGTCGGCCAGGGCAATGGGTTTGTCCTTGTCCTTGTCGGACCTGGCGGAGCGCGGCTGCCATTGTTCCCAGAGCTTTTGCACGGCCGCATCGCGGCTGGAGAAAGGGTTGGAGGCGTCCATGGATAGAGCGGTGGGTGAGGTGGAATGTCAGGGCCGGGCGCGAATGGATTGCACCTGCAGTTGCGGCTGCGCCATCGAAGGCGCGGCGCCAGCGGCGGGCCTGGGGCCGGGCTGGCCCCGGACTTCCACGTTCTGCCGCTGCCACTGCGTGATCTGCTCGGCGCTCAGGCCCTGGAGCTGCCAGGTCTCGCCGGAGGTGGTCTGCAGCACGGGCTGCTCATGGGGCGCATTGCCGCGCAGCACCAGACGGCCTTGCAGGGTCAGGGGCTGGCTTGGTTCAGCCGCCGCACCCGAGGCCGGCGCAGCCGCGCTGGCGGCGGGCGAAGCCGGGGCCGAGCAGGCGCTCAGCAGGGCCAGGCCGCTGGCCAGCAGCAGCGGCAGACTGCGGCGCAGGCCGCGGGCGGAAGCAGTCGGGTGTGCGTGGTTCATGGCGTTCAGCGTACGACGGCTGTCAGCGTGCTGCCTGCCGGAACACGCAGCTGTTCCTGGTAGGTGCCTTGCGCATCAGGCTGACGCAGGAAGGGGAAATGGCCGCGCGCATTGAGGTTCACCGGTACCGTGGTGGGCAGGACCCGGGAAGACGCCAGGCTGCTGCCGTTGATCGCGGCCAGGGTAAAGCCCTGCTCCGTGCGCGCGGGCCAGCCATAGCCGCTGGGCACATCGCCGGGCAGCAGTGCGATGTTGGCGCCCCAGCGCTGGATGGCGACCGGCAGCGTGGGGCCGCCCGCTTGCTGTATGGCATTGCCCAGGACCTGCAGCGAATCGGTGGACGTGGTGTTGCTCAGCAGCTGCTTGTAGAAGCCCACGCCGTACTGGCGCACCAGATAGGCGCCCAGGCTGCCGTTGACGTCGTAGCCGAAGCAGGGCGCGGCGGTGTCGGCGCTCCAGGCGGCGGGGTCGCAGTTGAAGCCCGAGCGGGACAGCCAGGAAGGGACGCGTCCATTGGCGATGGAGTTGAAGCCGGGCGTGACGCGCTGGGCCACGATGTCTTCGCCCATCATGGCGCTCATTTCCTCCAGGAAGGTGTCGAACGCGTAGTCGGTTCCCGGCTTGGACAGCTGGACGCTGCGGCGGTAGAAGTTCGTCATGTGGACGAACTCATGGGACAGCGTGCTGATCTGGTTGGTCATGCCTTCGGCAGGATCCAGGTACAGCGTTTCCGTATCCATGTAGAACGACAGCGATTGATTGCTGTACTTGAGGTCGGGGTTCGCCGGGTCCTGCTTGAAGTTGTTCAGAGACCAGAAATAGCCCAGCAGCCCGTACGGAGTGCGGTCCGGAACGAAATTCACGAACACGATGTCCAGGGGCTGTTCGGGGTCGATGAGGTCGCTGTAGGAGTGAGCGCCCCAGGGCTCGCCCGACAGCCCCGTGATCAGGGGATAGACCGCGTCGGAGCCGCTGGTGAATCGCTGGAGCAGCGTGTCGAGCATCGCATCGCTGACCTTGGCAGCGTCGTACTCGCTGTCTTCCAGCCAGACGTTGATGGTGCGGGTGCCGGTGGGCGTGGGCACGCTGGCCTGGCGTCTGAGCGTGGCCTGGCGGGCTTCGATGCGGGAGTCGCCGGGTTGGACGAACCAGCTGCGCTGGCTGCCCACGGGCAGGATCGCCGCTGCCTGCGGCTTGATGGATTGCCGCGCCTGCATGTCCGCTGCCGTCAGGCGGGGCTTGAAGTTGCGGATGCGCTCGGGAATCCGGTTGACCGTCGTGGGTGCGGCGCTGAGGCTTTTCTGGGCCGTGGCGGTGGTCGCCGCAGGCGGAGTCAGCGTCAGGGCGGGCATGGGCACGCTGGCGTCGCCGTTGTTGGTGTAGATCAGCGTGACCTGCTTGCTGCCCAGGTTGGTCAGACCCACAGGGATCTGCTGCTCGGCCTGCGTGGTGTTGGTGTAGCTCCAGACGCCCACGCCCTGGCCCGAATAGGTGGTGGCATTGGCCGCGCCGCAGGCCGTGCCCGAGCAGGCGGCGGTCAACTGCGAAGACGGGCCGGACGGGCCGCCGCCTCCACCTCCGCCGCAACCGGCCAGAACGGCGCCCAGGGCCAGTGCGATGGCGGTCTTGCTGTGATGATGATCAAAGAACATGTTTTCCCTTCCTCTTGTGTGACCTGCTGCTGGAGATGTGGATTTTTGGTCCGATATGGCGAGAGATGCTACCCGATGCGATCCGCATCGCTGTCCGGCAACGGCCGCACCGGCACCTGCAACTGCTCCACGAACCGCCGCGCCGCCAGCCCCAGCGGGCGCTCCTTGGACCACACCCAGTCGACGAACAGCTGGGTGCCGTTGCTGATGTTGCACAGCGGAATGCGCAGCAGCGCGCCCGTCTGCAGCAGGGGCTCGGCGACGCTGAAGGGCAGCCACCCCCAGCCCAGGCCGGCCGAGATCAGCGACAGGGCCGCCAGGTGGCTGTCCGTGCGCCACAGCTGGTGCGAGAACACGAAGCGCGGATCGGTATGGGCCAGGTCGCGGCTGGCCAGCAGGATCTGGCGCGCGCCGGCCAGCTGGCCCACGTCCAGGCGCTGCTGCCCGTCCACGCCCAGTTGCCGGGCCAGCGGGTGCCTGGCCGCCATCACGGCGACCATGGTTTCCTGGCCCATCTCCTGGAAATCCTCGCGGCCGTCGATGGCCGGGCGCTCGAAGACCAGGGCCAGATGCGCGCGGCCCGAATGCAGTTCCTTGAGCGCATCGACCTGGGCGGCCACCAGCACTTCCACCTCCAGACCCGGGAATTCCTCGACCAGCGGCTGCAGCGGCGCGGCCCAGGCCGTGGACAGCAGCTCGGGCGCGATCACCAGGGTCAGCCGCTCCTCCAGTCCCTGGTGCAGGGCCAGCGCCTGGTGGTTGAGCTGCTGCAGCTGGGCGGCCAGCAGCCGGGCCTGGGGTTCGAGTGCGCGTGCCGCCGCCGTGGGCCGGGGCTCGCGGCCGCTGCGGTCGAACAGTTGCAGGTCCAGCTCGGCCTCCAGCTGGGCGATGGCCATGCTCACGGCCGAGGGCACGCGGCCCAGCTGGCGCGCGGCGGCGGAAAACGAGCCGTGGTCCAGCACGGCAATGAACAGCGGCACCTGGTCGGCTGGAAAGGACATGGTGGGGACTTGTCAGATTTATTGAAAGAATCTGACTTTAACGTTCAATTGTCGGCATATAGACTGCGCTCCCTATGACCTTGCAGACACACAAAAAGGGCCTCCAGGGGCCCAAGCGCAAAGTGGTCTTCGTGACCCTGTATGAATTGATCGCCATCCTCGCCTCCAGCCTGCTGTTCATGGCCATCGGCCAGAGCGCCGGGCATTCTGGCGGCATGGCGATTGCCGCTTCCACGCTGGCCATCGTCTGGAACCTGACCTTCAACCACCTGTTCGAGCAATGGGAGGCGCGCCAGAGCGTCAAGGGCCGCTCGGTGATGCGCCGCGTGGTGCACGCCCTGGGCTTCGAGGGCGGGCTGGCCATGGTGCTGATCCCGCTGATGGCCTGGTGGTTCGGCGTCACGCTGTGGGAGGCCACGGTGATGGAGGCCGGCCTGCTGGTCTTCTTCCTGGTCTACACCTATGTCTTCAACTGGTGCTTCGACCATGTGTTCGGCCTGCCGGCCTCGGCCTCGGCATCCGCTGCGGTGGCACCCCGTGCTCAGGGCGAGCCGGCTTGCAGCAGCTGACCGGCCACGGCGGCGGCGGCCGTGCGGGTCTCCACGCCGAGTTTCTCGAAGATGTGCTCCAGGTGCTTGTTGACCGTGCGCGGGCTCATGCCCAGGATGTCGGCGATGTCGCGGTTGGTCTTGCCCTTGCTCAGCCATGACAGCACCTCGGTCTCGCGCGGGGTGAGCGCCACCTGCTGCAGCCGGCGCGCGGCGGGCGCCTGCGGCGCCTCGTGGCTGAGCAGCACCATCGACTCCCCCAGGCCGCTGGCGCCCATGTGGCGCGCCAGCAACTGGCGGCCATCGGCCAGGGCCAGCGCCAGATCCTGGTGACCGGCCTGGTCCGGCTGGTGGGCACCGGCCAGCCAGTCCCCGGCCGCCTCCATGGGGAAGGGCTGGTCCGCAAAGGCCTCCTCCAGCCAGCGCGCTGCCTGGGGAGAGCGCCAGGCCACGCGGCCCTGGCCGTCGAGCACCACCACGCCCAGCCCCGCCACGTCCACGGCCTCCTGCGCCTGGCGCGTGGCGCGGGCGTTGCGCACATGGGTGGCCAGGCGCACCAGCACCTCGGGGATGCGCAGCGGCTTGACCACGTAGTCCACGCCGCCGCTGGCAAAGCCGCGGATGATCTGGTCCGTGTCCGACAGGCCGGTCATGAAGACCACGGGCACGTGGGCCCAGGCCGGCGTGTCCTTGAGCCGGCGGCACAGCGTGAAGCCGTCCATGCCGGGCATGACGGCGTCCAGCAGCACGCCATCGGGCACGGTCAGGGCAAAGCGCTGCAGCGCCTCGTCGGCATCGCGCGCGGCGAGCACCACGTAGCCTTCGGCGGCCAGGGCATCGCACAGCATGCGAAGGCTGTCCAGCGCGTCGTCCACCACGAGGATCACATGGGCGCTGTTGCCATGGCTGCTGCGGCTGGTGGCGGTGGTGGTGGCGGTCATTTCCTGCCCTCCTGGATGTTCATTCATCTGTCTCCTCCTGTTCCTGTTCGTCTTCTTCCCGGGGCTGCGGCAGCAGGCGCGCCAGCGCATCGAAGTCGAAGCGGTTCGCGCAGGCCTGCAGCGCATCGAGCAGCGCGGCATGCGCGGGCGCCTGCTGGCGCGCCTGGCGCAGGCGCTCGCGCAGGGCCGTGGCCTGGCCCGAGCGCGCCAGCCGGGCCAGGTCTTCGCGCAGGTCGGGCGGGAAGGGGGCGGCTGCCGGCGCCTGCGCTGCCTTTGCCTCTGCCTGCTCCGCGCGCGGCGCCGGCAGCAGCAACGGGCGGTTGTCATGCACCCATTCGATCCGCAGCACGCGCTCGAGCACCTGCAGCAGCTCGGACTCGATCACCGGCTTGGCGACAAAGCCCTGGCAATGCGCATCGGCCAGGCGCGGCGGGTCGTTGTCGAACAGGTTGGCCGAGACGAAGACCACGGGAAGCTGCTGCGCATCCCGGCGCGCGCGCAGCAGGGCGGCGGTCTGCCAGCCGTCCAGGTCGTCCATGCTGATGTCCAGCAGCACCAGGTCAGGCAGGCTTTGCTCCACGATCTCCAGGCACTCGCGGCCGCTGGCGGCCTCGCGGATCTCGAAGCCCAGCGGCAGCAGCAGGCCGGCCAGCAGCTGGCGCTGCAGCGGCTGGTCGTCCACCACCAGCAGGGTGCGCCGGGGCGGCAGATAGCCGATGACGGTGTGCAGCGTGGCGGCGGCGCCGGGGGGCACCCAGGACGCGTCGGGCGCCATCTCGGGCAGGTACAGGCGCACGGTGAAGCAGCTGCCCTCGCCGGGCGTGCTGCTCAGGGTGAGCTGCCCGCCCATCAGCTCGGTCAGCAGGTGGGTGATGGTCAGCCCCAGGCCCGTGCCCGCCTCGCTGACGCGCCGGCCCGCGCTGCCGCGCTCGAAGGGCACGAAGATGCGCTCCATGTCCTGCGGTTCGATCCCGATGCCGGTATCGATGACCTCGATGCGCGAGACATGGGGCCGGAAATCCATGCGCAGCCGCACCTCGCCGTGCTGGGTGAAGCGCACGGCGTTGGACAGCAGGTTGATCAGGATCTGGCGCAGCCGCTTGGCGTCGGCCCGCACCCAGCGCGGCATGGTGCCCAGCGTCTCGACCGAGAACTGCAGCCCCCTGGCCTGGGCCTGGGGCCGCATCATGGCCTCGATGCCGTCGATCAGCGCGGGCAGGGGCAGGGGGGCGAGGTCCAGGCGCAGGCGGCCGGCCTCGATGCTGGCCAGCTCCAGCGATTCGTCGATCAGCGCGCGCAGGTGCTGGCCGCTGTGCTGCATGGTGGACAGGGTCTCGCGCACCCAGCCATCGACCTGCGGGCTCTTGAGCAGGATCTGCGTATAGCCCAGCAGGCTGTTGAGCGGCGAGCGCAGCTCGTGCGTCATGCCCGCCACATAGCGGGTCTTGGCCTGGCTGGCCTGCTCGGCATGGTCCTTGGCGGCCTGCAGCTCGGCATCGGTGCGCTTGTGGGCGGCGATCTCCTGCAGCAGCAGCTGGTTCTGGCGCTCGGACTCGTCCTGGGCCATGCGCCGGCTGTCCGTGCTCAGCACCACCCACCAGGCGGCCACGGCGCACAGCAGGGCCAGCAGCGCGAAGACCTTGAGGAAGGGGATGCGCAGCGCGCCGCCATCGACGCTGCCTGCCTGCAGGCTTTCCTGCATGTAGACCACGCCCACCATGAAGGCCGTCACCGCGCACAGCGACAGCATCACTACCAGGTACTGGCCCGCGCGGAAGTTCACCTTGGTGGCCCAGCGCGGCGGCAGCATGGCCGAGGCCAGCGCGCGCAGCTGCTCGCCCGCGCGCGAGCCGGTCTTGCAGCGGTCATGGCAGCGCGACTCCAGCGAGCAGCACAGCGAGCAGATGGGCGCGCCGTAGGCCGGGCAGCGCGCCATGTCCTCGGACTCGAACTGGTTCTGGCAGACGGCGCAGCGCACCGTCTCGCCGGGCTTCCACAGATTGCCTGCGGGCCGCGCCAGGTAGTAGCGCCCGCCCGTCAGCCAGGCCAGCAGCGGCGACAGCAGCATGGACAGCGCCAGCGCGATGAAGGGCGAGAACGCGGCCGCCGTCTCGCCCAGCAGGCCCGCATAGGCGCAGCAGGCCACGGCGGCGGCCAGCAGCATGGCGACGGGTCCCACGGGATTGAAGTCGTACAGATGGGCGCGGCGGAACTCGATGCCCGGCGGGCTCAGCCCCAGCGGCTTGTTGATGACCAGGTCGGCCACCAGCGCGCCCACCCAGGCGATGGCCACGTTGCTGTAGATGGTCAGTACCTTCTCCAGCGCGCCGAACACGCCCAGCGTCATCAGCAAGGTGGCGATGACCACGTTGAACACCATCCAGACCACGCGCCCCGGATGGCTGCGCGTGATGCGCGCGAAGAAGTTGGACCAGGCAAGCGACCCCGCGTAGGCATTGGTCACGTTGATCTTGACCTGCGAGATGACCACGAAGACCACGGTCACCGCCACGGCCAGCCCCGGCAGGCCCAGGGCCTGCAGCACCTGCTGGAAGCCTGCCAGGAACATCTGCGTGGGCTCGGCCGCGCGCGAGGCGTCCACCCCCTGCAGCTGCATGGCCGCGAAGGCGAGAAAGGCGCCGCCCGCCATCTTGAGCATGCCCATCACGGCCCAGCCCGGGCCGGCCACCAGCACCGCGCCCCACCAGCGCAGCCGGTTGGCCTGGGTGCGCGGCGGCAGAAAGCGCAGGAAGTCCACCTGCTCGCCGATCTGCACCACCAGCGCGAAGATCACGGCTGCCGCCGCGCCGAACATCAGCGGATCGAACTGGCTGCTGCCCGAGCGCAGGCCGGTGAGGCTGGCGAAGTCGCGGTACAGCTGCGGCTGGGCCAGCGCCATCCACACGAAGGGCAGCACCAGCAGGAACAGCCACAGCGGCTGCGTCCAGGCCTGCAGGCGCGAGATCAGCGTGATGCCGCGCATGGCCAGCGGCAGCACCACCAGGGCCGACAGCGCATAGCACCACTGCAGCGGCCAGTCCACCACCAGCTGCAGGGCCAGCGCCATGATGGCCGCCTCCAGCGCGAAGAAGATGAAGGTGAAGACGGCGTAGATCAGCGAGGTGATGGTCGAGCCCAGGTAGCCGAAGCCCGCGCCGCGCGTCAGCAGGTCCATGTCAAGCCCGTAGCGTGCGGCGCAGACGGCGATGGGCAGCCCCGTCAGGAAGATCACCAGTCCCACGGTGACGATGGCCCACATGGCGTTGGCGAAGCCGTAGTTCAGCGCAATGGCGCCGCCGATGGCCTCCAGCGCCAGGAAGGACAGCGAGCCGAAGGCCGTGTTGGCCACACGGAACTCGCTCCAGCGCCGGAAGCTGCGCGGCGTGTAGCGCAGCGCGTAGTCCTCCATGGTCTCGTCGGCCACCCAGGCGTTGTACTCGCGCCGGAACCGGAAGATGGTCTGCGGCGCGGCTGCGGTGCCGGTGGGGCTGTCGGGCGGGGGGGCGGAGTGCATTCCCAGGTCTAGCAAGAAACGTGCGGGGCCAATGCTGGCGCGGCTTGCAAGAGGGGTAGCCGGGGTGCGTACGCAGGTGGCTACGTCAATTGACGTATGGGCGGCGGCAAGGGTTCTTCCTAATCTTGGACCCAACGCGGAAACAAGCCGTAACCGCAACGCCAGTTTTCAGCCACTTGCAGATCACCCAACCGATCCTTACAGGAGAGTCATCATGAGCCACCCCTCCGACCCCCGCACACCTGGTTCCCCCGGCACGGAAATGGGCCGCCGCCGCGTCCTGCAGGCGCTTGGCGCCGCCTCGGTGGCCGGGCTGCCGGCCTGGTCCTTCGCCCAGCCCACGGCCCAGGTCAACACCACCAAGCTGGCCGTGACCGACACCGAGGTCGTCGTGGGCCAGCTGCACTCGGCCACGGGCACCATGGCGATCTCCGAGACCGGCTCCATCCAGGCCGAGCAACTGGCCATCGACCAGATCAACGCCATGGGCGGCATCCTGGGCCGCAAGATCCGCGTGATCAAGGAAGACGGTGCCTCCGACTGGCCCACCTTCGCCGAGAAGTCCAAGAAACTGCTCATCAACGACCGCTGCGCCGCCGTCTTCGGCTGCTGGACCAGCGCCTCGCGCAAGGCCGTGCTGCCCGTGTTCGAGAAGGAAAACGGCCTGCTGTACTACCCCACCTTCTACGAAGGCCTGGAGCAGTCCAAGAACGTGATCTACACGGGCCAGGAAGCCACGCAGCAGATCCTGTACAGCCTGGACTGGGCCAAGGCCGAGAAAAAGGCCAAGACCTTCTTCCTGATCGGCTCGGACTACATCTGGCCGCGCACCTCGATGAAGATCGCGCGCAAGCACATCGAGAACTTCCAGAAGGGCAAGGTCGTCGGCGAGGAGTACTACCCGCTGGGCAGCACCAACTTCGGCTCGCTGGTCAACAAGATCAAGCTGCAAAAGCCGGACTGCATCTTCGTGGCCGTGGTGGGCGGCTCCAACGTGGCCTTCTACAAGGCGCTCAAGGCAGCGGGCATCACGGGTGACAAGCAACTGCTGGTCACGCTGTCGGTGACCGAGGACGAGATGACCGGCGTGGGCGGCGAGAACTTCACGGGCTTCTACTCCTCGATGAAGTACTTCCAGACGCTGGACAACGAGAACAACAAGAAGTTCGTGGCCGCCTTCAAGGCCAAGTACGGCCCCAACGCCGTCATCGGCGACGTCACCCAGGCCGGCTACCTGGGCCCCTGGCTGTGGAAGGCCGCCGTGGAAAAGGCCAAGAGCTTCGACGTGGACAAGGTGGTGGCCGCATCGCCGGGGCTGGAACTCAAGACCGCGCCCGAAGGCTACGTGAAGGTGGACGCCAACCACCACCTGTGGAGCAAGTCGCGCATTGCCGTGGGGCAGCCGGACGGCACGTTCAAGGTGGTCTCGGAGTCGCCTGAACTCATCAAACCCGATCCCTTCCCCAAGGGTTACCAGTAAGCCCTGATCCGTTCAGGCAGGTGATGCGCGGCGGCCTGCGGCCTGGTGGGCGGGCTGCCGCGTGAATCGTTTCCCCCTCTCCCGATTGGCTTGCGCGCAGGAGCAGCACCATGAGTTTTTCCGACATGATGAACATCGGCCTGATGCAGGGCTTCGCGGGGCTGAGCCTGTTCGCCGTGCTGCTGCTGATGGGCCTGGGCCTGGCCATCATCTTTGGCCAGATGGGCGTGATCAACATGGCGCATGGCGAGTTCATGACCATTGGCGCCTACACCATCTACCTGGGCTCAACGCTCACGGCGCAGCACGCGCCCGAGTTCATGCCCTACTACTTCCCGCTGGCCATCGTGGCCGCCTTCCTGTTCGCCTTCGTGGCCGGCTGGCTGGTGGAATGGGGGCTGATCCGCCACCTCTACAAGCGGCCGCTGGACACGCTGCTGGCCACCTGGGGCGTGAGCCTGGCGCTGCAGCAGTGCTTTCGCACCTTCATCGGCCCCAAGGAAGTCAGCCCCACCCTGCCTGACTGGCTGATGGGCTCGTGGGCGCCGGCCGAGGGGCTGGACATTCCCATCAACGGCCTGTTCGTGCTGGCGCTGACCATGGCCGTCACGGCCGGCGTGCTGATCGCGCTGCACAAGAGCCGCTGGGGCCTGCGCGTGCGCGCCACGGTCAGCAACCGCGTGATGGCCAACGCCATCGGCATCGACACCAAGAAGACCGACCGCCTGACCTTTGCCATCGGCTGCGGCATCGCGGGCGTGGCGGGCGCGGCCTTCACCACCATCGGCTCCACCGGCCCCACCTCGGGCTCGCTGTACATCGTGGACGCCTTCCTGGTGGTCACCTTCGGCGGCGCGGCCAGCCTGCTGGGCACCGTGGTCTCGGCCTTCGGCATTGCGCAGACGCAGTCCATCACCGAGTTCTTCCTCGCGGGCTCCATGGCCAAGGTGATCACGCTGTCGCTGATCGTCTTCATCCTGATGCTGCGTCCCCAGGGCCTGTTCGCGTCCAAGGTGCGGCGCTGATCCCGGCGCCGGCCCTGTCCACGAATTCCCCCGCGTTCCCCCGATTTCCCCTGAGTTCACCGGAGTCATTCCATGCAAGCCCTCAAAGCCTGGATACAGCGCTACCAGCTCGCCAGCCTGGTGCTGCTCACCGTCCTGCTGGCGGTGGTGCTGCCCCTGGCGCTGGACATCTTCCGCCTCAACCTGGTCGGCAAGTACCTGACCTATGCCTTCGTCGCCATCGGCCTGGTCATGGTCTGGGGCTATGGCGGCGTGCTCAGCCTGGGCCAGGGCGTGTTCTTCGGCCTGGGCGGCTACGCCATGGCCATGTTCCTGAAGCTGGAGGCGTCCGACCCCATCAGCACCAAGATCCAGTCCACGCCCGGCATCCCCGACTTCATGGACTGGAACCAGCTGACCGAGCTGCCCTCGTTCTGGCTGCCCTTCAAGAGCCTGCCGTTCTCGCTGGCCGCCGTCATCGCCGTGCCCACGCTGCTGGCCTGGCTCATCAGCTTCGCCATGTTCAAGCGCCGCGTGGGCGGGGTGTACTTCGCCATCATCACGCAGGCCGTGGCGCTGATCGTCACCGTGCTCATCATCGGCCAGCAGGGCTACACGGGCGGCGTCAACGGCATGACCGACCTCAAGACCCTGTGGGGCTGGGACACGCGCACGGACAGCGCCAAGTACATCCTCTACTACGTCTGCGTGGCCCTGCTGATCGGCGCCATCGTGCTGTGCCGCTGGATTCAGACGGGCAAGGTGGGCACCCTGCTGCTGGCCATGCGCGACAAGGAAGACCGCGTGCGCTTTTCCGGCTACGACGTGGCCAACTTCAAGGTCTTCGTGTTCTGCCTGGCCGCTGCGCTGTCGGGCGTGGGCGGCGCGCTGTTCACGCTGCAGGTGGGCTTCATGTCGCCCAGCTTCGTGGGCATCGTGCCCTCCATCGAGATGGTCATCTACGCCGCCGTGGGCGGGCGCATGAGCCTGGTGGGCGCCGTGTACGGCACGCTGCTGGTCAACGCGGGCAAGACCTATTTCTCGGAGAGCTTCCCGGACCTGTGGCTGTTCCTCATGGCGGGCCTGTTCATCGGCGTGACCATGGCCTTCCCGATGGGGCTGGCCGGGCTGTGGGAAAGCCGCATCGTTCCCTGGTGGAACAGCCGCCGCAAGGGCGCGGCACCGGCCGCAGCGCCTGCCGCAGCGCAGGGAGCCCAGGCAGCACCTGCCCCGGCCGCCACCAAGCCCACGTCCGCCCTGTCCGAAGGCATGGGCCGCCAGGGCGCCTGAACCACAGCGGGAGCACACCATGAGCAATACCGACTTCACGCTGGCCGTGGAAGACCTGACGGTCTCCTTCGACGGCTTCAAGGCCATCGACGCGCTGAACCTGTACATCGACAGGAACGAGCTGCGCGTCATCATCGGCCCCAACGGCGCGGGCAAGACCACGCTGCTGGACCTGATCTGCGGCAAGACCCGCGCCACGGGCGGCAGCATCAAGTTCAAGAACGAGGAACTCACGCGCATGGCAGAGCACAAGCGCGTGCGCCTGGGGATCGGGCGCAAGTTCCAGACGCCGTCCATCTACGAGAACCTGTCGGTCTTCCAGAACCTGGAGGTCTCCTACCCCGAAGGCCGCTCGGTCTTCGGCGCGCTGGCCTTCAAGTGCACGGAGGCGGTGCGCGATCGCGTGCAGGCCGTGGCCGCCGACATCGGCCTGGACGAGCGCCTGGACACCGAGGCCGGCCTGCTCAGCCATGGCCAGAAGCAGTGGCTGGAGATCGGCATGCTGCTCATGCAGGAGCCCGAGCTGCTGATGCTGGACGAGCCCATCGCCGGCATGAGCGCCCGCGAGCGCGAGCTGACGGCCGAGCTGCTGCAGCGCATCTGCAAGAACCGCTCCGTCATCGTCATCGAGCACGACATGGAGTTCGTGGCGCGCATCGCGCACAAGGTCACCGTCATGCACCAGGGAAAGATCCTCGCCGAGGGCCCCATGGACAAGGTGCAGGCCGACCCCAAGGTCATCGACGTCTACCTCGGCCACTGAGGCACGCACAAGGAATTCACATGCTGCAAGTCAAGGATCTGTACGTGGCCTATGGCCAGAGCGAGGCGCTGCACGGCATCAGCTTCGAGGGCCGCGAGAACGAAACCGTGGCCATCATGGGCCGCAACGGCATGGGCAAGACCACGCTGTTCAAAAGCCTGATGGGCGTCATGCCCGCCAAGAGCGGCCAGATCACCGTGGCCGGCCAGGACGTCACGAAGGACGAGAGCTTCCGGCGCGTGGCCAAGGGCATTGCCTACGTGCCCCAGGGCCGCATGATCTTCCCCACGCTGACCGTGGAGGAGAACATACAGACGGGCCTGGAGAACGCGAAGTCGCGACAGGTGCCCGACGACATCTACGCCCTGTTCCCCGTGCTCTGGGACATGCGCCGGCGCAAGGGCGGCAACCTCTCGGGCGGGCAGCAGCAGCAGCTGGCCATTGCGCGCGCCCTGGTCACCGACCCCAAGGTGCTGCTGCTGGACGAGCCGACCGAGGGCATACAGCCTTCCATCATCAAGGACATCGCCAAGGCGCTCAACGAGATCCGCAAGCTGCGCCGCATCACCATCGTGGTCAGCGAGCAGGTGCTTTCCTTCGCCATGGATGTGGCCGACCGGCTGTTCGTCATCGAGGGTGGCCGCCTGGTCCATGAGACGGCCCGTGCTGATACGGATGAACAGCGCATCAAGTCCTACCTCTCCGTCTGATCCGTTTTTTCCCACTGCCATCGCAAGGAGCACACCATGGCCGAAACCCTGATCAAGGTCGATCTCAACCAGTCCCCCTACGACAACCCGCAGGTGCACAACCGCTGGCATCCCGACATCCCCATGGCGGTCTGGGTGGAGCCGGGCGCGGAGTTCAAGCTGGAGACCTATGACTGGACCGGCGGCGCCATCAAGAACGACGACAGCGCCGAAGACGTGCGTGACGTGGACCTGTCCACCGTCCACTTCCTGTCCGGCCCCGTGGGCGTCAAGGGCGCCGAGCCCGGCGACCTGCTGGTGGTGGACCTGCTGGACATCGGCGCGCGCGACGACAGCCTCTGGGGCTTCAACGGCTTTTTCTCCAAGCAAAATGGCGGCGGCTTCCTGGACGAGCATTTCCCGCTGGCCCAGAAGTCCATCTGGGACTTCCACGGCATGTTCACCAAGAGCCGCCACATCCCCGGTGTCAACTTCGCAGGCCTCATCCACCCGGGCCTGATCGGCTGCCTGCCCGACCCCAAGATGCTGGCCAGCTGGAATGAGCGCGAGACCGGCCTCATCGCCACCGACCCCGACCGCATCCCCGGCCTGGCCAACCCGCCCAACGCCACCACCGCCCACATGGGCCAGATGCAGGGCGAGGCGCGCGACAAGGCCGCCGCCGAAGGCGCACGCACCGTGCCGCCGCGCGAGCATGGCGGCAACTGCGACATCAAGGACCTCTCGCGCGGCTCGCGCGTGTTCTTCCCCGTCTACGTGGACGGCGCGGGCCTGAGCGTGGGCGACCTGCACTTCAGCCAGGGCGATGGCGAAATCACCTTCTGCGGCGCCATCGAGATGGCCGGCTGGGTGCACATGAAGGTCTCGCTGATCAAGGGCGGCATGGCCAAGTACGGCATCAAGAACCCCATCTTCAAGCCCAGCCCCATGACGCCCAACTACAAGGACTACCTGATCTTCGAAGGCATCTCGGTGGACGAAAAGGGCAAGCAGCACTACCTGGACGTGACCGTGGCCTACCGCCAGGCCTGCCTGAACGCCATCGAGTACCTGAAGAAATTCGGCTACAGCGGTGCCCAGGCCTACTCGCTGCTGGGCACGGCGCCCGTGCAGGGCCACATCAGCGGCGTGGTGGACGTGCCCAATGCCTGCGCCACGCTGTGGCTGCCCACGGAGATCTTCGACTTCGACATCAATCCCACGGCCGAGGGACCACAGAAGATCATCACGGGCGGGGTGGACCTGCCCATCGCCCAGGACAAGTAAGCCCGGCATACGACACCCGCCATCCACCATCCGCCAGAGGCCGCCCATGCCCACCTATGACTACCACTGCGCCGCATGCGGCGGCTTCGACGCGCTGCGCAGCCTCTCGCAGCGCAACGAGCCCGCGCCCTGCCCCATCTGCGAGGCGGCCTCGCCCCGCGTCTTCGTCAGCGCGCCGCGCCTGGCCTGCACCAGCCCCGAGCAGCGCCGCGCCCACGACACCAACGAGCGCGCACGGCACGAGCCCAGGCGCTCACGCGATGTGGCCGAGGGCAGCTACGCGCGCATGCGCCACCCTTCGGGCTGCGGCTGCTGCAGCGGCGCCAGCAAGCGCGGCTCCACGGTCACGGCGCCCAACGGCGCCAAGACCTTCCCGACCAAGCGGCCCTGGATGATCAGCCACTGACCGCGGCCCCTGCGCCGCACCGATGCAAAAAAGGCCCGCGACGCGGGCCTTTGTCCTGCCTGGCCGTACCGCTCAGTGCACGGCGCCGATGAAGCCGGCCAGCTCCGGCGTCTGCGGGCTGGCGAACAGCTGCTTGGCCGGGCCGCTTTCGTGGATCAGGCCCTGGTGCATGAACACCAGCTGGTCGCCCACGTCGCGGGCAAAGCGCATCTCGTGCGTGACCATGATCAGCGTCATGCCCTCGGCGGCGAGCTGCTTGACCACGGCCAGCACCTCGTTGACCAGCTCCGGGTCCAGGGCCGAGGTGATCTCGTCGCACAGCAGCACCTTGGGCTGCATGGCCAGCGCGCGTGCGATGGCCACGCGCTGCTGCTGGCCGCCGCTGAGCTGGTCGGGGTAGCTGTCGTACTTGTCGCCCAGGCCGACCTTGGCCAGCATCTGGCGCGCCAGCGCCGCCGCCTCGGGCTTTTTCACGCCCTTGACCACGGTGGGCGACAGGGCCACGTTCTCGCCCGCCGTCAGGTGGGGGAACAGGTTGAACTGCTGGAACACCATGCCCACGTTCAGGCGCAGCGCGCGCAGCTGGGCGGGCGAGGGCGCGCTGCCCTCCGAGCCCTTGAGCACGGCGTCGTCCACCACGATCTGGCCGGACTGGATGGCCTCCAGCCCGTTGATGGAGCGCAGCAGCGTGCTCTTGCCCGAGCCGCTGCGGCCGATGATGGCGACCACCTGGCCGCTGTCCACGCTCAGGTCCACGCCCTTGAGCACATGGTTGTTGCCGTAATGCTTGTGAACGGCGCGCACATCAACGAGCGGCATAGAGTTTCTTCTCCAGATGGGATGCGTAGAGGGACAGGGGCCAGCACAGCAGGAAGTAGCCTGCGGCGACCAGGCCGTAGATGAGGAAGGGCTGGAAGGTGGCGTTGGCCAGCATGGAGCCGAGCTTGGTCAGCTCGCTGAAGCCGATGATCGAGGCCACGGCCGTGCCCTTGATGATCTGCACCGAGAAGCCGACCGTGGGCGCTATCGACAGGCGCAGCGCCTGCGGCAGCACCACATGGCGCATCTGCTGCAGGTAGCCCATGGCCAGGCTGGACGAGGCTTCCCACTGGCCGCGGGGAATGGACTCCACGCAGCCGCGCCAGACCTCGGCCAGGTAGGCGCTGGTGTACAGCGTCAGGCCGATGGCGGCCGCCGTCCAGGGCGAGATGTCCAGGCCGGCCATGGACGAGCCGAAGAACACGATGAACATCTGCATCAGCAGCGGCGTGTTCTGGAAGGCCTGGATATAGGCCTTGGCCAGGCGGCGCAGGTTCAGGCTGCGGCCCACGCGGGCGAACAGCACCAGCAATCCGGTGGCGCCGCCCAGCACGAAGGCCAGCAGCGACAGCGCCAGCGTGGCCAGCAGGCCCTCGGCCAGCTTGGCCAGGATGGGCAGCAGGGGAATGTCGGCAATCATGCGGCGTCTCCGGCAGTGGTTGCAGGTGCAGCGGGTGCAGCGGGCCTGGCTGCACGCGGCGTGCGGCGGCCCACCACGAAGCGCTGGCCTATCCAGGCCAGCAACTGGCGCAGTGCCAGGGCCAGCACGAAGTACGCCGCCGTCACCACCAGGTAGGTCTCGAACGCGCGGAAGTTGCGCGACTGGATGAAGTTGGCCGCAAACGTCAGGTCCTGGGCCGCGATCTGCGAGACCACCGAGGTGCCCAGCATCACGATCACGATCTGGCTGCTCAGCGAGGGCCAGACCCGCTGCAGCGCAGGGCGCAGCACCACATGGCGGAAGACCGCCCAGCGGCCCATGCCCAGCGCGCCAGCGGCTTCCAGCTGGCCGCGCGGCGTCTCCTGGATGCCGGCGCGCACGATCTCGGTGATGTAGGCGCCCAGGTTGATCACCGTGGTCAGCAGGCAGGCCTGCCATTCGTTGATCTGCACGCCCAGCGAAGGCAGGCCGAAGAACACGAACATCAGCTGCACCAGGAAGGGCGTGTTGCGTATGCCCTCCACGTACACCTTGAACAGCCAGTGCAGCGGCGCAATGCGCCAGGCGCGGCTGACGCCGCCGGCCACGCCGATGGCGCCGCCCAGCACGGCGCCCGCCGCCGTCAGCGCCAGCGTGAAGCCCGCGCCCTGTGCCAGCAGGCCGCTGTAGTCGAACACGGCGCCGAAGTCGAATTGATAGGCCATGGAAGGATTTCCGGGAGCAGGGGCGCAGCGGTTACAGGGTGGCGGGCAGCGGCATCTTCATCCAGCGCTGGGACAGGCCGGTCAGGCGGCCGTCGGCCTTGAGCTTGGTGATGATGGCGTCCACCTTCTGCAGCAGCGCCGGCTCGCCCTTGGCCACGCCGATGTAGCAGGGCGTGTCCTCGACCGCGAACTTCACGTCCAGCTGGCGCAGCCTGGTGCGCTCGTTGACGGCGTTGGCCACGATGTTGCCCAGCGTCACCAGCTGCACCTGGCCCGTCAGGTAGCTTTGCGCGGTGGCGTTGTTGTCCTCGTAGCGCTTGATGGTGGCCGAGGCCGGCGCCACCTGCGTGAGGGCCAGGTCCTCGGTGGAGCCGCGCGTCACGCCCACGGTCTTGCCGGCCAGGTCGGCAGGGGCCTTGATGCTCATGTCCTTGGGGCCATAGACGCTCTTGGGGAAGGGCGCATAGGCCTGGGTGAAGTCGATCACCTTGGCGCGCTCGGCGTTCTTGCCCAGGCTGGAGATGACGATGTCGGCCTTGCCCGTGGTCAGGAAGGGGATGCGGTTGGTGCTGGTCACGGGCACCAGCTCCACCTTCACGCCCAGCTCCTGGGCCACCAGGGCCGCCATGTCGATGTCATAGCCCTGCAGCTTCAGGTCGGTGCCCAGCGAGCCGAAGGGCGGGAAGTCCTGCGGAATCGCCACGCGCAGCACGCCGGCCTTCTGGATGTTGGCCAGCATATCGGCATGAGCGGCGCCGCCCAGGCCGGCAGCGGCCAGGGTGGCGGCCGCCAGGGCGGTGCGGATGAATGCGCGGCGGGGTGTCAGGGGGGAAGTCATGCGAAAGCTCCTTCGGAAGGTGGGATGAGGCGAAAGGAAAGCGGGTCAGGGTCGGGCGCAGATGTATCGGGCGCCGTTGCGTCGGGCGCCGTTGCGTCGGGCGCCGTCGCGTCGGGCGCCGCCGCGTCGTCCGGTGTGTCGAGATCGATGCCGCTGCGCCTGGCAGCCGACAGCAGGTGGGCGCGCATGGCGCCCGCCGCGCCCGGCGCATCGCCTGCGCAGACGGCCTGCACGATGGCGTCGTGCTCGCGCACCGGCTGGTCGTCGGCGCCGCTCCAGGCAAAGGGCAGGCGCAGGCTGTGGCTGATGGCCAGCTCCAGCTGGCGCGCCATGGCCACCAGGCCCGGGTTGCCCGACAGCTGGGCCAGCAGCAGGTGGAACTGCAGATCGGCGTCGGCGGCGGCCAGCAGGTCGCTGCGGTCCAGGGCGTGGGCCAGCTGGGACTGGGTCCATTGCAGCTGGCGCAGGCCGCTGTCGTCGGCGCGCACGGCCGCCAGCGCGGCCCAGCCGGGCTCCAGCACCAGGCGCAGCTCGATCAGCTGGCGCGGCGACAGCGTGCCCAGCGCCGGGGTGGCATAGGCGCGGTGCATGCGTGCACGGCCGCTGTGCGGGCCGTTGATGCGCACGCCCTTGCCCGGCTGGATCTCGACCAGGCCCAGGGCCTCCAGCATGGACAGCGCCTCGCGCAGCGAAGCGCGGCTGATGCCCAGCTGCCGGGCCAGCTCGCGCTGCGGCGGCAGCTGGCTGCCGCCGGGGTAGTGGCCGCTCAGGATGTGCTGCTGCAGCGTCTGGGCCATCGAGATCGGAATGCTTTGCATGGGCTGGCGCGGGTGGAGGGTTTTGGCCTGACTGGTCAGACCACGTACCCAGCAGATAGCGAATTGCGTGCCAGATGCAAAAAAAGGAGCGTTGTCCTCAGGCATTGCAAAGAATCCGGGGCGATGGGGCATAGACAATCCGTCCCGAAGGCGCCGCCAGCGGCCCGCGCTGCCGCGCTTTGGTGCAGTGCCGCATGGCTTTGTGCAGGCCTGCCCCGAATGCGGGCGTAAAACCCGCACTGCAGGCCGCCGCCAGCCGCCGTAGAATCCCGGGCTTTGGCCCGAGGAGCGTTGCAGCGCGGCACCCGCCCATCCGTACACCGGATCGCGTGCCGCGTCAGGCTTGGGCCAGGTGCAGGTTCCCGGCCGGACCGCGCCCACGGTGCCAACGACGCTCACCTGTTGCCATGCCGTTTTTGCAGGTGAGCTTGATGTCGTCCTCTTTCACTCCCCCTCCCATGAAGCTGTCCGGACTGGAGCCGGTGACCATCGGCGAGGGCACGCTGTTCGTCAACGTGGGCGAGCGCACCAACGTCACGGGTTCCAAGGCCTTTGCGCGCATGATCCTCAACGAGCAGTACGAGGAAGCGCTGTCCGTGGCGCGCCAGCAGGTGGAAAACGGCGCCCAGGTCATCGACGTGAACATGGACGAGGCCATGCTCGACAGCAAGGCCGCCATGGTGCGCTTCCTGAACCTCATCGCCTCCGAGCCCGACATCGCCAAGGTGCCGGTCATGGTGGACAGCTCCAAGTGGGAGGTCATCGAGGCCGGCCTGCGCTGCCTGCAGGGCAAGGGCATCGTCAACTCCATCTCCATGAAGGAAGGCCTGGATGAATTCAAGCGCCAGGCCCGGCTGATCAAGCGCTACGGCGCGGCCGCCGTGGTCATGGCCTTCGACGAGAAGGGCCAGGCCGACACCTACCAGCGCAAGATCGAGATCTGCGAGCGCGCCTACCGCATCCTGGTGGACGAGGTGGGCTTCCCGCCCGAGGACATCGTCTTCGACCCCAACATCTTCGCCGTGGCCACCGGCATCGAGGAACACGACAACTACGCCGTGGACTTCATCGAGGCCGTGCGCTGGATCAAGCAGAACCTGCCCGGCGCCAAGGTCTCGGGCGGCGTCTCCAACGTGAGCTTCAGCTTCCGCGGCAACGACCCCGTGCGCGAGGCCATCCACACCGTGTTCCTCTACCACGCCATCTCGGCGGGCATGGACATGGGCATCGTCAACGCCGGCATGGTCGGCGTCTATGACGACCTGGAGCCCGAACTGCGCGAGCGCGTGGAAGACGTGGTGCTCAACCGCCGCCCTGACGCTGCGGAACGCCTGCTGGAGATTGCCGACGCCGCCAAGGGCGCCGCCAAGGACGACAGCAAGAAGCTCGAATGGCGCGGCACGCCCGAGAACCCGAAGACCGTGGGCGAGCGCCTGTCGCACGCCCTGGTGCACGGCATCACCGACTTCATCGTCGTCGACACCGAAGAGGCCTACCAGCAGATCGTGGTGCAGGGCGGCGGCCGCCCGCTGCACGTGATCGAAGGCCCGCTCATGGACGGCATGAACATCGTGGGCGACCTGTTCGGCGCCGGCAAGATGTTCCTGCCCCAGGTGGTCAAGTCGGCGCGCGTGATGAAGCAGGCCGTGGCCCACCTCGTGCCCTACATCGAAGAGGAAAAGCGCCAGCAGGAAGCGGCGGGCCTGGACGTGTCCAGCAAGGGCAAGATCGTCATCGCCACCGTCAAGGGCGACGTGCACGACATCGGCAAGAACATCGTCACCGTGGTCCTGCAGTGCAACAACTTCGAGGTCATCAACATGGGCGTGATGGTGCCCTGCCACGAGATCCTGGCCAAGGCCAAGGCCGAGGGCGCGGACATCATCGGCCTGTCGGGCCTGATCACGCCCAGCCTCGAAGAGATGCAATACGTCGCCGGCGAGATGCACAAGGACGACTACTTCCGCATCAAGAAGATTCCGCTGCTGATTGGCGGCGCCACCTGCTCGCGCGTGCACACCGCCGTCAAGATCGCGCCCAAGTACGAAGGCCCCGTGGTCTACGTGCCCGATGCCTCGCGCAGCGTCAGCGTGGCCCAGAGCCTGCTGGGCGAGAACAAGGGCAACTACCTGGCCGAGATCCAGGCCGACTACGACAAGGTCCGCACCCAGCACGCCAACAAGAAGAAGACGCCGCTGTGGCCGCTGGACAAGGCCCGCGCCAACGCCACGCCCGTGGACTTTTCCCAGGCCCCCGTGGCGCCGCGCGCCCTGGGCCGGCGCGTGTTCCGCAACTTCGACCTGGCCGAGATCGCCGAATACATCGACTGGGGCCCGTTCTTCCAGACCTGGGACCTGGCCGGCCCCTATCCGGCCATCCTCGACGACGAGATCGTGGGCGTGCAGGCCCGCCAGGTGCTGGCCGACGGCCAGGCCATGCTCAAGAAAATCATCGAAGGCCGCTGGCTGCAGGCCAACGGCGCCATCGGCCTGTTCCCTGCCAACCGCGTGGGCGATGACATCGAGTTCTACGCCGACGAGTCCCGCAGCCAGGTGCTGATGACCTGGTACGGCATGCGCCAGCAAACCGAAAAGCAGATGGTGGAAGGCCCGGATGGCCAGCCCGTGATGCGCCCCAGCCGCTGCCTGTCCGACTTCGTGGCCACCAAGGAATCGGGCATCCAGGACTACGCGGGCCTGTTCGCCGTCACGGCCGGCATCGGCGCCGAGAAGAAGGACAAGGAGTTCGAAGACGCGCTGGACGACTACTCCGGCATCATGTTCAAGGCCCTGGCCGACCGCCTGGCCGAGGCCTTCGCCGAATGCCTGCACCAGCGCGTGCGCAAGGACCTGTGGGGCTATGCGCCCGACGAGGACCTCAGCAACGAAGCGCTGATCAAGGAACAGTACAAGGGCGTGCGCCCCGCGCCTGGCTACCCGGCCTGCCCCGACCACAGCGCCAAGACCGACCTGTTCGCCGTGCTCAAGGCCGACGAGATCGGCATGAGCCTGACCGAAAGCCTGGCCATGAACCCGGCCTCCAGCGTCAGCGGCTTCTACATCGGCCACCCCGACTCCGTCTACTTCAACGTCGGCGAGATCGGCGAGGACCAGCTCGCCGACATGGCCGCGCGCCGGGGCATGGACATCGAGGAACTGCGCCGGTTGCTGGCGCCGAATCTGGGGTGAGAACGTTTGTCCGCGCGGACTGGTGCCGCGCGTTGCAAGAAAAAAGCCAGGGCATGCCCTGGCTTTTTTATGGACGCCGCCGCAGCGGCATTCAGCGCTCGATCAGAGCCCGATTTCCTTGTTGTACGCCTTGCGCGCCGCAACGGCCGTGTCCGTGAAGTCGGTGAACACGCCGTCGATGCCCAGGCGGTAGTAGGCCAGGTATTCCTGCACGGGGTCGCCCTTGTACAGGCCTGCCAGGCGGCCCGGCTCGTTGCGGAAGGTGAAGCTGTGCACGATCAGGCCGGCCTTGTGGGCGTCGCGGATCAGGCCCGTGTCCTTGACGGTGTTCACGTCCTTGAGGCCGGCGCCGTCCTTGTAGGGCACGACGGAGTGGGCCAGGACCTGGGGCTTCCAGGGGCCGATGCCGTCGGCATAGGTCTTGATCTCGGCCAGGCCTGCGGGCGTGAGCATGGTGGCGAAGGTGCGCGCGTCGCCGGCCAGGGTCCAGCTGTAGGGGCGGCCGCTGATGAAGGTCCACTCATCGTTGGTGATGTAGACCATGGAGCCGTCGCGCAGATTGAAGTCGTTGCCGTCGATCAGCTGCACGCCCTTGGCCTTCATGCCGGCCTGGCGCAGGTACTTGAGGCTGGCCGGGTCGAAGCTCTGGATGTAGATGGGCGAATCCTTGGCGTTGAGCTTGTTCTGGTCCAGCAGCTTGATCACCGCGTCTTCAAACGGGCGCGAGCCGGGCGCGCCGCAGCCGTTGGCGATCGCCTGCTGGTTGTTCCAGTACGGGTTCTTGGTCTCGGCGTAGACGGGGATGGTGCGGCCCAGGGCCTTGCCCTTGGCGGCGGCGATGTCCAGCACGTCCTGGGCGCTGATCAGGGGCAGCTTGCCGTTCCACTCGGTGGGGCGCTCGCTGCGGTTGTCCAGGATCGTGCCGCCCAGCCAGGTGCGCAGCTCCTGCATCGTGAAGTCGCTGATGGACCAGTCGTTGCGGTGGTCCTCGCCATCGACCACCAGGGCCTTGAGCACGGACTTGGGATCGTTGGCATCGAGCTGGTCGCTCAGGTATTGCGAGGGGCCGTTGGCAGGCACGGCGGGGTACTTCACGTTGACCAGCACGCCGGCCGCAGTGCGCTGGCGGCGCGCCACTTCGGCATTGGTCTTGGCCACGTCGGCCACGTTGGTGCTGTCGCTGAGCCAGGCGTTGTGGCGGGCGACCAGCTGGCAGTCCTTCGTCAGGTGCATGTCGAGTTCGAGCATGTCCGCGCCCGCGTCGGCGGCGGCCTCGTAGGCCATGCGCGTCTGCTCCGGGAACTTGCCCGAGAAGCCGCGGTGGGCGATCACCTGGGGCTGCTTTCCGTCGAGCGTGAGGTAGAACGAGCCGCCGTCGCCGCCGCAGGCCGTGAGGACTGCAGCCGCGCACAGGGACGCGAGCAGGGGAGTGCGGGAAAAGGACATAGGACGTTGGGTCATATCCGAAGCAGTGGTGGGTTGATGAACGGCGCGCAATGCGCCAGCTCAGCAGCGTATGCAGTCAGCCGTGTCGGCACCATGACAGTGCGCCCCGTAGGGCCCGGATTGGCGTTTTAGCGACGGTCGGTGGAAATTTGCCGACCCACCGACACAGGGTTATCCCCGAACAGGGGCGCCAGCGTGGCACGCAGGCGGTCGCCGGCGTCGGGCGCCTCGCTCGGGCGGATCTCCAGCGAACGCTCCACCGTGCCGATGTGCTCCAGCAGCAGGGCCTTGGCGCCCTCGGTGTCGCCGCGCTCCAGGGCCTCGACGATGCGCTCGTGCTCGGCGCAGGACTGGCTGGCGCTGTGGGTGGACTGGAACAATGTGGCCGCCAGCGTGGTGCGCGCCGTGAGGTCGCGCAGGGTGAGCGCCAGCAGCCGGTGGCCCATCTGCTCGGCCAGGCAGACGTGGAAGTCGGCCAGCAGGAAGGCGCGCGTGGCCGCGTCGGCGCCGGCAATGGCTTCCTGCTCCTGGGCGATGTGGCGGCGCAGCTGGCCGATCACGCTTTGCAGGGGGCGCCCGGCCTCGCCCAGGATGCCGGTCTCGATGATGCGGCGCGCCGCGAAGGCGTCCTGCGCCTCCTCGGCCGAGGGCTGGACCACGTACCAGCCGCGCCGGGGCTGCACCTGCACGAAGCCGCGCGCCTGCAGCTGCATCAGCGCCTCGCGCACCATGGTGCGGCTGACCTCGAAGTTGTCGGCCAGTTCCTGCTCCCCCAGCCGTTCGCCGGGCGCCAGTTTCTGGGCCAGGATGGCTTCGACGACGCGCTCGGCGATGTGCTGGGGGCTTACAGGTGTCATTGCGTTGCAGGGTGGGCAGGAGTCACGGTTGCGGGGACGGCGGCGGCGCCGGAGGGCTCGGCGTCGGGCCCCTGATTGTCGGCCAGGCCGTTGAGCACGGCATGGGCGCGCTCGCGGTCGATGTCACCTTCCCAGGCCGCGATGGCCACCGTGGCCACGCAGTTGCCGATCAGGTTGCCCAGCGCGCGGGCAATGCCCATGAACCAGTCCACCGACAGCACCAGCACCAGGCCGATGGCGGGGATGGCCGGAATCGCATGCAGCGTGGCCGCCAGCACCACGATGGCCGAGCCCGGCACGCCGTGGGCGCCCTTGGAGGTCACTAGCGCAATCGCCAGGATGGTCAGCAGGTCGGCCATGCCGATGGGCGTGTTCGTGGCCTGGGCGATGAACACGGCCGCCAGCGTGATGTAGATGGAGAAGGCGTCCAGGTTGAACGAGTAGCCCGTGGGAATCACCAGGCCCACGGTGGAGTCGCGCACGCCCAGGTTGCGCAGCTTGGCCATGATCTGGGGCAGCACGCTGTCCGAGGAGGTGGTGGCGAAGACCACCATCAGCTCCTCGCGCAGGTAGCGCAGCAGCTTGATCAGGCTGAAGCCCGAAAAGCGCATCACCAGGCCCAGCACCACGAAGACGAAGAAGATCACGGCCACGTAGAACAGCAGCACCAGCATGCCCAGCTGCTTGAGCGAGCCTATGCCGTACTGGCCCACGGTGAAGGCGATGGCGCCCAGCACGCCCAGCGGCGCCAGCTTGATGAGGATGCCCATGATCTTGAACAGCACGTTCGACAGCGTGTCGATCAGCGCATGCACGGGCGCGCCGCGCTCGCCCAGCATGGTCAGTGCGCAGCCGAACAGCACGGCGAACAGCAGCACCTGCAGCACGTCGCCCGTGGCAAAGGCCTGCACCACGGTGGTGGGGATGAGCTTCATCAGGAAGTCCACCGTGCCGCCGCTGGTCAGCTTGTCGGCGTTGCTGGCATAGGCGCTCATGGCCGAGGCGTCGAGCTTGCTCGGGTCCACGTTCATGCCCGCGCCGGGCTGGAACACGAAGGCCAGCACCAGGCCCAGCACCAGGGCGATGGTGGTCAGCACCTCGAAGTAGATCAGCGACTTGACGCCGACCCGGCCCACGCGCTTGAGGTCGCCCGCGCCCGCGATGCCGTGCACCACCACGCAGAACACCAGCACGGGAATGATCATCTTGATGAGCTTGATGAAGCCATCTCCCAGGGGCTTGAGCTTCACGGCCCATTCAGGGGCCAATATTCCGGCGAGCACACCCAGGATGAGTGCGATCACCACCTGTCCGAACAGTGATCTGGCAAAGCGGCGCATAGTCGTCTTTCGCAAGTTGTGGAATCTTGTATGCAAGTGGCTCTGCAACTTGCATGCAAGAATGTAGACAAGCGAAACGCGTGCCAGCAGAGGGTATTCCCTGCGGATTTGCGGCACTCCAGAGAAGTTCAGCCCTGACTTTTCTGCATGAAATCGGCAGATGCGGGTGGGCCTCCCCGCCGTGGTGCAGGGCGGGGGCCGGCATGCCCGCGCATGGTGCGCGCGGCGTGCGGCAAGGCTGCGCAGGCCCCGTGCCGGGGCATGCGCGAGGGCGGCGCAGGGCGCGCCGCCCGGGGGGATCAGCGCAGGTTGCGCTCCATCGCGCGGTCCTTGATGAAGAAGGCCGCCAGCAGGCCCAGCGTCACGCCGAACATCACATAGAAGGCCGGCGCCATGGGCGAGCCCGTGGAGCGGATCAGCCAGGTCACGATGAACTGCGCGAAGCCGCCGAAGATCATCACGGCCACGTTGTAGGCCATGGACATGCCGGCCGAACGCACCTGGGGCGGGAACAGCTCGGCCATCACCGTGCTGAACACGCCGAAGAACACGGCCACGAACACGCAGACCACCAGCTGGGTGATGAGCAGCTTCTGCACCGTGGGGCCGTCGGTCAGCCAGGCATACAGCGGGTAGAGCACCACCAGGTAGCCGATCAGCGAGCCGATGGTCAGCATGCGGCGGCCCACGCGGTCCGACAGGGCGCCGAAGAACGGCATGATCACCACCATCAGCGCGGCCCCGGCCATCTGCACCATGAAGGCATCGCGCATGGGCAGCTTCAGCGTCACCGTGGCATAGGTCACCAGATAGGTGAAGGTGATGTAGATGGACACCGTGGCCGTGACCACCAGGCCCATGCCCACCAGCGTCTCGCGCGCATGCGTGCGCAGCATCTCCATGATGCCGATCTGGCGCGCCTTGCCGCTGGCCTGCGCGGCCTGCATTTCCTTGAAGACCTCGGGCTCCTCCACATGGCGGCGGATGTACAGCGCCACGGGAACGATCAGCAGGCCCACGGCGAAGGGCACGCGCCAGGCCCAGGCCATCAGTTCCTCCTCGGTGAAGATCTCGGTGATCAGCGTGCCCGTGGCCGCGCCGATCAGCAGGGCCAGCATCTGGCCGGCCATCTGCCAGGAACCATAGAAGCCGCGCTTGCCGGGCGGTGCCAGCTCGATCAGCAGTGCCGTGGACGTGCCGAACTCGCCGCCGGCCGCAAAGCCCTGCAGCAGCCGTGCCAGCACGATGAACAGCGGCGCCAGGATGCCCACCGCCGCATACGTGGGCGCCAGCGTGATCAGCGCGATGGCCACGGCCATCAGGCCGGTCACCATCACCATGGCCGCCTTGCGGCCCTTGCGGTCCCCGTACAGGCCCAGCAGGATGCCGCCCACGGGCCGCATGAAAAAGCCCACGCCGAACACGGCCGTGGTCATCAGGATGCGGTTGATGTTGTCGTCCGGATTGTCGGGATTGCTGGGGAAGAACAGCTTGGCGACGATGGGTGTCATGAAGGCGAACACCAGGAAGTCATACCACTCCAGCGCGTTGCCGATGACGGCAGCCACGATGTTGCGGGTCGAGACGGTTTGCTTGGTCAAAGCAGGGTCCATTTCCGAAAAGGGATTGAAAAGACGGCAGTCACGCCCGGGGCATGGGGCGGCGTGCCTGCCCGGGCCGCAACCCGGGCGTACACTGCTTCGCCATATGCAATGCCTATGCCATGGCCTGCGTCGTCCACGAAGGGCGGCGCAGGCCATGGCGCAGATGGAACCACATGACTACCTGGAAAAACACCCGCGACTGGCTGGAAACACTGGTCGCATTCGACACCACCAGCCGCAACTCCAACCTGGCGCTGATCGAGTGTGTACGCGATGAGTTGGCCACGCTGGGCGTGAGTGCCCGATTGTTCCACTCTCCGGACGGCGCCAAGGCCAATCTCTTCGCCACTTTGCCGGCCAGCAATGGCGAAACGCAGGGTGGCATCGTGCTGTCCGGCCATACCGACGTGGTGCCGGTCGATGGCCAGCAGTGGAGCACCAACCCCTTTGCGCTCACCGAAAAGGGCGGGCGCCTCTATGGTCGCGGCAGCTGCGACATGAAGGGCTTCATCGCCGCCTCGCTGGCGCTGGTGCCCGAATTCCTGGCCACGCAGCGCGCCAGGCCCGTGCACCTGGCCTTCTCGTACGACGAGGAAATCGGCTGCGCGGGCGCGCCCGTGATGATCAACCAGCTCAAGGCCGAGGGCGCGCGCTTCGACGGCTGCGTGGTCGGCGAGCCCACCAGCATGCAGGTCGTGGTGGCGCACAAGGGCATCAACCTCTACCGCTGCCGCGTGCACGGCAAGGCCGCGCATTCGTCGCTCACGCCGCGCGGCAGCAATGCCATCGAATACGCGGCGCGGCTGATCTGTCGCATCCGGGACATCGCCGACCACTTCAAGGCGCACGGCCCCTACGACGAATTCTTCGACGTGCCCTTCACCACCATGACCACCAACCAGATCCAGGGCGGCATCGCGGTCAACACCATCCCCGAGCTGTGCGAATTCGCCTATGAATTCCGCAACCTGCCCGGCATGTCGGTGGACGGCATCCAGGCCCAGGTCGAGTCCTATGTGCGCGACGAACTGCTGCCGCGCATGCGCGCCGAGTTCGCCGACGCGCGCATCGAGATCGAGACCGGCGCCAGCGCGCCCGCGCTGGAAGCCTCGGAAGAAGCCGCCATCACCCAGCTGGTGCGCGCGCTGACCGCCGACCAGGAAAAGCGCAAGGTGGCCTACGGCACCGAGGCCGGCCTGTTCCACAACGCCGGCATTCCCACCGTGGTCTGCGGCCCCGGCTCCATCGAGCAGGCGCACAAGCCCGACGAGTTCGTCGAGCTGGCCCAGCTCGACGCCTGCGAGCGCTTCCTCAGCAAAATGGGCACGAGTCTGTGATCACCCCCTGAGTCGCTTCGCGCCTTCCCCCTCTCTTCGGAGGGGGGCGTACGGGCAGCCGGCGACACCCTTGCTGCGGGGCGGCGCGGCCGGCGTAGGCCCTTGCTCGGTGTCCCTCGCCTTGGGGGCGCGGGAGTTTCGAGGTCAAGCTCAAGAAATCTCGTCTTGCCCCGCTCAGCGCACCGGGATGGCGATGGGCCGCAGCGGCGCGGCGTCGCCGCCGCGGATCTTGAGCGGGCCGCCGATGAAGGCGAACTCGTAGACCTTGTCGCGCGACAGATCGTCCAGCGCCACCAGCTCCATGATGGGCACGCCCTTTTGCGCCAGCAGGTAGCTGTGCAGCGGTACGTAGTCGTCGTCCACCTCGGACGGGAACGTCTCCAGGCTCAGGTTGTCGGCGCCCACGATCATGGCGCCGCCTTCCTCCACCAGGAAGCGCGCGGCATCCAGGCCCAGGCCCGGCGGCTTGGCCATGTAGGCCTGGGGCTGGCCGTACAGCTTCATGCGGCCCGTGCGCACCAGCACGATGTCGCCCTCCTGCAGCGTCACCTTCTGGCGTGCCAGCGCATCCTTGAGGTCCTGGCGCGTGATGCGGTACTGGTCGGGCAGCATCTCCAGGCCCTTGGCGGCCGCCACGTCGATCAGCACGCCGCGCGCCACCAGCGGCGGGAATTTCTCGATGCCCGTGCGCTGCCAGCCCCGGTCGCCCAGGTGCTGGTCTGCGCTGAAGCCGTTCCAGATCCTGCCGCGGATGCCGAAGTGGTTGAGCGCATCGATGTGCGTGCCCGTATGGCTGTACATGGAAAACGCCGTGCCCGTGTAGCTGCGCGTGGCGTTCATGTCCTTGCCCACGTTCATCGGGTCGTCCACCACGGTGCCGCGCGGCGTGTGCGTCATCCAGAACTGGTAGTGCGGATCGCCCGCGTCCTGCCAGCTGGGCATGCCCACGTAGTACTCGGTGGCCAGGTCATAGACCTGCCCGCCCGTGATGCGCTGCAGGATGGCCGCGCGCGAGGCCGGCGTGATCAGGTTCAGGCGGCCGATCTCATCGGCCGGCCCCCAGGGGCTGGTGCCCACGTCCTGGCGTGCGCCGGCCGGGGGCTCGTGGCCGCCGTGGGCCTGGGCTGCGGTGCCCGCGAAGGCGGCGGCCAGGGCGATCACGAGAGAGGGCAGCGCCATGCGGCGAGCGAAGCGTTGGAGAGTCATGCAAGAGTCCTTGGTCTGCTGATAAAGGGCGCGCATGCCGCGCGCAAGGGAAGGCGGAAAACGCCGATGAAAAAAAGCAAAGACGGGGGCGCTCAGGCCGCCAGGAAGTGCAGCCGTTCGCGCAGCGCAGCCAGCGACTGGGTCTGCAGCGGCGGCAGGCCCGGCGCGATCAGCGTGGGAATGGAGCGCAGGCCCATGCGCTGCGCCAGAGCGCGGTCCTGGCGCACCTGCTCCAGCGCCTGGGCGCCTTCCATGCAGCCTGCGAAGGCGTTGCGCTCGAAGCCCGTGCGCGTGGCGATGTCCAGCAGCACTTCGGCGTCGCCGATGTTGCGGTGCTCGCTCATGTGGGCATGCTGGATGGCGTCGAACAGATCCCAGTGCGCGTCATCGCCGCCCAGGATCTGGGCCGCCTGGCAGGCCAGTGCGCCGGCCATGCCGCTGGGGTACTCGAAGGCCTCGCGGCGCATGCCCTCGATGTCGATGCGGTCCTCGTCGTCATGCTGCGCGCAGGCCTGCCAGTGCTCCAGGATGACCTGCTTGGCGCGCTCCATGGAGCCGAAGGCCGCCACCATCTCGGCGCGCGAGGCCTGCAGCACGAAGCTGCGGTGGCGCACGCGCAGGCCCAGCTCGCGCGCCACCTGGCGCAGGCGTGGCGACATCACGTAGCACCAGCCGCAGACCACGTCATGGAAGAAGTCGATGGCGGGGGCGACCGCAGGCGCCGCTGCGGGCGCCGCCTGCAGGGCCTGCTGCGGCGAGGCGGCCGCCGCATCCTGCGCGGGCAGGGCGCAGGAAAAATCATTGCATTGCGTCATGCTTGTGTCCTTCATGGCTGTGATGGACGGCAAGCGTAGGCCGCAGGCCCGGCGCGAAAAAGGGGCGCGCGCTTGAGGAACTCTTAACGCGGCGTCAACAATCCTCGCCCATGGCGGCGGGCAGCTCCTCGGCCAGGAAGTCCACGAAGGCGCGCACCTTGGGCAGCAGGTGGCGCTGCGTGGGATAGACCGCGTAGACATGGCGGGCCTGCGCGGCCTGGTCCGCAAGGTCCAGTGCGACCAGCTGGCCTGCCGCAATCGCCGGCCGCGCCAGGAACGAGGGCAGGGCGCCAATGCCCAGGCCCGCCACCAGCAGGTCGCGCAGCATCAGGCTGTTGTTGACGTTGGCGCGCGCCTCGGACGGCGCCTGTGGGCTCTCGCCCGCTTCGCGGGGCGCATGCGCCAGGCTGTAGTTCAGCAGCGCATGGCCGCGCAGCCCGGCGGCACTGGCCGGGCGGCCATGCGCCTGCAGATAGGACGGGGCCGCGCACAGCATCTGCGACAGCGAGGCCAGGCGCCGCGCGATCAGCGAGGAGTCCGCCAGCTCCGCGCTCAGGCGGATGGACACATCGAAGCCCTGGCCCACCGCATCCACCAGCCGGTCTTCCATGGACAGGTCGATCTGCAGCTGCGGATGGCGCTGCATGAAGCGCGCCAGCAGCGGCGACAGCGTGCTCAGCGCAAACGACAGCGGCGCATTCACGCGCAGCCGGCCGGCCACCTGCTGCGACTGCGCGCGCACCGACTGCTCCAGCGCATCGAATTCATCGAGCAGGCGGCAGCACTCGGCGTAGTAGGCCTGGCCCGTGTCGGTCAGGCTCATGCGGCGCGTGGTGCGCTGCAGCAGCACGGCGCCCAGATGGGCTTCGAGCGCGCGCAGCTGCTTGCTCAGCGCGGCCGAGGACAGCTCCAGCGCGTCGGCCGCCTTGGCGATGGAGCCCAGTTCTACGATGCGCCGGAAGGCGCGCAAGGGGGTCAGCGTATCCATGGGGAAAAAGCAAAGAGTGGCGCGCAGCGTAGCAGGCCGCTCGGGTTTGCCGGGGCATGCCTGCGGGGGCAGGGGCGACAATCGCCAGGTACGGCGCGCCCGCCGCGCTCTTTGTCTTCACCGAATCTGTCCATCCCATGCCCCAGACCACTCCCGCCTGCCCCCAGTGCGGCCTTGAAAACACCTATCCCGACGCCACCAGCTACATCTGCCCCGACTGCGCCTTCGAATGGCCCATGCAGGCCGAAGAAGAGTCCGGCGAAGCCGCCGCTGGCGACGGCATCGTGCGCGACGCCAACGGCAATGCGCTGGCCGACGGCGATGCCGTGATCCTGGTCAAGGACCTCAAGGTCAAGGGCTCGTCCACCGTGCTCAAGAAGGGCAGCAAGATCAAGGGCATCCGCCTGGTCGATGGCGCCGACGGCCACAACGTGGACTGCAAGACCGAACTGGGCTCCATGCTGCTCAAGTCGGAGTTCCTCAAGAAGGCCTGAGCATGCTGGCGCTGTCGCTTGCGGTATCGGCGGTCCTCGGGCTGCTGGCGCTGTGGGTGTTTGCGCCCCTGTTCATTGCGCTGACCGCTGGCGCGGTGGTGGCACTGCTGCTGCTGGCACTGGCCGGCCGTACGGGTCTCACGGGTCTCACTGGCCGCACCGCGCGCACCCTGCCCGTGGCGGGCTGGTGGGCCGTTGCGCTGTGCGCCGGCGCGGCCTGCGTGGCCATGCTGGTGCTGCTGCCCGACCGGCTCGATGGCGCGCCCTTCCTCGCCTTCGGCATGGGCTTGCTGGCAGCCATCTGCGCCGGGGCGCTGGTCTGGTTGACGGGCTGGCTGATCGCCGGGCGGCAGCCTGTGCCGGTGTCCTGGTGGACCGGGTCGGCCCTGGCCGGCCTGGGCGCCTTCCTCGCCCTGCTGCTGGGCGGCCCCGACACGGCGGGCTGGATGGCCTGGCGCGACCAGCTGCGCGGCTACGAGGCCGTGCCGCTGCGCATCACGCTGGCCGAAGCGCCCACGGCGCAGCGCGAGCAGGCCCTGGCCGAACTGCTGCAGCCCTTGCTGGAGCAGGGCAGCCGTGCCGTCAGTCATCGCCAGTCCACGCGCTTCGGCAACTCGGTAGAGCACGCCGTGGTGCCCGCCCGCTGGCGCATCGAGGGCACTCTGCTGGAGGTCATGCTGGCCGAGAAGCCGCCCGCGCCCCTGCTCAGCGCCCATGTCGCTTTGCTGGAGCAGTTCGCCGCCAGCGGCCCCGCCCAGGCGGGCCAGGCACCGTCCTGGCTGATGCTGGCCAGCGCCCAATGCCTGCCGCCGCCGCGCCTGCGCGAGCTGTCGCGCCTGCTGGGCCAGGGCAGCGAGTTGCTGGCCCGCGCGCGGCGCTGCACGCAGCAGCGCTCGGCGCAATTGCAGCGCCTGTGGCCGCTGCTGGCCGGCAGCGTGGAGCGCGTGGAAGTGGGCGAGGCGCGGCGCTTTCATCCGTGGCTCGGCCTGCAGCGCTGGCAGGCTGTGGCACCCCCCGACAATCCGGAGCCCTAGGCGGGCTCCACATCCTTCCACTGGCCGGGCTCCAGGCCGTCCAGCGTGTAGGGCCCGATGGCCGCGCGCACCAGCCGCAGCGTGGGGTGGCCAATGGCCGCCGTCATGCGGCGCACCTGGCGGTTGCGGCCTTCGCGGATGACCAGCTCGATCCAGCAGTCGGGAATGTTCTGGCGCACGCGGATGGGCGGGTCGCGCTGCCACAGCACGGGCGGCGGCTCCAGCCGGCGCGCCTGCGCGGGCAGCGTCATGCCGTCGTTGAGCTGCACGCCCTGGCGCAGGGCCTGCAGCGCGGCCTCGTCGGGCAGTCCCTCGACCTGTACCCAGTAGGTCTTTTCCATCTTGAAGCGCGGATCGGCGATGCGCGCCTGCAGCGGGCCGTCATTGGTCAGCAGCAGCAGTCCTTCGCTGTCGGCGTCGAGCCGGCCTGCCGCATGCACGCCCGGCACGTCGATGTATTCCTTGAGGCCACGCCAGCGGCCCTCGGGGGTGAACTGGCTGAGTACACCGTAGGGCTTGTTGAAGCACAGCAGGCGTGAGGGGCCGGTGTCGGGCCGGTCGGCGAAGGCGGTCTGCAGGCGCCGGGATGGGCCCGCAAAGGAGCGCGAGGGAGGGCGTTTTCTGGGTTGCATGGACTCAGCGATTGTCGTCGGGATAGACCGCACGCACGCACTCCAGCCAGGCCCTCGCCGCGCGTGACAGATAGCCGCTGCGCCACAGCTGCACCACGTCCCAGTGCAGTTCAGGCCCCACCAGCGGGCGGCTGGACACGCGCCGGGGGTCGAACCGCGCGATCACGTGCTCGAACATCACGGCCACGCCCACGCCTTCTGCCACCAGGTCGCCGATGAAGTCCCAGTAGCGCGTCTGCAGCCGCACCTGTGGGCTGAAGCCTGCCGCCGCGCAATGTTCCAGCACGGCCTGGTGCAGGGCGAAGTCCGAGGTGTAGAACACAAAGGGCCGCCGGGCCAGCTCGCTCCAGTGCACGGGTGCGTCCGGGTCGGGCACCTCGTGCGCGGCAAAGGCCACGCGTGTCTTCTGGTGGGCGATGGTGCAGTACTCCAGGCCCTCTCCGGCCAGGTCACCACCCGCCTCGCCCGCGCCGTGCAGGCCCAGCGCCATGTCCAGCTTGCCGTCCAGCAGCAGCTGGCGCTGGGCGCGTGCGCCCTGCTCCTGCACATGCAGTTCCACGCCCGGATGCAGTTGCTGAAAGCGCGCGATCACGGGCGCCATGTAGTGCCCGGCCGTGGGCATGATGCCCACGCTCAGGCTGCCGCGCGCAATGCCGTCCACCTCGGCCACCTCCTGCAGCAGCTGGCGTGACTGCTCCAGCACCTGCAGGCCGCGCGCATGGACCACCTGGCCTGCGTCGGTCAGTTGCACACCTCGCCCCTCGCGCAGCAGCAGCGGGCCGCCCAGCTCCTCCTCCAGCGCCCGCACCATCTTGCTGATGGTGGGCTGGGTCACATGCAGCGCCTCGGCCGCACGCGTGAAGCTGTTGCAGCGCACCACCTCGACAAAGTAGCGCAGCGCGCGCAGGTCCATGAGGATTCCTTTTGTGCATGGGAAAAATGGAGATTATTCATTTTACGAATCTGAGTGGAAACCCTAGGATTGCCCCATGTCAAAGATTTCCGCCATGCCCGTCCTGCGGCCGCAGGTGTTTCAGGGCCTGCAGCACCGCTGCTGGCCGCTGCTGCGCGGCGTGCTGCAGGTGGGGCTGCTCAGTGCGCTGTGGGTGGCCATGGAGGCCGTGCGCGCCCATTTCGGCTGGGGCATGCCGGCCGGGCTGATCGGCTTCGCCCTGCTGGCCACGGGCCTGTTCAGCGGGCTGGTCAAGGCCCGCTGGCTGCAGGGCGGCACCAACTGGCTGCTGGCCGAGATGCTGCTGTTCTTCGTGCCCGCCATGCTGGTCGTCACCGAATACACCGAGCTGATCCAGCACCAGGGCCTGCGCATCCTGGGCGTCATCGTGGCCAGCACGGCCTGCGTGATGGCCGCCACGGCGCTGGCCGTGGACCGCGTCTACCGGCTGGAGCTGTGGCTGGCCCGGCGCCGCTCCACGCGCGCCGGGCTGCACAGGGAGCAGGAATGAACGCCATGTCCGACCAGACGATAGGCCTGCTGTCGCTGCTGGCCACGCTGGCCTGCTATGCGGCCAACAAGCGCGTGTACCGCCGCCATCCGCATCCGCTGCTCATGCCCATCGTCGCCACGCCCATGGTGCTGATCGCGCTGGCGCTGCTGACCCATGTGCGCTACCCGCAGTACATCGCCCAGACGCACTGGCTGGTCTGGCTGCTGGGCCCCACCACGGTGGCCTTTGCGCTGCCCCTGCACGAAAACCGCCACTTGCTGCGCAAGCACTGGATGTCGATCGCCACCGGCGTGCTCGTGGCCAGTGGCGTGTCCATTGCCACCACCATCTGGTTCGCACAGGCCTTCGGACTGCCCGTGGACCTGCAAAAGGGCCTGGCCGTGCGCTCGGTGACCACCCCCTTCGCCATCGAGGCCGAGCGCGTGCTGGGCGGGCCCACCGACCTGGCCGCGCTGTTCGTGCTGCTCACGGGCGTCAGCGGCATGCTCATGGGCGAGACCATCCTGCGGCTGCTGCCGCACGTGCGCAGCAAGCTGGCTGCGGGCGCCATTCTGGGTGGTGCCGCGCATGGCAGCGGGGTGGCGAAGGCGCGGCAGTTTGGGGATGTGCAGGCGGTGGTTGCTTCGTTGGTGATGATGATTGCGGGGGCGTTGAATGTGGTGGTGGCGCCTTGGGTGAGGGTGCTGTTTTTCTGAAGTGATTTGCTGAAGTGATGCGGGAGCTGCCATCCGTGACCGAGGTTTGATGGCTGGGGTTTTTGGGGACCCGGCTGTCTTTGGGTTTGGGGCGGGATGGGGCTGCCCGTGAGGGCGTCCGCATGCCTTGCACATGGTCTTGACTCCCGCCCACCTTGTTTGCTTTTGGCTTAGGTGCATTTTTTGCCCCTGCCAGGTGGTTGTTTTTCGAGGCCGGGTCTCGGCCCGGCGGCCGACTCACTTTCTTGTCTCGCTACAAGAAAGTGAGCAAAGAAAAGCGCCCGAATGTCCGCGACCCCTTCGCTTCGCTGCGGGGCAACCTGCGCCGTGGCGGTTGCGGGGTTCGCCGTGAAACTCACTTCGCTCTGCGAGCTACGTTCAAACAATCACGGCGAGTCAGATGACGAAGCAGTCCTGTCCTTCGGCAGGACTGCAACCCCGCAACCGCCACGGCGCAGGCGCGGACATACGGGGAGTGGGTGCGGGCCTTCGCTGCGCTCGGCCTGGGGCTTCGGGGCGCTTGCGTTCCTGAATGCCTCTATCATTGCGGCGGCCCTCTGTTCAGGGGCTGGTGCGTAAGAACACCTTTAGAGTAAGCGGCGCTGCCTCCCCGTTAGCGAGGCCTTGTCACGTCTGATCACTCGGAAAGAGTGGGCATAGCGCCCGCTCGTCCATGCGGTTTTGGGCGGGATGGGGCTACCCGCAAGGGCGTCCGCACGGCTTGCTCTGTGTTCTTAACATCCCGTCCACCTGTCTGTGCGTAAGAACACGGGTCGGTGGGTTCGATCTCAGCAAGGAGCACGAAACCATGTACGCCGTTTTTCTCTCGGCCTTCTCCATCCAGTGTGCGCGCCGTCCAGGCGTGCCTGCCATGAGAGAGGTCGCGCCATGAATACCGCATCCACAATCCCCACCCAGCCCACACCGCAGCAGTTGAGCCATGCCGTGACCGAAATCGGCCGGCTGACGCTGCAAGGCAGCAGCGAGGTGTACTCGCTGGGCCAGCTGGCGCTGGCCTGGCTGGAGCGGCCCGAGGGCTACCGCAATCTGGAGGTGGTGGCCAATGCGCTGCAGGCCATTTGCGGGGCCGCGCAGCGGATGGAGGAGCTGGTGGAGGACGAGGTCAACCACGTGCATTGCCTGCAGGAAGACCCGGCGTATCTGCGGCGGATGGCGGCTGCTGCGGTGGCGTTCCAGCGCTGATTCGCTGGTCCGCTTGCCAGGGCGCCCCGGGCTGTTGACTCCCGGAATCCGCCCAATGAAAAAGCACCTCGAAAGGTGCTTTTTTCTCGTCAGCCGGATGCTGTTCAGGCCAGCGTGTAGGCGGTCTTCACCGTCGTATAGAACTCCTGCGCATAGCGGCCCTGTTCGCGCGGGCCGTAGCTGCTGCCCTTGCGGCCGCCGAAGGGCACGTGGTAGTCCACGCCGGCCGTGGGCAGGTTGACCATGACCATGCCGGCCTGGCTGTGGCGCTTGAAGTGGGTGGCGTGCTTGAGGCTGGTGGTGGCAATGCCTGCGGCCAGGCCGAAGGGCGTGTCGTTGGCCACGGCCAGGGCTTCCTCGTAGTCCTTCACGCGGATGACGCTGGCCACGGGGCCGAAGACTTCCTCGCGGTTGATGCGCATGGCGGCCTGGGTGTCCACGAACAGGGTGGGCGCCATGTAGTAGCCCTTGTTGCCGCTGCCGGTGTGGCAGGCGGCGGCTGCGCCGCCGGCAGCCAGCACGGCGCCTTCGGCCTTGGCGATTTCCACGTAGCTCAGGTCCTGCTCCAGCTGGGCCTGGCTGACCACGGGGCCCATGTCGGTGCCTGCGGCGCGGGCGTCGCCCACCTTGATCCTGGCCATGCGGGCCTGCAGGGCCTCGATGAAGGCGGGGTAGATCCTGTCGGTGACGATGAGGCGGCTCGATGCCGTGCAGCGCTGGCCCGTGGAGTAGAAGCCGCTTTGCGCGGACAGATCCACGGCCTGGGTGAGGTCGGCGTCGTCCAGCACGATCTGCGGGTTCTTGCCGCCCATCTCCAGCTGCACCTTCTTGCCGCTTTCCACGCAGGCGCGGGCAATGCCGCGGCCCACGCCCACGGAGCCGGTGAAGCTGATGGCGGCCACGTCGCTGTGGCGCACCAGGGCATCACCGATGACGCGGCCCGGGCCCATGACGAGGTTGAAGACACCGGCCGGAATGCCCGAGCGGTGAATGATGTCGGCCAGCGCCCAGGCGCTGCCGGGCACGAGGTCGGCGGGCTTCAGGACCACGCAGTTGCCGAAGGCCAGGGCCGGGGCGATCTTCCAGGCGGGAATGGCGATGGGGAAGTTCCACGGCGTGATCAGGCCCACCACGCCGACGGGCTCGCGCGTGATTTCCACGCCGATGCCGGGGCGCACGGAGGGCAGGGTCTCGCCGGCCAGGCGCAGGCATTCACCCGCGAAGAACTTGAAGATCTGGCCTGCGCGGCCGACTTCGCCAATGGCTTCGGGGCGGGTCTTGCCTTCCTCGCGCGCCAGCAGGTCGCCCAGCTCTTCCTTGCGGGCCAGGATTTCGTTGCCGATCCTGTCCAGGGCGTCGTGGCGGGCCTGGATGCCCGAGGTGCTCCAGGCGGGAAAGGCCGCGGCCGCCGCGGCGATGGCGGCTTCCACATCGGCGGCATTGCCCTGGGCGTACTCGCCGATCACATCGGACAGGTCGCTGGGGTTGGTGTTGGCGCTGTAGCCGTCGGCGGCCTTCCATTGGCCGTTGATGAGGTTGTCGTAGCGGGACATGAGGTGCTCCGGGAAAGGGGTAACGGAAGGAAGGGGTCAGCGGACCATGCAGGGGCGCTTGTTGTCGAAGGTCCAGCCCGGGATCAGGTATTGCATGGCCATGGCGTCATTGCGCGCTCCCAGGCCGTGCTCCAGGTACAGGGCGTTGGCGCGCTGCAGCGCGGCGCGGTCCACGGTGACGCCCAGGCCCGGGGTCTTGGGCACTTCGACGAAGCCGCCCTTGATCTGCAGCGGGTTCTGGGTGAGGTACTGGCCGTCCTGCCAGATCCAGTGCGTGTCGATGGCCGTGACCTTGCCGGGCACGGCGGCGGCCACGTGGGTGAACATGGCCAGCGAGATGTCGAAGTGGTTGTTGGAGTGCGAGCCCCAGGTCAGGCCCCAGTCGCGGCAGGTCTGGCCCACGCGCACGGAGCCGGCCATGGTCCAGAAATGCGGGTCGGCCAGCGGGATGTCCACGGACTGCAGCGACAGCGCATGCACCATCTGGCGCCAGTCGGTGGCGATCATGTTGGTGGCCGTGGGCAGGCCGGTGGCGCGGCGGAATTCGGCCATGACTTCGCGGCCCGAGAAGCCGTTCTCGGCGCCGCAGGGGTCTTCGGCATAGGCGAGCACGCCGTGCATGTCGCGCATGAGGCGGATGGCGTCCTTGAGCAGCCAGCCGCCGTTGGGGTCCAGCGTGACGCGCGCCTGCGGGAAGCGCCTGGCCAGCGCGGTGACGGCCTCCACTTCCTGCTCGCCGGCCAGCACGCCGCCCTTGAGCTTGAAGTCGTTGAAGCCGTAGCGCGCGTGCGCCGCCTCGGCCTGGCGCACGATGGCGGCCGGGTCCATGGCGGTCATGTGGCGCACCTGCGTCCAGTCGTCGCTGCCGCTTTGGTCTTCGCCGGGCTGGACGTAGGGCAGGTCGGTCCTGTCGGTGGGGCCGGTGAAGAACAGGTAGCCCAGCATCTCCACGCGGTCGCGCTGCTGGCCTTCGCCCAGCAGGGCCGCCACGGGCACGCCCAGGTGCTGGCCCAGCAGGTCCAGCAGGGCCGACTCCACGGCGGTGACGGCATGCACGGCAATGCGCAGATCGAAGGTCTGCAGGCCGCGCCCGCCCGTGTCGCGGCCGGCCAGGGCCTGCTGCACGTTTTGCAGCAGCTTGAGGTGGTTGCCCACGGACTGGCCGATGAGCAGGGCCTTGCTGTCCTCCAGCGCCTTGCGTATGCCTTCGCCGCCAGGCACTTCGCCCACACCGGTGTGGCCCGCGCTGTCGTGGATGAGCACGATGTTGCGCGTGAAGTAGGGCGCATGCGCGCCGCTGAGGTTCATGAGCATGCCGTCGCGGCCGGCGACGGGAATGACTTCGATCTCGGTGATGGTCGGGGTGGAGGACATGGCGTGCTCTTGGATCGTTGGATCGGTCTCTGGGAAAAAAAGGGCTATGCGGTGGTGGCGGTGGCCGGCTGCTGCGCGGCCGACCAGGGCACTTCGGCCTCGGGCCGGCCCGTGGCGATGAACTGCGCCAGGTTGCGCAGCACGAGGTCGGCCATGGCGCGGCGGGTTTCATGCGTGCCGCTGGCGATGTGGGGCGCAAGCACCACGTTGTCCTGCGACAGCAGCTCGGCATGGGGGCGGGGCTCGTCCTCGAACACATCCAGGCCCGCGCCCGCGATGCGGCCCTGCTGCAGGGCCTGGACCAGTGCGGCCTCGTCGACCACGCTGCCGCGCGCCACGTTGATCAGAAAGCCCTGCGGGCCCAGCGCGTCCAGCACCTCGGCGTTGACCAGGTGCTGCGTGCCGTCGCCGCCTGCGGCCGTGATGACGAGGAAGTCGGCCCAGCGCGCCAGCTCCAGCAGCGAGGGCTGGTAGAGGTGGGGCGATCCCTCGACCGGGCGGCGGTTGTGGTAGGCCACCTCCATGTCGAAGCCGGCCGCGCGGCGCGCCACGGTGGAGCCGATGCGGCCCATGCCGAAGATGCCCAGGCGCTTGCCGCTGGCACGCGTGCGGATGCCGAAGCGGCCCTGGCTCCAGTCGCCCCGGCGCACGAAGCGGTCGGACTCGCTCAGGCCACGCGCGGCGTCCAGCAGCAGGGCGAAGGCCATGTCGGCCACGCAGTCGTCCAGCACGCCGGGCGTGTAGCCCACGCGGACGCCCTGGCGCAGCAGGGACTCGCGGTCCAGCGCGTCAAAGCCCACGCCGAAACTGCTCACGAAGCGCAGCCTGGGCAGGGCCTGCACCACGCTCGCGGGTACGCCCATGGCGGCCGAGGTGACCAGGTATTCGAACTGCGCGCCGTGCTCGGCGAGAAAGCGCTCGCGGTCGGGCTGCTCGGACAGCAGCGTCACCTCATAGGCCTGGGCCAGCTCGGCATCGAGCTGGGGCAGCGGCATCTTGCCGAACTGGAGAACGCGTGGACGGGAGGTCGCCATGCCTTGGAATCCTTGGAACTTGCAGGGGCTGCAAGCCCCGGTGAAAAGGGCCTGCGGTGCGCAGGCCAGCGGGCAAAGGCCGGCGGGCAAAGGCCCCGGGGCCGGCCCGTTGTTTCCAGCTCAATCTGCCGTGATCTTTCTTGTCTGGATGAGCTGCCTCCAGCGCTCCGATTCCTGGGCCTGGTAGCGCGTGAATTCCTCGGGCGTGTTGCCCACGATCTCCAGGCCCTGCTCCACGAAGCGCTTGCGGATGTCGGGCTGCTGCACGGAGGCGATGGCGGCCTTGGCCAGCTTGGCCTTCACATCGGCGGGCAGGCCCTTGGGTGCGGCCAGGCCTTGCCAGGAATAGACCTCGGCGCCCTTGACGCCGGCCTCGGCCAGCGTGGGCACATCGGGCAGCACGGGCGAGCGCTGGCTGCCGGTCACGGCAATCGCATGCAGCTTGCCGCTGCGCAGATGGGGCAGCACGGCGTTGACGTTCTGGAACGAGAAGTCCACCTGGCCACCGATCAGGTCGGTGATGGCCGGGGCGCCGCCCTTGTAGGGAACGTGCATGCCTTCGGTGCCGCTTTGCTGCCAGAACAGCTCGGCCGACAGATGGTCCGAGGAGCCGTTGCCCGAGCTCGCGAAACTGATCTTGCCGGGGTTGGCCTTGAGCGCGGCGATGACCTCGGCCACGGTGCGGGCCTTCTGCGCGGGGCTGGCCACGAGCACGTTGGGCGCCTGCACGGGGATGGTGATGTAGTCGAAGTCCTTGCCTGCGTCATAGGGCACGTTCTTGACCAGGTGCGGCGTGACCACGAAGGGGCCCAGCGAGGCCACCAGCAGGGTGTAGCCATCGGCCGGTGCGCGCTTGACGGCGCCCGCGCCGATGGTGCCCGTGGCGCCGGGGCGGTTTTCCACCACGAAGGGCTTGCCCAGCTGCTCGCCCATGCTCAGGGCCATGGCGCGGGCCACGGTGTCGGTGGACCCTCCGGCCGGGAAGGGCACGATGATGTTGACGGCCTTGTCCGGGAAGCTGCCGGCCGCCTGCGCCGTGAGGGCCAGTGCGGCACTCAGCGCGATCAGAATCTTTTTCATGTTCTTGTCTCCTGGGGGGCGCAAGGGCCGGACTGGCCCCTGCGCCCGGTCTTGTGGCTTATTGGGGGCCGAGCTTGTCGATCAGGGCCTTGAGCTCTTCCAGCTCGGAGGGCTTGAGGTCCGTCAGCGGGGCGCGCACGGGGCCGGCGTCGTGGCCCACCAGCTTGGCGCCGGCCTTGATGATGCTCACGCCGTAGCCTTCGACGCGGTTGCGGATCTTCAGGTAGGGCATGAAGAATTCCTTGAGCAGCTTGTGCTGCGTGGCCATGTCGTCGGTGCGCACGGCTTCGTAGAACGCCATCGCCGTCCTGGGGATGAAGTTGAAGACGGCCGAGGAGTACACCGGCGTGCCCAGGGCCTTGTAGGCGGCCGCATAGACCTCGGCCGTGGGCAGGCCGCCCAGGTAGGCGAAGCGGTCGCCCATCGTCATGAAGATGGAGGACATGGTCTCGATGTTGCCCATGCCGTCCTTGAAGCCCACCAGGTTGGGGCAGCGCTCGGCCAGGATGGCCAGCGATTCGGGCGTGAAGCGGGTGCGGTCGCGGTTGTAGACGATGACGCCGAACTTCACGCTCTTGCAGACCTGCTCCACATGGGCGATCAGGCCTTCCTGGCCGGCTTCGGTCAGGTAGTGGGGCAGCAGCAGGACGCCGTGGGCGCCCAGGCGCTCGGCCTCCTGGGCGTGTGCGATGGCCGTGCGCGTGGGGCCGCCGGCGCCCGCGATGATGGGCACCTTGCCGCGGCAGGTGTCCACGGCGGTCTTGATAATCTGGCCGTATTCCTCGCCGTACAGCGAGAAGTACTCGCCCGTGCCGCCAGCCGCGAACAGCGCGCTGGCGCCGTAGGGGGCCAGCCATTCGAGGCGGGCCGCATAGCCCTTGGCATTGAAGTTGCCGTTGCTGTCGAAGTCCGTCACGGGGAAGGACAGCAGGCCGGAACTCATCACGTCTTTGAGGTCTTGGGGGGTCATGGTGCTCTCGGGAACAAGGGTGGGGAAGAAAGAAAAAGGGGTGGAATCAGTCGAGCTTCAAACCGGCTGTCTGAACCACTTTTTGCCAGCGCTGGCGTTCGGTGGCCAGGAAGCGCGCGGTCTCGGCGGGGTTCATGGTCACGACCTCGGCGCCCTGGCCCGTGAGGCGGGCGCGCACCTCGGGCGAGCGGATGGCGGTGATCAGGGCCTCATGCAGGCGCTGGACCACGGCCTCGGGCGTCTTGGCCGGAACGACCACGCCTTGCCAGGTGCCGGTCTCGAAGCCGGGCACGCCCTGCTCGGCGATGGTGGGCACGTTGGCGGCCAGCGGCATGCGCGTGCCCTTGGACAGGCCCAGCAGCTTGAGCTTGCCGCTTTGCACATGGGGGTAGGTGGCCAGCATGCCGTTCATCAGCACCTGGGTCTGGCCTGCCACCGTGTCCTGGATGGACTGCACGCCGCCCTTGTAGGGCACGTATTCCCAGCGGGCGCCCGTGGCGCGCGCCAGTTCCACGCCGGCCAGGTGCGGGGCGCTGCCCGTGGCAGTGACGGCAAAGCTCAGGTCTTCCTTCTTGGACAGGGCCACCAGCTCCTGCAGGTTGTTGGCCGGCACCGAGGGATGGACCACCAGCAGGTGCGGCGAGTAGGCCAGCATGGCCGTGCCGCGCAGGTCCCGGGACAGGTCGAAGGACAGCTTGGTGTAGAGCGAGGGCGAGATGGCCAGCGCACCCAGGTCGCACAGCATCAGCGTGTGGCCGTCGGGCTGGGCCTTGGCCACCATGTCGGCGCCCAGGTTGCCGTTGGCGCCAGGCTTGTTCTCGATGACCACGGGCTGCTTGAGTTCCGCCGACAGCAGCGGGCCGATGGCGCGCGCAATGATGTCCGAGCTGCCGCCCGGCGGGTAGGGCACCACCAGGCGCAGCGGCCGCGTGGGCCAGTTGCTCTGGGCCAGCGCACCGGCGCCGGTGGCCACGAGGGCGGTGGCGCCAGCGGCGCGCAGGAATTGCTTTCGGCTCAGGGTCATGCTCTTGTCTCCGGGTTTTATGTTGTCAGTTGTCGTACAACTGGAGCGAATTTTCAACCGAGACATGCATGCCGTGATAAAGGGTTTTCCCTTGGTTGTCTGAATTCCTGTGCCGGCGCCATCTGCCCCGCAGGGCGCGGGGCGGTCCAGGATGCACAGAAGGCGTCAGGAGGCGCTGGTCTTTTGCGCCAGGCGCAGGCGTTCGCGGCTGTTGGTCAGGTGGATGCGCATGGCCGCGCGGGCCGAGTCGGCGTCCTGGCGCTCGATGGCGGCGAGGATTTCCTCATGCTCGCGGTTGACGCGGCGCAGGTAGTCGGGGTCGCGCTGGGGCTGGTGGATGGAGGCGATGCGCGTGCGCGGAATCAGCTGGGCGCCGAAGTGGCGCAGGATGTCGCCGAAGTAGCGGTTGCCCGTGGCCTCGGCGATCTGGGTGTGGAAGGCCAGGTCATGGGCCACCGTGTCCTCGCCGCGCGCAAAGGCGATCTCGAAGGCCTGCAGCGCCATGCGTATGCCCTGCAGCTGCTCGGGGCTGCGGCGCAGCGCGGCCAGGCCGGCGCTTTCGGTCTCCAGGCTGATGCGCAGCTCCAGCACGGCCATCACGTCCACGGCGGCCGTCAGCTCGTCGGCATTGAGCATCAGCGTGGATGCGGGCTGGGCGGCGCGCACGAAGGTGCCTATGCCATGGCGCGTCTCCACCAGGCCCGAGGCCTGCAGGCGCGACAGCGCCTCGCGCACCACGGTGCGGCTGACTTCGTAGGTCTGCACCAGCGACGATTCCGTAGGCAGCTTCTCGCCTTCGGCCAACAGGCCGTTGCGGATCTTGCTCGCGAACTCGTCGAACAGCAGGGCGGCCAGATTGCGGCCGCTGCGACCGGACTTTCCTCGCAGGGGAAGCTCGATCGTTGGGGGTGATGCGGGAAATCCCTTTGCCGAACTTTCCATGGTGCTGATCATAATCGCTCCAAGTTGTACGACAACGTATCACAAGACGTCAACGCTTTCGCAGATTTTTCCGATTTTCCGACCCCGTCCGCAGTCCAGATGAGCACCTCCCAAGCGACCCACGCGATCCGCCACGTCCGCATCACGCCCATTGCCTTCCGTGATCCGCCGCTGCTCAATGCGGCCGGCATCCACGAGCCCTGGGCGCTGCGCTCCATCATCGAGATCGAGACGGCCTCGGGCCTGGTCGGCATCAACGAAAGCTACGGCGACCAGCCCATGCTCGATGCGCTGGCCAAGGCCGCGCCCGCGCTGGTGGGGCTGTCGCCCTGGGCGCTCAACGAGATGGAGGCCCGCGTCGCGGCCCTGGTGGCGCCGCCTGCGCTGACGGCGTCGGAGTTCCTGGGCCAGCAGGTGTCGCTGGCGCCGGGCACGCATGTGTCCAAGACCGTGGCCAAGGTGGTCAGCGCCTTCGAGGTCGCCATGCTGGACCTGCAGGGCCAGATGGCCGGGGCGCCCATCGTGGACCTGCTGGGCGGGGCGGCGCGCGACAGCGTGCCGTTCTCGGCCTACCTGTTCTACAAGTACGCCGAGCACATCGACAGGCCCTATGGGCCAGATTCTTCGCCCGACGCCTGGGGCGAAGCCCTGGCGCCGCAGCAGCTGGTGGAGCAGGCGCGGCGCATGATTGCGCAGTACGGCTTCCAGAGCATCAAGCTCAAGGCCGGCGCGCTGCCGCCCGAGCAGGAGGCGGCCGGCATCCTGGCGCTGGCCGAGGCCTTTCCAGGCACGCCGCTGCGCATCGATCCCAATGGCAACTGGACGGTGGAGACCAGCCTGAAGATCGTGCAGCAGCTGCAGGGCGTGCTCGAGTACTACGAGGACCCGGCGCCCGGCCTGGACGGCATGGCGGCCGTGGCACGCGAGTGCGATGTGCCCCTGGCCACCAACATGGTGGTGACGGACTTTGCCGAGTTCCGCCGCAACGCCGACATGGGCTGCCCCGTGAAGATCGTGCTCAGCGACCACCATTACTGGGGCGGGCTGCGCGCCACGCAGCGCCTGTCCACGCTGTGCCGCACCTTCGACCTGGGCTTGTCCATGCACAGCAACTCGCACCTGGGCATCAGCCTGGTGGCCATGACGCACCTGTGCGCCAGCGTGCCCCTGCTGACCTATGCCTGCGACACGCATTACCCCTGGCAGGACGAGGAAGTGGTCGAGGGCGGCCGGCTGCAGTTCGAGCAGGGCAGCCTGCGCGTGCCCACGGCGCCCGGCCTGGGTGTGCGGCTGGACCGCGAGGCCCTGGCCCGCCTGCACGACAACTACCTGCACTGCGGCATCCGCAACCGCGACGACCTGGGGCAGATGCGCAAGTACGACCCCGCGTTCACCGGCCACCAGCCGCGCTTCTGAACCCGCTTTCACACCATTCCAACGACAAGCCCTTCCCGGAGACAAGCACCATGCAACGCCGCACACTCATCCAACATTCCCTCGCCAGCGCCCTGCTGCTGGGCACGGCCCTGGCTGCCATGCCCGCCGCCGCGCAGGGCAACTGGCCCACGGGCAAGCCCATCACCTACTTGGTGCCGTTCCCGCCTGGCGGCAATACCGATACGCTGGCGCGCGTGATCGCCCAGCCGCTGAGCAAGGCCCTGGGCACGCCCGTGGTGATCGAGAACAAGGGCGGCGCGGGCGGCAGCGTGGGCTCGGCCATCGCGGCGCGCGCACCGGCCGATGGCTACACCATCCTGGGCGGCACCATCAGCTCGCACGCCATCAATGTGAGCCTGTACGCCAAGCTGGACTACGACCCGGTCAAGTCCTTCACGCCGGTGGCCATGCTGGGCTCGGGCCCGCTGGTGCTGGTGGTGCCGGCCTCCAGCCCCTACAGGACGCTGGCCGACGTGCTGGCCGCCAGCAAGGCCAAGGCAGCGGCGGGCGGCCTGACCTCGGCCTCGCCGGGCAGCGGCACCTCCAACCACATGGCGCTGGAGCTGCTGGGCTACCAGACGGGCGTGAAGTTCACCCACGTGCCCTACAAGGGCAGTGGCCCGGCCGTGCAGGACGTGATCGGTGGCCAGGTGGACATGATGTTCGACACCGCCCTGGTCGTCGGCCCCCATGTGCAGGCCGGCAAGCTGCGTCCCATCGCCGTGACCAGCTCGCGGCGCCTGGAGTCGCTGCCCGATGTGCCCACCATCGCCGAGGCGGGCGAGAAGGGCTTCGACATGGGCTCCTGGCAGGCCGTGTTCGCGCCCGCAGGCACGCCGGGGCCCATCGTGGACCGGCTGCATGCGGAGATCATGAAGATCGTCGCCACGCCCGAGGTGCAGGCGCGCCTGAAGAACTTCGGCATGCTGCCTTCGCAGATAACACCGGCCGAGCTGGGCGAGTTCCAGAAGGCCGAGGTGGTCAAGTGGGGGAAGGTGATCAAGGCTGCTGGAATTAAAGCAGAGTGACCCCCTGAGGCGCTTCGCGCCTTCCCCCTTCTCGCTTCGCGGAGGGGGACAACGCCTTCGGCTGGGCGCCCCCGCCGCGAGGCGGCTCTTGCTCGGCGTTCCTGAGTTGGGACGTGACGGTTGCGAGGGCCGCACTCCGATTGCGACAGGCCCCTAGAAAATTGAGACATTGCCATGAGTACCCCACTTCCTCTTTCCATCCGCATGCATCCGGCCGACAACGTGGCCATCGTGGCCAATGACGGGGGTTTGCCTGCGGGCACGGTGATGCCCGGGGGGCTGGTGCTGGTCGACAAGGTGCCGCAGGCGCACAAGGTGGCGCTGGTGGACATTGCCGAGGGCGGCGAGGTGCGCCGCTACAACGTGGTGATCGGCTATGCGCTGCAGGCCATTGCCGCGGGCAGCTGGGTGCATGAGCGGCTGCTGCGCATGCCGGGGGCGCTGTCTCTCGAGGGGTTGCCGATCGCCACGGTGCAGCCGCCCGAGCTGCCGCCGCTGACGGGCTACACCTTCGAGGGCTACCGCAATGCCGATGGCACGGTGGGCACGCGCAACATCCTGGCCATCACCACCACGGTGCAGTGCGTGGCCGGGGTGCTGGATTTCGCGGTGGGCCGCATCAAGGCCGAGCTGCTGCCGCGCTATCCGAATGTGGACGATGTGGTGGGCCTGGAGCACAGCTATGGCTGCGGCGTGGCCATCGATGCCGTGGGCGCCGAGATTCCGCAGCGCACGCTGCGCAACATCAGCCACAACCCGAATTTCGGCGGCGAGGTGATGGTGGTGAGCCTGGGCTGCGAGAAGCTGCAGCCCGAGCGGCTGCTGCCGCCGGGGTCCTTCCCCATCGTCGATGAGCGAGAGCCCGCGCTGGACGTGGTCTGCCTGCAGGACGAGGCGCATGTGGGCTTCATGTCCATGGTGGACTCCATCATGGGCAGCGCCAGGGTGCATCTGGAGCGGCTGAACGCGCGCCGGCGCGAGACCGTGCCGGCCAGCGCCCTGGTGGTGGGCGTGCAGTGCGGCGGCAGCGATGCGTTCAGCGGCGTCACGGCCAATCCGGCCGTGGGCTTTTGCACCGATTTGCTGGTGCGCGCAGGCGCCACCGTGATGTTCAGCGAGGTGACCGAGGTGCGCGACGGCATCGACCAGCTCACCTCGCGCGCCTCCAGCCCCGAGGTGGCCCAGGCCATGATCGAGGAGATGGCCTGGTACGACGCCTACCTGGACAAGGGCCGCGTGGACCGCAGCGCCAACACCACGCCGGGCAACAAGAAGGGCGGCCTGTCCAACATCGTCGAGAAGGCCATGGGCTCCATCATCAAGAGCGGCACGGCGCCCATCACCGGCGTGCTGTCGCCGGGCCAGCGTCTGGCCGACCGGGGCATCCAAAGCGGCCTGGTCTACGCGGCCACGCCGGCCAGCGACTTCATCTGCGGCACGCTGCAGCTGGCCGCCGGCATGAACCTGCATGTGTTCACCACGGGCCGGGGCACGCCCTACGGCCTGGCCCAGGTGCCCGTGATCAAGGTGGCCACGCGCAGCGACCTGGCGCGGCGCTGGCATGACCTGATGGACGTGAACGCGGGCCGCATTGCCGAGGGCCAGGCCAGCATCGAGGACGTGGGCTGGGAGATGTTCCGCCTGATGCTGGACGTGGCCAGCGGCCGCAGGAAGACCTGGGCCGAGCAGTGGAAGCTGCACAACGCCCTGGTGCTGTTCAATCCAGCGCCCGTGACCTGAGCCGCGCGCACAGGCCCCTGTCGGCACAGGCTGACAGGGCGCCGGTGCGCCGCTGCGCACAATGGGGGCCATGCCCTCAGATACCCCGGAAACTCCCCCCGCCTCGTCCTGGTCCGCGCGCCTGGACCGGCTGCTGGAACTGAACCCGCTGCGCGCCATGTGGAACGCCGTGCAGCTGTGGCTGGACGCCGATGGCCTGCGCATGAGCGCCGCCATGTCCTTCTACGGCATCCTGAGCCTGGCGCCGCTGCTGCTGCTGCTGGTCGGCGTGCTGGGCTGGTGGGTGGACCGCAGCTATGTGGAGCACCAGCTCATCGATCAGGTGCAGGACGTGATCGGCGAGCGCGGCGCCCAGGTGGTGCGCGGCGCGCTGGAAAGCGCCCAGCGGCCCGACGAGGGGCGGCTGGCTTCGCTGTTCGGCTTCATCCTGCTGATGTCGGGCGCCACAGGTGTCTTCGTGGAGCTGCAGTCCGCGCTGGAAAGGCTCTGGACCTCCAACGGCGAGCCGCCGCCGCCCAAGGCCGTGTGGTGGCGCATGGCCGCGCTGCGGCTGCGCGGCCTGACCTATGTGCTGGCGCTGGGCTTCTTGCTGCTGGTGTCCATGGCCCTGTCCACGGCCATCCAGCTGATCACCAACTGGGCCGGCACCAAGCTGCAGATGCAGCCGCTGGGGCCGCTGGTCAGCCTGATCAACGAGTGCGTGTCCTTCGGCATCACCGTGCTGCTCTTTGTGGGGCTGATGCGCATAGGCGGCGGCCCCAAGCCCCGGCTGCGCTATCTGATCTTCGGTGCCATCATCGGCGCCCTGCTGTTCACGCTGGGCAAGCAGGCCCTGGCCTGGTACCTGGCCACGGCGGCCGTGGTCTCGGCCTATGGCGCGGCGGGCTCGCTGGTGGTGCTGCTGATGTGGATCTACTTTTCCTCGGCCATCCTGCTGCTGTCGGCCGCCACGGCCAAGGCCTTCAGCGATGCCGGCGTGCGCTTCACCCACCCTATCCGCTGGGCGCCGCCCGCCGAGGCGGCCAGCGCCGGGGACACTCCGGGCGGCAAGGGCTGAGTTCCCGCATTTCGACGAAGATGAACGCCTGCGCCGCGGCCCGCAAAGCCGCGGCGCAGGCGTTTGGGCAATGGAACAATGCAGCAAAGTCCCCTGGCACCAAGGCCGGGGGCCAAGGACAAGATGGACCGATTGCAGACCATGCGGGTATTCCAGACCGTGGCCGACGAGGCCGGGTTTTCGGCGGCGGCGCGGCGCCTGGACATGTCCGTGCCCACGGTCACGCGCCTGGTGGCCGACCTGGAGCAGCACCTGGGCACGCGGCTGCTGCAGCGCACCACGCGAAGCGTCTCGCTGACCGAGGCTGGCGAGGCCTACCTGGAGCGCGTGCGTGGCATCCTGGCCGATGTGGAGGATGCCTTCAGCCTGGCCCAGGCGCACACGCTGGAGCTGTCTGGCGCCGTGCGCGTGCTCACGCCGCCCGTGTTCGCCGAGCATGTGCTGGCGCCGCTGGTGGCGGACTTCCACCGCCTGCATCCGCGCATCTGCATCGAGGTCTTCGTGGAGTCGGCCAGCGAGGCGGCCGTGGGCGAATACGACATCACCTTCGTCAATGCCGAGGAGGGCTACGACGGCAACGTGGTGGCCCGGCCCATCGTCACCACCTGCGGCCTGGCCTGCGCCGCGCCCGAGTACCTGGACGCCCATGGCGTGCCTGTCGTGCCCGAGGACCTGGCCGGCCACCAGTGCCTGCTGCGCCGGCGCATCCAGGGCCGCTCCGACATGCTGCGCATGCGCCGGCTCGACGGCAACGCGGGCGAGGTCGAGGTGGCCGTGCGCCCCGTGCTGGTGGCCAACCACACGGGCACGCTGCTGCGCGCCACGCTGGACGGCGCGGGCATCAGCACCCAGCCGCTGGACCTGATCGCGCGCCACCTGCGCTCGGGCCGGCTGCGCCATGTGCTGCCCGAATGGACCACGGGCCGATTCACGCTCTACGCCACCCTGCCCACGCGCAAGTTCATGCCGGCGCGCGTGCGCAGCTTCCTTGACTTCGTGGCCGAGCACACGCAGCGCTCCATGCAGGGCCTGCCCGAGAACCTGCCGGCGCTGTCCATCTAGCGTTCCCCGCTCCTGCCGGCCTGCGCCTGTCATCTAGGTTACTGCCGCAGCGGTTTGCGCCTCGGGGTTTCCCAGGTGAATTCCGCTGTGCGGAATCTTCGGGTTGATGGTGCACGGCACCGCCTCCTAAGCTGGTTCACAGCAAACAAGGAGGCAAGGCAATGCGAGAACAGACCCTGGTCCGGTGGCGGCCACCGGCGGCGGCAGGCGGGAGGCGGTGATGGACGTCTTCCTGCAGCAAGTGCTCAACGGACTGACCCTGGGCGGCATCTATGGCCTCGTGGCCCTGGGCCTGACCCTGGTCTACGGCATCCTGCACGTGCCCAACTTCGCGCACGGGGGCTTCTACATGATCGGCGCCTTCGTGGCCTTCCAGGCCATGGTGGCCTGGAGCTGGGGCTACTGGGCGGCCATGCTGGTGGCGGCGGTGGCGGTGGCGGTGCTGGGCATCGTCAGCGAGCGGCTGATCTTCCATCCGCTGCGCAAGGCCTCGCCCCTGCATCCCAAGATCGCCTCCATCGGGCTGCTGCTGTTCCTGGAGGCCGGAGCCCAGGCGCTGTGGGGCGCGGACTTCCAGCGCATGCCCACGCCCTATACCTCCATCGTGGAGATGGGCGGAATCACGGCGCCTGCGCAGCGCCTGCTGATCATAGTCGCGGCCTTTGCGCTGATGGTGGCGCTGCACCTGTTCCTGACGCGCACCACCACGGGCTCGACCATCATCGCCATGGCCCAGAACCGCGAGGGCGCATCGATGGTGGGCATCGACGCCAACCGCGTATCCATGCTGACCTTTGCCATCTCAGGCGTGCTCGCGGCCGTGGCGGCCACGCTGTATGCGCCCATCAACCTGGTCTATCCGGCCATGGGTCACCTGGTCATCACCAAGGCCTTCGTGATCATCATCCTGGGCGGCATGGGCAGCATCCCGGGCGCCGTGCTGGGCGGGCTGATCATCGGCTTCGCCGAGAGCTTCGGCGCCTACTACATCTCCACCGACTACAAGGACATCATCGCCTTCGTGCTGCTGGTGGTGATCCTGTCGCTGCGCCCTCAGGGCCTGTTCGCCAAGAGGAGTCATTGAATGAACGGATTCATCGACTCCCGCGTTGCCTGGGGCCTGCTGCTGGCCGCCGGCATCGCCTTTCCCTGGCTGGCGGGCAACGACTACCACCTCACGGTGATGAGCACGGCCTACATCTTCGCCATCGCCACGCTGGGCCTGAACCTGATCACGGGCTACACGGGCCAGCTCAATCTGGCGCATGCGGGCTTCATGGCCGCGGGCGCCTATACCGTGGGCATCCTCACGGTGGACCATGGCTGGCCGTTCTGGGGCGGGCTGGTGATGTCGGGCGTGGTGTGCGCGGTGCTGGGCTACCTGATCGGCATCGTCTCGCTGCGGCTCAAGGGCCACTACTTCTCCATCTTCACGCTGTGCGTGGGCTACATCATGTTCCTCGTCATCGAGAAGTGGGAGGGCCTGACCCACGGCACGGTGGGCATCATGGGCATCCCCGCGCCCGAGGCCCTGGGTGCGCTGAGCTTCGAGACGCCGCTGGCGCTGTACTACCTGGTGCTGGCCTTCCTCGTGGCCTCGGTCTGGGTGATGCGGCGCATCGTCCGGTCGCTGCTGGGCCGCACCTTCATGGCCATCCGCAACAGCGACGAGCTGGCCGAGGCCCTGGGCATCAACCTCATGCGCAACAAGGTGCTGGCCTTCATGCTGAGCGTGGTCTACGCGGGCGTGGCCGGCGGCCTGTACGCCGGCTTCGTGCGCTTCATCGGGCCGGACATGGCGGGCGTGCACCACACCTTCGACATGATGATCTTCGCCATGGTCGGCGGCATGGGCACGGTGCTGGGGCCGCTGCTGGGCGCCATCGGCATGCCCTGGATCACGCAGTACCTGCAGTTCCTGCAGGACTACCGCTTCATCGTCTTCGGCCCCATTCTCGTGATGCTGGTGATCTTCATGCCCTACGGCGTGGTGGGCAGCGTCACCGCCTGGCGCGCGCGCCGCAATGCCAAGGAGGGCAAGCCGCATGCTCAAGATTGACCACCTGACCAAGCGGTTCGGCGGACTGGCCGCCGTGAGCGATGTCAGCACCGTGATCGAGGAAGGCCGCATCAACGCCATCATCGGCCCCAACGGCGCGGGCAAGACCACGTTCTTCAACCTGATCAGCTGCGTGCACAAGCCCACCTCGGGCACCATCACCTTCAATGGCCAGGACGTGACCTCGCTGCGCACCGACCAGGTGGCGAAACTGGGCGTGGCGCGCACCTTCCAGACCACGGCGCTGTTCGACCGCGCCACGGTGCTGGACAACCTCATCGTGGGCCACCGGCTGCGCACGCGCTCAGGCCTGTGGGACGTGCTGCGCGGCTCCAGCCGCCTGCGCGAGGAAGAGCGCGTGTGCCGCGAAAAGGCGCGCGACGCGCTGGACTTCGTGGGCCTGTCGCATGTGGCCGGCCGCATTGCGGGCGACATCACGCAGGAGGAGCGCAAGCGCGTGGCCTTCGCGCTGGCCCTGGCCACCGACCCCAAGCTGATGCTGCTCGACGAGCCCGCCGGCGGCGTCAACCCCGAGGAGACCGAGGGCCTGGCCGAGCTGATCCGCAAGCTGGTGCGCCACGGCATCACGGTGGCGCTGATCGAGCACAAGATGGGCATGATCATGAGCCTGGCCGACAAGATCCTGGTGCTCAGCTACGGCGAGAAGATCGCCGAGGGCACGCCCGAGGAGATACGCCGCAACCCCGCCGTCATCGATGCCTACCTGGGGAGCGAGCATGCTGAAGTTTGAGAACGTGTCGCTGCGCTACGGCAGCTTCCTGGCGCTGGACGGCGTGAGCCTGCATGCCGACCGGGGCGAGCTGGTGGTGCTGCTGGGCGCCAACGGCGCAGGCAAGAGTTCGCTGTTCCTCACGGCCAGCGGCATCCACAAGGCCGCGGGCGGCTCCATCGTCTGGAACGGGCAGGAGCTGGCCGGGCGCAAGCCTTCGGCCATCGTGCAGTCCGGCGTGGTGCAGTGCCCCGAAGGGCGCAAGCTGTTCCCCCAGATGTCGGTGCTGCGCAACCTGCAGCTGGGCGCCTATGTGCACCGCCGCGACCCCGGTCCCAGCCAGAAGACGCTGCAGGAGGTGATGGAGCTGTTTCCCATCCTGCGCGAGAAGCAGCACGACCCGGCCGGCTCGCTGTCGGGCGGCCAGCAGCAGATGGTGGCCATCGGCCGCGCCATGATGGGCCGGCCCCAGGCCCTGCTGCTGGACGAGCCCTCGCTGGGCCTGGCGCCCCTGGTCATCAAGCAGATGTTCGAGGCCATACAGCGCATCAACGCGGCCGGCACCACCGTGCTGCTGGCCGAGCAGAACGCCTATGCGGCGCTGAAGATCGCGCACCGCGCCTATGTGATGGAAAGCGGCCGCATCGTGCGCGAGGGCAGGCCCGCCGAATTGCTGGCCGACGACTCCATCCGCAAGGCCTACATCGGCGCATGACGCCGCCTCTTGCCTCTACCCAAGCCACCACCACCAACGATCCAAGGAGACAGACATGACAGCATTCGCACCATTGACCCGCCGCAGGGTGGGCACGCTGGCCCTGGCCTGCGCCGCCGTGGCCGCCGCCGGCCCCGCGCTGGCGCAGGAGGTGGTCAAGATCGGCTACTCCGGCCCGCTGTCGGGCGGCGCTGCCCAGTACGGCAAGAACGTGCTCGACGGCATGCAGATGGCCGTCTCCGAGATCAATGCCGCAGCGCCCGAGATCGGTGGCAAGAAGGTCAAGATCGAGATCGTTCCGCTGGACGACAAGTACAACCCGTCCGAGACCGCGATCAACGCCCAGCGCCTGGTGCAGCAGCACAAGACGGCGGCCATCCTGGTGCCGCATTCGGGCGGCATCTTCGCGCTGCAGACCACCAACGAGCGCAGCAACTTCATCGTGCTGGCCTACAGCTCGGTGCCGCAGATCACCAACCGGGGCAACAAGCTGACCCTGCGCATCCCGCCCGAGTTCACCTCGTACATCGACCCGTTCTCCAAGTACGTGATGGGCCGCTTCGGCAAGAAGGTGGCCCTGGTGGGCGCCGACCACGACTACGCCAAGGCCTGGGTCGCCGCCTTCAAGCCCGGCTGGGAAAAGCTGGGCGGCACCGTGGTGGCCGAGAACGCCATGAGCTACAACCGCGCCACCGATTTCTACAGCGGCGTGAGCAAGGCCCTGGCCGAGAAGCCCGACGTGCTCTTCGTGGGCGGAGCCTCCGAGCCCACGGCCCTGGTCGTCAAGCAGGCTCGCGAGCTGGGCTTCAAGGGCGGCTTCGTGGTCATGGACCAGGCCAAGCTCGACGAAATGGCCCGTGTGGTCGGCGGCTATGCGCCGCTGGAAGGCGCCATCGGCGTCATGCCCGTCTCCGAGGACACCAAGCCCGAGAACAAGGCCTTCGTCGAACGCTTCGGCAAGGTCTACCCGGGCCGCATCCCGGGCTCGGAGGCGCAGTGGAACTACACGGCCGTGCACGCCACCGTCAAGGCCATGCAGCTGGCCGGCTCGGCCTCGGACACCAAGGCCATCCACGCCAAGCTCGACGAGGCCTACAAATCCCTGCGCCCCGACGTGAACCCCGGCGGCGTCAAGGGCGTGGATGATCGCGGCGGCACGTTGACCACGGAGCGCGGCGCCGCTGTGCGCGACGGCAAGATCGAGGCGGTGATGACGGTGGCGAACAAGTAGAGCGCCGCTCAGTTTTTCGACCGAAAGCGCCAGGTGCCAGCTTGATCTGGCCCAGGCGCTTTCTTGTGGACTCAGTTGTCCGGTACTTGCGTTTGACGTTACTGACGCGGCACGTTATTATTTGCTTCCATGACGATCCAGTCATTCAAGTGCCCCGACACCGAGCAACTGTTCCAGCAGAGGCGGGTGCGTCGGTGGAGCAGCATTGAAGTGGTTGCGCTGCGCAAGCTTCGGATGCTGCATGCCGCTCATGTGCTTCAGGACTTGAGGGTCCCGCCCGGAAACCGGCTGGAGGCGCTGCACGGAGACCGCAAGGGGCAGCACAGCATCCGCATCAATGACCAGTGGCGCGTGTGCTTTGTGTGGACCCATGAAGGCCCGAGTCAGCTGGAGATCGTCGATTACCACTGAAGCGAAAGCGTTGATCCTGGATCTGGCGCAGGAGTGCTGACCATGAACAAACCTTTGAACCTCCCCACGCCAGGCGAAATCCTGGCCACTGAATTCCTGGAGCCCATGGGCCTGACGCAATACCGCCTGGCCCAGGCCATCCATGTCCCGCAGACACGCATCGCGGCCATCGTCAAGAACGGCCGCTCCATCACGGCGGATACGGCGCTGCGCCTGGCGCGCTTCTTTGGCACGTCCGTGGAGTTCTGGATGAATCTGCAAAGCCAGTACGACGCCGATATCGCGCGCGAGGCCATAGGCGACGACCTGGAGTCCATCGAGCCCTTTGCTCTGCAGGCTTGAAGAAGACATGCTGAGTCGCTGCGCAGCGGCTCACGTAAGAAAGGCCCCTGCACCGCGGTACAGGGGCCTTTCTCATGGCAGGGCTGCGTTGTTTACAACAAGCTCGCTCCACCATCCAGCACCAACGCCTGCCCCGTCATGTGCCGAGACGCATCGGACGCCAGGTAGACCACGGCGCCCTTGAGGTCCTCCTCGCCGCCGATGCGTCGCAGCGGGGCGCGGGCGATGAGCTGGTCGCCGAGTTTGTCGATGAGGCCGTTGGCCAGCTTGCTGGGGAAAAAGCCCGGGCAGATGGAGTTGACGCGGATTCCGTAGTGGCCCCATTCCGAGGCCAGGGTGCGCGCCAGGTGCACGGCGGCCGCCTTGGAGGTGTTGTAGGCCACGGTGTTCATGCCGGGCGGCGTGCCCTTGAAGGCCGCGACCGAGGCCGTGATGATCACGTTGCCCCGGCCCTTGGGGATCATCACGCGCCTGGCCACTTCTCGGGTGAGGAAGAAGGGCGCGGAGACGTTGAGGTTCATGACCTTGTTCCAGGCCTCGTCCGGGTATTCCTCGGCCTTGGCGCCCCAGGTGGCGCCCGCGTTGTTGACGAGGATGTCGATGTCGCCGCAGCGCGCCAGCACGTCCTCGACCAGGGCGGGGATGGTGTCGAACTTCTGCAGGTCGTTGGTGAAGGTCTCGACCTGGTAGCCCAGGCCCTGCAGGTGGGCCTTGGCCTCGGCCAGTTCATCGGACTTGCGCGCCGTGATGGCGAGGCGGGCGCCCATCTCGCCCAGCGCCTCGGCCATCTGCAGGCCCAGGCCGCGCGAGCCTCCGGTGATCAGGGCGGTCTTGCCCGTGAGGTCGAACAATGCTTTCACGCTCATGCTGTATGTCTCCTGGCTTGGGTTTCTGGTGGTTGAGCAACACCTGCATGCTAGGGCGCCGGCACCGTGCACGCTGTCGTCTTGGCTACTTTGCCGTGCTGCGCCGTGCTGAGCGGTACCGCGCGGGCACCTGCGGGATAGGCGTTCAGGCCCTGTCGATGTCCTGCTGCAGCCGACGCACCATGCGCTGCAGCGCGGGCACGCCGTCCTGGCGCAGCGCGTCGGCCGTGACGAAGCGCGAGGGTCCGCCCAGGCTGACGGCCATCAGCGGCAGGCCGCGCCCCGGCGAGAAGGCCAGGGCGATGGCGTTGACCTCGGGCTGCCAGTCGCCGAACGAGCGCGACAGCCAGGGCTGGGGCTGGTTGCCTGCCTCCGGCCATAGCGGCAGCTGGGCCTGTGCGGCGGCCCATTGCTCGGGCGCGTGAGACTGCAGATAGTCCAGCGCGCGCTGGCGCTCGGACGCGGGGCTGGCGGCCAGCCAGGCACGGCCCACGGCCGTGGTGGCCAGGGGAATGCGCGAGCCCATGTCCAGGTCGCGGTGCATGAAGCGCGCGCTGGGGCAGTGCTCGATGTAGACCATGTTGTGCCGGTCGCGCGTGGCCAGGGCCACCTCGGCATCGGTGGCGGCCGCCAGCTTGCGCATCAGCGGGCGCGCGATCTGGCGCACGTCCAGGCGCGAGAGCATGGCGCTGCCCAGCGCCAGCGTGGCCGTGCCCAGGCGGTATTTGCCCTCTTCGGGCACATGGATGAGGTAACCCAGCGTGGTCAGCGTGTGCGTCAGGCGCGAGACCGTGGACTTGGGCAGTCCGCAGCGCCTGGCGATGTCCTGGTTGCCCAGCAGCTTCTCGCCGGAGCGAAAGCACGACAGCACGTCCAGCCCGCGCGCCAGTGCGACGATGAAGTTGCGGTCTTCGTCGCCTGGCGGGGCTGAAGGAAGGGAGGAGGGCGGCATGCGCCGATTATCGGCAGCCGCCCCGCCACGGGGTGTCGTGGGCTTTACTTCTCGACGAAGGCGCGCTCGACCACGAAGTCGCCGGGCGTGGTGGTGTTGCCTTCCTTGAAGCCGCGGTGCTCCAGCAGCTCCTTGAGTTCGTTCAGCATGGCGGGGCTGCCGCACAGCATGACGCGGTCGGTCTCGGGGTTGAGCTCGGGCAGGCCGATGTTCTGCGGGAAGGTTCCGGCCGTGATCTGGTTGGAGATGCGGCCCTGGTTGCGGAAGGGCTCGCGCGTCACCGTGGGGTAGTAGATGAGCTTGTCCTTGACGATCTCGCCGAGGAACTCGTGCTCGGGCAGTTCCTTCTCGAACAGCTCCTGGTAGGCCAGCTCGTTGGCATGGCGCACGCCGTGCACCACGACCACCTTCTCGTAGCGCTCGTAGGTCTCGGGGTCGCGCGCCACGGCCAGCCAGGGGGCCAGGCCCGTGCCGGTGCCGATCAGGTACAGGTTCTTGCCGGGCAGCAGGTAGTCGATCAGCAGCGTGCCCGTGGGCTTCTTGCCGACGATGATGGTGTCGCCCACCTTGATGTTCTGCAGGCGCGAGGTCAGCGGGCCGTCGGGCACCTTGATGGACAGGAACTCCAGGTGCTCCTCGTAATTGGGGCTGGCAATGGAGTAGGCGCGCAGCAGGTTCTTGCCGTCGACCTTCAGGCCGATCATCGTGAAATGGCCGTTGGAAAAGCGCAGCGCAGTGTCACGGGTGGTGGTGAAGGAGAAAAGGCGGTCGGTCCAGTGGTGGACGGACAGCACGCGTTCTTCAAGAAAAGCACTCATGTTGGCAATACGGTGAATTCGGGGCGGACAGTGCCCGCCGGGACGTTGCAATGAGAGGTCAGTGCCATGCAGGCACGCGGTGGCGGGAAGCGCAGGGGGCAGGCGCGGTGTGCGCGTTGCCGCTGCTTCGTGGCGGCCGGTGACCGGGGCAAGGTCGCTATTGTCCGGTAAATGGCGTCAAAAGGGGCAGGCGCGAACCTTTGTCTTGATACGGATTAGTGATAAGCAAAATGACGCTGGCCGAGTCCGGCGGGCCATCGCCTATTGCTTTTCGGGCAGGCCAGCGTCGAGTGTCCAGGGCTGTATGGCCTGTGCCAGCCAGTCCATGAGCACGCGCACGCGGCGTGGCAATTGGCGGCGGTGGGCATAGATCAGGTGCAAGGGCATGGGCGGGGGCGGATGGCGGGGCAACACCTCGATCAGCTCCCCGGCATCCAGCAGCGGCTGCACGGCCAGGCGCGGAACCTGGATCAGGCCCAGGCCGGCCTGGCAGGCCGAGAGATAGGCCTCGGCGTTGTTCACGGTGAGCGCGCCCGCCATGGGCAGGCTGAGTGCCTGGCCGTTCTTTTCGTACTCGAAGCCCAGCGGCCGCGCGCCCAGCGTGCGCTGGTAGTGCACCAGCCGGTGTCCGCCCAGGTCGGCCAGCGTGGCCGGCAGGCCGTGGGCCTGCGCATAGCCGGGGCTGGCGCAGGTGACCAGCGCCAGCCGGCCCAGCGGGCGGGCGACCAGCCCGGGCTCGTCCACGGGGCCCAGGCGCAGCACGCAGTCGAAGCCTTCGCGCACCAGGTCCACGCGGCGCTCGGTGCAGCTCAGTTCCAGCTCCAGCGCCGGATGGCTTTGCAGCAGTTGCGGCAGCAAGGGCATGACGACGTGGCGCGCCAGGCCCGTGGTCATGTCCAGCCGCACCTTGCCCTGCAGCGGCGCGTCGCCGGCCTGCTGGAACTGGCCCTGGAATTCGTCCACGTCGGCCAGCAGGTCCTGACAGCGTTCGTAGCAGGCCTGGCCGTCCTGGGTGAGCTGCACGCGCCGCGTGGTCCGGTGCAGCAGCCGCGTACCCAGCCGCGCCTCCAGTTGCTGCACGGCCTGGGAGACGCTGGCCTTGGGCAAACCCATGCTGTCGGCCGCACGCGTGAAGCTGGCCATCTCGGCCACGCGGCTGAAGATCTGCATCTGCTCCAGAAGCTTGATTGTTTGCATGGGGAGAACAAATAAATCAGAAACAGCCAATTTATCCAAAAATAGACCTTCAATACAGTCGCTGTCATTGCAAACCACCTAACGAGGTCCGCCATGACAGCTTCTCCTTCGACCGCTTCTTCCCCTGCCGCCCGCCGCATCGTCCTCGTCACGGGCGGCAGCCGCGGCCTGGGCCGCAATACGGCCGAGCACCTGGCGCGCCAGGGCCTGGACGTGGTGCTGACCTACCGCGAGCGTGCCGACCAGGCCCAGGCCGCCGTGGCCGCCATCGAGGCGCTGGGCGGGCGGGCCGCCGCCCTGCAGCTGGACGTGGCGCGCAGCGCGGGCTTTGCGGACTTTGCGGCCCGCGTGCGCCGGGCCCTGGCCGAGACCTGGCAGGCCGACCGCCTCGATGCGCTGGTGCACAACGCCGGCATCGGCATCAATGCGCCATTCGCCACCACCACCGAGGCGCAGTTCGATGAATTGGTCGCCATCCACCTGAAGGCGCCGTTCTTCCTGAGCCAGCACCTGCTGCCCCTGCTGCGCGACGGCGGCAGCATCATCCACCTGTCCAGCGGGCTCACGCGCTTCACCCAGCCCGGTTATGCGGCCTATGCGGCCATGAAGGGCGGCGTGGAGGTGCTGACGCGCTACCTGGCGCGCGAGCTGGGGGCGCGCGGCATTCGCGTCAACACGGTGGCGCCGGGGGCGATTGCCACGGATTTTGGCGGCGGCCGTGTGCGCGACGATGCACAGGTAGGCGCCGCCCTGGCCAGCCAGACGGCGCTGGGCCGCGTGGGCCAGCCCGACGACATCGGCCCCGTGATGGCCGCCCTGCTGCAGCCCGGCATGGGCTGGGTGCAGGGTCAGCGCATCGAGGCCTCGGGCGGCATGTTTCTCTGAAGGCGCCGGGAGGGGCGTCAGCGCAGCCGCTCGCGCGCCACCATGGACAGCAGCACGATGGCGGCGGCTGCGCTGATGTGGCCGAACCAGGCCACCAGCCCCAGCGACCAGGGCTCCACCTGCAGCGCCGCCCACAGCGACAGCGCCAGCAGCACCCAGCCGGCCGCGCGCAGGCGCCGTGTGCGGGCGGGTGGCAGTTCCTTGCCGAACAGGTCGCTCTGGTGGCGGTCCATGGCCAGGGCCAGGCAGGCGAAGGCGCCCAGGGCCAGCAGCTGACAGAACAGATGGGCCATGCTCATGCGCTGGTCTCCGCTGCGGCGGCCGCTGCTGCGGCGGCCACTGCCGTGGTGGCTGCTGCAGTGGCGGCTGCTGCAGTGGCGGCTGACTTGGGCGCGGGCCGGGCGGCGCGCACCGGTTTGGCCTTGGGCTGGTGGCGCTGGGTGCGCAGGGCCAGATGGGCATGCAGTGCGGCCAGGGCCAGCAGCATGAGGTCCATGCCGGCAAACACCCAGTCGCCCGCGCGCAGGCTGGCCAAGAGGCCGCGATCCGTGGTCAGCGCGTTGACCACGGGCAGCAGGGCCAGAACGGCGGCGCCGGCCCACAGCAACTCGATCCAGGCCCGCTTGGCGGGCCGGCCCATCGCCCAGAACAGGGTGGCACCCCAGGCGATGAACATGGCGTGCACCTCCCACTCGGCGCGCTGCGCCATCTCCACCGGCAGCAGGCGGTTGGCCCAGAGCATGCCGGCCATGCCGATGGACAGGCCGGCGATGGTGGCGATGTTCAGCCGTTCCACGAGCCGGAAGCCGAAATGCGGCCTTTCCGGGTCGGGCAGCTTGCTGCGCCGCTTCACGTTCCACAGCACCAGTCCCGTGCCCACCATGGCCGTGCCCGCAAGACTGACGATGAAGTACAGCCAGCGCGTGGGCAGGTCGCCGAAGCGGCCCATGTGCAGCGCATAGAGCACGCCGCGCGTCTCGGCGGCGGCGCCCACGCTGTCCTGGGCCTTGAGCAGTTGGCCGCTGACGCCGTCGAACGTCATGAACTGCGGGCTGATGGAGACGCGGCCGTTGTCGCCGCGCACCACGACCACGCTGGCCTTGGCATCGCCGGGCAGATTGACGTTCAGGCGCTCCACCTGGCCCGCGCCCCAGCGCTGCTCGGCCTGGCGCACCATGTCGGCCAGCGGTGCCAGGGGCGCGGCCTGCCCCGAGGGCTTGCCAGCCGGAACGAAGGCGCTGAGCTGCTGGCCTGCCACCACGCGCTGCTCGGGCGTCATGGTCGTGGCCAGATTGGCCCAGGGCATGTACATCAGGGCCAGGGTCACCAGGCCGGTGTACGTGATCATCAGGTGGAAGGGCAGGCCCAGCACGGACAGCGCGTTGTGCGCGTCCAGCCAGGAGCGCTGGCCCTTGCCCCAGCGGAAGGTGAAGAAGTCGGCAAAGATCTTCTTGTGCGTGATCACCCCGCTGACGATGGCCACCAGCATGAACATGGCGCACAGCCCCGCCAGATAGCGGCCCCAGAGCACGGGCATGTAGTGGAACTGGAAGTGGAAGCGGTAGAAGAACTCGCCGCCGCGCGTCTCGCGCACCGGGCCTTCGAGGCGCGTGCCGGTGGCCGGGTCGAAGCGGCCGTTCTCGAAGCGGCGCCTGGCGCCCTTTTCGGTCTGCGGCGGGCTCCAGAACACCGTGGCCACCGTGCTGCGCGCATCGGGCAGGTTGATCAGCCATTGCGGGCTTTGCGGCGCCACATGCGCCATGGCGTCGCCGATCCGCTGGGCCACGAGCGCGGGCTCGCTCGCCTGGCTCTGGTGCGGCTGCTCGGGCTGCATCCACTGCGTGATCTCGTTCCTGAAATAGCTCACCGTGCCCGTGAGGAACATGGCGTAGAGGAACCAGCCCAGCAGCAGGCCGACCCAGGTGTGCAGGTCGGACATGGTCTGGCGGATGCCGGGCGCCTTGGCGGCTTTCCCGGGCTTGGCAGACTTGCCGGCCGTGTTCGTGGTGTCCGTGGTGTTCGTGGCGTTCGTGTTCATGCGCCCAGCCCCTTGCCCCAGGTCCACCACGCGGCAGGCGCCAGCACCAGGGCGGCGACCAGCAGGCCGGCCCAGGCGCGCGTGGCGCTGCGCACGGCAAACACCCAGATCACCGCGCCCGCGTAGACGGCAAAGCTCAGCAAGGTGCCCGAGATCGCCGCCTGCGTGCGGTCTGCGGGCAGGGCCACAACGGCCACGCTGGCCAGCGCCGCCACGGCGTAGCCGCCAAACAGCGCGGCGAGGATGCGGGAGATCAGCGGCCCGTAGTCACGGAACCAGTCACGGAACCAGTCATGGGTGCGGGCAAGAGTGGGAGATGGCATGGCACGGGGCCTGGAAAGGCTCGAAAAACGCCGGCTGGAGGGGGCGGCGGTGGCGCGGATGTTATTTGAGAATAAGTCCCATTACAAGCGGTTCAGTCAAGTGCGCCGCCACATCCAGCGCTGCCGCGCGCCAAGCGCCCCGGCGCTCAGCCCGCCGGCTGGCGCATGCGGGCCTGCAGGTTCTCGAAGATCTGGCGTGTCACGGGGCTGATCACATGGCTGCGGATGTACAGGCGGTAGACCAGGTCCGGCAGCGGCGGCATGCCGTCGCCCGCGCCCAGCACGCGCAGGCCCGGGTCGAGCTGCTCCACGCCGCGTGCCGTCACGCCCAGGCCGGCGCGCAGCGCCGCGCGTATGCCCACCAGGCTGGTGCAGGTGTGGCGCGGCGTCCAGGCGATGCCGGCCGCATCCAGCGCATCGCAGCCCAGGCGGCGGAAGATGCTGGGCCCGTCGGCCATGACCAGGGGTACGGGCTTGCCCGGGTCATGGGCATAGCCCGCGCCGCACAGCCACACCGTGGGTGTGGAGCGCAGGGCAAAGCCCTCGAAGCCTTCATCCTCCCGGTTGGAGATGGCCAGGTCCAGCTCGCCCTGCTTGAGCGACTCCATCAGGAACGGGCTGCGCCCCACATGGATGTCGATCTGCATGCCCGGAAAGTTCAGCGCGATCTCCTGCAGCACGGGCGGCAGCATGTTGTCGGCCGCGTCGTGGGGCGCGCCAATGCGCACCAGGCCCTGCACCTGGCGGTGCTGCAGGTTGCGCAGCGCCTCGTCGTGGATGGCCAGCATGTGGCGCGCATAGCCCAGCAGGCGCTGGCCGTGGTCGGTGAGGCGTTTTTGCCGGCCCTGCTTCTCGAACAGCGCGTGGCCGATCTTCTCCTCCAGCCGCTGCATCTGCTGGGTGATGGCCGATTGCGTGCGCCCCATCTGCACGGCGGCGGCGGCAAAGCTGTCGTGGCTGGCAATGGCGGCCAGGGTGCGCAGCAGGTCCAGGTCAAGCGTCTCCATACTTCAATTTTATTGAAGTATTTGTTGAGGGTGCGTGGATTGTTGCGGGCCGGACGCCTCACTACAGTGGGCTTCAACGACGACAAGGAGTCCCCTTTGAACACCACCACTACCACCACCATCACCGAACAGCGCAGCGCCGCCGTGACAGCGGCCATCGACCACATGAAGCAGGCCATTGGCGAAGGCGCTGCCACGCGCGCCAGCCTGGACGCCGTGCTCCAGCAGCTGCTGGGCCTGGCCGCGCGCCGAGACTTCTGGCAGCAGGCCGACTACGCCGCGCCCGAAGAGGGCGAGCACCAGGCTCGCTACCTGATCGCCGAGGACGCCGACCAGAGCTATGCGCTGTACCTCAACGTCATGCGCCCGGGCAAGCGCATCGTGCCGCACAACCACACGACCTGGGCCTGCATTGCCGCCGTGGAAGGCACGGAGCACAACCGCGTCTACGAGCGCACCGACGACGGCTCCGTCCCCGGCAAGGCCACGCTGCGTGAGACGGATCTCGTGGTGGTGGCGCCAGGCCAGGGCATCGCCCTCATGCCCGAGAACATCCACTCCGTGGAGATCCAGGGCGAGCAGGTCATCCGCCACCTGCACATGTACGGCCGCGCGCTGGAGACGCTCAACGAGCGCACCAGCTACGACCTGGCCGCCGGCACCTGCCAGACCATGGCCATCGGCGTGCAGACGCGCCGCTGAGCCCCGGCCTTCCGGCCGCTACCTCCCGCTTCCTGCCTTTTCACTGTCCGTGCCGCAGCGCGCCCCACGGGGCGCGCGTGGCAGGGCTTTGCCCGAAATTCCTTGCCGATCTTTTTCCCGGACCGCATGCAATGACCGCATCCATTGACGCCCACACCCTCAAATCCTGGCTGCACGACGGCCAGGAGATCGCGCTGCTCGACGTGCGCGAGCACGGCCAGTACGGCGAGTCGCACCTGTTCTACGCCACGCCCCTGCCCTACAGCCGGCTGGAGCTGGATGTGCCCCGCCTGGTGCCGCGCAGGCAGGTGCGCGTCGTCACCTACGACGGTGGCGAGGGCGATGCCAGCGCGGGCGTGGCCGGGCGTGCCGCGCGCCGCCTCGAAGACCTGGGCTATACCCAGGTCGCCGTGCTCGAAGGCGGTGCCAAGGCCTGGAGCGCTGCGGGCTACACGCTGTTCGCCGGCGTGAACCTGCCCTCCAAGACCTTTGGCGAACTGGCCGAACACGCCTACGGCACGCCGCGCATCACGGCCCAGCAGCTGGCGGCGCGCCAGGCGGCGGGCCTGCCCCTGGTGGTGCTGGACGGCCGGCCCGTCTCCGAGTTCCACAAGATGAACATCCCCGGCGCCATCTGCTGCCCCAATGGCGAGCTGGCGCTGCGCGTGAGCCGCCTGGTGCCCGATGCGGCCACGCCCATCGTGGTCAATTGCGCGGGCCGCACGCGCTCCATCATCGGCGCGCAGACCTTGATCAACCTGGGCATTCCCAACCCCGTCTACGCGCTGGAAAACGGCACCCAGGGCTGGTACCTGGCCGACCTGCCGCTGGAGCACGGCGGCACGCAGCGTTATGGCGACGACTCGGCCAGCAGCGCGCTGCAAGCACAGGCCCGCGCCCTGGCCGAACGCTTCGACGTGCCCGAGGTCGATGCCGACACCGTGCGCGCCTGGAGCCAGGATGCTGCGCGCACGCTGTTCCTGTGCGATGTGCGCACGCCCGAGGAATTCAAGGCCGGCTCGCTGCCCGGCGCCCAGCACACGCCCGGCGGCCAGCTCATGCAGGCCGGCGACCAGTACGTGGGCGTGCGCGGTGCGCGCCTGGTGCTGTTCGACAGCGATGGCGTGCGCGCCCCCGTGGTGGCCAGCTGGCTGCGCCAGCTCGGCCATGACGCCTGCGTGCTGCGGGGCGGCCTGCACAGCGGCCTGGACCTGGCACCGGCCCAGCCGCCCCAGGCCCCCGCACTGGCAGGCATCACGGCGCAGGCCCTGCATGAGCGCATGCGCCAGGGCGAGGTGGCCGTGGTCGATCTGCGCGCGGGCATGAAGTACCGCGCAGGCCACATCGCCGGGGCCCGCTGGTCCATCCGCCCGTGCTTGGCCAGCGATCTGTCCGGCGAGACGCGCCAGATCGTGCTGGTGGCCGATGAGCACGGCATGGCGCAATGGGCCGCGCTGGAACTGCAGGGCGCCGCGCCGCTGCTGCTCGAAGGCGGCCTGGCCGCATGGCAGCAGGCCGGCCTGCCCGTCGAGGCCACGCCCGACAGCCCCACCGACGCCGAGTGCATCGACTACCTGTTCTTCGTGCACGACCGCCACGACGGCAACAAGGAAGCGGCACGCCGCTACTTGGCCTGGGAGACGGGCCTGGTGCCGCAGCTCGATGCCCAGGAACTGGCCGCCTTCCGCCTGCCGAGTGCATGAAGCTCCCCCTGAGCGGCTTCGCCGCTTCCCCCTCTCTCGCTGCGCGGGAGGGGGACGGCACCCTCGCTGCGGGGGCGGCCCTTGCTTGGTGCCCCTGGCCAAAGTCACGTCAGTTGCAAAGGCAGCGCCATATATCGCTGACTTGCCGTAGAGCGACATAAATCAGATCACATAACGACAGGAGACAAGACATGTTCGCAATCCCCACCCTGGCCAGGATGCTGGCCGCCAGCCTCGCGGCCCTGGCCATGCTCTCGCAGGCCACGGCCGAGCCGCTGGCCGCACGCAACGGCTATCCGGCCCAGCCGATCCGCTTCATCTCGCCCTTCCCGCCGGGCGGCGGCAACGACGCCAGCACGCGCTGGGTCACCACGCGGCTGACCGAGGCCACAGGCCAGCCCTCCGTGGTGGAAAACCGGGGCGGTGCAGGCGGCAACATCGGCGCCAAGGCCGTGGCCGAGGCCAAGCCCGATGGCTACACCGTGCTCACGGGCCAGGTCTCGCTGATGGCGGTGAACCCCGCGCTGTACAGCGCGCCGGGGTTTGATCCGCTCAAGAACTTCGTGCCCATCACGCAGATCAACGCGGCGCCGCTGGCCATCGTGGTCGCCTCGGCCTCGCCCCTCAAGAGCTTTGCCGACCTGGTGGCGCGCAGCAAGGGCGAGCCGGGCCGCGTCACCTATGCCACGCCCGGCAACGGCACGCTGTCGCACCTGGTGGGCGTGGTGCTGTCCAAGGAAAACGGCGTGCCCATGACCCATGTGCCCTACAAGGGCGCGGGGCCGGCCATCAACGATCTGCTGGGCCAGCAGGTCGATGTGCTGATCACCTCCACCTCGTCCGTGGCCGGCATGATCCAGGCGGGCCAGGTGCGTGCGCTGGCCGTCACCAGCCCGCGCCGCATCGGCGTGTTCGGCAAGGTGCCCACGCTGGAGGAACTGGGCCTGCGCAATGCGCGCTTCGAGGACTGGTACGGCTTCTTCGCTCCCGCCGGCACGCCGCCCGAGCGCGTGGCCTTCTTGCACGACGCCATCGTGCGCACCCTGCAACTGCCGGAAGTGACCAAGCTGGTCGTCGATGGCGGCAGCGAAGTCGTGGCCAATACGCCCGAAGCCTTTGCCGCCCAGCTGCGCCAGGACATGGAGCGCTGGTCGCGCGTGGTCAAGCTCTCGGGCGCGAAGATCGACTGATGGCTGCCGAACACGCCCCCGTGCCTGGATCATCGGCCTCTGGCGCCCCCGCGCTGGACCTGCAGACCCGGCTGCTGCATGCGGGCAAGCGCCCGACCTATGCGGGCGGCACGGCCGTCAACCCGCCCCTGGTGCGCGCCAGCACCGTGCTGTTCGAGAGCACGGCACAGCAGCGCGAGATGCGCGAGCGCCGCGCCGGCGAGCGCATCTTCAGCTACGGCGCGCGCGGCACACCCACCGGCTTTGCGCTGGAAGATGCCGTCAGCGAGCTGGAAGGCGCCCACCGCACGCGGCTGCTGCCTACCGGCCTGGCGGCCATCGGCATGGCCCTGCTCAGCTACCTGCGCCCCGGCGACCATGTGCTGCTGACCGACAGCGCCTACCAGCCTGTGCGCCACCTGGCCGGCCAATGGCTGCGGCCCTACGGCATCGAGTACGACTTCTTCGCGGCCGATGGCAGCGACGCCCAGGCGCGCATGCGCCCCAACACCCGCATGGTCTATGCCGAATGCCCGGGATCGCTGGTCTACGAAATGTGCGACCTGCCCGCGCTGGCGGCCATGGCCCATGCGCGCGGCGCTCTGGTCGTGGCCGACAACACCTGGGGATCGGGCTGCCAGTACCGGCCGCTGGCGCTGGGGGCCGATGTCTCGGTGATGGCAGCCACCAAGTACCTGTCAGGCCACTCCGACGTGATGATGGGCACCGTGGCCACCACCGAGGCCGCCTGGGAGCCGCTGGCCGCGCGCTGCGATGCCTTCGGCATGGCGGTCAGCCCCGACGATGCCTGGCTGGTGCTGCGCGGCATGCGCTCGCTGGCCGCACGGCTGCAGATGCACGAGGCGCATGCGCTGGAGGTGGCGCACTGGCTGCAGCAGCACCCGGCCGTGGCCACCGTGTTCTGCCCCGCGCTGCCCACGCACCCCGGCCATGCGCTGTGGCTGCGCGACTGCCAGGGCACCAACGGCCTGGTGTCGCTGGAGCTGCAGCCCGGCACCGCCGAGGCCGCCGTGGACCGCTTCATCGACGGCCTGCGCCTCTTCGGCATCGGCGCCTCCTGGGGCGGCTACGAGAGCCTGGCGACGGCCGCGCACATGGCGCAGGCGCGCAGCGTCACCGACTGGAGTGCGCGCGGGCCCGTGGTGCGCCTGCACATCGGCCTGGAGTCGCCGCGCGACCTCATCGCCGACCTGGAGCAGGGGTTGGCGGCGCTGGACATGCCTGCCTGAGCGATCAGGCCCTCTGAGCGCGCGCCAGTTCGCCGGCCAGCGTCTGCACCAGCGCAGCGGCCGGCATCTCACGCGCCAGCGGCGCACCCTGGCCGGCCCAGTGGGCTGCGTAGTCGGAGCTGCCCTGGGCGGACGCCGCCTGGTGCAGGGCCTTGCCTGCGTCGTAGACGCGCGGGTAGTCGGGCAGGGGCTGGCCATGGCTGGCGCCCAGCGCATGCAGTCGGTTGACCATGCCGCGCGCCGGCCGGCCCGAGATGGCGGCGGTGATGCCTGTGTGGTGGGCGCGTTCGCTGCGCAGCTCGGCACGGTAGGCCGGGCTGGCGGACGATTCAGGGCAGAGGATGAAGGCCGTGCCCAGCTGCGCCGCACAGGCGCCCAGGCCCAGCGCGGCCGCAATGCCCTCGCCGTCCATGATGCCGCCGGCCGCGATCACCGGCAGGGCCGTGTTGCGGGCCAGCACGCGCACCAGGGCGAAGGTGCCCATCATGCGGTCCTGCGCGGGATCGAACGTGCCGCGGTGCCCCCCGGCCTCCACGCCCTGGGCCACGATGGCATCGACACCGGCCTGCTCCACCTGGCGCGCCTCGTCCAGCGACGTGGCGCTGGCCAGGGTCACGACGCCGGCTGCGCGCAGCGCGTCGATGAAGCCCTGCTCAGGCAGCCCGAAATGAAAGCTCACCACGGCGGGCCGCTCCTGCATCAGCATGGCCTGCAGCGCGGCGTTGCCGACGGCGGTGGCGTAGATCTCGTTGAGCGTGGCAGGCGGCGTGGCGCCAAAGCGCGCGAACTCGGGCGCCAGATGGGCCAGCCAGGCGGCCTCGCGCTGCGCATCGGCCCGGGCCGGCCGGTGGCAGAACAGGTTGACGTTGAAGGCGCCCGAAGTCAGCGCGCGCGTCTGCACGATCTGCTGGCGTGCCTGCTCCGTGCCGCTGGCGCCAATGCCCAGCGAGCCCAGGCCGCCGGCCTCGGTGACGGCGGCCGCCAGCGCGGGCGTGGACGTGCCGGCCATGGGGGCCTGGATGATGGGATGGCGCATGCCCAGTCGGGCCATCCACGCGGTCTTTGCGGTGCTCATACGACTCCTTGTTTCCTGCCTCGAATCCGCGCACTCATGCGGCGGCCTGCCGGCGTGCGCTGGCGCGGCTGGCGGCGATCATCAGCGTGCCCAGCAGCAGCGACACGCTGCCGATGACGAACAGGCGCTGGTACGAGCCCAGGCCCGCATAGCTCCAGGCCATGAAATATCCCGACACGGCCTGCATCAGCGCAAAGGCCGCCGTGGCATAGCCCCACATGCGCTTGTGCTGCACGGGGCCGATCAGCTGCATCAGGTAGCCCGAGGTGATGGCCGCCATGCCCGGCGACAGCGCGCCCACCAGGAAGGACGAGGTCGCATGCCCCGCAAATCCCACCCAGAACAGCGGCATGGCAATGGCCAGGGTCTTGACCGCATAGGCGCCCGTGGTCGTGCCCCACCAGCCAAAGCGCGTGGCGCACAGCGAGGCCACCAGCGGCCCGGCAATGGCGCCCAGGCCGAACACGGCCCACTGCGTGGAGGCGTAGGCATCGCCCAACTGCAGCTCGCGCGCCAGGTAGTCCACCCAGAACACCGTGTGCGGCACAAAGCCGAAGGCGTCCGTCATATAGGCCAGCATCACCAGCACCACGGGCAGCGTCCACAGGGGCGCGGCGGGCACGGGCCGGGCATGGGGCGTGATGGCGATGGGCGCAGGCACCGGCAGCCGCCGCACATGGCGCCAGCCCAGCCAGCCGGCCCAGGCGCAGACCGCCGCCAGCGCCCACCAGACGGCGCCCAGGCTCTGGCGCGCCAGCAGCGGTATCAGCGTGGCCGACAGCAGGGCGCCGGCACCTATGCCGCAGAACATCAGCGGCCCCAGGGCCGCACGCCGCTGCACGGGCGTGGCCGCCAGGGCCACGGAGGGGCCCAGCACCATCAGGATGGCGCCGCCAATGCCCGAGATGCAGCGCCAGGCAAAGAACCAGGGCATGGGCAGCGGCCAGGCGCAGGCCGCAAAGCTCAGCGCCAGGGCCACCCAGCACCACAGCAGCACGCGCAGCGCGCCCAGGCGTTCGGCCAGCGGCGCGGCCGCCAGCGCCCCGATCAGATAGCCCAGCAGATTGGCCGCGCCCAGGTAGGCCACCTGCTCGCCGCTGAACCAGCCGGCATGCACCATCTGCGGCATCAGCGCCGTGTAGGCAAAGCGCGCCAGGCCGACGCCGCTGAGCGTGGCCATGAAGCCGGTCAGCAGCAGGGAAGTTTCGTTGCGTTGGATCACGGGAGTGGGCGCCATGCGGGGAGGATGGGCATACCTTAAGCCGCCGGAGTCATCATGTCCAATGATTCAAAATGATGGCGTCGATCTCGATTGAAGATGAATGCCACTGGAGCCGCGATGCAACTGAAGTCCCTGCGCATGTTCCTGGCCGTCTGCGACAGCGGCAGCTTCGGCGCTGCCGCGCAGCAACTGCACACCGTGCAGTCCAACGTGACGGCCCATGTGAAAAAGCTCGAGGACGAGGCCGGCGTGCAACTGCTGGAGCGCAGCGCTCCCGTGCACGCCACGCCTGCCGGCCGCCTGCTGGAGCAATACGCGCGGCGCATGCTGGCCGACCATGACGAGGCGCTGGCCCTGCTGCAGGGCAGCGCCCGGGCCGCCGGCGCGCTGCGCATAGGCTCCATGGAAACCACGGCCGCGCTGCGCCTGCCGCCGCTGCTGGCGCGCCTGCACCAGGCCCGGCCCGGCCTGGACCTGGAGCTGCGCACGGCCACCACGGCCGAGCTGCTGGCTGACCTGCTGGCAGGGCGGCTGGACTGCGCCTTCGTCTCGGGCATGCCGCCCCAGTCGCGGCTGCAGGGCTGGAAGGTTTTCGAGGAGGAACTGGTGCTGGTCACCGCATTCGCGCTGCCGCGCTTTCCCGATGCCGCCCAGCTCAGCGCCGTGCCCTTCCTGGCCTTCCGCCAGGGCTGCAGCTACCGCCAGCGCATCGAACTGCTGCTGGCCACGCGCGGCGTGGCCGCACGCATCATGGAAATGGGATCGCTGGACGCCATCCTCGGCTGCGTGGCCGCCGGCATGGGCTACGGCCTGCTGCCGCGCAGCGTGGTCCAGGCCCAGCAGCACCGCTTCGGCGTGCACATCACGGCCTTGCCCGGGGCACTCGCCCAGGAAGTCGCCCGCGTGGAAACCTGGTTCGTCGTGCCCGCGCGCCAGGGCTGGTCGCCTGCGCTGCATGCGTGCGTGGAGGTGTTGGGGATCGAGGGTGTGCAGGGCGAAGAGGCCCTGGGCATGGAAGCCGTCCCGGCAGCGTCTGCCTGAGACTCAGAACAGGTCGGAAGGCAAGGCTGCTGCCTTTTGGGCGATGTCCACCAGCATAGTTGAGCCCAATACACACCTCCACGGAAATTCAGGCTTGAGGGAGTCCTGCCATCAACGAATCTTGCTTGGGCGCAATGATCATGGCGAGGCCCAGTCCATCAAGAACGGTCAGCAGCTTGTCAGAGCCCACACCGCCCTGTCCTTTTTCGAGGCGAAAAAGCAAGTCTAGGGATACGCCGCACAGGGCGGCCGTGTCATCAATGCGCAGATGCTGCGCCTTGCGCATGGAGCGGATCAGGGCGCCGAGTCCCTGCAAGCTCACGATGACTTCGGCGCCACGGGGTATAGCTACCTCATGGGCCGGAGTTTGGGGGCGTTGGAAAGATGGCATGGGAGGATCCGAGTGATTTATGGAATTCCGAAATTCAGTCAAATTTCTGGTTGAAACGCCGGAAATTTCGGAATTTCAGAAACAGTTCCAACAAACCAGGCAACCGCGCCCAACGCAGATCCTCATGAAGGCAACCGCAACACCCTCCGATACTGCATGGCCTCGGCCACATGCCCGGTCTCCACTGCCGCGCTGCCGGCCAAGTCGGCAATGGTGCGCGCCACCTTGAGCGCGCGGTGGGTGCTGCGGGCCGACCAGCCCAGGCGTGCGGCGGCCTTGTGGGCGAAGGCCAGGGCCTCGGGCGACAGGCCCAGGTGGTCGTCCAGGGCCTGGCCCTGGAGCTGGTGGTTGGCACTGCCCTGGCGCTGCAGGGCCAGCGCGCGGGCCTGGACCACGCGCTCGCGCACGGTGTCGCTGGCCTCGCCAGAGCGCGCGGCCAGCAGCTCCTGCGGGGGTAGGGCGCCGACTTCCACATGCAGGTCGATGCGATCCAGCAGCGGGCCGCTGATGCGCGCCTGGTAGCGCGCCACCTTGTCGGGCGTGCAGCGGCAGCGCTGCACCGTCGACCCCCAATGGCCGCAGGGGCAGGGATTCATGGCCGCGACGAGCTGGAAGCGCGCGGGGAATTCGCAGCGCTGGGCGGCTCTGGCGATGGTGATCTGGCCTGTCTCCAGCGGCTCGCGCAGCGCCTCCAGCGCACTGCGCGCGAACTCGGGAAATTCATCGAGGAAGAGCACGCCGTGGTGGGACTGCGAAATCTCGCCGGGGCGCGGTGGCGAGCCTCCTCCGACCAGGGCCACGGCACTGGCCGTGTGATGCGGGCTGGCCGTGGGGCGCTGGCGCCAGCGCTCGGGCGTGAAGCGGCCGGCCAGGCTGGCGATGGCGGCGGCCTCCAGCGCCTCGTCATCGCTCATGGGCGGCAGCAGGTCGGCAAAGCGCTGGGCCAGCATGGACTTGCCCGAGCCCGGCGGCCCCACCAGCAGCAGGCCGTGGCCTCCGGCCGCAGCGATTTCCAGCGCGCGCCGCGCCTGGGCCTGGCCGCGCACCTCGGCCAGGTCCAGGCTGCTGCGCACGGCGACGGCGGGCTGCGGCTGCACCGCATGCCAGCCCGGGCCGGGGCATGTCTGGGTGTCGCCTGCTGCCGGCAAGGCGTCGGTTTCGTCGGTCTCTTCGGTGTCCTCGCTTTCGTCGCTGCAGCAGGTATCGTCCGGTTCCTGCTCCGCCTGCACCAGGGCATTGGCCGAGCGTGTGATGAAGCGGCGCACCACGTCCAGCAGGTGGTGCGCGCAGAACACCTGGGCCGACGGCACGAAGGCCGCCTCCTGCGCGCTGCCCGGCGGCAGGACCAGGCGGGCGCCGTCCTGCTGGCGGTGCAGGGCCAGGGCTGTGGCCAGCGCGCCGCGCACGGGCCGCAGGGCGCCCGACAGCGACAGCTCGCCCGCGAATTCATAGTCGGCCAGCGCATCGCCATTGATCTGGCCGCTGGCCGCGAGAATGCCCAGCGCAATCGGCAGGTCGAAGCGCCCCGAATCCTTGGGCAGGTCGGCGGGTGCCAGGTTGACGATGATGCGTTTGTTGCTCGGGAACTCCAGCCCGGAGTTCAGCAGCGCCGAGCGCACGCGTTCACGCGCTTCCTTGACCTCGACATCGGCCAGACCCACCAGCGTGAACGACGGCAGGCCGTTGGCCAGATGCACTTCCACGGTGACACGCGGGGCGGCCAGCCCCAGCAGCGCACGACTTTGAACCAGGGCCAGACCCATGGGCACCTCGCAGGAACGACAGACACAAAGCCACACAAAGCAAGAAGCCGCCAGCGGTGCGGCGGCTTCGGTAACCCAGTATGGCAACGGCCTTGGGCCTTGTGGACGGCGGGCGCGGCGCTGAACCCAAATCTCAGAATGTTCTGACCCTTGCAGCGCAAAAATCAGAACAGCTTCACCGGCGCCGGCACGCTCAGCACGGCCGTGTAGTAGCCCATGAACTGCACGCCGGTGTTGAAACCCAGGCCGCGTGACGGCAGGCCGCCGAGCAGGCCCGGCAACTGCCGTTCCCCTGCGCCATGCGAGATTGCAGGTCGAAACGCGAGCGGTGCTGGCTCAACCCGCCTGAGCCAGCCCCCGGGCCTGCGCACGCAGCAGCGCGATAAAGCGCTGCTGCTCCTGCGTGGGCGCGTCGTCGGTGCGGGTGAGGATGCCGAAGGGCGCCATGGGCACGTCGATGCAGACCGGCAGCGCCCTGACCAGGCCCATGCGCAGATAGTCCTTGAGCGCGGATTCGGACAGCAGCATCACGGCATCGGTCAGCTGCACCAGTTGCTGCATGGAGTACACCGAGCTGCATTCGATGATGTCGGCCGGCGCGGGCAGCTCCAGGCGCTGCAGCAGCTGGTCGAGCGCGATGCGCGCGGGGCTGGTGGCCGGCTGCAGGATCCAGGGCCAGTCGCGCACCAGTTCCTCCCAGTCGAGCTTGCGCCGGCGCGCCAGCGCATGGCCGCTGCGCACGACGAGCAGCAGCCGCTCGTTGCCCAGTTCCTCGAAGCCGTAGCCGCTGCTGTCTGCCGTGGGGCTGCGCCGTGCAATGGCCAGGTCGATGCGCCGCTGGTCCAGCAGGCGCAGGATCTGGTCGCTGGTGTCGCCCATGATGCGCAGGCGCAGCTGCGGGCTTTGCGCCTTCATGCGGGCCACGGCAGTCATCACCAGGTCGGGTGCTGCGCCCATGATGGTGCCGATGGACAGGTAGCCGTAGCCGCCCTGGCGGCGCGCGGCCAGGTCCTCGGCGCAGCGGTCCAGGCTGTTGAGCGAAGCCTCGGCAAACCGCACCAGCTGCGCGCCCAGCGCCGTGGGCCGCATGCCGCGCGGCAGGCGCTCGAAGAGCTGGCAGCCGAACATGTCCTCGATCTCGCGCAGCATGCGCGTGGCTGCAGGCTGGGACATGGCCAGGCTCAGCGATGCGCGGTGCAGGTTCAGGCTCGATCCCAGCGCCACCAGCATGTGCAGGTGCTTGTAGCGCAGACGGTTGAGCAGGCTGCGGTGCAGCACGGGCGGGGCGGATTCGGGCGGCTTGTCAGGCATAAGCGCAAGGTATCGGATGTGACCGAAATTCGATTTGTTGAGCATCGATCATGCGCCGTACATTGGCCCTGCGACAAGAAAAAACAGACCCAATCCAGGAGACAAGACATGCACAGCCCATCGCCTGTTTCATGACGCGCCGACGCGGCCGGCACCAACGCCGCGGCCGCGCTCGCACCTTCATCAAAGCACGCCTTCAGCGCTCCGGACGACCGGGCGTGACGGCCTCTCATTGCCTGCAAGGAAAGTCATGAAAAAACTCCCCGCTCCCCTGCTCGCCAGGATCTCCTGGCGCCTGCTGCCCTTCTTGCTGCTCATGTACATCATGGCCTTCCTGGACCGGGCCAACGTGGGCTTTGCCAAGGTGGCCTTCCAGGCCGATACCGGCATCAGCGATGCGGCCTTCGCCTTTGGCGCGGGCGTGTTCTTCGCAGGCTATGCGCTGCTGGAAGTGCCCAGCAACTTAATCATGCACCGCGTGGGCGCCCGCATGTGGATGTGCCGGATCATGGTCACCTGGGGCCTGGTGTCGGCGGCCATGATGTTCGCCCACGACCAGACAACGTTCTATGTGCTGCGCTTTTTGCTGGGCGTGGCCGAGGCGGGGTTCTTCCCCGGCGTCATCCTGTACCTGACCTACTGGTTCCCGGCAGCGCACCGCGCGCAGGCCATGGGCTTTTTCTACTTCGGCGCGCCGCTGGCCTTCATCTTCGGCAGCCCGCTATCGGGCCTGCTGCTGGAGCTGGACGGCATCGGTGGCTGGCACGGCTGGCAGTGGCTGTTCGCGGTGGAGGGGCTGATGGCCGTGGCCGTGGGCATCTGGGCGTATTTCCACCTGGACAACCGCCCCGCCGACGCCACCTGGCTCAGCCGCGAGGACAAGGCGCTGCTGCAGGACATCCTCGACAGCGAAGAGCGCGCCAAGGGCGGCCACGGCCACAGCCTGCTGGCCGCGCTGTGCCAGCCGCGCGTGCTCTACCTGGCGCTGATCTACCTGCTGATCCAGGCCAGCGTCTATGGCGTGGTGTTCTACCTGCCCAGCCAGGTGGCGGGCCTGCTGGGCACCAAGGTGGGCCTGCTGGTGGGCGTGGTCTCGGCCATTCCCTGGCTGTGCGCGCTGCTGGCCGCGTGGTGGATTCCGGGCCATGCCGAGCGGACAGGCCAGCCGCGCGGCATCGCCAGCCTGACGCTGGTGATGGCTGCCGTGGGCATGGCTGCATCGGTGAGTTTCTCCAGCCCCCTGCTGGGTGTGGCCGCGCTGTGCCTGGCGGCGGCCGGCTTCATCGCCGTGCAGCCCGTGTTCTGGACCTTTCCTGCCAACACGCTGGCCGGCGCTGCGGCCGCTGGCGGCATCGCCTTCATCAACTCCCTCGGCGCCGTGGGGGGCTTCATCGCCCCCATCGTCAAGAACTGGGCCGAGGGCTTTTTCCACTCCCCGGCGGCCGGCCTGTACCTGCTGGCCGGCACCACGCTGCTGGCTGCGGCCCTGGTGCTGGGCGTGCGCGCACGCCTGGCGCCGGCCTTGGCCGCACCGTCGGCCGCCTGAACCACTTGCACACGGAGCACAACCATCCCATGACACAGATCCCCACCATCAAGCAGGTGCGCGCCTTCACGCTCAAGGGCGGCGGCGCCGACTACCACGACCAGTCCGACGGCCACTGGATCGACGACCACATCGCCACGCCCATGGCCAAGTACCCCGAGTACCGGCAAAGCCGCCGCAGCTTCGGCATCAACGTGCTGGGCACGCTGGTGGTGGAGATCGAGGACAGCGCCGGACGCGTGGGCTTTGCCGTGACCACGGGCGGCGAGCCTGCGGCCTACATCGTCGAAAAGCACCTGGCGCGTTTCCTCGAAGGCGCCCGGGTCACCGACATCGAGCGCATCTGGGACCAGATGTACCTGTCCACCCTGTACTACGGCCGCAAGGGCATCGTCATCAACACCATCTCGGGCGTGGACCTGGCGCTGTGGGACCTGCTGGGCAAGGTGCGCGGCGAGCCCGTGCACCAGCTGCTGGGCGGCGCCGTGCGCGACGAGCTGCAGTTCTACGCCACGGGCGCGCGGCCCGACCTGGCACAGAAGATGGGCTTCATCGGCGGCAAGATGCCGCTGCACCACGGCCCGGCCGAGGGCGAGGAAGGGCTGCGCCGCAACCTGCAGGAGCTGGCCACCATGCGCGAGCGCGTGGGCCCGGACTTCTGGCTCATGCTGGACTGCTGGATGAGCCTGGATGTGAACTACGCCACGCGCCTGGCCCAGGGTGCGCAGGCCCATGGCCTCAAGTGGATCGAGGAGGCCCTGCCGCCCGACGATTACTGGGGCTACGCGGCCCTGCGCAAGAACGTGCCCACCGGCATGCTGGTGACCACGGGCGAGCACGAGGCCACGCGCTGGGGCTTTCGCCAGCTGCTGGAGATGGGCTGCTGCGACATCATCCAGCCCGACGTGGGCTGGTGCGGCGGCATCACCGAGCTGCTCAAGATCTCGGCCCTGGCCGATGCCCACCAGGCCCTGGTCATCCCGCATGGCTCCAGCGTCTACAGCTACCACTTCGTGGCCACGCGCCACAACAGCCCGTTTGCCGAGTTCCTGATGATGGCCCCCAAGGCCGACGAGGTCGTGCCCATGTTCCATCCGCAGCTGCTGGGCGAGCCCGTGCCCGTCAACGGCCGCATGCGCCTGTCGGCGCTGGACAGGCCTGGCTTCGGCGTGGAGCTCAATCCCGAGTGCGCCTTGCACCGCCCGTACACGCACTGAAGGAGTCCGCCATGCAACTGCCTGACAACCCCTTCAAGGCCGCGCTGCGGCGCGCCGAGCCGCTGTACGGCATCTGGGCCGGCTTTGCCACGCCCTATGCGGCCGAGATCATCGCCACCACGGGCTACGACTGGATGCTGGTCGATGGCGAGCATGCCCCCAACACCGTGCCCACGCTGCTGGGCCAGCTGCAGGCCGTGGCGCCCTACGCCACGCACCCGGTGGTGCGCGCCGTGCAGGGCGACACCGTGCTCATCAAGCAACTGCTGGACGTGGGCGTGCAGACGCTGATGGTGCCCATGGTGGAGACGGCTGAGCAGGCGCGCGAACTCGTGCACGCCATGCGCTACCCGCCCCATGGCGTGCGCGGGGTGGGCGGCGGCCTGACGCGGGCCACGCGCTGGGATGCCGTGCCCGACTACATCCGCACGGCGCATGAACAGCTGTGCCTGATCGTGCAGATCGAGTCGCCCCGGGGCGTGGCCAATGCCGCCGAGATTGCGGCCGTCGATGGCGTGGACGCCGTCTTCATCGGCCCCGCCGACCTGTCCACGGGCATGGGCCATGCGGGCGACGCCAGCCAGGGCGAGGTGCAGGACGCCATACGCCGCACCGTCCAGGCCACGCTGGCCGCCGGCAAGGCCTGCGGCATCCTCGCGCCGCGCGAGGAGGATGCGCGCCGCTATGCGGACTGGGGCTGCCGCTTCATCGCCGTGGGCATAGACATCAGCCTGCTGCGCCAGGCCGCGCTGGCCAACCTGGGGCGCTATCGCGCCACGCAAGCCACGGACCAGGCGGCCCCCCCTGCATCCCGCACCTACTGAACCCAAGGAGAACTCCATGGCATCCCCTACCGTGCTGCGCAATTTCATCGCCGGCAGCTTCACCGACAGCGCCGAACTGCATGAGGTGACCAACCCCGCCACGGGCGCGGTGCTGGCGCGCTCGCCCCTGTCCAGCCAGGCCGATGTGGACCGCGCCATCGCCGCCGCGCGCGGCGCCCACAAGGCCTGGGCGCGCCGCCCGGCCGTGGAGCGCGCGCAGTACCTGCGCCGCGTGGCGGCCCGCATCCGCGACAACGCCGCGCGCATTGCGCGCACCATCACCGAGGAGCAGGGCAAGGTCCTGGGCCTGGCCGAGGTGGAGGTGAACTTCACCGCCGACTATCTGGACTACATGGCCGAATGGGCGCGCCGCATCGAGGGCGAAGTCATCACCAGCGACCGGGCCAACGAGCAGATCTTTTTGCTGCGCAAGCCGCTGGGCGTGGTCGCGGGCATCCTGCCCTGGAACTTCCCCTTCTTCCTGATCGCCCGCAAGATGGCGCCGGCCCTGCTCACTGGGAACACCATCGTCATCAAGCCCAGCGAGGAAACGCCCATCAACTGCCACGCCTTCACCGAGCTGCTGGCCCAGTGCGAGTTGCCGGCCGGCGTGTTCAACGTGGTTTATGGCCAGGGCGGCACGGGCGCTGCGCTGGCCGGCCATGCGGGCGTGGACATGGTCAGCTTCACGGGCAGCGTGGCCACGGGCGAGCGCATCGCCGCAGCCGCCGCGTCCCACATCACCAAGCTCAACCTGGAGCTGGGCGGCAAGGCCCCGGCCATCGTGCTGGCCGATGCCGACCTGGACCTGGCCGTGCGCGCCATCCGCGACTCGCGCATCATCAACACCGGCCAGGTCTGCAACTGCGCCGAACGCGTCTACGTGCAGCGCCAGGTGGCCGACGAGTTCACGGCCCGCATCGCCCAGGCCATGGCCGCCACGCGCTACGGCGACCCGATTGCGCGGCCCGACGTGGAAATGGGCCCGCTGATCAACCAAAAGGGCCTGGACAGCGTGCAGGCCAAGGTGCGCCAGGCCATCGCCGACGGCGCGCAACTGGTCACGGGCGGGCAGGCCGCAGACCTGGGCGCGGGCTTTCACTTCCAGCCCACGGTGCTGGCCGGCTGCCATGCCGGCATGGAGATCATGCGCAAGGAAATCTTCGGCCCCGTGCTGCCCATCCAGGTGGTGGAAGACCTGGACGAGGCCATCGCCCTGGCCAATGATTGCGAGTACGGCCTGACCTCTTCTCTGTACACGCGCGACCTGTCCAAGGCCATGCAGGCCATGCGCGAGATCGACTTCGGCGAGACCTACATCAACCGCGAGAACTTCGAGGCCATGCAGGGCTTCCATGCGGGCGTGCGCAAGTCGGGCGTGGGCGGGGCTGATGGCAAGCACGGCCTGTACGAGTACACGCACACGCACGTGGTGTACCTGCAGGGGTGAGCCAACGGCTCGCCTATCGCTTCACGGTGGCTGACGTTATGAACCGGGCAATGGTGCTGGAAACCCCGGGCACTAGCGGCAGCCCCTCCTTGTCATAGGTTGCAAGATTGGCAGCGCGATCGTTGGTCTCCACCTTCTTGAGCACATGGTTGGTGGCGGGCAACAGCACAAGCTTGGCGTTCGGTGCAGCCTTGGCCAGACGCTGAGCATCCTTTGGCTTGATCTGCAGGTCGCGCTCACCTTGAATGATGAGCACGGGTTTGGAATAGCCCGCTATCAGGCGAGCGGGGTCCAGCGCGAAGGTGTTGATGAGAAAGCCTTGTACGCTGGCATGGAACATGGTGTTGAGCGGCCTGTCCATCTGGCGGGTATCCACGCGCCTGCCTGCTTCCAGAGCATCGATGACCGGTAACGCCTGGTCCAGGATCGGTGCATTGGCGGGGTCTTCCTTGAGCTGTTCCCGAAGCGTCTGCCCCATTGGGCGACCAGGAGCTGCTACCAATATCAGTCCGCAGATATCGGAGCGGCCCTGACCAGCCTCCAGAGCGACCAGTCCACCTTCACTGTGTCCCAGCACCCAGACGCATTGGGCACCGGTCTCGCTGCGGATGGCGTCCACCCAGTGGTGCACATCTTCGGCATAGGCCTGGATGGTCACGGCATTGGGGTCCTCCACGGCCTTGTAGCTTTCGAACATGCCACGTTTGTCGATGCGTACGGTGGCAATGCCCTGGGTGGCCAGTTCCTGTGCGAGCAGTTGGTAGGTCGAGGCTTTGAGGCCGAACGGGCTGTTGCCGTTGCGGTCGGTGGGGCCTGAGCCGGGGACGATCAGTACGACCGGCGGCGCGCTTTGGCTCGGCATCAGCAGAACACCCCGCAGTGGGTCAAGTGGCCCCGTTGCCTGCAGCGGCTTTTCGCCAAGGACGGCCGTGGCCGGTGCGGCCATGGTGGTACTTGCGCAGATGGCGGCCGCCAGGCCGAGGAGTAGAGCTTTCATGGGAAAGGCCGCAGAGTTGATCTGCGTGCCATTGGAGCATGCTTGTCTGTCGGCCCTGTCAGGTCGAGGCCGTGCGCTTGCGGTTGCGCGGCGCCTTGGGCGGCGGGCTGCTGGCCTCCAGCTCCCGCGCCCGGGCGCGGATGCGCGCAAAGGCGCTGGCCATGGCCTGCAGCTCTGGCTCGGGCACGGCGTCCATGAGCTCGCGGTTGATGGCCTGCACCTGCGGGAACAGCTCGGCATGCAGGGCGCGGCCCGTGTCGCTCAGGCGCAGCAGTGCGCGGCGCGCATCGCCCACCTGGCTCTCTTTCCACACCAGGCCCTTGGCCAGCAGCGCCGTGACCGCGCGCGAGGTGCGCGTGCGGTCCAGCTGCGCCTGCTCGGCCAGCTGCGAGGGCTGCAGCTGCCCGGCCTCGGCCAGCAGGCAGAGCATGCGCCACTCGCGCCGCGTGATGCCGTAGCGGCCCTCGCACAGGCGCACCACGCGGCTGCCAGCGGCCGCCTGCAGCCGCGCCAGGTGGTAGAGGAACATGTCGTCGAGCACGGCGGGGTGGCGCCAGCGGTGGAGGTCGGTCATGGACTCGCGGGCCGGTTTCGGGTTTACGCTAGGGATGATGGATTAGATGCATTGTCGGCGGCCTGCGTACATTGGCCGCAAGACAACGACAAGGAGACAAGTATGCCCAGCCCCCTCGCAGCCCTGGCGCGTGCCGCCCTGGCTTTGGTCGCCGCCGGCCTGTGCGCGGCGCCCGCCCTGGCCCAGGAATGGCCCAAGGCCAAGCCCATCCGCATCGTCGTGCCCAATCCGCCGGCCGGCCCGTCCGACATCTCGCTGCGCCCCGTGGCCGCCGCCATGCAGGCGGCGCTGGGCCAGGCCGTGGTCGTGGACAACAAGCCGGGCGCCAACGGCAACATCGGCGCGGCCGAGGTCGCGCGCTCCGCGCCCGATGGCTACACCTGGCTGTGGGCCATGGACCCCGTGCTCACCGTCAACCCCCATGTCTACAAGAACATGGGCTACAAGGCCGACGCGCTGGAAACCCTGGTCGTGGCCGCGCGCTTCTCGCAGACCCTGGTCTGCGGCCCGGGCACGGGCTTCAAGTCCGTCAAGGATATGGTGGCCGCCAGCAAGACGCGCGAGCTGACCTATGCCTCGGGCGGCGCGGGCTCGCCGGGCCACCTGGTCATGGAATCGCTGCTGGCTACCTCGGGCGCCAAGATGGTCCATGTGCCCTACAAGGGCCCCGCGCCGGCCATGCAGGACCTGCTGGGCGGCCAGGTGGACTGCGGCTTCCTGGCCGGCCCCACGGTCTTGCCCCAGGTCCAGAGCGGCAAGCTGATCGCCCTGGCCACCTCGGGCAAGACGCGCTCGGCGCTGGCGCCCGAGCTGCCGACCATTGCCGAGTCGGGCTTTCCCGAGTTCGACGGCACCTTCTGGATTCTGCTGGCCGCACCCAAGGGCGTGCCGCCTGCCGTGCAAAAGCGCTTTGTCGACGCCATGAACGAGGCCATCCGCGCACCCGAGCAAAAGGAACGCGCCAAGGCCCTGGACATCGAGATGGTCGGCTCCACCGTGGCCGAGGCCCAGGCGCGTGCCAAGGGACAGTCCGCGCAGTGGGCCGCCCTGGTCAAGCGCATCCACCTGACCAACGACTGAAGCCGCCACCAGGGCCTGTGGCCCTGAGGCACCGCCGTTTTGGCGATACTCCCTTTCCCAACGCATCCACTGTCTCCTGGCTCCCATGGCAACCCAGCGCCCCAATCTGATCTTCATCCTGGCCGATGACCTCGGCTATGCCGACCTCGGCTGCACGGGCGCGCGCGATGCGCACAGCCGCGCCACCGATGTCTCGCCCCGCCTGGACGCCATGGCCGCGCAGGGCATGCGCTTCACGCGCGGCTATTCCAACTCGGCCGTGTGCTCGCCCACACGCTTTGCCCTGGCCACGGGCCGCTGGCAGTACCGCCTGCGCGGCGCGGCCGAGGAGCCGATCGCCAGCGTCCACGGCGACAAGGTGCTGGGCCTGCCGCCCGACCATCCCACCGTGGCCTCGCTGCTGCGCGACGCCGGCTACGCCACCGCCCTGGTCGGCAAATGGCACCTGGGCTACCCGCCGCATTTCGGCCCGCGCATGTCGGGCTACGAGGAGTTCTACGGCTTTCACGCAGGCGGCGCCGACTACTTCGCCCACTGCGACCCGCGTGGCCGCCCCGACTTCTGGATCAACGAGGAGCCGCACGAGGAAGAGGGCTATCTCACCGACCTGCTGAGCCGCCGCGCCGTGGACTTCGTCGAGCGCCAGACGGCCGACAAGCCCTTCTACCTGTCCCTGCACTACAGCGCCCCGCACTGGCCCTGGCTCACGCGCGACGACCTGGCGGAATCGCGGCGCATCGGCGGCTTCGGCAAGCACACCGACGGCGGCACCATCGAGACCTACCAGCGCATGATCCACCACATGGACGAAGGCATTGGCTGGGTGCTGGACGCGCTCGAGAAAAAGGGCATGGCCGAGAACACGCTCATCGTCTTCACCAGCGACAACGGCGGCGAACGCTTCTCCAACAACTGGCCCTTCATCGGCCAGAAGATGGACCTGCTCGAAGGCGGCATCCGTGTGCCCCTGCTGGCTCGCTGGCCTGACCGCATGCCGGCAGGCGCCGTCAGCGACACGCCCAACCTGACCATGGACTGGTCGGCCACCTTCCTGGCCGCCGCGGGCGTGGACGGCCACGCCGACTACCCGCTGGACGGCGTCAGCCTGCTGCCCCTGATGGAAGACGGTACCTGGAACCCCGAGCGCGACCTGTGCTGGCGCATGAAGCACCGCGCCCAGCGCGCCCTGGTGCGCGGCGACTGGAAATACCTGCAGATCGAAGGCGTGGAATACCTCTTCAACGTCGCCCAGGACCCGCGCGAACGCGCCAACCTGCGCGACCGCGAGCCCCAGCGCCTGGCTGAGCTGCGCCAGGCTTGGCAGCAATGGGATGCGTCACTGCCGCCCATTCCGGAAGAAGCCAAGGTGTCGCTGGTGTTCAGTCGGCAGGATCTGCCTTCGGCGACGTTTTGAGGGTGTGTGTGCCCGCAGGCTGTGGGCGATAAAACAAGGCAGGCCTTTGGGCCTGCCTTGTTTCCTGATTACTGGTACGTCCTGACCATGCCCGCCCGTGCGGCCTCCGAGTTGTCGCACATGTCCTTGGCCTGTTTGTAGAGGGCCTGGGCCTTGCTCTTGTCCTTGTCGACGACTTCGTAATGGCTGGCCTTGGCAAGCACCAGGTTGTATTGGAGATAGCCGGCGCTGGCCGATGGCAGCGACTTCACGGCCTGTGACACCATTTGGTCCAGGCCCTCCAAGGACCCGCCCCAGCGCGGGCTCAGGTAATTGAGGGCATTGACGCGGGCCGCCAGGTTCTTGGGATCGGCCTGATCGGCCGCCTGCAGCCACTGCGCCGCAGTACGCCCACCCACCTGGTTTTCCATCGCGGCCAATCCAATCAGCATCGTCTGCGGCAAGGCCGAGCGGGCATCCAGCGCCATGGCCTTTTGCAGATACGGCTGGGCCTTCGCGCTGAGCTGCTTGACACTGTTCCACTGGCTGCCCGTCACCCTGGAGGCCGGCGCCTCGCCACGGGCGCCAAATGCCTTGTTGCCGTAATAGAGGCCCGCATTGAGCTGGGCAAAGAACGACTTGGGCTGCTGATCCGCCCACATGCGCATCACGTTCTCTTCCTGCAGGCTCAGTTGCTGCAGTCCCAGCAGATCCCGCATGGTCAACAAGTCCCCGCCCGAGGAAGAAAGATTCTTCTTGTGCTTGCGGGCCAGTTCCTTGTCCAGCGCCTCGAACTTGAACTCGCTGAGCAGTGCAGCCCTCTCGGACTCTTCCAGAGTGGCATTGCCATCGGGAATCAGCGGGCACTGCGCGGCGTAAGTGGCAGTGGCTGCGGAGAGAGACAGGGTTGCGAGCAGGATGCGGATCAGGGTTTGGGTGGGGTTGGAGGCCATGTGCGTCCCTCTTGGAAATGGAATGTGTTATTCAAAAATTTTCAAAATCAATGTTAGATATATTTGTCTTTCTCAAGACAATATATCCATCAAGATAAATTCGGCATCGAATGGTGAGCGCCAGGCTCCATGCGATTAATTATCGACCAGCATGGTAAATAAATTATTCAGAAATTCAATTGCGTATGTTATGGATAAGCAATTTTTGCTGGGCAACTGTATGACTGAGGTTCATGCGGCATTAGCATGTTCATCCTGGAATGCTTGGGGCTTGTTCAGCGAAGGCAGGCTGATTAATTATTTTGTCAATTTCGGATTGTGAATAGAGACTATATCGTTCAAGCAGTCATTGTTGTTGCACGATAATACTACGTGTTTGTCTTTCACATAAAATTTTCCTTCAAAGAAGCCGCTTGAATTAAAATTTTTTACGGCTTCGTTTTTTAAATTGAACTGCATAACTCTTCCCCAGTCATAGGATTTGTAGTCAATCAATGCGTCTTTTCTTTCAAGAAGCCCGCCAAATTCTCCTGCAGGAAAATATATATCGAGAGTTTTTCTATTCTTTTTGCTGAAAAATGGTGTGCTCACAATAAGTAGTGATTCTTTGCCTGCGAATTGAGTAGGCAGAGTCCATTTGCCTTTTACGGTTATGCATTTTTTGCTATTGGGTATGCAGAATTCGGAGGTTTTGGTATTTGAGTAAAAGAAATATATAGCACCCGTGACCGTGAAAGAAGTCAGCAAAATACCAGCAATATATTTTTTCATTTTATTCACATTCATCAGATGTTGAAATGGTCCAATTCCCTCGCCCTGCTGCATGAGCTGAATTGTCATAACCTTTGGGTGTGGCGCTAACCATTGCGCCGTATTCCGCGGCAACAGCTTTCGCTCCCGATAATCCACCAGAAGTTCCCGCAGCGATCAATGCGTCTGAGCCAAACTCAAACCCGATCTCTGCGGCCGTGAGTGCATCTATTTTTCTTTGTTTGTCTAAATATCTTAGTGCCTCGTTATCCCATTCACTCATCGGGGTACCTCGCGAGAGTTTTGCTACCAACTCTTCATATGCCTGCTTTCTCTTTAAAATTGCATCACATTTACACGATCTCTTTTTTGCGGATTTCCTTCCGGAAACAACACCCCACAAATCTAAAGCGCCTCCTGCAATATCAAAAAGACCGAGAGGGTCCATAGCGATAGTTGGTGATTTTGGGTATGAAGTATTATGAGATCCCCCCGCTAACCCGATCGGATCCTGATTCACATAACTCCCCACCACCGGATCGTAATACCGATGCCGGTTGTAATACAGCCCCGTTTCCCTGTCATGGTGCTGCCCTGGCAGCCGGATCGCCTGGTGGATGCCTTGCGGGTTGTACTCCTGCAGCACATTGCCCCAGGCGTCCAGCTTGGCCGCCCAGGTGACTAGCCCCCGTTGGTCGGTCAGCGCCATGGGTGTGCCCAGGTGGTCGCAGTGGTAGTGGTGGATGGCGATGAGGGCGTGCTGTTCTTTTTCCTGTTTCTGCAGTTGGGTCTGCATGCCGGTGAGCAGGCGTGCGGTGCTGTCTGCCTGTTCGCCCAGCATGGCCTGGGCGCCGGGCGGCAGGCCGTGGTCCAGGGTGTGGCGCAGGTGGCGGGCCGCGTCTTGCTGCATGTCGCGCGGCATGGCGTCGAGCATGGTTTGCATCAGGGCCAGGGCCGGCGCGTGGTTGGGGTCGTCCGGGTCGGGCAGGCCTGCGGTGATGGCTTGCACCAGCAGGTGGGGCTCGTCTTGGGGGTCGCCGCTGGCCGTGGTGCTCAGGCGCACCAGGGGGGTGAAGCTGCCGGGTTCGTAGATGGTGTGCTCTATGTGGCGCGTGTCGCTGCCGTGCTGCAGGCGTTCGGTGTGGATGAGGTGGTCGCCGTCCCAGCCGTAGTAGTGGGTGCGGGTGGATTCTGTGGAGTCCGCGCTTTCGACCTGCTGCTTCAGGCGCCTGCCCAGGGCGTCGTAGGTGTAGCGGCTGTGGTGGCGCAACTGCTCGGCGTTGCCCTGGATCTGGCTGCTGCACACGGCAATGAGCTGGTGTGCTCCGTCGTAGTGCAGTTGCTGCTGGCTGTGGTCTGCCTGCATTTGCGCGATGCGGTTGCCGCAGGGGTCGTAGCGCCAGACGCGGTCTTCGCTGAAGCCGATGCGGTTGTCTTCCCAGCGCTGCACGGGGCCTTGCCGCTGGCCTGCAAGGTGGCCCAGGCCCATGAGGTTGAAGTCGGTGTGCCGCCAGTGGGCGTGGACCTGGGCGGCCCAGCTGTCCTGAGGGCTGGCTTGACCCGGTGTGCCCGGTGCGGGCAGGCGGTTGCCCGCAGGGTCGATCTGCCAGCGGGTGGTGGTCTGGGGCTGCTGGCTGTCGGTGGCCGCTCTGAGGCGCCCGGCGCTGTCGTAGCCGTAGCGCAGCAGTTGTGCGGCCTGGCCCGGGGCGCCGGCCTGTTCGATGGCAACGAGCTGGCCCAGGCTGTCGTAGTGGTAGCGGCGGCCAAGGATCTGGCCGATGAGGGGCTGGACGAGGTGTTCCCTGCCTTCCATGCTTTGCAGGCCTGTGGTGCCCAGGGCCGTGAGGCGGCCCATGCTGTCCCATTGGCGTTGCACCTGCAGGGGGTGGTGTGCGTCTGCATCTGCTTCTGCTGCGGGGGTGGGTGGGTGCAGGCTGCGGCGGACTTCGCGGTGCAGGGCGTCGCGTTCGAAGTCGATGAGGCCGGCGCCGTTGAGCTGCAGTCCGTGCACATGGCCTGAGCCGTAGGTGAGCCAGGCGATCTTTCCCAGGCCTTGCAGCTGGCTGTGCTGGCGTGCGCCCAGCGCATCCAGGCTGTGGGCGATGCGGTGTTCGTATTCGATCTGGTCTGCGCCGCCGCCCCCGTTGCTGTGCTTGCCGGGCCGGTACAGCTGCTGCACTTCTGCCGTGATGCGGCCCAGGGCATCGCGTTCCAGTGCTATGCGGCTTTGCAGTTGGGTGGTGTTCTCCGCGGTGTTCTCGACGGTGTGCTGCCAGACGCTGGCGACCATGAGGCGTCCGGCCGCATCCCATTCGTAGCGGTGGGTCTGGGCCGGCGCATGGGCCGTGGCGGGCAGCTGGCGTTCGACCAATCTGCCGCCTTCGTCCCAGCGGTAGTGGCTGCTGCTTTGCCGTGCGGCGTTGCCGTCCGTGGCTTCCATGAGCTGGCCTGCCGCATCCCAGCGGTAGCGCTGCAGCCGCTGGTCGAACCCTTCTTCCTGCACGAGCCTGTCCAGCGCGTCCCAGGCAAAGCGGCTTTGGGCTCCGTTTTCGTTGACGAGACGCGTGAGGCGGCCGGCGCTGTCGTATTCGAAGGCCAGGGTGAGGCCGCCATGTGTTCGCTGGACCAGCCTGCCCCAGAGGTCGTAGCGCAGGTGGATGCTGGGGTCGGCGGCCGGTGCAGCAGGGCTTTGCCCCCCCATGAGAGGGGTGAGCGGGGGCTGGGCCGGTTCGATGCGCGTGAGGTGGCCTGCGCTGTCGTAGTGGTAGCGCTCGATCTGGCCGTTGGGCAGTTCGCTGGCCACGATGCGGCCCTGGCCGTCGCGCTGGTGGCGTTGGCGCTGGCCCAGGGCGTTGCCCACTTCGATGAGTGCACCCCAGCGGTCGTAGTGGTAGTGCGTGCTGTGGCCCGAGCAGTCGGTGTAGCTGAGCAGTTGGCCCGCGTCGCTCCAGGCCAGCTGTTTGCTGCCGCCCTGGGCGTCTTCGATGCGCCGGGGGCTGTCGCAGGTGAGCGGCGCTTCCTGGGGGTCGGGGTAGTGGTAGCGCTCGGTGCTGCCGTCGGCCTGGGTGATCTGGGTGAGGCGTCCCCAGGCGTCGTATTGGTAGCCGGTGGTGGCGCCTGCCGGGTCGGTGGAGGCGAGCAGGCGGCCCGTGGCTTCGTCGTGTTCCTGCTGGGTGCTGCGCCCGTCGGGCAGTTGCACGCCGATGAGCCGGCCCTGGCCGTCGCGCCTGAGGTGGACGCTGCGGCCCAGCGGGTCGGTGCGCGAGGCCAGGCGGCCGAAGCTGTCGTAGCTTTGCAGCCAGCGGCTGCCGTCGGCCTTGTGGTGGGCGATGAGGCGCGACAGGCCCGCCGCACCTTCGAAGTAGTAGGTCTCGATGCGATCCAGGCTGTCGCTGACGCGGGTGGCCGCGCGCGGCTGGCCGTCCGGGCCCGGCGGTTGGCTGAGGTAGTCGAAGCGGTAGCTGAGCCCTTCCTGGTTGCTGTGTTCGATGACGCGGGCGCCGGGCTGGGCGCTCTCGTAGCGGTAGCGGTGCCAGGGTCCGCTGGCATGGCGGTGGGCGCTGATGCGGTGGTGGTCCCATTCGAATTCGCGCACGAGCTGGCCTGCGCGGTCGTGGACGGTGATGAGATCGCCTGCACTGCTGTAGCCGTAGCGCACGAGGGCGATGGGCGCGGACAGGGGGTTCAACGGGTCCTGTGTGAGGTCCACGCCTGTGACTCGCCAGCCGTCGTCGGCGCCCCACAGTCCGTTCAGGCCCTGCGCATCCCTGCCACCATGGATGCGCTGGTGCAGCAGCCGGTAGCGCCGGCCTGTGCCGTCGCTCAGCGAGACCAGGCGGCCTGCGGGCAGCGGTTCCGGACTGCCGTTGACGTCCGGGGCCGTGGTCTTGCCGTCGCTGTAGTGGTAGAGCTGGCGGCGTCCGAAGCGGTCGATCTGGGCCATGAGGCGCCAGGGGCCATCGACCGACTCACCGGGCGGGGGGCCAAAGCCCCAGAGGGTGTCGCCATCGCCGCTAAAGGCCAGGATGGCCTCGGGATTGCACGCCAGCGCCGCCTCCACATGCGACCAGCGCGGGTTCGCAGCCCAGGGCGCTGTGCCGCCGTCCGGCTCCGGGCTGCCGCCGCGCAGCAGCCAGATGTCTTCGCTGGCACTGTGCAGCTGGCCGCCCGGGGCCAGGGGCTGGTCGAAGGTGATGACGCGGCCGCTGGCATCCAGCAGCAAGGTGGACTCTTCCTGCAAGCGGATGCTGAGCTCCTGCAGCAGGTGCCAGCCATGGCCCAGCAGGCCGCAGGCCGCGCCGTGCTCGGGGTTGACGTAGCTGCTGTATTGACGCTGCCAGGCCACGGGCAGCGCAGCCGAGGGCAGGGCAAAGTCCAGGTCTTGTGCGCCCAGCAGGACCTTGGCGCCCAGCTGGGGGTTGACGGGGGATCCGACGGTGATGCCGTCCGGGCAGACGGAGCAGGCCAGGCCGCCCTGGCTGCCGATGAGCACGGTGCGCGAGCCGGTGACGATCTTGCCCTTGACGACGCTGTCGGTGATGCGGGCTGCGGGTTGGCCACTCATGCGAGGCTGCTCCTGGAGAGGTGAGAGAGAACGGGACGGCGGATGCGGAAGATGCGGAAGATGCGGAAGATGCGGAAGATGCGGGGAATGCAGGGGCTGCAGGACATGCGGGCCTCAGCAGTTGAGCCGGTCCATGGGCGAGAGGATCTGGATGTCGCCGGGCGTGATGCGGATGGTGCTTTCGCCGCAGGTCAGCAGGATTTCCTGCTGGGCTTCGAGCCGGATCTTGGCGGCGTTGAGCTCAATGCTTTGCCCATCCATGGTGAGCTGGGAGGCCTTGCCTCCACCACCGCCACCGCCACCGCCACCGGGCGCCGTGATGTTCATGGCCATGCCGCCACCGGCTCCGCCTCCCGCGCCGCCGCCACCTCCGCCTCCCACGGTCAGCGAATACTTCGAGCCCACTTCGGTGCTTTGCTTGCTGCCGACCTTGACCTGGCGCTCCTGCCCCACGGTGAGGCTCTGGTTCATGCCCACATGGGTCTGCATGGCCACGCCGATGTTTTCCATGTAGTTGACGCCGATGTTCATCATCTTCATCCCACCCACGTTCTGCATGTAGGCCATGCCTATGGTCTGGGTCTTGAGCAGGCCGACCGTGACGTGCCAGTTCTGGCCTATCTTGTCGGTCTCGGTCTTGCCGATGGTCTTGCTGCGGTTCTTGCCGATGGAGATGTTCTCGTCGATGCCAACGTCTTCATTGCGGTTGTCGCCGATGCTGATCTTCTCGTCGTGGTCCACCCGCTCCGTGCGGTTGTTGTGCACGGTGATGGTCTCGTCGCGGTCCACGGTCTCGGTGCGGTCGCGGTGGATGACGCTGGTCTCGTCCCGGTCGATGGTCTTGCGCCGGTCGTTGCCCACCCATTTGTCCTCGTCGTTCTCGACCTCGGTGAGCTGGTCCTTTTGCGCATGCAGCCACAGCTGTTCTTGCCCGGCCTTGTCCTCGAAGCGGATGGCGTTGGCGTCGCCCGGGCCGTTCTTCATGCCCGCGCCTGCGGCACCGCCCTTGCTCGA
>NZ_JBICKS010000036.1:0-7542 GCF_043104415.1 Delftia sp. WSY_16 | reverse complement strand
TATCGGATTCTTTGGGGGTATAGCTCAGCTGGGAGAGCGCTTGCATGGCATGCAAGAGGTCATCGGTTCGATCCCGTTTACCTCCACCAAAAATCGAGACTTGAGTTTGTAACGCAAGTTCTAGGATTGACCCTATCGTCTAGAGGCCTAGGACATCACCCTTTCACGGTGAGTACCGGGGTTCGAATCCCCGTAGGGTCGCCAAGTTTGCAGCACTTGGCTCGAAAGAGCGCAAAAGTTGCCTGCCAGGAGTGGTAGTTCAGTTGGTTAGAATACCGGCCTGTCACGCCGGGGGTCGCGGGTTCGAGTCCCGTCCACTCCGCCAGATTCCTTGTGCAGACCCTCGTGTTTGCGCAGACAAGAAGCCACCGCAAGGTGGCTTTTTTGTTTCTGGTTGTTGCAGTTTTCGGTGTGACTTCTTCACATGGAAAGCCTTTGTGCACAAAACACGATCTATTGCCCAGATTTTTTAAGGGCAAACCCGGAACTTTCCCTCAACATTCGTAACAATAGACGGTGTCCTGTTTGCAGGGCGTCCATCTTTCACCGACTCGTCTGCCCCGCTCCATGCGCCTTGCGCCATCGTTTGTCTTTTCGTTGCTGATGCTGCTGTCCATCTTCTGCGGGCAGGTGGCAGCTTCGGCATCTTCCGATGGGTTGGAAGGCGATGGCCTGCTGGCGCACCATCCCGTCGTGACCATCGATGAGGAATTCCTCGAGGAACTCGCGGAAGTGGAGGAAGACGACGAGACCGAGTTTGCCGAGCTGACGGCACACAGCGGCAACAAGCGCCAGCTGCTGGCCCTGCTGGCCTGCGGCGAGGACCGTTCCGCCGAGATGTACTGGCCGCCCGAGCCCATCGCCGTGCAGGTGGTGTCGCTGTGGGCCCCGCCTTCGACCTATTCCCAGGCGCACCTGTCGCCCGCCCCGGGCCAGCTGCTGCGCCCTCCAAGACCTTCCCTGCTCGGCTGACCGCATATTGCGGCGCAGGCATGCCTTGTGCCCCTTGCGCCCCTTGTCGGCTGACGCATCCCACTGCCTGATCACTGCTCGTGCGCGCCTTGCTGGCGTGCATGCCATGCCGTCGTCCGCGCGCTGACTGCGCACGGCGCGGCCATGCCCGTTCCCGCGTGGTCCGCAGGGAAGGGCCCATCTCTTACTCAACCCCTCGACTGTCGCTTTGCGGCAGATGCATGCCATGGTGAATCCAACGGTATTGGCGGGAATGGCCCCCGCCCGTTTTCCATCCTGTTCGCGCAAGGTCCTGCAAGGCGCGATCTGCAGCCTGCTGGTGGGCTGGGGTGCTGGCGCTTCGGCGCAGGCCCACCCCCCTGGCAAGCCCCAGGCGTCCCAGTCGCCCCTGACGCAGGCGGCTCCGGCCGCCGCCGAGGCCGCCGAGGCCGAGGCGTCCCGTACGCCGATCGTGCCGAAGGCCGGTTCGGCCGCAGAGGCGCCTTCGGTGGCTTCGGCCGCCGCACAGCGCCTGCCCCAGCTGAGCCTGAACGAGGTCGTTCGCGCCGTGCTGGACCACAACCCCGATCTGCGCGCTGTCGAGCAGTCCCGGACCACGGCGCGCGCAGGCGTGGTCAGCGCCTCGGCGCTGCCCAATCCCAAGCTCGAATGGAACCAGGGCCGCAACAGCGCCCGCGTTCCGGGCGCGGCAGCCGGCACGGTGCAGGGCTGGGCCGTGGCCTTGCCCATCGAGAACCCCGCCGTGCGAGGTGCGCGCGTGGAGGCCGCGAGGGCAGGCGAGCAGGGCTCGGTGCACTTCGTGGCGACCACGCGCAATGCGCTGGTGGCCCAGGTGCGGCTGCGCGCCTACGAAATGGTGCTGCGCGAGGCGGAGGTCGAGGCCGCCAAGGAGGCGGTGCGCCTTCTGGAGCAGGCCCATGAGCGCGTCCGCGTCCGCGTGGACAGCGGCGAGGCGGCCCGCTACGAAATCATCAAGGCCGATGCCGAAATCATCCAGGCGCGCCAGCAGGAGCAGACCGCAAGGCTGCGTGCCGAGCAGGCGCAGCTGGCGCTGGGCCGCCTGGCCGCAGGCCAGCTGCCCGTGCGCTTTCGCCTGGATGTGTCGCTGGAGGATCCGCTGCGCATCGAGGACATGGGCGAGATCGATCCCATGGAGCATCCCGAACTGCGCCAGCTCAAGGCAGAGGTCGAGCGTGCCCAGGCGCGGCTTGACGGTGCCAAGGCCTCGCGCTGGCCGGGCGTGGAGCTGCGCTACGGCCAGACGCGCGAGCCCGACGTGCGCCTGAACACGGTGGGCGTGAGCATCCAGATCCCCTTGCTCGACCAGCACCGCGGCCCCATCGACGAGGCGGCCTCCGAGCTGGAGCGCGCGCGTCTGCAGCTGGAAGGCCGGCAGATCGAGCTGCGCCAGCAGACGCTGCAGGCCTGGAAGGAGCTGGAGATGGCGCGACTGCGCACCCAGGCACTGAGCCAGGGTTCGGTGCGCGAGGCCGAGTCGGCCCTGCGCGTGGCCGAGGCCGCCTACCGCTTCGGCGAGCGCGGCATTCTCGATGTGCTCGATGCGCAGCGCGTGCTGCGCTCCATCCGCGCAGACCTGCTCGACGCGCGCTACCAGCTGCAGGCGGCGCGCATACAGCTCGAATACCTGGCGGGCCGCTACGACGATCCGTCCGCGCTGTGAAGCCCGCCGTCCCTGCCTCACACCCGAAATCAGAAACGAACATGTCCTTGAATATGCATCCGCAACCCATCGCCGCCCGCGCAGGCAGCAGCACCTTGGTGAACTCCCTGGCCCTGGCCGGCCTGCTGGCCGCAACGCTGGCGCTGAGCGCCTGCGGCAAGAACGAAGAGGCCGAAGCCAAGGCGGCGCCCGCAGCGGCCGCTGCGCAGGAGCAGGACCCGATGGAGGTCCGCGTCACCGCCGAGATGGCGCCCAACTTCGCCGTCAAGCCCGTGGCGCAGGCGCAGATCGCGTTGCTGCAGGAGGTGTCCGGCCGCATCGAGGCCAATGAGCGCCAGGTCACCCGCATTGGCGCGGCCGCCACGGGACGCGTGACCGAAGTGCTGGTCGAAGTGGGCGACCGCGTGCGCGCGGGCCAGGTGCTGGCCCGCGTGGCCAGCCCCGAGCTGACTACCGCCCAGCTGGCCTATCTGCGTGCACACTCCGCCGCCACGCTGGCCGAGCGCGGCGTGGAGCGCGCGCGCCAGCTGATAGCCGCCGACGTCATCGGCTCGGCCGAGCTGCAGCGCCGCGAGTCCGAGCTGTCGATTGCGCGCGCCGAGCAGCGCGCTGCCGGCGACCAGTTGCGCCTGATCGGCATTCCCGACAGCGCCATCGCCCAGCTGCGCGACAAGGGCACGCTGCAGTCGCATGCGGCCGTGCTGTCCACAGGGGCCGGCGTGGTGATCGAGCGCAAGGTCAGCTCCGGCCAGGTGACCCAGCCCGGCGATCCGCTGTTCACCGTGGCCGACCTGAGCAGCGTCTGGGTGGTGGGCGCGATCCCCGAGCAGATGGCCAGCGGCGTGCGTGCCGGCCAGGCCGTGGAGATCGCCGTGCCCGCCCTGGGCGAGCGCGTGCTGTCCGGCCAAATCGTGCATGTGGGCGACACCGTGACGCCCGAGACCCGCACCGTCACCATCCGCACCCAGGTGGACAACCCCGAGCGCGACCTCAAGCCCCAGATGCTGGCGACCATGCGCATCCAGGGCGAGGTGCGCCAGCTGCTGGCCGTGCCGGCCGAGGCCGTGGTGCGCGAGAACGACCGCGACCATGTCTTCGTCAAGAAGGGCGAGAACCACTACCGTCTCACGCCCGTCGAGCTGGGCACCGCCAGCGGCGGCATGCGCCCCGTGAACAAGGGCGTGGCCGATGGCACGGTCATCGTCACCACGGGTGCCTTCCACCTGAACAACGAGCGCAAGCGCGCAGAGCTGGAGTAAGCCCATGATCGCTTCCATGATCCGGGCCGCACTGAGCCAGCGGCTCATCGTGATCGTGCTCTCGCTGGTGCTGTGCGGCTTCGGCCTGCGCGCCGCCATGAACCTGTCGGTGGATGCCTTTCCTGACGTGACCAACGTCCAGGTCCAGGTGGCCACCGAGGCGCCAGGCCGTTCGCCCGAGGAAATCGAGCGCTTCGTGACCGTGCCGCTGGAAATCGCCATGACCGGCATGCCGGGCCTGGTGGAGATGCGCTCGCTCAACAAGAGCGGCCTGTCCATCATCACCCTGGTCTTCACCGATGCCACCGACGTGTACTTTGCACGCCAGCTCGTCACCGAGCGGTTGATGGAGGTCACGCCGCGCATGCCCGCAGGCATCATCCCCGTGCTGGGGCCGGTGTCCACGGGCCTGGGCGAGGTCTACCAGTACACGCTGGACCATCCCGACGACGGCAAGCGGGCCCTCACGCCCGAGGAGCTGACCGAGCGCCGCACCATCCAGGACTGGGTGGCGCGCCCGCTGCTGCGCTCCATTCCCGGCGTGGCCGAAATCAACTCGCAGGGCGGCTACGTCAAGCAGTACCAGGTGGAGGTCGATCCCGGCCGGCTGCGCCACTACGGCCTGTCCGTGCGCCATGTGGTCCAGGCCATCGCCGACAACAACGCCAATGCCAGCGGCGGCATCCTGCCCCAGGTCACCGAGCAGTACCTGATCCGCGCCGTGGGCCTGGTCCAGTCGCTGGATGACATCGGCAACATCGTTCTCAAGCAGGAAGGCGGCGTGCCGGTCTTCGTGCGCGATGTGGCCGAGGTCCAGCTGGGCCAGGAAGTGCGCCAGGGCGCCATCATCAAGGGCGGCTATACCGAAGGCGTCTCCGGCATCGTGCTGATGATGCGCGGCGGCAATGCCAAGGAGGTGGTCACCCGCGTGAAGGAGCGCGTGCAGGAGATCAACTCCAAGGGCATGCTCCCCGGCGGCCTGCAGATCGTTCCCTACTACGACCGTACCGACCTGGTCGACTCGGCGCTGTGGACCGTGGGCAAGGTGCTGATCGAGGGCATCCTGCTCGTGGTCGTGGTGCTCTTCATCTTCCTGGGTGACGTGCGCTCCAGCCTGATCGTGGTGGCCACGCTGATCATCACGCCGCTGACCACCTTCATCATGATGAACCGCTGGGGCATCTCGGCCAACCTCATGTCGCTGGGGGGGCTGGCGATCGCCATCGGCCTCATGGTCGATGCCACCGTGGTGGTGGTGGAGAACGTGTTCCACAAGCTCGGCCAGGCCGGCGACAGCATGGGCGCACGCGTGCGCACCGTGCTGTCGGCCACCACCGAGGTGGCCACGCCCACCATCTTCGGCATCGCCATCATCATCCTGGTGTTCCTGCCGCTGATGACGCTGCAAGGCATCGAAGGCAAGATGTTCGGCCCGCTGGCGCTGACCATCGCGATCTCGCTGGCCGTCTCGCTGGCCGTGTCGCTGTTCCTGTCGCCCGTGCTGTGCTCGTACTTCCTCAAGGGCGGCGCGGACCATGACACGCGCCTGATCGCCTTCCTCAAGCGCCACTACCTGCGCCTGCTGGACCTGGCCACCGCGCGCAACCGCGCCACGCTGGCCGTGGCCGTGGCGCTGCTGCTGGGCTCGCTGGGACTGTTCCCGCTGCTGGGCAAGTCCTTCATGCCCACCATGAAGGAGGGGGCGCTGACGCCGCAGATCAACCGCGTGCCCAGCATCTCGCTGGACGAGTCCATCCGCATGGAAATGGCGGCGATGAAGTCCGTGGCAGAAGTGCCCGGCGTGCTCAGCGTGGTCTCCAAGCTCGGACGCGGCGAATCGCCGGCCGATCCCGCAGGCCCCAACGAGTCCGACCCCATCGTGCTGCTGGACCCCGAGTCCGACCGCACCCAGGACGAGATCGACGAAGACATCCGCCAGCGCCTGTCCTCGATCCCGGGCGTGCAGATCGTGCTGTCCCAGCCGATCTCCGAGCGCGTGGACGAAATGGTCACGGGCGTGCGCTCGCAACTGGCCATCAAGGTCTTCGGCGACGAGCTGAGCGAGCTGCGCGACGTGTCCGAGCAGGTCGCACGCATCCTCAAGAGCGTGCCGGGCAGCACGGACATCCGCGTCGAGCGCCTGTCAGGCCAGCAGGCTCTGACCGTGGATATCGACCGCAAGGCGATCGCCCGCCACGGCCTGAACGTCACCGACGTGCAGGGCGTGATCGAGTCGGCCATCGGCGGCAAGGAAGTGACCACGGTCTACGAGGGCGAGCGCCGCTACAACGTGGTGGTTCGCTTCCCCGAGCCGTTCCGCGGCTCGCCCGCCGCCATCGGCGCCACCTTGCTGACCACGGCCACGGGCGCCCAGGTGCCGCTGAGCAGCGTGGCCCGCATCGAGCTGGTGGACGGCCCCGCGCAGATCAGCCGCGAAGGCGGCAAGCGCCGCGTGGTGGTGGGAGCCAACGTGGAAGGGCGCGACCTGGGCGGCTTCGTGACCGAAGTGCAGCAGCGAATCGACAGTGAAGTGCAGTTGCCCGATGGCTACTACTTCAAGTACGGTGGCCAGTTCGAGAACATGGAGCGCGCCATGGGCACGCTGCAGATCATCGTGCCGCTGACCATCGTGGCCATCTTCTTCCTGCTGTTCCTGCTGTTCAACTCGGTCAAGCTGGCCGGGCTGATCATCCTGGTGCTGCCCTTCGCCTCCATCGGGGGACTGATAGGCCTGTTCGTCACGGGCGAATACGTGAGCGTGCCGGCTTCGGTGGGCTTCATCGCGCTGTGGGGCATTGCGGTGCTCAACGGCGTGGTGCTGGTCTCCTGCATCCGCAAGCTGCGCGAAGATGGCATGAACGTGGCCGAGGCCGTGCGCGAAGGCTGCGTGCAGCGCTTCCGCCCCGTGATGATGACGGCCACCGTCGCGCTGCTGGGCCTGGTGCCCTTCCTGTTCGCCACCGGCCCCGGCTCGGAGGTGCAGCGCCCGCTGGCCATCGTGGTGATCGGTGGCCTGATCTCGTCCACCCTGCTCACGCTGGTGGTGTTGCCGACCCTGTACCGCTGGTTTGACGAAAAACCGCTGGAAGCCTGATGAAGGAGACACTGCAATGACCATGAAGGAAATCCGGGCCATCGTGCGCCCCAGCCGCCTGGAGCGCCTGCGCGACGCGCTGCGCGCCATTCCCAACTTCCCCGGCGTGACGCTGTTCCGTGCCGAGGGCTTCACGGCCCCGGCCGCCATCGACAAGCGCAGCGTGAAGGAGGAGTTGACCGACTTCTCCGACAAGATCATGGTCTGCGTGCTGGCCGAGGCATCCATGGTCGAGCCCATCCGCGCGGCCATCACCTCGGCCTGTCACTCGGGCCAGGTCGGCGACGGCCTGGTCTGGGTGGTGGACATCGCCGAGATCCACCGCATACGCGACGGGCAAAGCCTGGCCTGACCCGGGCTGCAGCAGGGCGCCGGAATGCAGGACGACATAAAAAAGTCATGCATTCCGGAATTGCCCCAAAAACGCTGTGCTACAATTTTTGAATCGCAGCAACGAAGCAGTGCAACGTTGCAGCAAGGGGGTATAGCTCAGCTGGGAGAGCGCTTGCATGGCATGCAAGAGGTCATCGGTTCGA
>NZ_JBICKS010000035.1:0-1718 GCF_043104415.1 Delftia sp. WSY_16 | reverse complement strand
ACAGCCGGCAGGTTGAAGCTGGTGTTCCCACCCGCCGCCACTGCCGCAGTGAAGTTCACCGTGCAAGTCAGCACGGAGCTGCCATTACCCGCAAACGGGAAGGTATTGGGCGTGCAGGTCGCACTGGCCACGTTCGCGCCGGTCGGCACGCCCGTGATGCTGATGCCTGCCGGCACCAGATCCTTGATGGTCACGCTGGTGGCGGGACCGAAGGCACTGGCGGCATTCGCTACCGTGAAGGCGTAGTTGAACGCCGTGCCCACGGCCAGGCTGCCGGGATTGGCCTTGGTGACCGTCAACGCTGGCGTGCCTGGCGTCACCGGAGTCACCGGTGTGGAAGCGCAGTCTGTCGTGCACCCTGCCGTCGGATTGACGGGGCTGATGCCGCCCGACGGATCGTAGGAGGCCGTGTTGGTGCTTGAACCCACCGCCGTCGGAACAGCTGGCAGATTGAAGCCGCTGTTGCTGCCAGCCGCCACCGGCGTGGTGAAGCTCACCGTGCACGTCAGCACGGTACTGCCATTGCCCGCAAACGGGAAGGTATTGGGCGTGCAAGTCGCGCTGGCTACATTGGCACCAGTCGGCACGCCCGTGATGCTGATACCCGCAGGCACCAGGTCCTTGATGGTCACGCTGGTGGCAGGGCCGAAGGCACCGGCCGCATTCGCTACCGTGAAGGCGTAGTTGAACGCCGTGCCCACGGCCAGACTGCCAGGGTTGGCCTTGGTGACCGTCAGCGCTGGCGTGCCAGGCGTGACCGGAGTCACCGGCGTGGAAGCGCAGTCTGTCGTGCAACCCGCCGTCGGATTGACCGGGCTGATGCCACCCGACGGATCGTAGGAAGCCGTGTTGGTGCTCGAACCCACCGCCGTCGGCACAGCCGGCAGATTGAAGCTGGTGGTGCCACCGGCCGCCACCGGCGTGGTGAAGCTCACCGTGCAAGACAGGATCGCCGTGCCATTGCCCACGAAGGGGAAGGTGTTGGGCGTGCAGGTCGCGCTGGCCACATTGGCACCAGTCGGCACACCCGTGATGCTGATGCCTGCCGGCACCAGATCCTTGATGGTCACGCTGGTGGCGGGGCCGAAGGCACTGGCAGCGTTGGACACGGAGAACGCGTAGTTGAAGGGCGTGCCCACGGCCAGGCTGCCGGGATTGGCCTTGGTGACCGTCAGCGCAGGCGTGCCTGGCGTCACCGGAGTCACAGGTGTGGAAGCGCAGTCTGTCGTGCACCCTGCCGTCGGATTGACGGGGCTGATGCCGCCCGACGGATCGTAGGAGGCCGTGTTGGTGCTCGAACCCACAGCCGTCGGAACAGCCGGCAGATTGAAGCTGGTGTTGCTGCCAGCCGCCACCGGCGTGGTGAAGCTCACCGTGCAAGACAGGATCGCCGTGCCATTGCCCACGAAGGGGAAGGTATTGGGCGTGCAGGTCGCACTGGCCACGTTCGCACCGGTCGGCACGCCCGTGATGCTGATGCCTGCCGGCACCAGGTCCTTGATGGTCACGCTGGTGGCGGGACCGAAGGCACTGGCAGCGTTGGACACGGAGAACGCGTAGTTGAACGCAGTCCCCACAGCCAAGCTGCCGGGGTTGGCCTTGGTGACCGTCAACGCTGGCGTGCCAGGCGTCACCGGAGTCACCGGTGTGGAAGCGCAGTCTGTCGTGCAACCGGCTGTCGGATTGACGGGGCTGATGCCACCGGACGGATCGTAGGA
>NZ_JBICKS010000034.1:0-45990 GCF_043104415.1 Delftia sp. WSY_16 | reverse complement strand
CCGTTTGCGGGCAATGGCACGGCGATCCTGTCTTGCACGGTGAGCTTCACCACGCCGGTGGCGGCCGGTGGCAGCACCAGCTTCAACCTGCCGGCTGTTCCGACGGCTGTGGGTTCGAGCACGAACACGGCCTCCTACGATCCGTCGGGCGGCATCAGCCCGGTCAATCCGACGGCAGGTTGCACTGTGAACTGTGCATCGACACCAGCAACGCCGGTCACTCCCAGCACGCAGGTGCCGGTGGCTCCGACGCTGACGGTTTCGCCGACCACGGTGGGAGGTTATCCGCAGATATCCGGCACCGGCACGCCGGGCTACACGATCACGGTGAAGGATGGCTCGACGACGCTGTGTACGGCAATCGTCGCGGCCGATCAGACGTGGAGCTGCACGCCAGGCGGCGGCTTGCCGACGCCGGGTCTGCACACGATCAGCGCGACCCAGACCAATCCTGGCAATGGCAACACCGGACCTGCCACAACGACTTCGCTCAACGTGCTCGGAACGACCTTCACGGGCCCGACAGCCACCGGGGCAGGCAATGCCACGGCGACCTTGAGCGGTGGTGGCGCGGGCTGCGGGTTCGATGTGTCGCAGTCGTCCTTCGTCGCGGCTGCGGCGGGTGCGCCGGGCCAGTTGAGCTTCCCGTACGGCAATGTGCACTTCGTGGCCCGGGGCTGTACGGCCAGCAGCTCGATCACGGTCAGCGTCACCTGGCCGGGGCCGGTGACCGGCATGGCGTACTGGAAGTTCGGTCCAGCGTCCGCAGGGGCGGCCGACTCCTGGTATCAGCCTGCGGGTGCGGTGGTGTCGGGCAATACGACCTCGGTGGTGGTCACCGATGGCGGCCAGGGTGATGACGATCGCGCAGCCAATGGCGTGATCGTGGATCCCAGCGGTCCGGCGCGTGTGGGGGCGGCACCGGGTGCCCGGCCGATCCCTGCCCTCGAACCGCGCATGCTCGCCATGGCCATGCTGCTGATGCTGGCTGCAGGCCTGTGGAATCTGCGCCGTAGACGCGGTTGACACACGGTTGAAGAGGCGCTGAACCATCGCCTGCCGAACCTGTTTCGGCAGGCGATTTCCATTGGGTAGAGGCGCTGCATCCCGGCGGCTCAAGCCTGCACGAAACCCCAGGCCGCCTTGCGGGCCTATCGCGCGTGCAACACGCCGTAAATGAGAACAATTTAGAATTTCGCGCTGATGGGTGCCTTGCATCCCTGGGTCCCGGCCGACGCACAGGCGCCTGGCCCCTTCATTCCTGCACGCCTGCCTTCCATGCACCGTTCTGTCCTGATGTTCCGTTGCGCACCGTGATGGACCGCTGAACGCCGCCGCCTGCTCCCCATGACTTTCAAGAAAATCTGGTTCCAGTTGCACTGGTTCGTCGGCATTACGGCCGGCATGGTGCTCATCGTCATCGGGCTGTCGGGCGCGGTGTTCTCGTTCCATGAGGAGATCCTGGGCTGGCTGAATCCCGGCACTGTCTCCGTGCCTGCGCGCGATGACCCACCGCTGGGGCCGCCGCAGATTGCGCAGGCGCTGCGCGAGGCCGGCGAGCAGCGCGTGGTCCAGCGCATTACCGTCTTTGCCGAGCCCGGCCGCTCGGCCCAGGTGGCCTTTAAGCCACCGGCCGGCCAGCGCCGGGGCCAGACGGTCTTTGTCGATCCCTACACGGGCGCGCAGCTGCCCGAGCAACACGGCACGGAGTTCTTCGAATGGGTGGAGCGCCTGCATCGCTGGCTGCTGCTGCCGCGCGATGACGGCAAGCCGATCACGGGCACCCTGGCCGGCCTGTTGCTGATGCTGTCGCTGTCGGGCCTGTACCTGCGCTGGCCGCGCCGGCCGCTGTCCTGGCGCACCTGGCTGACCTTCGACCCGGCGCTCAAGGGCCGCTCCTTTCTCTGGGGCCTGCACTCGGTGGCGGGCACCTGGGCCCTGGTGGCCTATGTGGTGTTCACCTGCACCGGCATGTACTGGGCCTTTGGCGTGGTGCGCAGCACGGTGGATGGCTGGGCCGGCGTGCCGCCGCGCGTGGCCGCTCCCGCGGCGCCGTCCTCGAAACCCGGTGGCGGCCGGCCTGAGCCGGCTGGCGCGCAGCAGCCCATCGACATCGCGCCTGGCTGGGCCGCCTTCGAGCGCATCGCCCATGGCTGGCAGTTCGCCCAGCTGCGCCTGCCCGAGCGCGCGGGCCAGCCCCTGCAGATCAGCTGGCTGGATGCCGAAGCCTCCCATGAGCGCGCGCGCAACCAGATGGCCCTGCTGCCCGACGGCGCCGTGCAGCGCGACGAGCGCTATGCCGACCTGCCCACGGGCCGCCGCGCCGTGGGTGCCATCTACCCGCTGCACATGGGCACCTATTTCGGCATGCCGGGGCGCATCTTCATGACGCTGGCCTCGCTGATCATGCCCCTGTTCGCCATCACGGGCTGGATGCTCTACCTGGACCGCCGGCGCAAGGCGCGCGCCCTGGCCAAGGAGCGCCAGGCGCTGATGGCGGACCCGCCACCGTCCGCGCCTGCAGGCCAGGACACCGTGCTGGTCGCCTTCGCCAGCCAGGCCGGCCGCGCCGAGCGCCTGGCCGTGGCCACCGTGGCCGTGCTGCGGGGGGCGGGCATGGCGGCCAGCCTGCAATCCGTGGCGGCGCTGGATGCCGAGCAACTGCGCCACCATCGGCGCGTGCTCTTCGTGGCCAGCACCTTTGGCGAAGGCGACCCGCCCGATGCCGCGCGCCGCTTTGCCCGCCTGCTGGGCGCGGCCTCGGGCTCGGCCCTGCCGCACCTGCAATACGGCCTGCTGGCGTTGGGCGATCGGCAGTACGCGGCCTTCTGCGGCTTTGGCCATGCACTGGACCACCAGCTGCGCCGCCTGGGCGCACAGCCCGTGTTTCCGCTGATCGAGATGGATGGCGAGGACGCCCAGGCCTGGCATGCCTGGCAGCAGGCGCTGGCAGGGCATTTTGGCGCTGTGCTGCCCGTGTGCGATGCCCTGCCTGCGTCTTCGGCGGAACCGCTTGCCGATGCCACGGCCTTTGCCGCATGGCAGCTGCAGGCGCGCAGCCTGTGCAACGCGGGCAGCCAGGGCGCAGGGCTTTATGTGCTGGACTTGGCACCGCCCGAAGGCGTGGCCCCGCTGTGGCGGGCTGGTGCGCTGGCCGAGGTGCTGCCACGCCATGGCGCAGCCACCGTGCAGGCCTGGCTGGCCGCCCAGGAATGTGACGGCTCGGCCCCCGTGCAATGGCGCCAGCAGACCTGCACGCTGGCCGAGGCGCTGGCCGCCAGCGTACTGCCGGCCCCGGGCGACATCGCCCCCGGCACCGCGCCCCAGGCCGTGGCCGATGCGCTGCGGCCCCTGCTGCCGCGCAGCTACTCGGTCGCCTCGCTGCCGCAGGACGGCCATGTGCGGCTGCTGGTGCGCCAGGCCCGCCATGACGGCGGCCTGGGCGTGGCGTCGGGCTGGTTGACGGCACATGCGGCCCGGGGCACCTCCGTGGCCATGAGACTGGTGGAAAACCGCGCCTTCGAGCCGCGTGAAGAGGTAGATGCCGAGCCCGATGCGCCGGCCATCTTCATCGGCAACGGCTCCGGCTATGCCGGCCTGCGCGGCCACCTGCTGGCGCGCATGCACGCAGGCCGCCACCGCAACTGGCTGCTGTTCGGCGAACGCCAGCGGGCCCATGACGGGTACTGCGAGGCCGAGGTCTCCGGCTGGCTGGCCGCAGGCAAGCTGCAGCGCGCCGACTTCATCTACTCCCGCGACCAGGCCCGGCGCCGCTACGTGCAGGACGCCCTGCGCGAAGCCGCCGACCCCCTGCGCGACTGGATCGCCGATGGCGCCGTGCTCTACGTCTGCGGCAGCGCCGACGGCATGGCCGCAGGCGTCGATGCCGCGCTGGCCGACATCCTGGGCGCTACCGCCGTCGAAGACCTGATCGTCGAAGGCCGTTACCGCAGGGATGTGTACTGAGGTGAAGCGCCGCGTCTCAAGGCACAGCGCATAAAAACCGGCGCGGCCCAAGTCAGGGACACCGAGGAAGGGCCTACGCCGGCCGCGCCGCCCCGCACCGAGGGTGTCGTCCCCCTCCCCGCGAAGCGGGTAGAGAGGGGGAAGGCGCGTAAGCGCCTCAGGGGGTGATGTACTTCTCCTTCCCGAGATTGAGCATCAACCGGTTCGCCCAGCCGAACAGCGCGGCCGAATGCAGCATGTCCAGGATTTCCTGGTCGGTGAGGCCGGCATCGCGCAGCGGCTGCAGCTGGGCTGCGCCAAAGCTGCCCGGTGCGCGCGTCAGGGCCAGCGAGGACTGGATGATGGCGCGTTCGCGCGCATTGGTGCCGGCCGTGTCGGGGTCGTCGAACATCTGTGCCATGACATCGTTGCGCTTGGCCAGTTGCTCGAAACGCTGGGCGTGGACCGATGCGCAGTACACGCAGCCGTTGGAGCGCGACACGGCCGTGGCCGCCACCTCGCGCTCGGCGCGCGACAGGCCGCCGGGCGCGTACATGATGGCGTTGAAGGCCTGCGAGCGCTCCGACAGCACGCGCGGCTGGCGGGCCAGCAGCAGGTAGAAGTCCGACGTGCGCGCCTTGGGGTGGCTCAGGTCCAGCACGGCCTGCTGCTCGGCCGTGGCCGTGGCGGGGTCGAGCACGGGCAGCCAGGACGTCCAGTCCAGCGTTTCGCTGGTGTAGCCGTTGCGGCGCAGCGGCTCGCCCGGTGGCGGCAGGTTGGCGGGGTGCACGAAGGGTGCGGCGGCGGCTTCGGCAGCCGGCGTGCTGGCCTGGCCGCCCAGCGCGACCATGGCCTGCACGCCCGCGAACAGGCGCAACTGGTAGGCGATGAAACCCACCAGCTGGGCCACCAGTACGGTGTCGTCGATGGACAGGCCGGACTCGGGCATGGCCAGCAGGGCCGCGCGGTCGCTCTCGGCCGGGTGCAGGGCCAGGGTGCGCACAAAGTGCAGGGCCGCATCCAGGCGGGCGTTGCCGGTCTGGGCGCCGGGCTGGGCCAGCACGGTGCGCAGCGCGGGCGTCAGGGCGTCGCCCAGGGACTCGGCACGCTGGCGGTATTCATCGGCCAGGGCCTGGACGCCGCTGACGCGGCATTGCTCGCTGGCCAGCACCAGACGCTCGGCGCGCGACAGGCTGTCGGCCAGGCCGTCGCCCAGCAGCAGGTCCTCGCAGGCCTGGGTGGCGATGGCCACCTTGTCGCGCTGGCGGCGCGTGGCGAAAACAGGGGACTGGTCGGTCAGGCCGGCCAGGCGGTCGATGGTGTCGTTGGCGGTGGTCATGGGTATCTCAGGTCTTGTCTGCCAGGGCCCGCACGCGGGCTTCGGGGTCGGCGGGCGTCCATTCGCTGCCGTCGAGCTCGGGCTCGGAATAGGACTGCAGCTGGGCGTAGTGGTGTTCCAGGTCCTCGCGGTAGAACAGCGAGGCCAGGCCCTGGGCCAGCTTGCGCGCGCCGTCGCTGATGGCGGGGATATCGCCCGACACCGTGCCGTGCGACAGCGCGGCCGGATAGCAAAAGCAGTGCACATGGTCCAGGCCGGGCAGGGCGCCGGGCGTCTTTTCCTGGAACTCGAACAGCGGGCCCAGGTCGGGCGAGTCCGACAGTTCCTGGTCCTCGGCACCCGCCTCGGGCACGAAGCGGTCGCTCCAGATGCGCACATGGGGCGCCAGGTCGGCGAACTCGGGGCGCTGGCGCCAGTCGATGGCAAAGCCGGTGGAGACGATCAGGAAGTCCAGCACGAACACGCCGCGCGGCGTGTCCACGCGCAGCCGGTCTCCGTCCTGCTCCACCTTCTGCACGGCGCAGCCCAGGTTGAAGTGGGCGTTGGCGTGGCGCGAGACGCGCAGCGTGCTGCCGTGCGGCGGTGGCACCTGCTGCACGTTGATGTAGTGGCGTATGCGCCATTTCCAGGCGTCGGGCAGCAGGAACTGGCCGTGCGTGAGGCCGGGCGTGCCCGAGCCCTTGGATTTGTTGATGCGCGGCAGGTCGCTGCGGCGCACCAGCAGGTCCACGCTGGCGGCGCCGTTCTCCAGCGCGGTGGCCGCGCTGTCCATGGCCGACGAGCCCGCGCCCACCACGCCCACGTGCAGGCCGGCCAGGCGGCCGTAGTCGAGCACGTCGGAGGAGTGTGCCCAGCGGCTGCGGTCCACGCCCTGCATGAAGGCGGGGATCTGCGGGCCGCCCAGGCCGTCGCGGCCCGTGGCCAGCACCACGCGGCGCGCCAGCCAGGTGCGCGAGGCGCCATCGGCCGTCACATCGACCTCGACCGTGCCGTCGGCCTGCGGGCGGATGGCCGTGACCTGGTGGCCGTTGCGCACGTCGCAGCGCATCACGCGGCGGTACCAGCGCAGGTAGTCCATCCACTGCAGGCGCGGGATCTTGTCCAGCGCGGCCCAGGCTTCGCGGCCCCATTGGGCGATGAACCAGGCGCGGAAGGTCAGCGAGGGCAGGCCCAGCGCGGGGCCGGTCAGCTCCTTGGGCGAGCGCAGGGTTTCCATGCGCGCCGTCGTGGCCCAGGGGCCTTCGAAGTCCAGCGGGGCCTTGTCCAGCAAAACGGCCGCGATGCCCAGCTGGGACAGCGCGGCCGACAGGGCCAGGCCGGCCTGGCCGGCGCCGATGACCAGGACATCGTGCACGGGCTGGCCGTCGCGGGTGGAGGGAGGGATCCAGGCCTTGGCAGGCCAGCCCAGGGCGACGAGGTCGTCGCGCAGGCGTTCTTCAAGGGCAGCCAGGCCCGCAGGGGCCGGGGCAGCCGGTTCGGTCAGGGACATAGACTCACCAGGAACTCACGAGGAAAGGCGCGCCAGCGGTGCAGGGCCTGCGGGCGCGCGCGGCATCAATCGATGCTGATTTTCGCGTCTTTGACCACCTGTGCCCACTTCAGGCGGTCGTTGTGCACGGTTTTCTTGAACTGCTCGGGCGTCTCTATGCGGATGGCATTGCCCTGGGACTCGAAGCGCGCACGCACCTCGGGCAGCTCCAGCACCTCGCGCACGGCCTGGCCGAGCTTGGCCACGATGGCGGGGTCCGTGCCCTTGGGCGCGAAGATGCCGAACCAGATCGAGCTGTCGAAGCCCTTGGTGCCCGTCAGGCCGCTGGAGGCGATGGTGGGCACTTCCTTGATCACTTCCACGGGCTTGGCCGTGGTCACGCCCAGCAGGCGCACCTTGCCGCTCTTGTAGTGCGGCAGCACGGTCTGGACCTGGTTCATGATGCAGCAGGTCTCGCCGCGCAGCACCGAGGTGATGGCCTCGGGGCCGCCCTTGTAGGGCACGTGGACCATGTTCAGCCCCAGGCGCGCATTGAACTCTGCAAAGGCCATGTGCGTGCCCGCGCCGTTGCCCGTGGAGGCGTAGTTGTACTTGCCGGGGTTGGCCTTGATCTCGTCCACGAACTCCTTGAGGTTCCTGACGTTGATCACGTTGGGATTGATGGTCAGCACGTTGGACACATCGATCAGCGGCGCCACCGGCACGAAGTCGGTTTCCACGTCAAACGGCAGCTTCTTGTAAAGCGCCGCATTGCTGCCGTGCGTGGCCGCCGTGCCGAAGGCCAGCGTGTAGCCGTCCGGCTTGGCGCGCGCCACGATCTCGCTGGCGATGTTGCCGGCCGCTCCCGACTTGTAGTCAATGATCAGCGGCTGGCCCAGGCGCTGGGACAGCGGCTCCTGCACGCCGCGCGCGATCACGTCCACGCCCGAGCCTGCCGGGAAGCCCAGGATCATGGTCACGGGCTGGTGCGGCCACGAAGCCGCCGAATCGGCTGCCACCGCTGCGGTGGAGCCGAGGACGGCCAGGGCCGCGGCGGCGGCGGGAATCCAGGAGCGGAAAAGCGAGGGGCGCATGGTGTGCAGGGAAATCCGGTGAATCAATTCCCATATTTTCCTGAGAACTTAATGAGCCACTTTTATATGCATATGTTGGTATGAAGCCAGTGTGGGCATGCCCGGGGCTGCCAGCAAAAAGCCCGCCGATGGGGCGGGCTTCATGCCGGGCGCAGGCGCCTCTCAATGGCGGTAGGGGTTGTTGGGCCGGCGGTCATGGCGGTCCGGCACGCCGTCGCGGTCACGGTCCCAGCGGCCGGGTGCGTAGCCCCAGCGGCCACCGTGCTGCGACCACACGGGCTGGCGGTACACATAGCCGGGGCGCGCCTTGACCCAGTGGCCGGCCACCCAGGCATGGCGGTGGCCCTGCGGGCGCCAGTAGCCCGGCGCCCACACATAGCCGCGGCGCGGTGCCGGAACGGCCTCGTAGCGCATGGGGGGCGGCGCGCCGAACTGCACAGAGATGGCGGCACCCGGCGCCGCGTAGGTCACGTTGGCCTGGGCCTGCGCGGTCCCGGCCCATCCGGCCAGGGCCACGGTCGCGGCGATCAGCGGTGTGCGAAGGGAAATCATGGCGGCTCCTTGTCCTTGGTTCATCGGGCTGGAGTCCCTGTGACGGGAATCCATGACTGCATGGTGCGAGTGCTGCGTCAAGCCCGGGTTGCCGCGACGCGAAGTCTTGCAATCTTGTGTATCGCCTTGGTGAAGCCTTGTTGCCAGGCGCTGCAGCGCAGGCTGCCGTCCTGCAGCCGCCGTCAGACAGTGCCTCTTCTCAGGGCCGTGAACGCCGTGAATTCCCAGCTGCGCATGGCCAGCACCAGGGTGTAGCCCTCGCGCTGGCCGGGCGGCAGGCGCTGGTCCTGCAGGTGCTGCTGGGAAAAATCATGGGCCAGCCGCTGTATGCGTTCCACGAAGCTGGGCGCCAGATGCCGGCCGATGGAGCCGTGCACCATCAGCATGCCCTCGCCCGGCTGGTCGAAGCCGCCGCCGAAATAGTCGAGCACGGCGTTCTCGCGGAAGTACTCCATCACCGGCCCGCGCGCGCGCCAGCGGAAGGTCTTGGCCAGGCGCAGCCGGTAGCGGTTGCCGGGGCGCAGCTCGATGATGCCGATGCGGTCCAGCTGGGCCAGGTAGCGGATGCCTTCGGCCTCGGTCATGCGGTAGGTGGCCACGATCTGCTCCAGCGTCCACTGGCTGAGCACGCAGATGGCCATCAGCAGCAGCTTGCGGTCGGCGACCACGGCGTTCTCCTGCTCCGGCGTCATCTCCTGCAGCAGCGGCTGGCTGTCGGCCACGCGGCGCGCCAGGTCGGCGAAGTCCAGGCTCAGCGCGCGGCAGATGGCATCGATGCGCGACAGCGGCATGTCGCCCTTGGCCAGCATGCGCTTGACGCTGGACTCGGCCATGCCCAGGGCGCGCGCCAGGTCGGCATAGGTCATCTGGGCGGCCTTGAGTTCCTTCTTGAGGGCGATGACGAGGTCGGCAGTGGTGCTCATGGGTAGCGATTATCGATACCCGAGGTGCTGGTTTGCGCGGCGGGTGCAGAAAAACGATGCTGGAAGGGCCGGTGGCTCGCCACACTCCGCCCCACTTTCCACGAGGAGCAACACATGCCATCCGTATCGATTTCACCGGCCGCCGCCCTGCGCGCGCTGTACTGGGGCGCCGCCTTGCTGCTGCTGGCCGCCTTGATTGGCCCTGCAGTGCCGCAGCCCCAGGACTTTCACGCGTTTGCCGACCAGCGCGCCTGGGGGCCGCTGCCCCATGCGCTGGATGTGCTCAGCAACCTGGGCTTTGCCTGGGCTGCCGTGACGGGGGCGCGCCTGCTGCTGGACCGGCGTAGCCAGGCGCTGGCGCCGGCCCTGCGCTGGCTGGCCGCGCTGTTCTTCACGGGGCTGGCGTGTTCGGCCATAGGTTCGTCCGTCTACCACTGGGCCCCCCACGATGCCACCCTGGCCGGCGACCGGCTGGGCATGTCCATGGCCTTTGCCGGCATGCTGGGACTGGCGCTGCAATCGCGCATTGCCGACCGCGTGGCCGTGCGCGCCGCGGTGGCCATGCTGGTCGCCGCCGTGGCCTCGGTGCTGGTCTGGCTGCATGGCGGCAACCTGCTGCCCTGGGCGCTGGTGCAGGGCGGCGGCATGCTGGCGGTGCTGGGCCTGGCCTGCGTGGCGCCGCGCCATGGCGCGCTGGCGCTGCGCCTGGGCATGGTGATCGCCTGGTATGGCGCGGCCAAGCTGCTGGAGTGGGGCGATGCGGCCGTCTTCGAGGCCACCGGCGGGCTGGTGTCCGGCCACAGCCTCAAGCATGTGGTGGCGGCGGCCGCCGCCCTGCCCGTGATCACCGCGCTGCGTGCGGCCGGCACGGCGCGCATGGCCAGTACGGGCACAATGTGCGCCGATGCGTGCGGCCACGGCGGCGCCACCAACCGTTGAGGGAAGACAAGATGTTCCAGCAAGAGACCGGCAGCCCGTCTGCCCCCACCGCAACGGCCGGCGCCGTGCCATCGGCCGCGCACGAGCACCCCAACCAGTTCGCCCTGCTGGGCCAGCGGCGCTTTGCGCCGTTCTTCTGGACGCAGTTTTCCGGGGCGGCCAACGACAACCTGTTCAAGTTCGCGCTCACCGTGATGGTGACCTACCAGCTCAGCGTCTCCTGGCTGCCTTCGGCCATGGCGGGGCTGGTGATCGGGGCGCTGTTCATCCTGCCGTTCCTGCTGTTCTCGGCCACCTCGGGCCAGCTGACGGACAAGTGGGACAAGACGCGCATGTTCCGCCTGGTCAAGAACCTGGAGATCGCCATCATGGCGCTGGCCGCCTGGGGCTTCATCCAGGCCAATGTGCCCTTGCTGCTGGGCTGCGTCTTCCTGATGGGCCTGCACTCCACGCTGTTCGGCCCCGTGAAGTTCGCCTACCTGCCCCAGGTGCTCAGCGAGCGCGAGCTGACGGGCGGCAACGGCATGGTGGAGATGGGCACCTTCGTGGCCATCTTGCTGGGCAACGTGGCCGGCGGCCTGCTGGTGGCCGTGCCCGAGGTCGGCCATCTGCAGGTGGCCGTGGCTTGCCTGGCGCTGGCGGTGATCGGGCGGATCTTTGCGCAGTTCATCCCCAATGCGCCGGCCACCGATCCGCACCTGGTCATCAACTGGAACCCCTTCACCGAGACCTGGCGCAACCTGCAGCTGGCCCGCGAGCAGCCCGCCGTGTTCCGCTCGCTGCTGGGCATCAGCTGGATGTGGTTCTTCGGCGCCGTGTTCCTGGCCCAGTTCCCCAGCTTTGCCAAGGAGGTGCTGCATGGCGACGAGCATGTGGCCTCGCTGCTGCTGGTGGTGTTTTCCGTGGGCATCGGCACGGGCTCGCTGCTGTGCGAGGTGTTCAGCCGCCGCCATGTGGAGATCGGCCTGGTGCCGCTGGGCGCCATCGGCATGAGCGTGTTCGCCGTGGACCTGTTCTTTGCTTCGCGCGCACTGCCGGCCTCCGAGCTGATGGGCGTGGGTGCCTTCTTTGCCCAGCCCGCGCACTGGCGCGTGATGGCCGACCTGGGCATGCTGGCCCTGTCGGCCGGCATCTACAGCGTGCCCATGTACGCGCTGATCCAGATGCGCAGCCAGCCCACGCACCGCGCGCGCATCATCGCGGCCAACAACATCCTCAACGCGCTGTTCATGATCGCCTCCAGCGTGCTGGCCGGCGCGCTGCTGGCGGCGGGCTTCAGCATTCCCCAGGTTTTCCTGATCACGGGCATTGCCAATGCCGTGGTGGCGGCCTACATCTTCTTGCTGGTGCCCGAGTACCTGCTGCGCTTCGTGGCCTGGGTGGTCTCGCGCTTCGTGTACCGCTTCAAGGTGCAGGGCGACGAGCACATCCCGGCCACCGGCGCGGCCATCCTGGCCTGCAACCATGTGAGCTTTGTCGATGCCGTGCTGCTCATGGCCGCCAGCCCCCGGCCCATCTACTTCCTGATGGACCACCGCATCTTCCGCGTGCCCCTGCTGGGCTGGCTGTTCCGCCTGGCCAAGGCCATCCCCGTTGCGCCCCAGAAGGAAGATCCCGCCACCTACGAGGCTGCGTTCGAGCGCGCCGCCCAGGTGCTGCGCGAGGGCGACCTGCTGGCCATCTTCCCCGAGGGCGGCATCACGCGCGACGGGCAGCTGCAGGAGTTCCGTGGCGGCATCATGAAGATCGTCGAGCGCGCCCAGGCCGATGGCCTGCAGGTGCCCGTGGTCCCCATGGCGCTGACCAATCTCTGGGGCTCGTACTTCAGCCGCATCGAGCAGGGCGGCGCCATGGTGCGGCCCTTCCGCCGTGGCCTGTTCAACCGTGTGGGCCTGAACGTGGGCCAGCCCATGGCCCAGACCGAGGTGCAGCCCGCGCTGCTGCGCGAGCGCGTGCAGCGGCTGCTGGCGGCCTAAGAGGGGTTCTGTTCCTCCACCGTGAAGCTCAGGCCGGCATTGGCCTTGAGCCTGGCGATGAGCGCGTCGCCCATGGCAGGCGCCGTGGTCCAGATGCCGCCGGGCGTGTCCGGGGCGTCCTGCAGCAGGCAGACGGCGGCCTCGGTGATCATCTTGGACGTGGAGCCGTAGCCCGGATCGCGGTCGCCCTTGACGCCCACGCGCAGGCTGTGGCCGGCCGTGTCGGTGCCGATGAACAGCACGTCGTAGAAGCCCGATTCACGCTCTTCGCGCGATGGCCCCTCGCCAGGCTTGGGGCCGTCGTCCGCGCCCAGCGACTTGTCGGCCGCCACGGCGTTGGCCAGGGCCTCGCCCTTTTCGCCTGCGCCTGTGACCATCATCTCGTCGTAGACAAAGTCGGCGCCATAGGCATGGCCCAGCAGAAAGTTGGAGCGGTGCACGTTGCGCGTGTTGATGGCCGCCATCACGAAGGGCGCCACCCACAGGCCCAGCACCTCGTCCACCATGGGCTTGCTGCCCGAGGGCTGGCGCGGGCCCTCGAAGCCCGGCGTGAGCGAGAACGGATTGCGCAGCAGATCCAGCACGCCCGGCTGGGCGGCGGCCGCCGCCATGGTGGCCTTGAGGCTGGCGGCCGTGCCGCCCGAGAAGGTGCCCTTCATCTTGCGCACCCGGCCCCGCACGCGCTGGGCGGGCTGGCCGAAGCGGGCCTGCATCTCTCGCTGCAGCATGAACACGCCCAGGTCGAAGGGAATGGAATCGAAGCCGCAGGAGAACACGATGCGCGCGCCGCTGGCCCGGGCTGCGGCCTCGTGGGCATCGATCATCTGGCGCATCCACGCTGGCTCGCCGCACAGGTCCACATAGTCCACGCCGGCGCGGGCGCAGGCGGCCACGAGTTCGTTGCCGTAGAGCTGGTAGGGGCCCACCGTGGTCAGCACCAGGCGGGCCTGCTCCATCAGCGCCTGCAGGCTTGCGGGATTGCCGGTGTCGGTCACCACCAGCGGGGTATCGGCGGGCGCGCCCAGCTCGTCGCGCACGGCCGCGAGCTTGGCGGCATTGCGCCCGCCCATGGCCCAGCGCAGGCCGCTGCCTGCGGGGTAGCGCCTGAGCAGGTACTCCACCACCAGCCGGCCCGTGAAGCCGGTGGCGCCGTGGACGACGAGGTCAAAGGGTTTGGTCATGGGAGATCTCCATCAATCAGCGTGGCGAACGTGCGATTGCCCGCTGCACTGCAGCCGGGGTGGGCGCATTGTCTGTGGCGCGCCGCAGGGTTCCTGTCGCCCAGGTGCCGTGCCCGATGTCCTGTGTGCTGGTGTCACATGCAGGAACTTTTTGGGGTGTAAACAACAGTCAAAAACTTGAAAAGTACCGTTTTTAGATACTCGATGGCCTGTGTCTGGCCACTGTTACGGTTGAATGCAGACACGCAAGTTACGTCTGGGCACCATGCGTCCCGTGTTCAACCAATGCCCTTGAGGGGCACCTCGGCAAATGTCCTCTTCTCCCATCGTCGTTCAGCGTGATACCCGGGCCTGGCAACTCCAGGTGTGGGTGTCGTTCGGCATTGCGGTCTCGCTGTGCGCCATCGGCCTGGCATGGCTGCCCGGCGAGCAGCTGGAGCAGGCCTTCATGGTGATGGGCTATGTGTTCTGCCTCTCGGCCGCCTTCGTGCTGGCCAAGTTCGTGCGGGACAACGAGGGCGGCCGCAGCGGCGCAGGCGACACGCCCATGTGGAAGCTGGTGGTCTGGGGCGGCTTTGCCGTGTCCATGGCGCTGACCGGCTGGGGGCTGGTGAGCATGGACATCAACGTGACCTACAAGGCCTTCCTGGGCGTGAGCTGGCTCTATCTCATCACCACCGCCTTCACGCTGGCCAAGATGCTGCGTGACCGCCACGAGGCCGACCTGGCGCAGGCCCGCCTGCATGGCCGCCGCGAGGCCGCGCAACCGGCCGACGCCGAGTGATGTCCGCCCCTTCCCCGCATTTCCAGGAGTCCAAGCAATGATGGTCAACCAATCCGTTTTCGCGCGCCTGCCGCGTGCCCTGCTGGCCGCTGGTGCGCTGTGCGCAGCCCTGGCCATGGCGCCAGCCCATGCGCAAAGCGAGGCCTCGGTGGCGCTGTCCATGCTGCCCGTGGCCTCCGTGGTGGGCACGGCTTCGGTGGCTTCGGCGGCCGCTGGCGCCGTGGTGGCCGTGCCGGCCGCGCTGTCGGTGGGCGGCGCGGTGCTGACCGTGAAGGCGGTGCAGGCCTCGGCCACGGGCACGGTCTATCTGCTGGAGCGTGCCTCCGACGGCGCCCAGGCCAGCGTGGAAGTGGTGGGGCGAGGCGCCTCCGCCTCGGCTTACGCCGTGGGCACGGTGCTGACCTGCAGCGTGATCGGCACGGGCGTCATCATCTCGGCGGCCGGCAAGGTGCTGGCCTTCATCCCCAACGAGATGGGCAAGGCCCTGCTGCACAACGAACGCCTGTGATACCCGCCATGAAACCGCTGCTTTCTCCTTCCCCTGCAGCCCGTGCCGCCTGCCTGGGCCTGCTGCTGGCCGCCGCGCTGGGCACGGCCCATGCAGGGCGCAGCTGCGAGGACAAGCCCCTCACGCCCCAGTCCCTGCAAAAGGGCCTGGACCTGGCCCAGCGCACATCCCAGGCGCTGGATGCCGAATATGCGAAGAACGGCACCCGTGTCGTGCTGCTGGCGCGCGTGGGCCAGGACCTGAGCAAGTACGACCTGCACTACTCGCACTACGGCTGGGCCTACAGGACCCCCGAAGGCCCCTGGCGCGTGGCGCACAAGCTCAACGAATGCGGCACGGCCGGCGGCCATGTCTACCGCCAGGGCCTGGGCGAATTCTTTCTGGACGACCTGTGGCGCTACGAGGCCGGCGTTCAGGTGCCCACGCCCGCCGTGCAGCAGGCGCTGTGGACCTTTCTGACCCAGCCCCAGACCGTGCTGCGCCTGCAGCACGAGCCCTACAGCATGGTCAGCTATGCCTGGGGCCAGCGCTACCAGCAGTCCAACCAGTGGGCCACCGAAACCCTGGCCGCCGCCATGGAGCCGGCCACGGTGCAGCGGCGCCAGCAGGCCCAGGCCTGGCTGCAGTTCAAGGGCTACGAGCCGGGCGTGCTGGTCATCCGCGCGCTGTCGCGGCTGGGCGGGCGCGTGACGGCCGCCAACATCGCCTTCGACGACCATCCCAACGACAAGCGCTATGCCAGCCGCATAGAGACCGTGACCGTGGAGTCGGTGACGCAGTGGCTGCAGCGCAGCCAGCTGGCGGGTCCGGTGCGCGTGCTGCCCTGAGCCGGACCGGCTCTTCCTCCGCCTGCGGTCTTCCTCGGCCGCAGGCCACTGAAACAGGAGTTTCCCCATGAGCAAGGCCCTGCGTCTGCCCGAGAAATGGTTCCGCCGAGGCCTGTGGCTGGTGGCGGTGGTGTTCGCGTCCTTCCTCATCGGCCTGGGCGGCCTGGTGGTGGGCGACCTGCCCCAGGTCGAGTCGCCGCGCACGGTGGAGGACTTCATCGCGCCCGAGGCGGCCGAGCCCGTGAAGGCCGAGATCAAGGCCGCCGATGCCGACCACGACAAGGCGGAAACGGCGCTGGAGAACGCACGGCTCAAGTACCAGGCCGCGCAGTCGCGCTACCGCTCGGCGCGCGAGACCTTCGACAACTGGGTGGCCACGCGCCGTGCCACCGCCCGGCCCGAGCAGGACAGCGAACTGCTGTCGCGCACCCAGGCGCTCGATGCCATCAAGCAGGAAGAGAACACCGCCCGCGCCTCCGTGGAGCGGCTGCAGGATACGAGCCTGCGGGCGCGGCAGCGCCTGGACGCGGCCAACCGCCAATGGGACGATCTGCGCGACGGTGCCATGGAATCCTGGCGCAAGGAGATGCGCGCCGTCGAGCTGCGTGTCTTTCTCTACCGCCTGGCGCTGACCCTGCCGCTGCTGCTGGCGGCCGGCTGGCTGTTCGCCAAACAGCGCAAGAGCACCTGGTGGCCCTTCGTCTGGGGATTCATCTTCTTTGCACTGTTCGCTTTCTTCGTTGAACTTGTGCCGTACCTGCCCGACTACGGCGGCTACGTGCGCTATGTGGTCGGTATCGTGGTGACGGTGCTGCTGGGGCGCGCGGCCATCCTGGGCCTGAACCGCTATCTTGAAAGGCAAAAGCAGCAGGAATCGCTGCCGGAGACGCAGCGGCGCCAGGAACTGGGCTACGACGTGGCCCTGGCCCGCCTGGCCAAGGGCGTGTGCCCGGGCTGCGAGCGCCCCGTGGATCTGAAGGACGGCGCCATCGACTTCTGTCCCCACTGCGGCATCGGCCTGTTCGACCGCTGCGGCAGCTGCAGCACCCGCAAGAGCGCCTTTGTACGCTTTTGCCACAGCTGCGGCGCCCAGGCCGATGGCCACAGCAGAAAGGCGGGCGCGGTGCTGCCCCGGGCGCAGGAGCCCGGGCCGGCGCCAGGCTGAGCCGGCCTGGCCGTCAGGGGCTCCAAGCCCCTTGAAGCTGCACGGGGTTGTGGTACACCATGGCTTGCGCGCTCGGCCGGGGCGCAGATGTCTTCAGCGAGGATGCCATGTCACGCCAGCTGCCGTATCCCCCACAACACACGCCAGCGCAACCCGCCCACCCACCGGCCGGCGGGTCCGCCCATGTCCTTCCCCTTGCGGCCTGGGCCGTGGGGGCGGCCCTTCTGGCAGGTCATGTGCTGGCGGGCCCTTCTTCATGGAAAGCATGGGCGGCCTACGCCGCGCTGTCGGCATTGGCCGGCATGGCCTGGATCTGGCGCTGCCATGCAGCCGGCTTGCCGCTGACCCGGACGCTGCGCGGCCATGGCTGGATACAGGCCACGATGGCCTTGCTGCTGGCGGCATGGCAGCCGACCCTGGCCTGGGCTTGTGCCCTGCTGTGGCTGGCGGCCGTCGCCTGGCTGCCCTGGGATGGCGAGCGCGAGCAGGCGCTGCATCTGCCCACGGGCCAGGTGGTGGTGCTGTGCGCCATGCTGGCCATGCTCTGCGCCGTGGTGGTGGCCAGGCCCATGCCGCAGATGGCGCCGGGCCCGGTCGCCGTGCGCATCCTGTGGCTGGCCAGCGTGCTGCTGCCGCTGGCCGTGCATGCGCTGGCGCTGTGGCAGGCGCTGAGCCGCATGCAGCGCCAGTACACCGAGGAGCTGGCGCAGCTGTCGAGCTATTGCGGCCAACTGGCCGACGATGTGCAGCAGTTGCAAAAACGCGTGGGCTCGCTGCAATTGCCCACGGGGCGCGACACACTCACCGGCGTGGCCAATTACGCGCGATTGATGGATGTCGTCGATGGCCTGCGCGAACGCCATGCCCGCAAGCCCGAGCCGTTTTGCGTGGTGCTGCTGGAGCTGGACCCGTGGGTGGAGCGCGTGGGTGTTCACCAGGCCTACAAGGGCCCCTCGCTGCAGGACCGCGTGCTGCTCATGCTCAGCGGCCTGCTGGTCACGCATCTGCGCACCGTGGACGGCATAGGCCGCTACCGCGACGACACCTTCATGCTGGTGATGCCCGATACCGCCTCGGTCCAGGCCGTCTGGGCCCTGCAGCGCGTGCGCGAGGGTGTGCGCCAGCAGCGCTGGAGCGAAACGCCCATCCCCGATCCCGACAAGGACCCGCTAACCCTGACCCTGGCCGTGGCGGAGTTCCAGGCGGGCGAGACCTCGGAGCGGCTGGTGCAGCGGGCCGAGGCAGCCCTGTTGCATGGCCGTGCCTGCGGGCGCAACCAGATCGTGGTGGCCGAGGATGTGCGGCCGCCGCGCGCGTCCTAGACGCACAGCCTGCGATAGGGCCTGTTCATCCCCTGCGGGGGAGCGCGCTCCTCGGGATTTCCCGGATGCGGTCACAATGGGCGCCCATCGGGGCCGCCGGCCCGCCGCGCTTCATTGCATGCCCGTGCTTTCCTCCATTTCCCGGAATCTTCCCGACCGCCTCCTTTGGGGGCCGAAGCCGGCGTCACCGCTGGTGGACGAGGCGCTGCACCTGGAGCGCTGGAAACGCCGCACCTGGCAGCTGCACATCTCCGTGCTGCTCAGCCATCTCTATGCGCTGCTGCTGTTCCTGGGCCATGCATGGGCCGGCTACGCGCCCTGGCCCGTGGTGCTGGGCTATGGACTGTGGGTGGCGGCCGGCATGGGCTTCATCACCTGGGCCTATGCCAGCGACTGGTGCCACAAGCTGCGCGATCCGGGCATGTTCCTCACGCACCAGCTGGTGTCCATCATCGGCGTGCTGGGCATGGTCATGGCGGCACCCGCGCTGGCGTTCCAGTCGATGGTGATGCTGATCGCCTTCAGCGCCGACGGTTTTCTCGCACGCAGCCGCACCAGCTTCTGGCTGACGTGGATAGGTACCCTTGTTGCCGTGGCCGCCATCATCTGCTGGCGGGGTCCGCTGATGCGCATGACCACGGACACGGCTGCGGGCCAGCTGCTGGCCTTCGGCGTGGTGCTGGGGGCCGTGGTGCGCTGCAGCGTGCAGGCGACCTTCTTTCGCAGCATGCAGTACCGGCTGGGCATCGCCAATGACAAGCTGGCCGCTGCGCTGGCGCAGATCGAGGCCTTGCTGCGCCATGACGACCTGACCGGCGTCAGCAATCGGCGCGGCGTGATGGAGCGGCTGCACGAAGTGCGCACTGCCGCCCAGGAGCGTGGCGAGGTGCTGTGCGTCGCGTTGCTGGACATAGACCACTTCAAGCGCATCAACGACAGCTTTGGCCATGAAGGCGGCGACCGCGTGTTGCGCGCTTTCGGCGCGCTGCTGAAGTCGCAGCTGCGCAGTACAGATGGCGTGGGCCGCTATGGCGGCGAGGAATTCCTGCTGGTGTTGCCGGACACCGGCCTTGCCCAGGCCGGCGAATTGCTGGAGCGCCTGCGCCTGCGCATTGCCGAGGCTCCGTGGACGCACACCCTGGGCGAGGGCGCCCGCGTCACCTGCACGCTGGGCGCGGCGCAGTACCGCACGGGCGAATCGGTGGAGGCCACCATCGCGCGCGCCGATGCGGCGCTGTACCGAGGCAAGGCCCAGGGCCGCAACTGCACGGTGCTGGAGCCGCAACAGACCCCGCAGGCCTTGAGCGGCGCCCCGGCCCCCCGGACTGATGCCGGAATGCCTGACCGCTTGTGAGTGCAGCTCACGACGAGTGACAGAAAACATCGTTATTCATGCGCACCGATCATCCATAGCATCGGCATCCATGCTCGGAATGGACAAGGGTGCAAATATGAACCAATGGTTCGCTGAAATCGCCGGCAACGGGCCCGAGGGCGCTGGCATCGTGGTGTCTGCGCAAGGCTGGGATAGGCATCTGCAGTCCGGCCCCCGCCAGTTGCAGGCCGGCCCGCTCCGCGCCGAACTGGCCGACGGCGGCCTGCGCAATGTCCGCTATGGCGGCGTCGACATCCTGCGCTCCATGGCCTTTGTGGCGCGCGACGGACAGGGTGACCGCTGTGTGTATGGCGCGGGCGAACTGAGCCTGCGCGAGCGGGCCGGCCGCTTCGAGGCCTTCTACGAAACGGTGGTGGACTGCGAGGAGCTGAGCCTGGCCTGGCGCGTGCGCATCGTGGGTTCGGCGCGCGGACTGAGCTTCACGTGCTGGGCGCGAGCCCAGGGGGATGTCGACGGCGGCCTGCAGCGGGGCCTGCGCGCCGGGCGGGCGGGCCTGGAGCTCGTGTATCCGCTCAAGGTCCTGGCTGGCCGGCCCGTGCATGTCCAGCATGTCGATGGCAGCGCCGAAACCACCGTGCTGCCCGAGCCCGATGCGCTGCAGCGCCTGTCGCAGCTGTCTGGCATCGCCCATGTGCCCGCACCGGGCCTGCAGGTGGATTGCCGCCTGGAAGGCGCCGAGTTCGAGATGCTGGGCCAGCGCTGTGGCGGCAAGGCCTTTTTCCGGCTGCAGCCGCGCGCGTTGTCTCCTTCGCCCTCCTACCCGTTGACCCGGGGCCGGACCCTGGTGCAGATGGCGGGCCTCTCGTTTGTCTCGCCCGGCGCCCTGCAGTAGCACCGCAAGCAGCGCCTGGCCAGGCCTGGCCGGGTCAGCCTGTGCCTTGCAGGCGGGCGGCCTGCACGGTGGCCTCCAGCAGCTTTCTCTCCCTTTGCAGGTGGGCGGTGAACTGGGCTTGCTCCATGACCATGGGCTTGAAGCCGGCCTCGGCCAGCTTGCGCACCAGTTCCGGCTCGGCCAGCACGGCGGCGGTCTCCCGGGCCAGGCGCTCTGCAATGCGGGCATCGGTGCGGGCTGGCAGCAGCAGGCCTTGCCAGGCTTCGACATCGAACGCCTGCCAGACCGCCGTGTCCGACAGGCTGGGTGTCTGCGGCAAGGTGGCGGCCCGCTGGCGCGATGTCACCCCCAGGCCGCGCAGCTTGCCCTCGCGCACGAAGGACTGGACCAGGGCCACGGGCAGCACGGCCAGGTCGATCTGCCCGCCTGCCAGCTCGGTCAGCGCCTGCGGGCCGGATTTGTAGGGCACATGCGTCCATGACAGGCCGGCCTGCTGCTGGAGCATTTCGGCCGTCAGGTGCAGGCTGGTGCCCACGCCGTCGGTGCCCACGGTCAGCCGGCCCGGTTGCTGGCGTGACAGCTGCACCAGCTCGGCCGCCGTGGCGGCCGGCAGGTCGGGGCGGCCTGCCAGCACGAAGGCCGAAGAGGCCACGGGCGCCACGGGCAGCAGCTCCCTGAGGCCGTCATAGCGAAAGCGTTCTGGCGAGACCAGCGGCGCGATCAGCACGCAGCTGGCCACGCCAAACAGCACGGTGTGCCCGTCGGGCCGGGCCTTGATGACACGCTGGGTGGCGATGGTGCCCGAGGCGCCCACCGTGTTCTCTATGACCACGGGCTGGTGCAGCCGCTCGGCCAGCCTCGGCATGACCAGGCGTGCGGCCACGTCCACGCTGCCGCCTGGCGAAAAGGGCACCACCACGGTCAGCGGCTGGCTGGGCCAGGCGTCGGCCCCAGCCGTGGAGGCGCGGGCTGCCGGCGAAAGCCAGGGCGCGCCCAGCATCCAGGCCGCCAGTTGCCTGCGGTTGAGGCTCATGCCAGCCTCCCGGCAGCGCCCAGCCAGGGCAGCTGGTCCGCGTGGTAGCGCCAGGTCTGGAACACGCTGTTGAGCCGGCCGGGGCCGGTGCGGCGCGCTGCGGCATCGGGATACTCGGCGAACCAGGGCAGGATGTATTCCCAGACCACTTCCCCCGCAGGCGTGACCTCGAAGAGCCGGCCCGTGGCCGATTCGGTGATGTGGGTGTTGCCGTTCCACAGGCGCTGGGCATTGCCCATGAAGGCTGTGTAGAAGGCGTTGACCATCTCGTCCTGGTAGCTCCAGACCACGCGGTGGTCGGCCGGATCGATCTCCACCACGCGCGAGAAGGCCACGTGGGCGCCTTCGCGGAAGTTGCCGTTGTCGAAGGCCAGGATGTGGCCGTTGGCCAGCGCCACGGGCGCGTGCTGGTGCGAGACCACGGAAGGCGGAATGTGCAGCGTCACCGCGCCGCTGGCCTTGTCCACGGCGATGATGCCGGAGGTGGTGCGCAGGCTCATGAGCACGCTGCCGTCGGCCCTCACGCCCAGGCCGTTGACCAGCGGCCAGTGGTAGCGGCCAAAGCCCGGGTGGATGGGGAAGTCCTCGGGCTCCAGGTGCTCCCAGGCCTTCCATTCCCAGACCAGGCGGCCGCTGCGGTCCACCTCGCGGATCACGTCGCCGTACATCACCTCGCCGGTTCCGTGCGCGGTGCCGCCGGGCACGCGCTCGGCAAAGCCCTCGGGCACGGGCGCGCAGGCGGCATAGAGCAGGTGGCCGTTGGGCAGCCATTGCGCGTCATGGTGGTGGTCCGGGTCCTCGTGGCGCCAGACGATCTCGCCCTGCGGCGTGACCTCGTAGAAATCGCCGCCGTGCCACATGGACCACGGCGCATAGCGGTCGGGCGAGCGGGGATGGTTGCCGTTGTAGCCCAGGTTGCCGTTGGGCAGGATCACGGCATGGCGGCCCGCTCGCACGGGCAGCTTCCATTCATGGGCCACGCGGCCCTCGATGTCCACCAGGTAGACATGGCCGTCGGCCGTCTGCGGCGCGATCAGGGTGTAGCCGCCGGCCGAAAGGGCGGGGTCGTGGGCGATGAGTCCGACGCCGCGGCGGCGCTGGGTGACTTGGTCTACGGTGCTTGCCATGGGCTGCTTTCAAAGGAGGGCGGGGAATGAGCGCCACTGTAGGCAGTCGCAAGCGTCAGGAATAGCTGTTTATTTTGGATGAGGTGTCAGATAAAAATTTACACTCCGCGCCATGCCCGCAATCTCCCAGGCCTTTCGCTGTTTCGACGAGGTGGCTCGCCGTGGCTCGGTGCGCAAGGCCGCCGTCACACTGCACCTGACGGCGGCCGCCGTGAACCAGCAAATCCTCAATCTGGAGGCCCAGGTCGGCGTGCCGCTGTTCGACCGCCTGCCGCGCGGCATGCAGCTGACAACCGCCGGGGAGCTGATGCTGGCGGCCGTGCGGCGCAGCCAGCGTGACTTCGACAACGCGCTGGCCCAGGTGGAGGACCTGCGCGCCCTGCGCCGGGGCCATGTGCGCGTGGGCGTGTCCCATGCCACGGCCGAGTACCTGCTGCCCCTGGTGATCGCCAGCCTGCACGGGCGCTATCCGGGCATCACCTTCAGCGTGCGCTCGGGCACGGGCGAGGAGCTGCTGCGCGGCGTTGCGCAGGGCGAGATCGATGTGGCCTATTGCCTGCGCCGCCCGCCGCCGCCCGGCGTGCAGGAGGTGCGGGCCTGGCCCCAGCCGCTGGGCGCGGTGATGGCCCCCGGCCATCCGCTGGCCACCGAGCCGCGCCTGCTGCGCCTGCGCGATTGCGTGGCCTATCCGCTGATCCTGATGGCGCCGGGCATGGAGCTGCGCAGCATGCTGGAGCAGATGGACAGCGCAGCCCTGCACCAGCAGCGGCCGCTGGTGGAGACCAGCTCCGTGCCCATGGTGCGGCGCCTTGTGGCCGGCAGCACGGCCCTGGGATTCCTGGTGCCCGACAACGTGGCCGAGGATGTGGCGGCCGGCCGCCTGCTCTGGCGGCCCCTGCACGATGCAGGAGCACAGCTGCCAAGCTGTCTGTACCAGCGCATCGGCTACACCAGGGCGGCCGCCATGCGCCTGTTTCTGGACGAGCTGGAGCGCGTGGCCGACGAGATGCGTGCCGGCTTCGAGACCGGCGTGTCCTGGTCGCTCAAGGATATGGCGACCTGAGCGACCCTGACCACCTGAGTGACCTGAACGATCGGCTGCGGGGCGTCAGACGCCCCGGGCGCGCTCGGCCTTGAAGCGTGCGCGCATTTCAGTGAAGTTGCCCGCCTCCAGCGCATTGCGCACTTCCTGCATCAGGTTCAGGTAGTAGTGCAGGTTGTGGATGGTGGTGAGCATGGGGCCCAGCATCTCGCCGCAGCGGTCCAGATGGTGCAGGTAGGCGCGCGAGAAGCCGTCGCGTCCGCCTTGCTCCCAGCTCACGCCGCTGGCACCGGCGCAGGCGTGGCAGGTGCAGCTGGGGTCCAGCGGCTGGTGGTCGGTCTTGTGGCGGGCATTGCGGATCTTCAGGTCGCCATAGCGCGTGAAGATGGTGCCGTTGCGCGCATTGCGCGTGGGCATGACGCAGTCGAACATGTCCACGCCGTCGGCCACGCCCTGCACCAGGTCCTCGGGCGTGCCCACGCCCATCAGGTAGCGCGGCTTGTGGGCCGGCAGGCGGTGGGGCGTGTGGGCCATGATGGCCAGCATCTCGTCCTTGGGCTCGCCCACCGAGACGCCGCCCACGGCGTAGCCGGGGAAGTCCATCTCGACCAGGGCCTGCAGCGATTCCTCGCGCAGGTTCTCGTACATGCCGCCCTGCACGATGCCGAACAGCGCGTTGGGGTTGCCCAGGCGCTGGAATTCGTCGCTGGAGCGCTTGGCCCAGCGGCGGCTCATCTCCATGCTCTTGCGTGCCTCGGCCTCGGTGGTCTTGTGGCCGTTGGTCTCGTAGGGCGTGCATTCGTCCAGCTGCATGACGATGTCCGAGTTCAGGATCGTCTGGATCTGCATGCTGACTTCGGGCGACATGAACAGCTTGTCGCCATTGACGGGGCTGGCGAAGTGCACGCCTTCCTCGGTGATCTTGCGCATGGCGCCCAGGCTCCAGACCTGAAAGCCCCCCGAGTCGGTGAGGATGGGCTTGTCCCACTTCTCGAAGCCGTGCAGGCCGCCGAAGCTCTGCATGATGTCCAGCCCCGGGCGCATCCACAGGTGGAAGGTGTTGCCCAGGATGATCTGCGCGCCCATCTCCTGCAGGCTGCGCGGCATCACGCCCTTGACGGTGCCATAGGTGCCCACGGGCATGAAGATGGGTGTCTGCACCACGCCGTGGTTGAGCGTGAGCTGGCCGCGGCGCGCGTGGCTGGAGGGATCGGTCTTGAGCAGGTCGAATTGCAGCATAGCCCTCCATTGTCCCAGATGGCCGCATGCGCGTGTCGGACGCGCCGCGACTGTCCCCGGAGCCCGTCCGGCTTAGCCGGCCCGCGTCTACACTGGGGTGGTTGCGATTCGCCAGCTACAAAAAAGGAGGTCTGCATGCTGAAGATCATGATTGCCGTCGACGGGTCCGAGCCCTCGCTGGATGCCGTGCACCACGCCATCTCCCTGGTGCGCCAGGGCCTTCAGGCGCATTTCGTGCTGGCCCATGTGCAGCAGGAGGCCTCGCTGTTCGAGCTGGCCACGCAGGACTCGGACATGATCGCCGCCGCCAGCGTGGACGCCGGCATGCACCTGGTGGCGCCGGCCGTGGCCCTGGTGCGGGCGGCCGGCATTTCCTACGAGGTGGAGATCGGCCTGGGCGAGCCCGCCGCCGCGCTGGCCGACATTGCCGAGAGCACGGGCTGCGAGCAGATCATCATCGGCGCGCTGGGCCAGGGCGGCCTGCGGCGCGTGCTGATCGGCTCGGTCTCGCGCGAGGTGGCTCGCAACAGCCGGCTGCCGGTGACCATCGTCAAGCATGCCGAGCCGCGCGATGAAGATGAGGAGCAGGACCTGAGTCCCGAGTGAGGCCGCGCCGGGCAGGCGCGCGGGCCTTCAGGCAGCCCGCCGCTGCTGGCCCTGATGGCTCTGGTGCCGGCCTGCATGGGCGCCGTAAGCTCCGTAGGCGCCGTGGGCACCATGAGCGTGCGAATGCGCGTGGGGCTGCAGCTTGCCGTGCGGCAGGCTGGCCAGGCGCTGGAACATGCGGCGGCAGTAGCCGCGTATGCCCAGGCATTTGTTGATCTCGTCCACAGGCAGGGGGCCGGAGACCACGACGATGCTGTCGGCCTGGTCCCAGTCACCGGCCGCGCGCAGCCGTCTGCGCGTGCACAGCGCCCAGGCATGGATGCGCGTGGGCGAGCCATGCTCGTGGACCTGGCCCGTGATCCGGTCGAAGGCAATGGCCACCAGCTCGGTCCTGAGCCGGCAGCGGCGCTCGCCCGTGATGGCACTGGGCGTCTCGCGCATGTCGTACAGGCAGTAACTGCCGGCCTTGAGCTGGTATTGCAAATCCATGGCGGACCTCCGCGGTTCGTTCTGGGGCGGGTTCCGGGCCTGCCTGCAAAGGCCCGGGGCATCGGCGCATTCTGACGCATGGCCCCGGCCGCTGGCAATGCAGCCAGCGGGACGGGGCTTCCCCGCGAAGGGCAAGCGGCAAAGCGTGCCCGCGAGGGCCAGTCTTCTAGAAGTCCAGAAGACTGAAACCCACGCTGAGCACGGTGCGCTTGTAGTTGTAATCGATCAGGCTGTCACCGTATCCGCTGAAAAGCTGGACATGCAGGCGCAAATTGCTCTTGCCACCGTTCCATCCTTCGCCTAGGGTGCGCAGCCATTCGACGCGGCCGGAGCCGCGGCCCTGGCCCAGCGAGCCGCGCGCAGTGAAGCCCAGATAGTTCTGCGCATTGACGTTCCAGCCCAGTTTCACTTCGCCCCGGCCTATGTAGTCCTGGATGCGCGGGTTGTCGTCGTGCTCGGCGCTTTCGCGGATGCGCTGCCAGGCTTTGGCGTGCAGCTGCCAGCGGTTGTCCAGCTCGAAGCCGGTCATCAGATACCAGCGGTTCCAGCTGCGCGACAGCGGATCGCTCTGGCCGTTGGACTGGTGCACCAGTCCCACGCCGCTGTAGCGCCAGCGCCAGCCGAAGGGCAGCCGGGCATCGGTGGGGTAGACGTAGAAGATCTCGGGCTCGTGGTCCGTGTTGCGGAAGGGCCGCGAGATGGCGGGGCTGAACAGCTGCCAGTACGACTGCTGGGTGTAGCCGACCCACAGCGAGTCCTTGCCCGCCGAGGTGCTGCCGGTCAGCAGGCCCTGGGCGACCTTGGTGCGCACCGACAGCTGCACGCGCATTTCCTCGGTCTTGTAGGGCTGCGACTGCGCAGGGTCCTTGCCGGGCGTGGTGGGCTGCCGGTTGACATGGTCGGCCGTCACCACGGACACGGACATGGGCCGGTAGCCGCGGAAGCTGAAGGTACCGCAGTCGCTGCCCGGTTCCAGCTCGAAGTAGCGCGACAGCTCGCTGTAGCGCGGGTCGCGGCAGCCGCCGTTGGTGGGGGTGGTGGGCAGCGCCAGGCCCTGGCCGCTGTCGGCCGTCACCACGGGGGCGGGCGTGGGCAGGGCGCCAGGATCGGCTGCGGCGCTGGCGGCCGGAGCACTCCAGCCGGTGGCTGGCGGCGCGGTCAGCGGTTGCTGCTGCTGTGCCCAGGTGTCGAAGCAGGCCAGGCGAGACTGGTTGTCCGTGGTGGCGGCGCACTGGCGCCAGGCGTCCTCGGACAGGGGGCGGGGCGCTGTCTGCGCCTGGGCGCCGAGCCAGGGCGTGGCGCCCAGGCCCATGGCCAGGGCCCACTGCAGGGGTGTCGGCGTGCGGCTTGGGCGCTTGCGGCGATCCAGGTGTGGAGGATTCGTCATGGCAGGGGTCCGGTGATGGAAGGAGCGAAGAGTAAGGGGTAATGAGTGAAGAGGCAGCAGGGGGCTCGTGTGCAGGCTCGGGGGCCGGTCAGGGCGCGAGCTTGCGCAGCACGAAGGGCCGGGGCGCGGCATCCTCGCCTTCGAGGTAGTTGCCGCGGATCTCGCGGGCGCAGCTGCCTTCGACGACATCGCCCAGCCAGGTGGCGGTGATGCGCTTGCCGTCGGCGCTTTCTTCCAGCGTGATGTGGTCATCGGCCACGTCGCCGACCATGGGCCGGGTGTCTGCGCCGCGCGCGATCGTGCCCTTGACGTTGCCCTTCCACTGGGGGTGCGGTCCCAGCTGCAGGCGCACGGGCTGGGCCTGGCCTTCGACCGTGCCGGTCCATTCGCCCTGCAGCTGGCTGTCCTTCATTTCCTCGCCCTCGGGGCATGAGAGAGGGGGCTGTGCGGAGGCTGTGCGGGCGGCCTTGGGTGCGGCCTTGGCCTGGGCGGTGGACTGTGCGGTGGGCTGCAAGGCGGTGCTGGAGCAGGCGGCGGTCACGGCCACCAGCGCCAGGCTGAGAACGGGGCGGTAAAAACGCATGCGGTGTCTTTCGGGGAATCAGGAGTCGGCGGGCGTGGACTGCTGTGCCTTGAGCGCGAACTCGGCGCGCAGCTGGCGCAGCTTCTCGCGCGGGTCTTCGCGCGAGGTGGCGGCGTCCAGGCCCATTTCCTTGATGAAGCGGCTGGGCAGGGTGGAGACCATCTCGCGGCCCTTCTTGCGGCGCTTGGTCCAGCTCACGGCCAGCGATCGCCGGGCGCGCGTGATGCCCACGTACATGAGGCGGCGCTCTTCCTGCAGGCGCTGGGCGGTCTCGTCGCTGACCTTTTGCTGGCGGCCATCGTCGTCGTCGAGCTTGAAGGGCAGCATGCCCTCGGTCACGCCGACCAGCATCACATGCGGCCACTCCAGGCCCTTGGAGGCGTGCAGCGTGGACAGGATGACCATGTCCTGCTCCTTCTCGCGCTCGCTGATGGTGGACAGCAGGGCGATGTTGCGCGCCACCTCCAGCAGGCTCTTGACCTCGGTGTGCGTGGTCGTTCCCGCCGCATCCTCGATCTGGCCGCCGGCGCGCTGGGCCATCCAGTCGCAGAACTCCAGCACGTTGCTCCAGCGCGCGGCGGCCACCGATTCGCTGTCCTCGCTGTCATAGAGGTACTGCTCGTAGCCGATCTCCTTGAGCCAGTCGAGCATGAAGCCGCGCGACTGCTCGGCGCCCAGCGTGTGGCGGGCGCGGTATTCGAGGTCGTTGATGTAGCGGCCGAACTCCAGCAGGCTGTCATGCGCCTTCTTGGGCAGGGCCGCTTCCAGCATGTGCGCGAACAGGGCGCCGAACATGCTGAGCTTGTGCTGCGAGGAAAACTCGCCCAGCTTGCCCAGCGTGGTGTGGCCTATGCCGCGCCTGGGCGTGCCGATGGCGCGCAGGAAGGCGGGGTCGTCGTCGTTGTTGATCCACAGCCGGAACCAGGCGCACAGGTCCTTGATCTCGGCGCGGTCGAAGAAGCTGGTGCCGCCCGAGACCTTGTAGGGAATGTTGGCCTTGCGCAAGGCCTTCTCGAAGGGCTTGGCCTGGTGGTTGGCGCGGTAGAGGATGGCGAAATCCTTCCAGTCCGGCGGCGGGTTGCTGGCCGCGCGCAGGCTCTGGATGCGGGCCACGGCGCGCTCGGCCTCGTGCTCCTCGGTGTCGCAGTCCACGATGCGCACGGGCTCGCCTTCGCCCAGCTCCGAGAACAGCGTCTTCGGATAGAGCTTGGGGTTGGGCTGGATCACGTTGTTGGCCGCACGCAGGATGGCCGAGGTGGAGCGGTAGTTCTGCTCCAGCTTGATCACCTTGAGCTGCGGGAACTCCACCGGCAGCTTCTTGAGGTTGTCCAGCGTGGCGCCGCGCCAGCCGTAGATGCTCTGGTCGTCGTCGCCCACGGCCGTGAAGTGGGCCCGGCTGCCCACCAGCAGCTTGAGCAGCTCGTACTGCGTGGCGTTGGTGTCCTGGTATTCGTCCACCAGCACATGGCCCAGCAGGCGCTGCCATTTCTCGCGCACCTCGGCGTGGTTCTTGAGCAGGCGCATGGGCATGCCGATCAGGTCGTCGAAGTCCACGCTCTGGTAGGCGGTCAGGCGCTCTTCGTAGCGCTGCATGATCAGCGCCGTGCTGCGTTCGTTGTCGTCCTGGGCCATGGCCAGGGCCTTGCGGCTGTCCCAGCCGGCGTTCTTCCAGTTGCTGATGGTCCATTGCCACTGGCGCGCCGTGGCCAGGTCGGTGGTGCCGCCCGAGCAGTCCTTGAGGATGCCCGTCACGTCGTCGGCATCCAGGATGCTGAACTGGGGCTTGAGGCCCAGCACATGGCCGTCCTCGCGCACCATGCGCACGCCCAGGGCGTGGAAGGTGCAGACCAGCACATCCTTGGCCTGTCGGCCGATGAGGCCGGCCGCGCGCTCGCGCATTTCGGCCGCTGCCTTGTTGGTGAAGGTGATGGCTGCGATGCGCCGTGGCGCCATGCCCGTCTCGATCAGGCGTCCGATCTTGTGCGTGATCACGCGTGTCTTGCCCGAGCCCGCGCCGGCCAGGACCAGGCAGGGGCCTTCGGTGTAGTGGACGGCCTGGAGCTGGGCCAGATTGAGTCCTGCGGACATGGGTGCGTTGCGCGGGGAAAGGCGTGAAAGTGAGGGAAGCGGGAGCATACCGCTTCGGGGGTCGGGGCCGTCCGGGCAGGTGTAAGCACCCTTGGAATTCGGCGACAAATCTCGCGACCCGCTGGGAGCTGTCTGTGGCTGTACAGCCACCGATAGAAAAGTTCACATTGATGGGTGTGATCGTTGAGCGAAAACTATCGAAAATATCAGTGCTCGCCTATATTTGCTCCAGGCGACCTCGATCTGTTCATTTCCCGCTGCTATCCGGGGAGGCGTTGAAGTTGGCTCGCACTACCGATGAGATTGGCCTGGCTGCCGAGCTGTGGTCGCCGCTGCTCAAGCAGCGTTTTGAGACATTGTTTGCCGTGGCGTCCCGCAAGTCGCTGCGCGGCTGGCGGCAGGTGCCCCTGGTCAGCGCCCAGGTGCTGGTGGTGGACGGCAGCCTGCCCGTGCCCGAGGCGGCCGGATGGCTGCCTTGCGTGGTCTATGTGGGCGGTGTGCCCCAGGGGCAGCACCTGGAACGCACGCCCCAGCGCCTGGCCACCTATCTGGATCTGGATTTCACGCTCTCCGACCTGATCGACATGCTGGACCGGGCCGCCGTCTTCCTCATGGACTGGACGGTGCGCCAGCAGGTGGCGTCCTCGCAGACCCTGGTGCGCGCGCTGGATGATCTTCGGCAGCAGGCTGAGGGCTGCCGCTACCAATTCCGGCTCAAGGCCTGGGTGGCGCTGCCCGCGCCCTGGAACAGTGCCGAATCCCTGCGGGCCCTGGCCATGCTGTGCCGTGGCCCGATGGATGTGGCCACACTGTGCGAGCACAGCGGCATGGCGCCTGCCGCCGTGGCCGAGCTGCTGCGCCACCCCCGGCTGCGCGGCACGCTCGATTGCAGCCTGAGGCCGGCCCGTGCGGACGATCCGACGCCGCTGGGCGGCCACCGCGCGCAGGCGCACGGGGCTGCCACTGCCGTGGCGCCAGGCCTGTCGCGCCAGTGGGTGCAGCGGCTGACCGGCTGGATACGCCGCGGAGGGCAGGCATGAGCATGTGGATGAGCGACCAGCCCGGTGCGGGATTGGTGCGGGTGAGCCTGATCGGACCCATGGGCATCGGCAAGACCACGGCGCTGCGCAGCCTGTGCGGAGCGCTGATGGCCGCAACGGATGTGCCCAATCTCGACCGGGCCGCCCATTCCAAGGAGTTCACCACCGTGGGCGCGGAGTTCGGCGAGATCGATCTGGGCGAGGGAATGCGGTTGCAACTGGTGGGCAGCCCGGGCCAGGACCGCTTCGACTTCGTGCGCCGCTGGGTGCTCAATGCTTCGGTGGGCGTGCTGCTGATGGTGGATGTGGGCGATGCCTCGGCGCCGGACTATGCCGCGCAGCTCCTGTCCGAGATCGCCACCCTGGAGGTCGAACCCCAGGTGCTGCTGCTCAGTTGCCGTGACGCCAGCGAACAACAGCAGGAGGCGTTCAGCACCGCCTTGGCCGATCGAGGTCGCGGTATAGTGCCTGTCATCCAGGCGGACCCCCGTGACCGGCAGCAGTTGCTGGATGCGCTGGGGGTGCTCGTTTCCTTGCTTTCCTTGCAAAGTCAGGCATGAAGACACCAACGCATCCCCAGATTTCCTCCACCGTGATCGAAGCTGGCCAAGTTGCACTCAATCGCGTGGTGGCGCCTCTCGAGGGCGTGCATATCGCCTTGCTGTGCACGCCCGATGGTTTCGAGATCACGGCCCTGCGGGTCAAGAGCGAGCTGCCGACGGAGCGCCTGTCTGCCATGGCGGGCTCGCTGATGGCCATGGCAAAGGCCGTGGCCGCCGAAATAGGCCACAAGTCCTGCCACCGCCTGACCTTCGAGACCGAACTGGGTACCGTCCTTTTCCAGGCCGTCGGCGGCAGCCACCCGGCCATCCTGTGCATGGTGGTCGATCAAAGCGCCCTGCTGGGACGTGCGCTGTGGGCCGCGGGCGAAGTGGCCGGCGATCTGTCCCGTCTCTGACCCCCGTATCCGATTCAAGAGTTTTCTCCCCCGAGGAGCGGGCGCGATGAGTCCATCGCATCGCCTGCCCTTGCTATTTGAAAGAGGTGGCATATGGCTTCGATACATGATTCTCTGAACGGCCTGCTGGGCATCGATGGCGCCCTGTGCGCAGCCCTGGTGGACAGCACCAGCGGCATGCTGATGGGCAGCGCGGGCTCCGGCCTCGACATGGAGCTGGCCGCCGCCGGCAACACGGAGGTGGTGCGCGCCAAGCTCAAGACCATGCGCATGCTCAAGCTGGACGATGCCATCGACGACATCCTGATCACCCTGACCCACCAGTACCACGTCATCCGGCCCGTGGCCGCCCATGAAGGCGTGTTCTTCTACCTGGTGCTGGACAAGAGCCGCTCCAACCTGGCGCTGGCCCGCCGCAAGGTGCAGGAGATCGAAAAGGACCTGGCACTCTGAGAGCGCCCGCGCTCTTGCCGCCAGACCTGCCGGAGACGGATTCCGGCAGGTTTTTTTTCGCCCGCCGTCACCGGTGCGCCACGGGCGCGCAGCGTACGCGCCGGCTTGCTGCCAGAATCGCCGCGTGCTGTCCGTCCTGCTGATCACCTTCCCCTTCTTCGCTCTCGTGGCCTGCGGCTTCGCAGCCACCTGGCGTGGCGTGCTGCCGCAGGCGGCGATACCGGGGCTCAACGCCTTCGTGCTGTATTTCGCGCTGCCCTGCATGCTGTTTCGCTTTGGCGCGCAGACGCCGATCGCGCAACTGCTGGATGTGGGCGTCTCCGTGGTCTACCTGCTGTGCGCGCTGCTGATGGTGGGCGCCACCGTGGCGCTCACGCTGCGGCGCGTGGGCTGGAACGATGCGGCCTTCGGCGCGCTGGTGGCCGCCTTCCCCAATACCGGCTTCATGGGCGTGCCCATGCTGGTGGCGCTGCTGGGTGAGCGTGCGGCGGGCCCGGTCATCGTCACCATGGCCATCGACATGGTGGTGACCACCTCGCTGTGTATTGCGCTGTCGCGCCTTGGAATGCCGGGCGGGCACGGTGTGACGGTGGCATTGCGCCGCGCGCTGGCGGGCATGGCCTCCAACCCCATGCCCTGGTCCATCGTGCTGGGCGCAGTGGCGTCGGCGGCGGGCTGGACGCTGCCCGGCCCCATCGACCGCACCGTGGCCATGCTGGCGGGCGCGGCCTCGCCCGTGGCGCTGTTCACCATAGGCGCCGTGCTGGCGCGCTCGCAGATGAACAGCCATGAGCGCGTGGCCGCGCGCGACTACGTGCCCATCGCGCTGGCCAAGCTGCTGGTCCATCCGCTGCTGGTCTGGGCCGTGGCCCGCGCAGCCATGGCGCTGGGCCTGCCGCTGGGTGAGGAGGCCTTCGTGGCCCTGGTGCTGCTGGCCGCACTGCCCAGCGCCAGCAATGTCTCGCTGCTGACCGAGCGCTTCGGTGCGCATGGCGGGCGGGTGGCCCGCATCATCCTGGTGTCCACGGTGCTGGCCTTCCTGAGTTTCTCGGGTGCCGTGGCGTTGATGACCTGAGCCGGTCCGAGCGGCAGGCCTGGGCAGGCCCGGTCAGTCCAGGCCTGTCGGCAGGCTGGCGCTCTCTACAATCGCGCCCATGTTTTTTCACCACCTCGACGGGATTGCATGAAACCCTCCCCCTCTGCCCCGGCCGGCGCCCCCACGGGCGCGGGCCTGCTCTGGATGGTGACGCTGGCCTGCCTGCTCTGGGCCCTGGTGTCCTGGCTGGCCAATGGCAACCTGGACGGCTACCACGACATGCTGGAGAACTATGCCTGGTCCCAGCCGCTGCAGCTGGGCACGCACAAGCACCCGCCGTTCTTCGCCTGGGTGGTCGGCCTGTGGTTCATGGTGTTTCCGCAGAACGACGCCTTCTACCGCCTGCTGTCCTATGCCAATGTGGGCGTGGGCCTGTGGGGTGTCTATGTGCTGGGCCGGCGCCTGGGGCTGGCGCGCCTGGCGCCGCTGGGGGCGCTGCTGCTGCTGTGGTGCTTCCCGTATACGACGCTGGCCGGCAAGTTCAACGCCAACAGCCAGCTGCTGTCCCTGTGGCCCTGGGCGGCGGCCCTGCTGCTGGCCAGCTGGCAGGAAAAGGGTGTGCGGGGCCTGGCCTTCAGCGTGGCCCTGGGCGTGGTCTCGGCCGCCTGCATGCTCAGCAAGTACTACAGCGGCGTGTTCCTGGCCGGTTTTCTGCTGCCCATCCTCCTGGTTCGCGAAGGTCGCCAGTGGCTGCTCACTCCCAGGCCCTATGTGGCGCTGGCAGCCTTTGGCCTGGCGCTGGCGCCGCATGTGGCCTGGATTGCCCACCACCAGTGGGTGACGCTGGGCTATGCCATGGACCAGGGCGGCGGGCAGGTGGTGTGGAGCTATGTGCTGCGCTTTGCGCTGGCGCCCATCTTCTACTGGCTGCCGGCCTGGCTGGCCGTGTGCCTGGTGTATGGCTTCATGCAGGCCCGCCAGCAAGGCGGTGGCTGGCTGCGCTGGAGCGCGCGCTTTCTGCGCCGCAGCTGGGCCTGGCAGGGGCGGGGCGACACCTTGTTCTGGCTGGCCCTCATGCCCTGGCTGGCGACGCTGGGCTTTGGCGCCACCGGCGTGGTGGAGCTGTCCACGCCCTGGGCCATTCCCATCGGCTATGCCTTCGTGCTGCTGTGGCTGCGCAACCTGGACGCCGAGGCGCCTGCCGCGACGCAGGCCGCCCTGGCCGCGCTGCGCCGCGCCTGGTGGCCGAGCCTGGCCGTGGTGCTGGTGATTGGCGTGGCCGCGGGTTGGGGCAATGCGCGCAAGAGCAGTTCCGACTACTACCGGCCCGCGGCCGATGCGGCCCAGGCCATCGTGCTGTCCTGGAACCAGCGCCACCCGGAGCAGCCGCTGCAGTGGGTGGGCGGCGACTGGGCGGAAAACGCCATGCTCTCCTTCTATGCACAGCCGCATCTGCGCACCATCCCCGGCCTGCCCGACAGCGAATATGCGCGTGTGCTGGCGCTGCCGGACTGGCGCCGCCAGCCCGGCCTGCTGCTGTGCCCGCGCGGCCCCGTGGCCGGCGAGCCCGGGACGACCGCGAAATCGCGCGATTGCGAGCGGCAGGCGCAGGCCTGGCTGGCGAAGCTGGGCCTGCCGCAGGAGCCGCGTGTGCTCACGCTGCAACGCTCGGGCTGGCGTTTTCCTGTGCCCACACCTTATGCGTATGCGGTTTTTGATGTGTTGCCGCGCGCGGGCAGCCAGCCCGCTGACAATGCTGGCCTATGACCGAATTGCATGCTGACATTGCTCCGGCCGCTCCCAAGGGAATGCTGCCGCGCGCGCCGCTGCGGCTGAGCTGCGTGGTGCCGGCCCACAATGAAGAGGGCAACCTGGAGGCGTTCCTGCGCGCCCTGGACGCGACCGTGCGCACGCTGACGCCCGACTACGAGCTGATCGTCGTCAACGATGGCAGCCGCGACGCCACGCACGAGATCGCGCTGCGCATGGCGCAGGAGCTGCCCGTGCGCTACCTGGCGCTGTCTCGCAACTTCGGCAAGGAGGCGGCCCTGTCGGCCGGCATAGACCATGCGCGCGGCAATGCCGTGGTGCTGATCGACGCCGACTTCCAGCATCCGCTGCAGATGCTGCCCCAGATGTGCGAGCTGTGGCAGTCCGGCTACGACATGGTCTATGGCGTGATCGCCGACCGGGGCGCCGAAAGCGGCGCCAAGCGCGTGGGCACCAATCTGTTCTACCGGCTCATGAATGCCGGCAACCTGGTGAAGATCCCGCCCAATGCCGGCGACTTCCGCTGGCTGGACCGCTGCGTGGCCGACGCGCTCAAGGCACTGCCCGAGAGCCACCGGTTCATGAAGGGCCTGTACGCCTGGGTGGGCTTCAAGGCGGCGGCACTGCCGTTCGTGCCGGCCGACCGCACGGCCGGGGCGTCCAGCTTCAATTTCCGGCGCCTGGGCTCGCTGGCCCTGCTGGGGCTGACCTCGTTCACCACCTTGCCGCTGCGCGTGTGGAGCATCGTGGGCGGGATGATCTCGCTGGCGGCCCTGCTCTACGGGCTGTGGATCACCATGGAGACGCTGATCTTCGGCAACCCGCTGGACGGCTGGCCTACGCTGGCGGCCAGCATCATGCTGTTCTCGGGCGTGCAGCTGATGTCCATCGGCATCCTGGGCGAGTACATCGGCCGGATCTATGACGAGGTCAAGCGCCGTCCCACCTATCTGCTGGCGCGCGACGAGGACCGCAGCCCGCTGGCGCCGCGGGAGTAGCCATGCACGATGTGATCGCGCAGCTGCGCCGCCTGCCGCAGGCGCTGCAGTTCGTGCTGGTGGGCGGCTGCGCGGCCGCCACGCACCTGGCCGTGGTCGCCCTGCTGGTGCAGCTGGCGGGCATGGCGCCGCTGCATGCGAATGTGCTGGCCTTTCTCGTGGCCTTCGTGGTCAGCTACAACGGCCATGCGCTGTTCACCTTCGTGCAGACCCAGGCGCGTGGCCGGGCCGTGGTGGCCAAATACTTCGCCGTGGCCTGCGTCTCCTTCGTGGCCAATGAGCTGCTGTACTGGGCGGCCCTGCACTGGCTGCACTGGCACTATTTCTGGAGCCTGGCCCTGGTGCTGGTGCTGGTGGCGGTGGGCACCTTCGTCCTGGCCAAGTTCTGGGCCTTTGCGGCCCCCGGACGCAAGGAATCCCCATGAACACCATGCCTGCCATAAACGGGGAGAAGTCCCCGGCCAGAACCGTCGTCCTGTGCGCCGACGACTATGCGCTGCACCCCCTGGTCGACGAGGCCGTGGAGCAGCTCACGCTGCAGGGCCGGCTGTCGGCCACCAGCTGCATGACCACCTCGCCGCACTGGAGGCAGGCGGCCAGGCGCCTGCCCGCGCTGCGCCCGCGCCTGTCGCTGGGCCTGCACTTCAACCTGACCGAAGGCCATGGCCTGCAGCCCTCCTCCGGCATAGGGGCGGTGATTGCGCGCGCCTACGCAGGACGGCTGGGCAGCGCCGCCATGCGCGACGCCTGGCGCCGCCAGCTCGACGCCTTCGAGGACGCGCTGGGCATGGCCCCCGACTTCATCGACGGCCACCAGCACGTGCACCAGCTCCCCGGCGTGCGCGCCGCGCTGGTGCAGGAATTGCGCCAGCGCTATGGCGACAACGCCGACGACCTGCCCTGGGTCCGCTCCACCACCCCGGCCGGCCAGCTCTGGCGCGACCCCAAGGCCGCCATCATCGCCCTGCTCGGCGGCTGGACCACCACCCGCCGCCTGCGCCGCCAGGGCGTGCCGCTCAACCACGGCTTCGGCGGCGTCTACGCCTTCGACCAGCCCACGCCCGAAGGCTATGGCCGCCACATGGCCCAATGGCTGGCCCAGCTGCAGCCCGGCAGCCTCATGATGTGCCACCCCGCCACCGCCCCCGTCCAGGGCGACGCCATAGGCGCCCAGCGCGCCGTCGAATACGCCTACCTGCGCTCCGACGCCTTCGCCCAGGCCCTCGAACAAGCGCACTGCCACATCGCCCAAGGCCCCCTCACCCCGCTGTTCACAACGAACTAAGAAGCGGCAATAGAAAAGGCCCGGCCAAAAATGGACCGGGCCATGTGGGCGCAGCGCAAAAAACCGACGAAGCCCAAAGCAAGGGACAGCAAGCAAGGGCCGCCCCGCAGCGAGGCTGTCGTCCCCCTCCCCCGCGAAGCGGGTAGAGAGGCGCCGTGCCACGGGGGGAAGGCGCGCCAGCGCCTCAGGGGGTGCCTATCAATATTCCCAGAAGATGCGCTGCAGCTGCTTCGTGTCCTGCGTCTTGGTCAGGGCCACGGCGGCCAGCAGGCGGGCCTTCTGCGGGTTCAGGTCATGGGCGACGACCCAGTCGTACTTGTCGTCGGGCTGCTCGGCGTTGCGCAGCACGAAGCCGGCCGGCACGCGCGAGCTGCGCACCACGATCACGCCCTTTTGGCGCAGTTCATTGAGCTTGGGCACGATGCGGTCGGCCACCGAGCCGTTGCCCGTGCCGGCGTGCACGATGGCCTTGACGCCGGCCTTGCCCAGCGCGTCGATGGCCGTGGCGGGCACGTTGCCGTAGCCATAGACGATGTCCACGGCGGGCAGGTCGGTGATCTGCTCGATGTTGAACTCGCTGCCCCTGGTGTGGCGCTTGACGGGGGCGCGGAACCAGTAGGTCTTGCCCTCGACCACCATGCCCAGCGGGCCCCACTGGCTGGAGAAGGCATTGGTCTTGATGTTGGTGAGCTTGGCCACATCGCGCGCGGAGTCGATGTTGTCGTTCATGCTGACCAGCACGCCCTTGCCCGCCGAGTCCTTGGAGGCGGCCGTGGCCACGGCGCCCAGCAGGTTCAGCGCGCCGTCGGCCGAGATGGCCGTGCCGGGGCGCATGGAGCCGACCATGACGATGGGCTTGTCGGTGGGCACCACCAGGTTCAGGAAGTAGCCGGTCTCCTCCAGCGTGTCCGTGCCGTGGGTGACGACGATGCCGTCCACGCCGGGCTGCTTGGCCAGCTCGTTGACGCGGCGTGCCAGCGTCAGCAGTTCCTTGTTGGTGAAGCTTTCGGAGGCGATCTGGAAGACCTGCTCGCCAGAGACGTTGGCGATGTTGCTCAGCTCGGGCAGGCCGGCAAGCAGCTTGTCCACGGGGACCTTGGCGGCCGTGTAGGTGGCGCTGTTGACGGCGCTGGCGCCCGCGCCGGCAATGGTGCCGCCCGTGGCCAGGACGACCACGTTGGGCTTGCCGACCTGTGCGGCGGGAGCGGGTGCAGGGGCGGTCGCCGTGGCGGGCGCTGCGGCTGCGGGGGCCTGGCTGGCGCCGGGCTGGGACGCGCAGCCTGCCAGCGCAAGCGCGACGGCCATCAAGGTCATACGGAAGGGGGTGAACGGCATGTATCGCTCCTGGAAAGGCATTGAATGATCCAGCCTTGTGGGCTGAATGCGGCACGATGCAATAAACATGCCCCGCCTGCATCAGCGCAAATCCCGATGGGAGCCACGCAGCGAATGCGCTAAAAGCGCTTCCGAAAAAGGAGCGGTGAACGCTTTGCGGGATTGCGCCCAAGGCCTGAAAGGCTTGGGGTTTTTTGGGGCCGTTCCAAAGGCCGTACCACGCTCAGATGGCCAGCGGGTCCACGTCTACCAGCCAGCGCACCAGGGCGCGGTGCTCGGGCTGTGCTCTGATCCAGTGCAGATGCGCCTGCCAGGCCCAGAGAAAGCGCAGCAGGGCGGGCCGCTGGGCCGACTCGATCAGCATCTGCGCCCGCTCCACATTGGCCACGCGCTGGACGGACATGGGAATGGGCGGGTAGAGAAACACATCGTCCACATGGGGCAGGCCGGCCTGGCGCGCGGCTTGGGCGGCGGCGGCCAGAAAGGCCTGGGCGGCCTCCTGGCTGCGCGCATCGGCCCGCACGATGGCCTGGAAGGCAAACGGCGGCATGCCCGCATCGCGCCGCTCGCGCAGCTGGCGCGCCGCAAAGGCAGGGTAGTCGTGCGAGCGCAGCGCGGTGTAGACGGGATGGGACGGGTCGTGCGTCTGTATCCACATCTCCGGATGGCTGCCCTGGGCGGCCACGTAGTGCGCGTCGCGCCCTGCGCGGCCGGCCGCCTGCATCAGCAGGCTGAACAGGCGTTCGGGCGCGCGGTAGTCGCTGGAAAACAGCGCGCTGTCGGGCTGGACGGCGGCCACCAGGGTGATACGCCGGAAGTCATGGCCCTTGGCCACCATCTGGGTGCCGACCAGCACGTCGATGTCGCCGGCATGCACCTGGGCCAGCTGCTCCTCCAGCGCGCCCTTGGCGCGCGTGGTGTCGGCGTCGATGCGCGCCACGCGGGCGGGCTCGCGGTCGGGGCGCTGCACATTGCGCAGCAGGCGGGCCAGTTCTTCCTCCAACTGCTCCGTGCCCTTGCCCAGCGGCAGGATGTCGGGATTGCCGCAGCCGGGGCAGGCCATGGGCACGCGCTGGGTGTAGCCGCAGTGGTGGCAGCGCAGCGTGCGGTCGGCCTTGTGGAAGACCTGGTGGGCACTGCAGTGCGGGCAGTCGCTTTTCCAGCCGCAGTCGGCGCAGAACAGCACGGGCGCGAAGCCGCGGCGGTTGAGCAGCACCAGACTTTGCTCGCCGCGCTGCACACGCTCGGTGATGGCATCGATCAGCGGCGGCGAGAACACGGCCTTGCGCGGCTGCTGGCCCATGTCCACCAGGCGCACGCGCGGCAGGGCGGCCGCGCCGATGCGGCTGGGCATGTGCAGGCGCAGGTAGCGGCCGCCCTGCGGCTCGTCGGCATTGGGCGGGCGGCTGGCGTGCCAGCTCTCCAGCGAGGGCGTGGCGCTGCCCAGGATGACCTTGGCGCCGGTATCGCGCCCGCGCCAGATGGCCAGGTCGCGCGCCGAGTAGCGCGCGCCTTCCTGCTGCTTGTAGCTGGCGTCGTGCTCCTCGTCCACCACGATCAGCGACAGCCCCGGCAGGCTGGCGAACACCGACATGCGCGTGCCCAGCACGATGCGCGCCGTGCCCGTGTGTGCCGCCAGCCAGCTCTTGAGCCGCTGCGGGTTGGTCATGCCGCTGTGCATGCTGACCACGCAGGCCGCGCCATACTGCGGCGCAAAGCGCGCCAGGAAGCGCTGCTCCAGCTGGGGCGTGAGATTGATCTCGGGCACCATCACCAGTACCTGGGCGCCGGGGTCGGCATCCAGCGCGGCCTGGGTGGTCCTCAGGTAGACCTCGGTCTTGCCGCTGCCCGTGCTGCCGTAGAGCAGGAAGGGGCCGGGGTGGGCGGCGATCTGCGTGAAGACGTCGGCCTGCTCGGCGCTGAGGACGATGGGGGGAATGTCTGCGGCGGCCGGTGCGAGCGCTGATGCAGGCGCAGCGCCAGGCGCCTGTTGCGCCTGTTCCGCCTTTGCAGCCTTGGCCGCTCTCTTCGCCGCGGCCTTGGTCGGCCTGAGCCGGCGCGCCAGTTGCTCGGCCGTCATGTCGCGCAGCTGCGGCGGCAGGGCCGTCACGGCGATCTCGCCCACGCTGCGCTGGTAGTAGTAGGCGGCGAAGGCCACCAGCCGCCGCCAGGCCGCCGGCAGCGGCGCGATGCCCTCCAGCACGGCGCAGATGGCGCGCAGCTCCACGCCTTCGGGCACGGCGGGCGGCTGGGCCGGCGCGTCCCAGACCACGCCCAGCAGTTCCCGGCGTCCCAGCGGCACGCGCACCAGGGTGCCCGGCTCCAGCGGCTGCTCGCAGGTGTAGCTCAGCAGATCACCCACGGCGCTGTGCGCCGGCGTCTGGACGGCGACATGGACGGTATGGGCGGGAAGGGGCATGGGAAGAAAGCGGGGCCTGAAAACGCTGGCGCCGCAGGGCACGAACAGCGGCAACAAAGCCGCCAAGCATAAGCCTTGGGCAGCGTCCGAGGCGTGGGAAGCGGCGTTCTACACCAGACATCCCGGGCGGTGGCTACGGGTTTCTGGGTATATCGTCAATTTCTGTGGATAACTTTGTGGGGATTATTCGGATCTATGGCCATCCCCCCATTTGTCTGACCTTTCCGAGTGGTGCATTCTGAAAACGGTGCTATCAAAAAAAATCTTCAAAAACAACGGCTTATATCGATATGTCGCCCGCGTGCAGGCGCGGGTGACAACTGTGAGTCCTAAGACCTCGCTCAGATTTTTCTGTGCATAAGATGGTCTGTGGCCATCTTGTGCAGCAAGCGCCGGCCGGGCGCGCGGACTGTGGACAGCGCGGCCCAGCCGGGCCGGTGGCTGTCACGGCAGGGGGCCGGCGCTGCGCTGGCATCCGGTCCTGCGTGTGATGAGGAGCAGGGCGGGCGCTCAGCGCTGGCGCATGGCGCGCGAATGGCCGTGGACGGCCTCGACCAGGGCGGCCACATGCTCGGGCGGCGTGAACTGGCTGATGCCGTGGCCCAGGTTGAAGATGTGCGTGGGGCCCGTGGTGGTCCTGTCGGTGTGCGGGGCGCCGAAGCTGTCGAGCACGGCGCGCGCCTGCTCGGCCACGCGCTCGGGCGGCGCGAACAGCACATTGGGGTCGATGTTGCCCTGCAGCGCCTTGCCGGGTCCGCCCACCTCGCCGCCGACGATGGCGCGGGCGCGGGCCAGGTTGGCCGTCCAGTCCAGGCCCAGCACCTCGCAGTCCAGGTCCTTCATGTCGGGCAGCCAGATGCCGCCGCCCTTGGTGAAGACGATGCGCGGCACGTCCTGCCCATCGACGCCCGTGCGCTTGAGTCCGGCCAGCACGCGCTTCGTGTAGGCCAGGCTGAATTCCTGGAAGGCGCCATCGGCCAGCACGCCGCCCCAGCTGTCGAACACCATCACGGCCTGGGCGCCCGCATCGATCTGGGCGTTGAGGTAGGCGGCCACGCTGTCGGCGTTGATGGCCAGGATGCGGTGCATCAGGTCGGGGCGCGCATACATCAGGCTCTTGACCAGGCGGTAGTCGTCGCTGCCCTTGCCCTCGACCATGTAGCAGGCCAGGGTCCAGGGACTGCCCGAGAAACCGATCAGCGGCACGCGGCCATCGAGCGCGCGGCGGATGCTGGTCACGGCATCGAACACATAGCGCAGCTTGTCCATGTCGGGCACGGCCAGCTCGGCCACGGCGGCCTCGTCGCGCACCACCTTGGCAAAGCGCGGGCCTTCGCCTTCGGCAAAGGACAGGCCCAGGCCCATGGCGTCGGGCACGGTCAGGATGTCGGAGAACAGGATGGCCGCGTCCAGCGGGAAGCGCTCCAGAGGCTGCAGCGTGACCTCGGTGGCGTAGTCCACGTTGGTGGCCAGGCCCATGAAGCTGCCTGCCCGGGCGCGCGTGGCCTTGTATTCGGGAAGGTAGCGGCCCGCCTGGCGCATCAGCCACAGCGGCGTGTAGTCGGTGGCCTGGCGCCGGCAGGCGCGCAGGAAGGTGTCGTTGGTCAGGGGGGCGAAGCTCATGGTGGGCGATTGTCGCCGAGTCGGCTTCGCCAGGTTGCCGCGATGCCCGAGCAGCGCAGGGCGTCTTGCCCCGGGTTAACCCTGGTCAATATCGGCGGCAACGGGCTTTTTGAGGCCGCTACATTGTGCGGCGTGCGTTCCGCACGGGAATCCGTCCATGCAAGGAGAGAGTTTGCGATGCAGCGAAGAACCCTGACCCAGATCCTGGCCCTGGCACCGGCCTCGGCCGTTTGGGCTGCCAGCGGGCTGGCTGGAAGTGCCACGGCGGCCGAGCCGCTGTTTCCGGGCAAGGCGCCGCTGCGCATCGTCGTGGGCTACCCGCCCGGTGGCGCCACCGACCGCGTGGCGCGCATCGTGGCCGACAAGCTGCAGGCGCGCGTGGGCTCGCCCGTGGTGGTGGAGAACAAGCCCGGCGCGGGCGGCCGCCTGTCGGCCCAGTATGTGAAGAACGCGCCGGCCTCCCAGCCTGCGCTGCTGCTGGCCAATCCGGCCGTGATGCTGGTGGCGCCCCTGGTGTTCCCCGACTCGGGCTACGACCCCGACAAGGACTTCCGCCCGGTCAGCGAGGTCAACCGCTATGAATTCGGCGTGGCCGTGGCCAGTGCCGTGCCCGTCAGGCAGCTGTCGCACCTGCTGGCCTGGCTGCGTGCCAATCCGCAGCAGGCCAACGTGGGCGTGCCGGCCACGGGCAGCCTGCCGCACTTCTTCTCGCTGATGCTGGGCGAGGCCGCCAAGGTCCGGACCGAAACCGTGGGCTACAAGGGCTCGGCCCCGCTGCTGACCGACCTGGTGGGCGGCCAGGTGCCGCTGGCCATCGACACCTTCGACGTGCTGCTGCCCCAGCATGAGGCCGGCAAGATCCGCGTGCTGGCCGTGTCGGGCGAGCGCCGCAGCACCATGGCGCCGGACATCCCCACGCTCAAGGAATCGGGCCTGAACCTGTCGGGCATGGGCTGGAACACCTTGTTCGCGCCCCAGAGCATGGCGCCCGACATTGCCGAGCGCCTGTCGCGCATGGTGCAGGAGATCATGAAGGAGCCCGACACGCGCCAGAAATTCGAGGCCAGCCGGCTGACCCCGGTCGCCAGCAGCAGCGCGCAGACGGCCGAGATGCTCAAGGCCTACCGCGCCCAGTGGACGCCGGTGGTGCAGCGCTCGGGTTTCAAGCCCTGAACCTTCGACAAATCGGCCCGTGAGGGCCTTTTTTCATGGGGCCTAGGGTTTCCTCGGTGCCTGGGCGCTTGTCGTGGAAAGGGTCTGGCGACTAACATTTACCGACCATTCGGTAAATTATGTTTGATCTGCCGCATAAAGACGGCAGACAGGCCTCGGAGACTTCCATGCCCCCATCGCTGGTTCTGGTTGAGCAGCAAGACGCCGTCCGCACCCTGGTGCTCAATCGCCCCGACGCGCTCAACAGCTTCAACGCGCAGCTGCACGAGCAGCTGCTTTCGGCCCTGGAACAGGCTGCCGGCGATGCCTCGGTGCGCTGCGTGGTGCTCACGGGCGCGGGGCGCGGCTTTTGCGCGGGCCAGGATCTCTCCGACCCCGAGGCCGCGCCCGACCAGAACCTGGGCGACCTGATCGAGCGCCGCTACCAGCCGCTGTGCCTGCGTCTCAAGTCCATGCCCGTGCCCGTGGTGGCTGCCGTCAACGGCGTGGCTGCCGGCGCGGGCGCCAATATCGCGCTGGCCTGCGACCTGGTGCTGGCCGCACGCTCGGCCAGCTTCATCCAGGCCTTTGCCAAGATCGGCCTGGTGCCCGACTGCGGCGGCACCTGGCTGCTGCCGCGCCTGGTGGGCCGTGCGCGCGCCCTGGGGCTGGCCCTGCTGGGCGACAAGCTGCCTGCGGCCGAGGCCGAACGCATCGGCCTGATCTGGCGCTGCGTGGAAGATGCCGATTTGCGCAGCGAGGCCCAGACCCTGGCGCAGCGCCTGGCCGCCATGCCGGTGCGGGCCCTGGCGCGCACGCGGGAGGCCATGGACTCGGCCCAGCTGCTGGACTACGAACATGCGCTCACGCGCGAGGCGCGCCAGCAGGGCCAGCTGGGCGCAGCCCACGACTACCAGGAGGGCGTGGCCGCCTTTCTGGGCAAGCGGGCTGCCGTGTTCTCGGACCGCTGAGGAGCGGCGCCATGCAAGACAACCACACCCCGGACGAGGCCGCCCAGCGACTGGCCGAGCAGGTGCGCGACGGCATGCTGGCGCGCGACCGCGCCGCGCAAGGACTGGGCCTGCGCATCACCGAGATCGCGCCCGGCACGGCGCGCATGGAGATGGCCGTGCGCGACGACATGCTCAACGGCTTCGACATCTGCCACGGCGGCTTCATCACGGCGCTGGCCGACACGGCCTTTGCCTATGCCTGCAATGCGCGCAACGAGATGACGGTGGCCTCGGGCCTGAGCGTGGACTTCGTCGCGCCCGGGCGGCCCGGCGACGTGCTCACCGCGCAGGCCCGCGAAGTCTCGCGTGCAGGCCGCACCGGCGTCTATGACGTGCAGGTCACCAACCAGCGCCAGGAAGTGATCGCGCTGTTCCGTGGCCGCTCGCACAGCTTCAAGGGCCGGCCCACCGTGCCCGGCCTGAACCAGCCCGTCTGAAAAGGCCCAGCCATGCCTGTCCAGCGCCCCGCCCCCGGCGAACTCGATCCCATCGAAACCGCCAGCCGCGACGAGATCGCCTCGCTGCAGCTGCTGCGCCTGCGCTGGTCGCTGCAGCATGCCTACGACCATGTGCCGCATTACCGCCGCGCGTTCGACGAGAAGGGCGTGCACCCCTCCGATCTGCGCACGCTGTCCGACCTGGCCCGCTTTCCCTTCACCACCAAGAAGGACTTGCGCGAGAACTATCCGTTCGGCATGTTCGCCGTGCCGCGCCAGAAGGTGGCGCGCGTGCATGCCTCCTCGGGCACCACGGGCAAGCCCACGGTCGTGGGCTACACGTTGAATGACATCGACAACTGGGCGAACCTGGTGGCGCGCTCCATCCGCGCGGCGGGCGGGCGGCCCGGCGACATGGTGCATGTGGCCTACGGCTACGGCCTGTTCACGGGCGGCCTGGGCGCGCACTACGGTGCCGAGCGCGCGGGCTGCACCGTGGTGCCCATGTCGGGCGGGCAGACCGAAAAGCAGGTGCAGCTGATCCAGGATTTCCGGCCCGACATCATCATGGTCACGCCCAGCTACATGCAGGTGATCGTGGAGGAGATGCAGCGCCAGGGGATGGA
>NZ_JBICKS010000033.1:0-73501 GCF_043104415.1 Delftia sp. WSY_16 | reverse complement strand
CACTTCGCGCTGCGCGCTACGTTCAAACAATCACGGCGAGTCAGATGACGAAGCAGTCCTGTCCTTCGGCAGGACTGCAACCCCGCAACCACCACGGCGCAGGCGCTGACATACGGGGAGTTTGCCCGGGCCTTCGCTGCGCTCGGCTTGGGGCTTCGGGGCGCTTGCCGTCTTGAAAGCCTCTATCATTGCGGCGGCCCCCTGTTCAGGGGCTGGTGCGTAAGAACACTTGACTGTTGAGCGGTGCGGCCTCGCCGTTAAGGAGGCCTTGTCACGTCTGAATTGTCGGATCGTGGGTGCATGCCCACGTCCCTGCGGTTACGGGCGGGATGGGGCTACCCGCAAGGGCGTCCGCACGGCTCAGCACGTGTTCTTAACATCCCGTCCACCTGTTTGTGCGTAAGAACACAGACGGGTGGTTCCCGTCTCGCTGAGGAGTAAATCATGTACGTCATGTACGGCACTTCTTTTTCTGCCTTCCCCTCCACCCATCAAGCGCCCCACGCTGGCGCGTCTGCCGTGGGAGGGGTTGCGCCATGAGTACCGCTTCCCCAACCCTGACCCAGCCCACGCCGCAGCAGTTGAGCCATGCCGTGACCGAGATCGGCCGGCTGACGCTGCAAGGCAGCAGCGAGGTGTACTCGCTGGGCCAGCTGGCGCTGGCCTGGCTGGAGCGGCCCGAGGGCCATCGCAATCTGGAGGTGGTGGCCAATGCGCTGCAGGCCATTTGCGGGTCTGCGCAGCGGATGGAGGAGCTGGTGGAGGACGAGGTGAGCTACGTGCATTGCCTGCAGGAGGATCCGGCGTATCTGCGGCGGATGGCTGCGGCTTCGGCGGCGTTTGAGCGCTGATTCTCTTTGCAAGCCCTGTCGGGCCTTCGCTTCGCTTGGCCTGGGGCTTCAGCTCAGGACGTTCTTCAGCAGCGTCTTTTCCTGGTCCGTGAGGGCGGCGATGCACTCGTCGCCCAGGGCCTGCAGCAGCCGGGTGCTGTCGGCATTGGCGATGTCCAGGCCCAGGCGCTTTTGCTGGGCTGGGGGCTGCGTGAAGTTCAGGCGCAGGTAGCTGCTGGTGCCCAGTTCCTGGCGGGCCGCCTTGACGGCCTGGACCTCCTGGGCGGCCATGACCAGGTCCAGCAGGGGCTTGACCAGGGTCAGCCCGCGCCGGGGCATGGCCACGGGGTCCTGGCCCTGCTGGGGGTTGGCGGTGCCTACGCTGATCATCACGATGTCGGCCGCTGGCCCCCAGAGCTGGCGTGCGGCCTGCAGGGCCAGCAGGTCGGGCGCGTTGGCGGCGAGTCCGCCGTCCACGAAGACATGGCCTGCTGCGGCGTGCGCGGGAAAGTAGGTGGGGGCGGCCGATGAGGCCAGCATGGCGTCCATCAGCGTCAGGCCCAGCCGGTCCCTGTCGGGCAGGGCGCCGCTGGCCAGCACGTGCAGCTGCGATGAATTCCAGTTCACGGCGGGCAGCAGCAGCGGCACCTGCAGTTGCCCCAGGGCGGACTGCTCCGCTTGCGGCATGGCCTCCTTGATCGCTGCGCGCAGCGGGGCGCTGTCATAGAGCGCCTTGCCCATGGCCTGGCGCAGGCCGGGCAGCCATTTGGAGGGAAAGATGGCGGGGCCGTGGTCCAGCAGCAACTGCTTGATGCGCGCGGGCTGGCAGCCGCTGGCCAGGGCGGTGGCGATGATGGCGCCGATGGAGGTGCCGGCGAACAGGTCCACTTTCTCCAGCAGGTCGCCGTTGCCGAATTCGCGGTGGATGCGCTCCAGCACATGGGCGCTGAACAGGCCGCGATAGCCGCCGCCCGACAGGCTCAGGACGACCCGGCGCCTGCGCAGGCCCTGGCGCACCGCGCTGGACAGGGGCGGTACGTCGAAGTCCATCACAGCGCGTGCACGGCAACGCCCCGGGCGGCGGCCTGCGTCAGGTAGAGGTTGGCGGGCTCGGTGTAGCAGACCTTGAGCAGGTCGGCCGTGGCGATGAGCAGCCGCAGGTCCTGCGCCAGGGGCGCCGTGCCCTGCGGGCCCTGGCTGTCCAGCGGCGCGAAGTTGCGCCATTCGATGAAGCGCTCCAGCACCTTGTTGTCCACGCTGGTCAGCATGGAAGCGCCTTCGGCCCGCAGGTTGGCGTACAGCGCATCGAGCAGGGAGAACCACTCGTTGCGGTCGCGCAGGTCGTGGAATGCCTCGGCCACGGCCGCCTTGGCGATGGCCATGGACAGGTCGCTGACGATGCAGTCCAGCGGCCGGATGGTGGAGAACCACTGCAGGGTTGCGGGCTCCTGGTTCGCCATCCACAGCAGGCAGCGGGGGCCCAGCAGGTAGCGGCTCATGGCGCGCGCCGGGCGGGTACGTCGATATCGCCGCGCGCCCCGGACATCTGCGCAGCGGACAGATCCACGGCCTGGCGCGGCAGTGGCAGCGATCTGCAGATGTCGGCCACCGTGCGGGGGGCGCGCTCGTTGGCGGACAGGGCCACCATGTGCTCCTCGCTGACGATCACGTAGCGCTTGCGGCCCTGGGAGATGAGGGCCACCCCGTCGTGATCGGCCTGTTTGAGCACCGCGCCGTACTGCGCCTTGAAGACCGAGATCGGCATGGGCGTGGTGTTGCGCGGCATGGCCGATCCGACCTGATGGCTCAGGTCCCGCAGGGCGCGGTTCAGCGGGTCGCGTTCGCCCTCGGGCAAGGCAGCGTCGGTGCGGGCGGAGAAATGGGACGGCATGATCGACCTTTCTGGTCAGGTTGTGCTGCCATTGTTGGTCAGGCTGACCAGGGTGTCAATTGTGGCCATGGCAGGCCCCTGCGGCGCCCCCGCCAGGCGCCGGTCCGCACTTGTACCCCGCCGCGTCTGCGCTACACTTGCCCGCTATGTTCATTCATCGCATGTTCATTGCAGGTTGTGGAGACCGGGGAGCCTGGCCCTGGCGCAAGCCTGTCCAACTGAACAGCTGAAGCACCCGGGGCGCGACCCGGCGTGCACCCGAGGCCCTACGGGCCAATCGAATGAATCGGCGCAATCCATACGCAGCCCGCACCCACACCAGGTCTGCCAGCGCCACGCAATCCGGAGCCTTCCCCCGTGATCACCGAACTCGAATTCAAGAGCCTTGCTGCGCAGGGCTACAACCGCATCCCTCTGATGGTCGAGGCGTTTGCGGATCTCGAAACCCCCCTGTCCCTCTACCTCAAGCTGGCCCATGCGGGCGGTGACGGCAAGCACAGCTTTTTGCTGGAGTCCGTGGTGGGCGGCGAGCGCTTCGGGCGCTACAGCTTCATCGGCCTGCCTGCACGCACGCTGCTGCGCGCCAGCGGCTTCGGCGAGGCGGCATGCACCGAGGTGGTGACCGATGGCCAGGTGGTGGAGACGGCCAAGGGCAATCCGCTGGATTTCATCGCTGCCTACCAAAAGCGCTTCAAGGTGGCGCTGCGCCCGGGGCTGCCGCGTTTTTGCGGCGGGCTGGCCGGCTACTTCGGCTACGACGCCGTGCGCTACATCGAGAAGAAGCTGGAAGATTCCTGCCCGCCCGATACGCTCAACTGCCCCGACATCCTGCTGCTGCAGTGCGAGGAAGTGGCGGTGATCGACAACCTGTCGGGCAAGCTGTACCTGATCGTCTATGCCAACCCCGGCGAGAGCGAGGCCTATACGCGCGGCAAGAAGCGGCTGCGCCAGCTGAAGGATTTGCTGCGCTACTCGGTCAGCGCGCCGCAGATCAAGGCCGGCGAGAGCCACCCGGCCCAGCGCAGCTTTGCCAAGGAAGACTACCTGGCGGCCGTGGAGAAGGCCAAGGAGCTGATCGCCGCGGGCGACTTCATGCAGGTGCAGGTGGGCCAGCGCATCCACAAGCGCTTCACGGCCAGCCCCTTGAGCCTGTACCGCGCGCTGCGATCGCTCAATCCCAGCCCCTACATGTACTACTACCACCTGGGCGATTTCCATGTGGTGGGCGCCAGCCCCGAGATCCTGGTGCGCCAGGAGAACACGGACGAGGGCCAGAAGGTCACCATCCGCCCGCTGGCCGGCACGCGCCCGCGCGGCGCCACGCCCGAGGCCGACAAGGCCACCGAAAAGGAACTGGTGGCCGACCCCAAGGAACGCGCCGAGCACGTGATGCTGATCGACCTGGCGCGCAACGACATCGGCCGCATCGCCAAGACGGGCAGCGTGAAGGTGACCGAGGCCTTTGCCGTGGAGCGCTACAGCCACGTGATGCACATCGTCAGCAACGTGGAGGGCATTCTGCGCGACGGCATGGACAACATGGATGTGTTCAAGGCCACCTTCCCGGCCGGCACGCTGACGGGCGCGCCCAAGGTGCATGCCATGGAGATCATCGACCAGCTGGAGCCGACCAAGCGCGGCATCTACGGCGGCGCCTGCGGCTACCTGAGCTTTGCGGGCGACATGGACCTGGCCATTGCCATCCGCACGGGCGTGATCAAGGACGGCACGCTCTACGTGCAGGCCGCCGCCGGCGTGGTGGCCGATTCCGTGCCCGAGATGGAATGGAAAGAGACCGAGCACAAGGCGCGCGCACTGATGCGCGCGGCCGAGCTGGTGGAGGAAGGACTGGAATGAGCACGGACCGCGCCAAGCAGGCCATCGACCTGGTGCAGCACTGCACCGACATGCTGGATGTGCGCCGCAATGTGGATGCGCTGGACGATGTGCTGGTGCCGCTGCTGGTCACGCGCATGGGCTACATGCAGCAGGCCGCGCGCATCAAGGCCGATGCGGCCCAGGTGCGCGACGAGGGCCGCATCGAGGCCATCGTGCGCCGCGTGCGCGAGCGCACGGCCGCCGAGGGCGGCCAGCCCGACATGATGGAGGCGGTGTACCGCCACCTCATGGAGGAATGCATTGCCTACGAGCACCGCGAGTTCGCGCGGCTGCGCGAAGGCGGTGCGCAGGACGATCGTTCCTAGGGCCTGTTCACACTCATGCGGGAATCGCGTTGCCCGGCAGCCAGCGCAGCGCATGGCGCGCTGCCACCCATTCCTCGTTGGTGGGCTCCACGCCCACGGTGACGGCGCTGCCGGTGGCCGAGATCACGGCCGCATCGCGCGCATTGGCCTCGGCGTCCAGCCGCAGGCCCAGAAAGCCCAGGCCCTCGCACACGCGCCGCCGTATCTCGGCGCTGTGCTCGCCCACGCCTGCGGTGAACACCAGCAGGTCCAGGCCGCCCAGCACGGCGACCAGGGCGCCGATCTCGCGCACGATGCGCCGCACGTACAGGGCCAGCGCATCGCGGGCGCGCTCGGCCTGGGCATCGATGCCTGACTCCAGCGGCAGCAGCACGCGCGGCTCGGACGAGGTGCCCGAGACGCCCAGCAGGCCGGACTCGTGGTACAGGATGCGGCCCACTTCCTGCAGGCTGAGCTTTTCGATTTCCATCAGGTAGATCACGGCGCCGGGGTCCAGCGCGCCGGTGCGCGTGCCCATCATCAGGCCGTCCAGCGCAGAGAAGCCCATGGTCGTGGCCACGCTTTGCAGGCCCTGCATGGCGCACAGGCTGGCGCCGCTGCCCAGGTGGGCCACCAGGGTGCGCCCGCGCGCCAGGTCGCCATGGCGCTCGGGCAGGGCGGTGGCCATGTATTCGTAGGACAGGCCGTGGAAGCCGTAGCGGCGCAGCCCGCGTTCCCAGGCCGCATGCGGCAGGGGCAGCAGTTGCTCGACCTTGGGCAGCGTGTGGTGGAAGGCGGTGTCGAAGCAGGCCACCTGCACCAGTTCGGGCCGCTCGCGCAGCAGGATGTCCATGGCCTCCAGCGCAAAGGGCTGGTGCAGTGGCGCCAGCGGGATGAAGGCCTTGAGGTCGGCCAGCACGCCGGCATCGACGCGCACGGGCTCGAAGTAGCGGCTGCCGCCGTGCACCACGCGGTGGGCGATGGCGGCCACGCGGGCGCCGTCCAGCTGCGCCAGGCGCGCGGTGATGCGCTCGCGGATCAGCTGCAGCGCGGCGCGGTAGGGGTGGGCTGTGTCCAGGGTGATGGCAAAGGGCGGCACGCCGCTCTCGCCGAAGTCGGGCGCGGGCCCGCCTATGCCCTGGACCTTGCCGTTCCACAGCGGCTTGCGCGGCAGCGGGCGCTGTGCACCGTCGAAGACGGCGAACTTGATGCTGGACGAGCCGCAGTTGAGCACCACGACCAGTTCGCGGGCGGGGGAGGATGCGGTGTGGGCAGGGATCATGGCGGCGAGTTCCGGTAGCGGTGGGCCAGCAGCAGGGCGATGGCGCAGGAGGCGATGCGCGAGGCGCGGCTGTCGGCGCGGCTGGTCAGGATCACGGGCACCTTGGCGCCCATGACGATGCCGGCGCTGGCCGCCTCGCCCATGTACATGAGCTGCTTGGCCAGCATGTTGCCGCTTTCCAGGTCGGGCACGACCAGGATGTCGGCCTGGCCCGCCACGGGCGAATCGATGCCCTTGGTGCGCGCGGCGGCCATGGACACGGCGTTGTCGAAGGCCAGCGGCCCGTCGAGCACGCCGCCCGCGATCTGGCCCCGGTCGGCCATCTTGCACAGCGCGGCGGCGTCCAGCGTGGCCGGCATGTGCGGGCTCACGGTCTCCACGGCGGCCAGGATGGCGACCTTGGGCTCGGGCACGCCGATGGCATGGGCCAGGGCGATGGCATTGCGCACGATGTCGGCCTTTTGCTGCAGGTCGGGTGCGAGGTTGATGGCCGCGTCGGTGACGATGAAGGGGCGCGGGTAGTGCGGCGTCTGCAGCACGAAGCAGTGGCTGACGCGGCGCTTGGTGCGCAGGCCGGCGGCGGCGGCCACCACCTCGGCCATGAGCTCGTCCGTGTGCAGGCTGCCTTTCATGATGGCCTCGACCTCGCCGCAGGCGGCCAGCTCGGCGCCGCGCGTGGCGGCGGCGTGGCTGTGCGGCACGTCCTCGATGCGCAGGCCGCCCAGGTCCAGCCCGTGCTCGGCCGCCACGGCCTCCAGCCGCGCGCGCGGGGCCACCAGAACGGGGTCGATCAGGCCTTCGCGGCGCGCGTCCAGCGCGGCCGAGAGGCTGGGCTCGTCGCAGGGATGGACCACGGCCACGCGGATGGGCGGCAGGCCGGCCACATGGGCCAGAAGGCGCTGCAGGCCGTCGCGTCCGCCGGCTTCCAGGCGGATCTCGGGCAGGCTGGTGCGCTGGCGCTCGATGTGGCGCGCCGGCGCATGCACGGTGGCCTGGCCCTCGATCACGGCGGCGCCATGCTGGTTGGTGCAGGCCACGGCCAGCGTGACCTGGCGCTGCTCGGCCTGCTTGCCCAGCACCTCCACGCGCACGGTCAGCCGGTCGCCTGCGGCCAGCGGCGCCAGAAAGCGCAGCGTCTGGCCGACCAGGGTGGTGCCGGGGCCGGGCAGGCGCGTGCCCAGCACCGAGGCCAGCAGCATGCCGCCCCACATGCCGTGGGCGATCAGGGCCGTGTCGTCATCGTCGGCGCCGGCGCCGTCGGCCACGGCCGCGCCCGACAGGGCGGCAAAGAGGCGCAGGTCCTGGGTGCTCAGCGTGCGTTCCAGGCTGGCGCTGTCGCCCACGTCCAGCTCGTCAAAGCTGTGGTTGCGCATCAGGGCCAGGTCTTCGGGCGGCAGGGCCGCATCGGAATCGGGGGAGAGGTTCATCGCTTTTTCCGGGGGCTGGGGTGTGCGCGGCTGGCCTGGGCGCGTGCGGGGCGCTTGGCGGCAGGCGCGGATTCGGGAACAGGTGCGGGCTCGGGGGCCGGTTCAGGAGCTGCCGCAGGGGCGGCCACAGGAGCCGCAACAGGAGCGGTCAGAGGCGCTGCCGAAGGTGCCGTCAAAGGTACCGTCACAGGTGCGGGTTCAGGCTCGGCCGCCGAGGCTGGCGCGATGGCCGGGAGCCGCTCGGCCTGCTCTTTCGCCTGCCTGGACTCGGCGGCCTCCAGCGCCTGCACGAAATGCCCCATGGCCTGCAGCAGGCGCTGGTGCTCGGCATCGCTGAGGTTGCCGCCCTGGTTGGCCAGCTCGTCCACCGTGGTCATGCCCCAGCGGATGTCGGCGGCGGGCGAGGCGGCCAGCAACCGGGGGATGGCGGCCATGGCGGCGTCGGGCTCGCGCTGCATCAGCAGGGCCTGGCGGCGCACGATGCGGCGGAACTGCGCCATGTCGGGCGGCACGCCGCCCAGGTGGTCCTGCAGCAGCCGCCAGGCGTGGCGGAAGTGGCGTTCATCGGCCTCGCCGCGTGCGCGCAGCACGTGGAACAGGGCGCGGATGACGGCCTCGTACAGCCCGCCCTGGGCCACGCTTTCGTGCAGCCGCGCCAGCTCCTGGCGCATGTACTGGCAGTGCTCGGGCGATTCGCCGGGGTGCGGGCGCGGCGGGCCATCGTCCTGGCGGCTCTGGCCGGCCAGGGCCTGGACCAGGGGCGAGCCATAGATGGCGTGGAACAGCCGCGCCTGCATGGCATCGCGCTGGTCGCGGTAGGTGTCCAGCAGATGCACCACGGCCTGCGACATGGCCTGCTGCGCCTTCAGGAAGGGGTTGTCGGGCTCGACGGGGTGGCGGTCCTCGCGCGCATGCTCGGCGGCCTGGGCCACGACGGGCGCCAGCGGGTGCGAGTCCGACCAGCATTCATAGCCCACGCGCAGCGGGTGCATGGCCTGCAGCCAGCGCGCAGACAGCGGCGTGGACAGCGCCTGCACCCAGGGCTGCACGGTGTTGCGGTACAGGGCCAGGTTGATTTCGGAGACGCGGGCGGCGGCGGCAAAGTGGCGCTCGCTTTCGGGGTCGGGCCGGACGATGTCGCGCACCTCGGCCAGGTCGCTGCGGCGGATCTTCATCAGGTAGGCGGCGTCGGTCAGCTCCTGCGGCGGCACGCCGGCGGGGCGGTCGGCGATCTCGGCGCGGTAGATGCCGGCGGGCAGCAGGTCGATGATGTCGATGTGCGCCGCGAACTCGCGGTGCTCCTTGCGGCCCACGGCGCCCGAGACAAAGATGCCCAGGTGTCCGATGCTGTCATGCGTGGCGAAGACGATGGTCTGGTCGTGGGCGGCGATGTCCTCGTCATCACGGTACAGGTCGGTGATCCAGCCCAGGGCCTGGCCCGGCGGCGTGATGTTGTCGCCATGCGAGCAGAACACCACGATGGGCGAGCGGATGTTGCGCAGGTCGATGCGCACGCCGTCCGAGGTGGTCAGCTCGGCCGTGGCCAGCCGGTTGCCGATGAACAGGTTGTCCACGATGTACTGCATCTCGCGGCCTTCGAGGAAGACATGGCCGCCCCAGTACTTCTCGAAGCCCAGGTAGCGCGGCCCCTCGGTGTCCACGTCGGCATAGACCTGGTACTGCTTTTCCCACAGCGTGTTGGCGGGGTTGAGGTTCTCGAAGTTCTGCACCAGCCAGGCGCCGTCGAAGCGGCCCGCACCCAGGTCGCTGGTCAGTGCCGTCACCCAGCTGCCGCCCATGAGGCCGCCGCCGTAGCGCATGGGGTTGTCTCCGGCCCAGTACGACAGCGGCGCGCCGGCCACGATGATGGGCCCGAACAGCTCGGGCCAGACGGCGGCCGTCATGAGGATCTGCCAGCCGGCCTGGCAGTTGCCGATGACGGCGGGCTTGCCCCGGCTCTCGGGGTGAAGCTCGGCGACCTTGCGCACGAATTCGGCCTCGGCGCGCATCACGTCCTCGACGGTCTGGCCGGGCACGGGGTCGGGCAGGAAGCCCACGAAGTAGCAGGGATGGCCGGCCTTGAGGGCGGCGCCGATCTCGCTGTCGGGCTTGAAGCCGCCGATGCCAGGGCCGTGGCCCGCGCGCGGATCGACGACGATGAAGGGGCGCTTGGCCGGGTCGATGACCGTGCCCTCCATAGGCGCGATGCGTGCCAGCCCGTAGTTGACGGGACGCGGCAGCTCCAGGCCCGACATCACGATCTCGGCCTGGAAGCTCAGCACATTGGGCACTTCCTCGGCCAGGTGGGCGCGGTACTGGTTGCCGCGCTGGCGCCGGATGTCGGCATACAGCAGCGTGCGCTGCCAGGCATCGGTGGCGTACTGTGCAGCTGCCTGGGGCAGCTTCAGCGGATCGCCCCACAGTGCCCCCACGTCCACGGTGCCGTGGCTATCGAGGTGCTCGTTCATCTGGCCCACTCCTTTAACGGGCATGTCCTGCCCCCTGCTTGCAGATTGCGTGTGAATGGCCGCCAAACGGCCCCGCGCCTGCGGGACCGTGCGGCTTGTGTCAGCCCCTGGGCTCTTCAGCCGTGGGCGGCAGCGTCCCGGGCCGTTTCGGCGGCAGCCGCTGCAATGGGCTGCTGCGCCGCATGGTCGGGCGGGGTGACGGATGGGGTCACGGACTGGGCCATGGACTGCACGGCCGAGGTCCAGCGCGCCAGCAGGTCGCTCCAGGGCACGGCAGTGTCGGCCGCGCCCTGGGCGCCGCCGCTCAGCGTGGCTGCCACCTGCTGCTGCCAGTCGTGCACGGCCTGCTGCACGCCCTGGGCCAGGGTCATCTGGCTGGCCATGGCCGTCTGGGCCAGGGCCTGGGCATGGCCCATGCGCAGGTGGGCGTGGCGCCAGAAGGCCTGGGCGGGCAGGGTGGCCAGCTCCTGCCAGCAGCTGGTCTGCTGCACGCCCTCGATCTCGTTGCCGGTCTCGGCGATGCGCTCGGGGCCGTTGCGTGCGGCATGTTCCAGCCATTGCTGGCCGCTTTCCTGCAGCAGCCGGCTCAGGTGCAGCTGCAGTTCGAGCTGCGCCTTGAGCAGATGGAGGGGAATGGTCTGTGCGCTCATATGGAACTCCTTGCTGGTTGACGTGGAAAGATGCCTTGTCGGCGGAACGAAACTCAGGCCATCTGGCCGATGGTCTTGCGAAAGCGGGCGAGCGTGAGGGCGAACAGCACGGAGCCGATGGCGGCCAGTGCGAGAAAGGGCTTCCAGACCACGTCCAGCCCCGCTCCGCGGTAGAGGATGGCCTGCGACAGCTCGACAAAGTGGGTGGTCGGCGCGGCCAGCATGATGGTCTGCACCAGCTGCGGCATGCTTTCGCGCGGCGTCATGGCGCCCGACAGCAGCTGCAGCGGCAGCAGCACGAGCACCAGCAGCATGCCGAACTGTGGCATGTTGCGCGCCAGCGTGGCAAGGAAGATCCCCAGCGACGTTGTGGCGAACAGGCACAGCGCGGCCCCTGCCAGGAACAGCGGCTGAGAGCCTTCGATGGGAACGCCCAGGGCGCCGCGCACCACGAGGTTGAGCGAGGCAAAGGCGGTGACCAGCACGACCAGTCCCATGGACCATATCTTGGCCAGCATGATCTCGGTCGGTGTCACCGGCATGACCAGCAGGTGCTCCACCGTGCCGTGCTCGCGCTCTCGGATCAGCGCCGCGCCCGTGAGGATGATGGACAGCATGGTCACGTTGTTGATGATCTGCATCAGCCCGCCGAACCAGACCTTGTCCAGCGCGGGATTGAAGCGCGCGCGCACCACCAGGTCCACGGGCAGGGCGGTGGCGCCCCGAAAGCGCCGCACGAACTCGCTGACCTCGGCCGAGACGATCTGCTGCACGTAGCTGTTGCCCGTGAAGGCCTGGCTCATGCGCGTGGCGTCCACGTTCAGCTGCAGCTCGGGCGCGCGGCCCGCCAGCACGTCGCGCTGGAAGTTGGGCGGGATGTTGAGCACGAAGGTGTAGGTGCCCGAGTCCATGCCCGGGTCCATCTGCGTGCGGTCGATCATGGCCGGCGGCGCGAACTGCGGCGGATAGAAGGCGCCCGCGATGCGCTGCGACAGCGGCGAGCCGTCCTCGTCCACGATGGCGATGGGCGCGTTGTGCAGGCTCTCGGGCATGGCCGTGGCCGCCGTGTAGATGGAGACCGTGAACACATAGGCGATGAGCACCAGCAGCACGGGGTCGCGCCACAGGCTCCACAGCTCCTTGACGCCCAGCCGGTAGATGTTGGAGAAAAGGCGGGTGCGCATGTCAGCTCTCCTGCTTTCTGGTCAGCGCAATGGCCAGGCCCAGGATCGCCGGCACGGACAGCAGCAGCGGCCCGAACGAGCCGGCCAGCTCCCGAAAGCCCAGCGCCTTGCTGAACACGCCGCGGCTGATGGCGATCATGTGGCTGGCCGGATAGACCTCGCCGATGGCGCGGCCCACGCCCTCCAGCGAGGACACGGGGTCGACCAGGCCTGCGAACTGCGTGGTGGGGATCAGCGTGCCGATCAGCACCAGGAACATCGAGGCGATCTGGCTGCGCGTCAGCGTGGAGGCCAGCAGGCCGAAGCCCGTGGAGGCGCCGCTGAAGATCAGCGCCGCCAGGGCCAGCGTGGCAAAGCTGCCCGTCACGGGCACGCCGAACAGGGTGACGGCCATCAGGCACATCAGCAGGAAGTTCAGCATGGCCAGCACCACATAGGGCAGTTGCTTGCCCAGCAGGAATTCGGTGCGCGTGACCGGCGTGACGTAGAGGTTGGTGATGGAGCCGCTTTCCTTCTCGCGCACCACGGCCAGCGCCGTCAGCATGGCGGGCAAAAGCAGCAGCAGCAGGGGCATGACGGCCGGCACCATGGCCGGCAGGCTGCGCACGTCGGGGTTGTAGCGAAAGCGCGTCTGGATGTCGATGAGGCCGGCCGGCGCCACGCCCAGGCGCTCGCGCGCCTGCTCGGTCAGCCAGTGCTGGTGGATGCCCTGCAGGTAGCCGCGCACGGTCTCGGCGCGCGTGGGCATGGCGCCGTCGAACCAGGCGCCCACCTGCACGGAGCCGCCGCGCAACACATCGCGCGCAAAGCCCGGCGGGATCTCGATGGCCAGGGTCAGCTCGCCGCTGCGCATGCGGCGGTCCAGTGCGTCGTAGTCGGTCAGCGGCGGCTGCTCGATGAAGTAGCGCGAGCCCGACAGGCTCATCGCATAGCTGCGGCTGATGGTGGTCTGGTCGCGGTCCAGCACGGCAAAGCGCAGGTCCTCCACGTCCAGGCTGATGCCGTAGCCCATCACGAACATCAGGATCAGCGAGCCCACCAGGGCCAGCGTGGCGCGCACCGGGTCGCGCTGCAGCTCCAGCGCTTCGCGCCAGACATAGCTGAGCATGCGCTGGGCGCTGAAATGGCGGCGGCGCGCAGCGTGCGTTTCCACGGCAGCGGGGGCGGCAGGCGCGGCCGGTTCCTCGGCGGCCGGGGCCTCGCCGCCACCGGCCTCGACCAGGTAGCCGATGAAGGCTTCCTCCAGCGTGGCCGCGCCGCGCTTGGCCACTAGGCGCGCGGGCGTGTCGCTGTCCAGCACCTTGCCCGCATGCATCATGGACATGCGGTCGCAGCGCTCGGCCTCGTTCATGAAGTGGGTGGAGATGAAGATGGTCACGCGGTCGCGCCGCGACAGCTCCACCAGCAGGCGCCAGAAGCCGTCGCGCGCCACGGGGTCCACGCCCGAGGTGGGCTCGTCCAGGATGAGCAGCTCGGGCTTGTGCACCATGGCCACGGCCAGCGACAGGCGCTGGCGCATGCCCAGCGGCAGGGCGGCCGGCAGGCTGTGCTGCGCGGCCTGCAGGTCGAAGCGCTGCAGCATCTCGGCCACGCGCGCGGGAATGTCCGCCTCGGGCACGCCGAACAGGCGCGCATGCAGCACCAGGTTCTGGTGCACGGTCAGCTCGCCGTACAGCGAGAACGCCTGGGTCATGTAGCCCACGCGGCGGCGCGTGTCGATGTCGCGCGGGTCCACGGGCTGGCCGAACAGCCAGGCCTGGCCCTCGCTGGCCGGCAGCAGGCCGGTCAGCATCTTCATGGTGGTGCTCTTGCCGCAGCCGTTGGAGCCCAGGAAGCCGAAGATCTCGCCGCGGCGGATGCGGAAGGACACATGGTCCACGGCGACGAAGTCGCCAAAGCGCATGGTCAGGTCCCTGGCCTCGATGGCGATGTCGTCCTCGCCGCCCTCGGGCAGGGGGGCGATGGTGACGGGCGCATGGCCGCGCTTTTTCTCTTCGGGCAGCAGGGCGATGAAGGCCTCTTCCAGCGAGCGGCTGTCCGTGCGCTGCAGCAGCTCGGCCGGCGTGCCCGTGGCCAGCACGCGGCCCTCGTCCATGGCCACCAGCCAGTCGAAGCGCTGGGCCTCGTCCATGTAGGCCGTGGCCACCAGCACGCTCATGCCGGGGCGCTGGCGGCGGATGCGCGCGATCAGGTCCCAGAACTGGGCGCGCGCCAGCGGGTCCACGCCCGTGGTGGGCTCGTCAAGAATGAGCAGGTCGGGGTCGTGGATCAGCGCGCAGCACAGGCCCAGTTTCTGCTTCATGCCGCCCGACAGCTTGCCGGCCGGCCGCTCCAGGAATTTGCGCAGGCCCGTGGCCTGGGTGAGGTCGTCGATGCGGCGCCGCCGCTCGGCCGCGTCATGGCCGAACAGGCGTGCGAAGAACTGCAGGTTCTCCTCCACCGATAGCGTGGGATAGAGGTTGCGCCCCAGGCCCTGCGGCATGTAGGCCACGCGCGGGCAGACGGCCTCGCGGTGCCGGCGCTGGGCCATGTCGCCGCCCAGCACCTCGACGCTGCCTTCCTGGATCTTGCGCGCCCCGGAGATCAGCGCCATGAGGCTGGACTTGCCCACGCCGTCCGGCCCGATCAGGCCGACCATGCGGCCTTCGGGAATGTCCAGGTCGATGCCCGCCAGCGCCTCGACCTGGCCATAGCGCTGGTGCACGCCCTTCAGGCGCACGACCCAGCCGCTGGCGTGGGGCGTCGTGCTCTGGCTCATTGCGCGGGCTGGGCTGGCAGCTTGATGGCCAGGTTGGCGGGCCACTCATGGCTGGCATCGGTGCGCAGCCAGGCCATGCCGGGCACGCCGGTCTTGACCTGTTCCAGATGGCGGCGCAGCAGCTCCGGCGGGATCTGGGCGCGCACGCGGAACATCAGCTTCTGGCGCTCGCTGGCGGTCTCCACGGTCTTGGGCGTGAACTGGGCCTGGCTGGCGACGAAGGAGACGCGGGCCGGGATCACGTACTCGGGCGCGGCGTCCAGCACCAGGCGCACCTCGCTGCCCAGGGCGATGCGGCCGGCTGCAGTTTCCGGCACGAAGAAGGTCATGTAGACATCGGACAGGTCCAGCAGGTTGAGCACGCGCCCGCCTGCGCCCAGCACCTCGCCGGGCTGGGCCACGCGCAGCTGCACGCGGCCATCGCGCGGGGCCTTGAGCACGCCGTCGTCGATGTCGGCCTGCACGCGCGCCACCGTGGCCGTGGCCGCCTGCACCTGGGAGCGCACGCCGACCACCTGGGCCTCGGCCGCCTTCACGGCGGCCTGGGCAGCGGCGGCCTGGGCACGCGTGGCGGCCAGCGCCGCCTCGCTGCCGCGCACGCGGGCGCGGTCGTCATCGAGCTCCTGCACCGAAGAGGCACCCTCGCGCGCCAGCGTTTCCGAGCGCTTGAAGCGGCGCTGCGCGGCGTCCACCTCGGTCTCGCGCTGCACGATCAGGGCCTGGGCGGCGGCCAGGTCGCTGCGGCGCAGGGTGACCTGGGCCTCGGCCGCGGCCACGCTGTGCTCGGCCTGCTGGCGCATGGCGTCGGCTTCCTGGCGCTGGGCGCGCAGGGTGTCGATCTGCATGCGCGCCACGGGCTGGCCGGCCTGCACGAAGTCGCCCTCGCGCACCAGGATTTCCTCCACGCGGCCGGGCAGCTTGGTGGAGATGTCGATCTCGGTGGCCTCGACCCGGCCATTGCTGCCGACGAAGCCCTCGCCCGGGCCCTTGGGCGTGAAGGTCTTCCAGGCCCACCAGGCCACGAGGGCCAGGACCGCCACGGCGGCGATCGGCACGATCTTGTTCTTCAGAGAGGTGTTCTTGTCCATGGGCGGGTCCGGATGCTTCAGGAATTCGGGGGATCGGCAGGCGTGGCCGGCACGGTGGCGGGCAGCGCGGCAGGTTCCGCGCCGCTGCCGCCGCCCAGGGCGGCATACAGGCCCACCTGGCTGGACAGCAGGGCGCGCCGCGCCTGCACCAGTTGCTGGCGTGCGGCCAGCAGGTCGCGCTGGGCGTCCAGCACCTCCAGGTAGGCGGCCGAGCCGTTGTCGTAGCGCAGCTGCGCCAGCCGCGCGCGCTCGGCCTGGGCCTGCACGGCGGTGCGCTGCACGGTGATCTGTTCGGACAGCCAGCGGCGCGCGGCCAGGCCATCGGCCACCTCGCGGAAGGCGGTCTGTATGGCTTTCTCGTACTGGGCCACGGCGATGTCGCTGCGGATCTCGCCCAGCTCCAGGTTGGCGCGGCGCCGGCCGCCGTCGAAGATGGGCAGGGACACCGTGGGCACGAAGGCCCAGGCGCGGCTGCCGCCGTCGAACAGGCCGTCGAGTTCGGCGCTGGCCGTGCCCCAGCGGGCGGTGAGCGCAATGCGCGGGAAGAAGGCGGCGCGCGCCGCGCCGATCTGGGCCCGGGCCGCGCGCAGCTGGTGCTCGGCCGCGGCAATGTCGGGCCGCGCCGTGAGCAGTTCCGAGGGCAGGCCCGGCCGCAGCTCGGCCAGCACCAGGGCGTCGTCAAAGGGTGCGGCGGCGGGCAGCGGGCCCGGGTGGGCGCCGACCAGCTGGGCCAGGGCGTGCAGCTGCTGCGCGCGTGCCAGCTCCAGCTGGGCCAGCAGGGCCTGGGCCTGGGTCAGCAGGGTCTGTACCTGGGCCAGCTGAAGGCGCGAGCTGGCGCCCACGGCCTCGCGGCGCGTGAAGATGCGAAAGGATTCCTGGCGCGTGGCCAGCGTCTCGCGCGCAATGGCCACGCGCTCGTCCAGCTCGCGCAGGCCCAGGTAGCCATCGGCCACCTGGGCGATCAGCGCGGTCTGCACGGCGTGGCGGCCCGCATCGCTGGCCAGCCAGGTCTGCAGGGCCGCGTCCTTGAGGCTGCGCACGCGGCCCCACAGGTCCAGCTCCCAGCTGCTGAAGCCGACCTCGGCGCGGTACTCGCCGCTGACCACGGAGCGGCCCGAGAGGTTGAGGTCGCCCGGCACGCGAGCCCGCGCGGCCTGGCCGCCCACGCCAATGGCCGGGAACAGCTCGGAGCGCTGGATCTGGAAGGCCGCGCGCGCCTCTTCGGCGCGCAGCGCGGCCACGCGCAGGTCGCGGTTGTGCTCCAGCGCGGTGGCGATCAGCTGGCGCAGCACGGGGTCGGTGAAGTACTCGCGCCAGGGCAGGCCGGCGGCGGCGACACCCTGGGCGCCCGCCTGCAGATGGGCAGGCCAGGCCTCGGGCGTGGGCAGGGGCGGCGGCTCGTGCGGCGGCGCCAGGGAGGCACATCCTGCCAGGGCGGCGGCCAGTGCGGCTGCCAGCGCTGCGGCGGCGGTTCGGGGGAATGGGAGGGTCATCTGCAGTGCTGCGGGGCGCCGGTGCGGCAGCCGCTAGTTGAGGATGTGGTGGCCGCCATCGACATACAGCGTGCAGCCCGTGATGGCGCGCGCCCCGTCCGAGGCCAGGAAGGCGCACAGCGGCCCCACGTCGTCGGGCTGCAATTCGCCGGCAATGGGCGAGCGGCGCACGCTGTCGGCCACGAGTTCATCGAACGCGGCAATGCCCGAGGCCGCGCGCGTGGCGATGGGCCCGGGCGAGACGGCATTGACGCGGATGCGCGAGGGGCCGAGCTCGGCCGCCAGGTAGCGCGTGGTGGACTCCAGCGCGGCCTTGACCGGGCCCATGATTCCGTAGTGCGGCATGACCTCGCTGGCGCCCAGGTAGCTCAGCGTCATGAGGCTGCCGCCGCTGGCCGCCATCAGCGGCTCGGCCAGGTGGGCCATGCGGATGAAGGAGTGGCAGGAGATGTCCATGGCCAGCGCAAAGCCCTCGCGGGAGCTGTCCACCACGCGGCCCTGCAGGTCCTTGCGCGGGGCGTAGGCCACGGCGTGCAGCACGAAGTCCAGCCGGCCCCAGCGCACGGCGGCGGCATCGAACAGCGCGCGCATCTGCTCGTCGTCGCCCACGTCCAGCGGCATGCGCAGCTCGGCACCGATCTCGTCGAGCAGGGGCTCCACATGCGCCCGGGCCTTGTCGTTCTGCCAGGTCGCGCCGATCTCGGCGCCCGCCGCATGCATGGCCCGGGCACAGGCCCAGGCAATGCTGTCGCGGTTGGCGATGCCGACGATCAGGCCTTTTTTGCCAGCCAATAGCGTCATCTCGAATGCTCCAGATCAGAAGGTCTGCCGGGAAACAGGCCGCCTTGGGGCGGCTTCGTCAGGAATCACGGGGCATGGCGCGGCATTGCCGACATATGCGCCACGGCGAATGTTTGTATTTCCTGTGACTACGAAGCTTTTGATAGCTTGTTTTGATGCATGCAAATCAAAGGTTTGCATGCCAATATCGTCTCCTGGTCTTTTTCATTCTATCTATGTTGCACTGCAGCGACCGATTTTGGCGATGCCGTTTCGTTATATCGATGCAGTTCACTCCATAGTCTTGACTCAGGTCAAAGAGGGCTGCCTCACGGGGAGAATGCCGCTTGCCGCCGGTTGCTGTGCCCAGTAGAGCAATGGTGTCTTTTTGCGCCAACAGCCGAGCATTCCCTGTATTGGCCGGATTTCAATGAATACAAGGTATTCACACCATATTGGTGCATGGGAGGTAAAGAAAACCGGAAATCTGCCGATGGTCCGTGGACAGAGAAAATCCCCGGCCTGCAAAGGCCTGGGGCCGCCATTCAGTCAAGACAAGACCGAAGGAAGACGATCAATCCATGACCAGCATTTCATCCACCGGCGCCAGCTTTGCCGCCAGCGCAGTGGGCATGCGGCCCACGGTGTCCGTGAGGTCGTCAGCGATCACGGCAGCTGCTGCACCCGCCGACCCGGGCACGCAGGTCACGCTGGGCCAGTCCACAGGGTCCAGCGTCATCTATGCCAAACCGCAGCCCGTGGAACTGGGCCAGTTCAGGCTGACCCGGGCCTGGGCCTCGCAAGACAGGGACGACATCAGCACCCTGATGGCGCGCAACCTGGGCCTGGGCCCGTCGGCCAGCCTGGCCGACCGCTGGCGCGGCCTGGGCGGCGCCCTGCTGTCGCGCTTTGCGGCCACGCCGTCGGACTACCAACAGACGGTTGCTGAGTACCAGGCGCCCACGGCGGCCGACTCCGTCGCAGGCAGCGCGGATGCGCAGGCCCTGGACAAGTCCGCACTGAGCGATGTGTCCGTGGGCGCTGCCACCGTGAGCCTGAAGATCCGCACGCAATCGGGCCAGACCGTGGAGCTGCGGATTGCCACGAACGACGGCAGCGAAGCGGGCAGCAGCAGCGGGCTGCGGGTCGAGGTCAAGAGTTCCGGCACCTTGAGCCAGGCCGAGAGCGCGGCCATTGCCCAGCTGGCCGACGGGCTGGACGAAGCGCTGGAAGGCCTGGGAAAGCCGGGCAAGCCCCAGCTGGAACTGGGCAAGCTGATGGACTTCGACCGCAGCGTGCTGTCCGGCCTGGACCTGGACATCAAGAACCCCAAGCCTTCGCAGCCCCTGTCCTCGTTCAGCCTGCATGTGGGCGCCGATGGCCGATCGGTGGCGATGAAGGGCGCGGCGGGCGAGCTGGCCGTCAACCTGGAGTCCGACGCCCCCGCAGGCGCCAGCGCGTCGCAGCGCCAGTCCGCGCTGGACCAGCATCTGAAGCGCTTCGATGTGGCCGCGCAGCGCGGGCGCGCGGACGCGAACCTGGTGGACCTGTTCAAGAGCGCCTTCACCCAACTGCACAGCGCGCAGCCCCCTGCGGCGCCGGCCCGGCTGGCTGCGCTGTCCGGGCTGGAGCGGGCCGTGCAGGCCACGCAAAGCGGCCTGGCCGATTTCCAGGCCAGCTTCAGCGGCGACTACGAAAAGACCAATGAGTTCGGCGCCGTGACCGAGGACGGCCGGGCCGCCTACCAGGTCGGCCAAAAGACCACCCGGCAGTCCAGGGGCTCGGCGGGCGAGTCCATCGCCCAGGTGGTGACCGAGTCGCTGGACGCCCATGCCAGGAAGGCGCGCAATCGCGGCATGCTGGACCCTCAGTCGGGCAACTACGATCTGATCAAGGTGCAGGACCGCAGCAGCATCACCACGCTGATCGAGACGGCCGACAACCGGGTTGCCGGCGCGCTGCGCAAGACGGACGAGCGCCAGATGCAGACCTGGGAGCAGCTCGTGGACCACCGCGTGCGCCAGCAACGCGAGACGCCCAGCGGGCGCAGCTTCACGGAGCGGATCGCGGTGAAGTAGTGTCTGCGGGGGGCTGACCGCGTGCAGGGGCGCGGGCCGGGCCGTGTGTCGTCGTTGTGTCACAAAACTTCCGTATAAGAAGTTTTTTTGAACAGAACATGACAACGGCCCGCGCGTTCATGACCGAATTTCATCTTGCCGTCATCCAGGGCGGAGCCTCTCAATGAACGCGCGCCGTGCTTTGGCGGCGGGGCTGGCGGCGCTGCTGCTGGCGGCCGTGGGCGGCGGCATCTGGTACTCGCGCACGGTCCTGGTGCAGGACCGCCAGGCGCAGCGGGCGCAGCAGCAGGCCGTGACGGCGCGCGGCCTGATCGGCTCCGAGAAGGAAGCCTTCTTCCAGGACGAGCGCGTGCGCGACGTGCTGGCGCGCCACGGCGTGACGGTGACGGTGCAAAAGGCCGGCTCGCGCAGCATTGCCAACAGCTACGACCCCAAGCAGTACGACTTCGGCTTTCCCTCGGGGGCGCCGGCTGCGGCCCAGCTCAAGGCGGCGGCCAGGGCCGGCACGGTCTACACGCCGTTCTACACGCCCATCGTGTTCGCCAGCTGGCGGCCCATTGCCGAGATCCTGATCGCCAATGGCGTTGCGCAAAAGCAGGGCGACTTCCACTACGTGACCGATCTGCCGGCCCTGCTGGCCATGGCCGGCAAGGGCACGCGCTGGCGTGACCTGAAGGCCTCCGGCGCCTTTGCCACCGGCAAGGCCGTGCTGCCCGCCAGCACCGATGTGCGCAGCTCCAACAGCGCGGCCATGTACCTGGCGCTGGCCAGCTATGTGCTCAACGGCCAGCAGGTGGTGCAGAGCCCGGCCGACCTGGAGCGCGTGATGCCGCAGGTGGCGCCGCTGTTCCTGCGCCAGGGCTTCCAGGAAAGCTCGTCGGCCGGGCCGTTCGAGGACTACCTGGCCCTGGGCATGGGCAAGGCGCCGCTGCTGGTGGCCTATGAATCGCAGCTGGTGGAGTTCCTGCTGCGCCACCCGCAGCGCAGGAGCGGCGAGATGGTGATGCTCTACCCGCAGCCCACGCTGTATTCCAAGCATGTGCTCGTGCCCTACACGCCTGCGGGCGATCGCGTGGGCCAGCTGCTCGAATCCGATCCGCAACTGCGCGCATTGGCGCAGGAATACGGCTTTCGCACCGGCGGCGACACGCACGGGCCCGAGCGCTGGGCCGGGCAGGGCGTGCAGGCGCCCGTGCAGCTGGTGGAGGTGATCGATCCGCCCAGCCAGGAGTGGCTGGAGCGAATGATCGTGGACATGGAGCAGCGCTTCAAATGACTCAAGGACCCAGGAGCAACCGATGAGCAACACCCCCCAGACCACCACGGCCAGCGCCGCCGTGGCCGTGCCTGCACAGGAGCAGGATTTCGTGCTGGAGCCGCCCGCGCCCGCCCTGCCCGTGCCCATCGAGTCGGCCAGCGGCAAGGTCCGCCTGAAGGCCGAGGAAGTGCAGCAGCTGGACGCGCAGGTGGCGCAGTTCATCGACGACATCACCGCCAACGACAGCCAGTCGCCCGCGTTCAAGGGCGCGGTCGAGCGCATCCACGGCATGGGCAACAAGGAGGTGCAGGCCGCTGCGGCCGTCTCCAACCGCATGCTGGAGCGCCCCGTCAAGACGCTGAACAACGGCCTGTTCGACCAGGGCAGCCAGATCGGTCAGGGCCTGATCGACCTGCGCCGCCAGGTGGAGGCGCTGGACCCCTCGCGCCAGGATGACCTGTTCAAGCCGCGCAAGCTGCTGGGCCTGATCCCCATGGGCAACAGGCTGGTGGACTACTTCGACAAGTTCCAGTCCAGCCAGAGCCACCTGAACGCCATCATCGACAGCCTCAAGCGCGGCAAGGACGAGCTGCTGCGCGACAACGCCGCCATCGAGCAGGAAAAGGCCAACCTGTGGGGCCTGATGGAGCGGCTGGAGAAATACATCCACATCGGCAAGAAGCTGGACGCGGCGCTGGAGGCCAAGGCGGCGCAGCTGGACGCCAGCGACCCTGAAAAGGCCCGCGTGGTGCGCGAGGACATGCTGTTCTACGCACGCCAGAAGGTCACCGACCTGCTCACCCAGATGGCGGTGAACGTGCAGGGCTACCTGGCGCTGGACCTGGTGCGCAAGAACAACCTCGAACTGGCCAAGGGCGTGGACCGCGCGACCACCACCACGGTCTCCGCCCTGCGCACGGCCGTCATCGTGGCGCAGGCGCTGGCCAACCAGAAGCTGGTGCTGGACCAGATCACGGCGCTGAACACCACCACGGGCAACCTGATCGCCGGCACCAGCGAGCTGCTGCGCGAGCAAAGCGGGAAGATCCACGAGCAGGCGGCCGGCAGCACCATCGACATCGCCAGGCTGCAGCAGGCCTTCGGCAACATCTACCAGACCATGGACGCCATGGCCGACTTCAAGGTCAAGGCCCTGGCCTCCATGCAGACCACGGTGGACACGCTGTCGCAGGAGGTGGACAAGTCCCGCGCCTATCTGGAAAAGAGCCGCCGCGAGGACGTGCGCGAGGCGCTGCAGGCGCCCGCCGGCGAGGTGGTGCTGTGAGCATGTTCCGGCGCCTGGCGGCCTGGTGGCTGCTGGGCCTTGCGCTGGTCCTGGCCGGCTGCGGCAAGTCGCCCGAACCCGCGCCGCAGGCCGCCGCAAAGGCCGATGCGCCCGCCGGTCCCCAGGGTGCGTTCACCGTGCTGGCCGGCTCCGAACTCAAGGACGTGGCGCCCGCGCTGGAGCAGGCCGCCACGGCGGCGGGCGTACCGCTCAAGCTCAGCTATGCAGGCACGCTGGAGATGGTCGAGCGCATCAATGCGGGCGAGCAGTACGACGCCATCCTGCCGCCCAATGGCGCCTATCCCGCGCTGGCGCTGGCGAACAAGCCGCTGGCGCGCGAAAAGCTTTTCTACTCGCGCGTGGCCCTGGGCGTGAAGGTCCCCGTGCTGCACAAGCTGGGCTGGGAAAAGGCCCCGCCCACCTGGGCCGACATCGCACGCGCTGCCGCCCAGGGCCGGCTGCGCTACGGCATGACCAATCCGGCCAGTTCCAACACCGGCATGAGCGCACTGTTCGCCGTGGCCTCGGCCGTGGCCGGCAAGACCGAGGACCTGGACGCCAGGGAGGTCAATGCGAAGGTGCTCAAGGACTTCCTGTCGGGCCAGAAGCTCACCGCCGGCAGCTCCGGCTGGCTGGCCGAGGCCTTCGAGCGCGAGCCCGGCGCCGTCGATGCGCTGGTCAACTACGAGGCCGTGATCCTGCGCCTGAACGAGAAGCTGCCCGCCGCCGACCGCCTGACCCTGGTCTACCCGCGCGACGGCGTGATCTCGGCCGACTATCCGCTGATGCTGCTCAACGCCGGTCGCCGCGCCGACTATGACAAGCTGGTCGCCCAGTTCAAGGCCCCCGCCTTCCAGGGCCAGCCGCTGCGCCAGGCCCAGCTGCGCCCCGCCAGCCCCGAGGCGCAGGCCAGCCCGGCCCTGCCCACGGCGCCCGTGGTGGAGTTGAGCTTTCCGAACCGGCTGGAGGTGATCGATGCCGTGCTCTCGGCCTACCAGAGCGATCTGCGCCGCCCGGCCACCAGCATCTTCGTGCTGGACGTGAGCGGCTCCATGAAGGGTGCGCGGCTGGCGCAGATGAAGGAGGCGCTGAAGCTGCTGTCCGGCGCCGAGGCCTCGGCCGCCAGCCAGCGCTATGCCGCCTTCCAGGCGCGCGAGCGCGTGCTGCTGATTCCGTTCTCGGGCCTGGTCGGCCAGCCCGCGCGCGTGCAGTTCGCGGCAGGCGACCTGCAGGCCGCAAGCGCCCAGGTGCTGGCCTATGCCGACAGCCTGGTGGCCGACGGCGGCACGGCCATCTACGACGCGCTCACGCTGGCCCAGCAGCAGGCACGCCAGGAACTGCGGGCCGATCCCGAGCGCTTCGTCAGCATCGTGCTGCTGACCGATGGCGCCAACACGGCCGGCCGCGACTGGGCCGCATTCGAGCGCGAGCAGCGCATGGCGCGCGACGGCGGCGCGCCGCTGGTGCGGGTCTTTCCCATCATCTTTGGCGAGGCGCAGTCCGGCGAAATGCAGGCCCTGGCCGCGCTGACCGGCGGGCGCGCCTTCGATGCGCGCAACACCGGCAAGAGCGGACTGCCGCTGGTGTTCAAGGAAATCCGGGGCTACCAGTGACAGCGCCGCCACCGATCGGACCCGCCTGATGCGCCGCCTGCAGCTTTTCTTCTACGGCAACGGCAACCTCGCCGGCCTGGCGCTGGCCCTGCTGGGGCCGGTGCTGCTGTTTGCCGGCGTGATCGGCGCCGGCTGGGGCTGGATCACGCTGGGGCTGTACGTCGCGGGCCTGCTGCTGGGCTGGGCCCTGCAGCCCGCGGGCGCCAGCTTCGAGAGGGCGCTGCAGCAGCACTGGAGCGCCGAGGACATCCGCGAACGCATCGACGAACTGGTGCAAAAGGCCCGCCCGATGCTCACGCCCGAGATGCAAAAGCACCTGGACAGCGTGCGCGGCTCGGTGCACGAGGTGCTGCCCTCGCTGGCCGAAGCCGGCCCGGTCTTCAACGACGGCCTGTTCACCGTGCGCGAGACGGTGCTGCAGTACCTGCCCGCCACGCTGTCGCACTATGCGGCGCTGCCGCCGCTGTTCCGTGTCACCCAGCCCGTGCAGGACGGCAAGACGCCCAGGCAGCTGTTGACCGAGCAGCTGGCGCTGCTGGCCGGGCAGATGCAGCAGGTGGTGGCCCATGTGGCGGCCAGCGACGCGCAGGCGCTGCTGGCCAATGGCCGCTTCTTGAAGCAGAAGTTCGACCAGCCGGATTTCCTGAAGTGAGGCGCCTGCAGGGTCGTCCCGCCACGCTGCGCGGACCCTGTGTTAGCATGCTCCGCCATGCAGCCTGCTGCATTCCCGTCTTCCAGACACCTGAACTCTCGATCCAAGACAGCCATGAACGGTACGCCCGTTTCGATCATCGTTGCACAGTGGTGGCGCTTCCAATAAGGAAGCGGCACGTCGTCGCGGTTGCGTACCGCACCTTGCCGCCGTGACGGCAGCAAGGCTCACTCAGCAGATGGCTCCCCGGCACGGCGGCTCCCAGAACCCAGGAGATTGCCCAGATGCCCTCAGATTCCCCCTTCCAGACCCAGGCAGCATTGCGCGCATTCCCGCGCCAGCCTTCGCTGCGGCATGCCCGTGCCACCCGTTTTTCCCTTTGAGACCCAGGAGCCGGTATGACCAGACTGCTGATGATCGACAACTACGACAGCTTCACCTACAACATCGTCCAGTACTTCGGCGAGCTGGGTGCCGATGTCACCGTGGTGCGCAATGACGAGGCCACGCTGGACGAGGTGATCGCCCTGGTCGAGCGCGAGAAGATCGACCGCCTGGTGATCTCGCCCGGCCCCTGCTCGCCGGCCGAGGCGGGCATTTCCGTGGCGGCCATCCAGCACTTCGCGGGCCGCCTGCCCATCCTGGGCGTGTGCCTGGGCCACCAGAGCATTGGCGCGGCCTTCGGCGGCGACATCGTGCGCGCGGGCCAGCAGATGCATGGCAAGACCAGCGTCATCACCACCGACCGCAAGGGCGTGTTCGCCGACCTGCCCGAGCAGTTCACGGTCAACCGCTACCACTCGCTGGCCATCGCGCGCTCCAGCCTGCCCGAATGCCTGGAGATCACGGCCACCAGCGAGGACGGCGAGATCCAGGGCGTGCGCCACACCAGCCTGGCCATCGAGGGCGTGCAATTCCACCCCGAGAGCATCCTCACCGAGCATGGCCATGCCATGCTCAAGAATTTCCTGGAACAGAAGGCCTGAGCAGGCCGGCACCCAACCGAGACACCGCAATGACCCAGATCACCCCCCAGGAAGCGCTGCAGCGCACCATCGAGCACCGCGAAATCTTCCACGACGAGATGCTGCACCTGATGCGCCTGATCATGCGCGGCGAGCTGTCGCCCGTGATGACGGCGGCCATCGTCACCGGCCTGCGCGTTAAGAAGGAGACCATCGGCGAGATCACGGCCGCGGCCGAGGTCATGCGCGAGTTCTCCAACAAGGTCCATGTGGAGGACAAGCGCCACCTGGTGGACATCGTGGGCACGGGCGGCGACGGCGCCAACACCTTCAACATCTCCACCTGCTCCATCTTCGTGATCGCGGCGGCGGGCGGCAAGGTCAGCAAGCACGGCGGGCGCAGCGTCAGCAGCAAGAGCGGCAGCGCCGACGCCATGGAGGCGCTGGGCGTCAACATCCAGCTCAGCCCCGAGCAGATCGCGCGCAGCATCGCCGACGTGGGCATCGGCTTCATGTTCGCGCCCAACCACCACCCGGCCATGAAGAACGTGGCGCCCGTGCGCAAGGAGCTGGGCGTGCGCACCATCTTCAACATCCTGGGCCCGCTGACCAATCCGGCCAGCGCGCCCAACATCCTCATGGGCGTGTTCCACGAGGACCTGGTCGGCATCCAGGTGCGCGCGCTGCAGCGCCTGGGCGCCGAGCACGCCATCGTGGTCTATGGCCGCGACGGCCTGGACGAGATCAGCCTGGGCGCGGGCACCCTGGTGGGCGAGCTCAAGGACGGCGTGGTGCGCGAGTACGAGATCCATCCCGAGGACTTCGGCCTGCGCATGGTGGGCACGCGCGCCTTCAAGGTGGACAATCCCGAGGAATCCAAGGCCATGCTGCTGGGCGTGCTCCATGGCGAAAAGAGTGCCGCGCGCGACATCGTCTGCCTGAACGCGGGTGCTGCCCTGTATGCGGCCAACGTGGCCTCCAGCATCGAGGACGGCATGGCCCGCGCCCAGGCGGCGCTGGACAGCGGCGCGGCCCTGGCCAAGCTCAACGAACTCGTGGCCTACACGGCCCGGCTGACGGCCTGAGCCGCGCAGCCCCCATCGACCACCGAATACAAGAAACCAAGGAAAGCAACGTGTCCGACATCCTCAAGCAAATCTGCGACGTGAAAGTGCAGGAAGTGGCGGCCGCCCAGAAGCGCATGCCCTTCGCGGACATGCGCCGCGACGCCGAAAGCCGCGTGCTCACGCGCGACTTCGTGGGCGCGCTGCGCGCCAAGATCGCCGCCGGCCATGCCGGCGTGATCGCCGAGATCAAGAAGGCCAGCCCCAGCAAGGGCGTGATCCGCGAGGACTTCATCCCCGCCGACATCGCGCAAAGCTATGCCGATGGCGACGGCAAGGGCGTCAGCGCCGCCTGCCTCTCGGTGCTGACCGACAAGCAGTTCTTCCAGGGCAGCGTGGACTATCTCAAGCAGGCGCGCGCCAGCTGCCACCTGCCCGTGCTGCGCAAAGACTTCATGGTCGATCCCTACCAGATCTACGAATCGCGGGCCATGGGTGCCGACTGCGTGCTGCTGATCGCCGCCTGCCTGGACGACGCGCAGATGGCCGAGATGGAACAGATCGCCCACAGCCTAGACATGGCCGTGCTGGTCGAGGTGCACGACGGCGCCGAGCTGGACCGCGCCCTGCGGCTCAAGACGCCGCTGGTGGGCATCAACAACCGCAACCTGCGCAGCTTCGAGGTCAGCATACAGACCACGCTGGACCTGCAAAAGAACGTGCCCGCCGACCGCCTGCTGGTCACCGAGTCGGGCATCGGCAGCCGCGAGGACGTCAAGGCCATGCGCGATGCCGGCATCCACGGCTTCCTGGTGGGCGAGGCCTTCATGCGCGCCAAGGAGCCGGGGGAGGCGCTGGCCAAGCTGTTTGCCTAAGACGCGTCGTTGTGCGGGCCGGCCGGTGAATCCGGGGTCCGCACGATGCGCACCACCCCGAGCTTGAGCCCCAGCATGGCCAAGATGCGGTTCATGGTCTGCACGCTGCCTTCGCTGCGCTCCTGCTCGATGTCCTGCAGCGTTCTATAGGAAACGCCGCAAAGCTTGGCCATCTCGGCCGTGGTCAGCCTCATGGTCTTCTTCAGATGCCGCACGGCCTGCGGCAAAGACCATTCGGGGTGGGCCAGCACATCGTCAATAGCCTGCCTGCGCAGCTCCAGCTGCTGGGCAATGGGAATGGGGGTGAAACGCTTGTCCATGGTCTTCAGCGCAGCGCAGCGAGCTCCTGCGCACGTGCCAGGAGGGCGGGACGCAGGTGGCCGAGAACCTCGGGCTCCAGCCCTAGCGCCAGACCGTCTGCGGCGATGCGCTCCAGCGCGGGAATCATGGCCTTGAGGCCTTTCACCAGTGGATCGCGCTGCAACGGATCCGACTGCGTGCCCCGGCGTTTTCGAGGGAGCTGCGCGGCCAGCGCACCGACGCTATCCAGCACACGGCGCCAATCGGGCGGGCCGCCCTGTTCATCCCGCCAGCGGATGCGTCGGGCTATGCCGTCCGGGTGGAGATACATGGGCGCAAAGTCGTACAGGGGCGTGAGCGCGATGCAGCCATCGAAACCGCGCTGCACGGCGGTGTTGCGCGCGTGGTTGTCCTTGTTGCCCAGGGCCAGGTTGGCAATGTCGCGTTTGATGTATTCGAGCACTTCCTGGTGCAGTTGTAGAGTGCAGTTGTAGAGTGCAGTTCGCGTTCATTTGCACGAAATTCTAGGTAAAGCATTGGGCTGACTCAAGGTTTTTCGTATGTTTTTTCGTGTAACCATTGTCTGTCTTTGGGGCGCCATTGGAGGCGGACGTACCTCCCCGCCGCAGGGAAAGGTATGCTTGCCGTGATCCAACAGGCATGGCGCTTGCGCCCATGCATTTCAGCTGTACTTTTTTGAGGGAGGCTGCTGCCTCGGCATGTGGCGGCGGTGCCCCCATCCGCCATGGCCCTTCAAGACGACGCAATCGCCCCGGCGCAAGCCGACCAACTCCAATCCGCCGATCCCGCCGACTGGCCCGTTGCGCCCGACTGGCAGCCCCTGGTCGAGGACTTCTTCGCGGGTGCCACGGGCCAGCAGCTGCTGACCTTCCTGCACCAGCGCCTGGAAGCCGGCGCCGTGATCTTTCCGCCCCAGCCGCTGCGCGCGCTGGAGCTGACACCGCCCGATGAGGTGCGCGTGGTCATCCTGGGGCAGGACCCCTACCACGGCCGGGGGCAGGCCGAAGGCCTGTCGTTCTCGGTGGCGCCGGGCGTGCGCATGCCGCCCTCGCTGCAGAACATCTTCAAGGAGATGCAGCGTGACCTGGGCGTGCCCTTCCCGCCGTTCCCCAACCCGGGCGGCAGCCTGGTCAAGTGGGCCAGGAACGGCGTGCTGCTGCTCAACACCTGTCTCACGGTGGAGGAAGGCCAGGCGGCCAGCCACTCGGGCAAGGGATGGGAGCTGCTGACCGATGCGGTGATCCGGCACATCGCCCAGGGCACGCGCCCCGTGGTCTTCATGCTCTGGGGCAGCCATGCGCAGTCCAAGCGCGCCTTCATTCCGGCCGACCGGGGGCATCTGGTGCTGACCAGCAACCATCCCTCGCCTCTGTCGGCGCTGCGCCCGCCCGTGCCCTTCATCGGCAACGGGCACTTCGGCAAGGCGCGCGACTTCCGCGCCCAGCACGGTTACTGAGCGGCCCGCTCGGGGCGTGGCTCCACGATGGGGAACACGCTGTCGAAGCGGTCCAGCATGGACATGAGCGCTGTCACCTTGGAGGCGTCGCCCTCGATGCGCAGCTGGCCGCTCTTGATGGCCTCGGCCATCGTGGTCTCCTGACCTGCAATGGCGTCCAGCGTGGCGCGCGTCAGGCGCAGGCTGGCATGGGCGGAGGGCGCAAGGCCCGGGCTCTGGGTGAGGGCGCTGTTCTCCAGGTTCAGGCTGCGCTGCTCGCCGGTGTCGGTGAAGGTCCAGTTGAGCACGATGCGCTGGCCTGCGGCCTTGCCGGCGTCCAGCCGCACGCCCAGGTAGTCGAAGAACATCTCCAGCGGCAGGCTGCGCACCAGGTCGCGCGCGGCGCTGCCGGGCCTGGGAAGTTGGGGCACGCCCTGGCGCAGCTCCGCCGCGCCCTGCAGGAAGGCGTTGCGGGCCGTGGCCGATTCCATCTGGTAGCCCAGCTGCTCATAGGCATTGGCCGCCAGACGGCGCGCGGCCTGGTTGGCCGGGTCGGCAAAGACCAGCTGCGAGGCGATCTGCGCCACCCAGCGGTATTCGCCGCGCTCGTAGTCGGCCTGCGCACGGCGCAGCACGGCGTCGGCGCCACCCATGTATTCCACGGTCTTGCGCGCCGCGGGCACGGGCGGCAGCGCCTCCAGCTGGGCCGGGTTGCCTTCGTAGTAGCCCAGGTAGTGCTGGTAGATGGCGCGGATGTTGTGGCGCAGGTGGCCGTAGAAGGCATGTGTGGCGCCGTCGCGGGCCAGGGATTCGGGCATCTTCAGCATCTCGGCGATCTCCGAGCCCACGTAGCCGTGGTTCATGAGGCGCACGGTCTGGTCGTGCAGGTATTTGTAGGTGTCGCGCTGGCCGGCCAGCATGCGCTGCAGCCGGGGCTGGCCCCAGACCGGCCAGTGGTGCTGGGCGATCAGGATCTCGGCCTTGCCGCCATAGGCGTGCAGGGCGTCGTTCAGGTGGCGGGACCAGCCCAGCGCGTCACGCACCTGGGCGCCGCGCAGCGGCAGCAGGTTGTGCTGGGTGTGCACGGCGATCTCGGCCATGTTCAGCACCTTGAGCTGGGGGTAGTACATGATCATCTCGGCCGGCGCCTCGGCCCCGGGCGTGAGCGTGAACTCGATGTCCACGCCGTCGATGCGCAGGGTCTCGCGCGGCTTGTCGATCACGCGCGTGGGCGCGATCAGCCCCATGGTGCCGGGCGCACCCGCCTTGCCCAGCCCTGCGTCCACCTGTCCCCTGGCATCGCGCGGCAGCAGCATGCCGAACTGGTAGAGCGCGCGCCGGCCCATGGCATGGCCGGCGATCACGTTCTCGCCCACGGCCTCGGCCATGAAGCCCGCCGGGGCGATGACCTGCACGCGGCCAGCATCCACCTCTTCCTGGCGCACCACGCCGCGCACGCCGCCGAAATGGTCCACATGGCTGTGCGAGTAGATGACGGCCACCACGGGCTTGCGCGGGCGGTGCTGGAAGTACAGGTCCATGGCGGCCTGGGCGGTCTCGGTGTACATCAGCGGATCGACCACGATCAGGCCCGTCTCGCCCTCGATGATGCTCATGTTCGACAGGTCCAGGCCGCGCACCTGGTAGAGCCTGTCGGTCACCTGGAACAGGCCGCTGACGCGGTTGCGCTGGGCCTGGCGCCACAGCGCGGGGTGCACGGTATCGGGCGCCTGGTCCTGCTCCAGGAAGGCATAGGACTGCATGCTCCAGATGGGACGGCCCTGGGCATTGCGCACGACCAGGGTGTCGGCCGGTGCGATCAGGCCGCGCCGGGCGTCCTCCATGGCCTGCGCATCGTCCAGCGGCTGCTGCGCCAAGGCCGCCTGCTGGGCCGCGCGCGTGGCGGCGCTGGCCGGCTGGGGCCTGGCCATGTCGGAGACGGGCAGGCTGCCGTGGGCGCAGGCGCCCAGCAAAGCGGCTGTGGCCAGGCTGGCCAGCAGGCGGGAAGGGCGCGCCAGCGCGCGGGGCAGGAAGTGTGAGGCTTGCATGGAAAGGTCTCCTGGCATGTGTTCGATGTCAGCGGCGAAAATACGCAGGCCCGCCGGCTGTGTCTGTCAGCCACCCGACATCCCTTTCCATGCAAGCTTCCCTCGCCTCTTCCTACCTGCCCACGCTGCGCGCCGGCCGCTGGTTCAGCGCACTGGCGCCGCAGTTTGCCGATTTGCTGCTGGCGCTGGCCCAGCCGCGCCGCCTGGAGACGGGCGAGGCCCTGTTCCTGCGCGGCGATGCGCTGGAGGGCGGGCTGTTCGCCGTGGTCCGGGGCAGCATCGGTTTCTCCGGTGTGGGTGGCCAGAGCGAGCAGGCGCGCGAGGCGCTGCTCACGCGCATGGGACCGGCCACCTGGTTTGGCGAGATCGCGCTGTTCGACGGTTCGCCGCGCACCCACGATGCCCACGCCATGGAGCCCAGCGAGGTGCTGCAGGTGCCGCGCCAGCCGCTGCTGGACTGGCTGCAGCAGCATCCTGCGCACTGGCATGACCTGGGCGTGCTGATGTCGGGGCGCATGCGCGCGGCCTTCGCGGCGCTGGAGGACCTGGCCCTGATGCCCGCACCCCAGCGGCTGGCGCGCCGCCTGGTGGCCATGGCGCGCGGCTACGGCGAGCGGTTGGACGATGTGCCGGCGCGGCCGCGCCTGGATATCACGCAGGAGCAGCTGGCGCGCATGCTGTCGATCTCGCGCCAGACCACCAACGTGCTGCTGCAGGGCCTGCAGGCGCGGGGCCTCATCCGGGTGCAGCGCGGCGAGATCGAGATCCTGCAATGGCAGGCGCTGTGCGCCGAGCGGTTCTGAGCGGCGCAGCCAGTCAAGGGCTGTTGTTCAGACCACCAGCGCATTCTCCACGTCCTGCACCTTGCGGCGCGCCAGCGCGAGATTGGCCTTGGCCTTGTCGAGCACCAGGTACAGGAACAGGCCCTCGTGGTGGGTGGAGGGGCGCAGGATGTGGTACTGCCTGCTCAGCGTGATGAGGATGTCCTCGATGGTGTCTTCCAGGCCCAGCGAGCGCATGGTTTTGAGTTTGGCGCGCACCAGTTCGGTGTTGCCGGCGGCAGCCAGCTCCAGGTCCACGCCCGAGCCGTCCTGCCCCAGGATCATGCCGCTGTTGTAGTCCACCAGTGCAGCGCACATGGCGCCGTCGCAGTGCATCAGTTCATCCATGGTTTGCTTGATATTGGCCATTGTTTTCCTAACTCCCTTGTGTTGCGAAAATGTTCTGCACCTTCGCGGTGCCTTCTTGCCGGATGCATAGGAGCAGCCCTTGCCTGCCTTTGCCATCACGCTTGTTCCAGTGTCCGCACGGCCTCGCGCGAGACATAGAGAACCTGGCCCAGAACGGCCTCGCGCGAGGCCACCACGCTGATGACCAGCGTCAGGCCCGGGCGCTGTGCCTGCAGCATGACGATGAAGCCCTCGGCCGCCTCGACCACCACGTTGGCGCAATGCCCGAGCTGGTTCTCCTCGCCGGCGATCATGCCCAGCGCCGCCATCGAGCTGGCCATGGCCGACAGCCGCGCCGTGCTGCCCTGGCCTTGCGCACGGGCGGCCACCTCGAAGCCGTCCTCGGTGCTGACCACGCAGCCACGCACGCCGTGCAACCTGCTCATCAGCGACTGCACCGCCGCCTGGGCTGCAGCCTTCAAGGCAGCGTCATTCTTCATGGGACTTCTCCTGGGCAAGGGCTTCGATCTGCAGCAGCAACAGCTCGATCAGGGCCACCACCTGCTGGGGGTTGCGCACATCGGCCGGCACCACGGGGCACAGCAGGCCGCGCGATTGCAGGTGCACGGCAAAGCTGTCCAGATCAGGCGCTGTGTACTCCTGCATGCGGCATACCGCCACCACGCATGCCGTGCTGCGCAAGACATCGGACAGGCCCTGGACATAGATATCCAGGTCGGCCAGCGGATCGGAGCGGCTGTTGTCGATCAGCAAGATCACGCCCAGCGCGCCGCGCGAGAGGATGCGCCACATGAAGTCAAAGCGCTCCTGCCCGGGCGTGCCGTAGAGGTACAGCTTCTCGCCGTTGTCCAGGGTCAGCTCGCCATAGTCCATGCCGGCCGTCGTCAGCGCCTTGTCCAGGGTGTCATCGGTGTTGCGCACGTCGGTGCTCACGGGGGCGATCTCGCTGACGCAGCGGATGGCCGTGGTCTTGCCTGCGCCTGGAGGGCCGGAGATCAGGATCTTGAGTTCGCTCATGGGCGCGCTCCTGCAAACCGGGCCAAGCGAAGGCGTATGCGTTCGAGCACACCCCTGTCCGGCGCAGGGTTGCCGGGGTGCGGTGCGGCGGGCGGGCGGGCCGAGGCCCAGCGCAGCAGGCCGGCGGCGTCCAGCTCGTTCAGAAAACCGGCGCAGATCTCGGGCGGCAGGCCCGAACGCTGGCACAGGGTCTGCATCGTCGTGGGCTGGCCTGTCAGCAAGGTGGCCAGGCGGATATGGTGGGATCTCGTCAGCAGTTGCGGCGACGGCCAGCGCCGCAGCTGCAGCAGCATCAGCTGATGCTGCGTGTGCAGGCCGCTGGCGTGTGCCTTGGCGCTGGCCGGTTTGCCGTGCACCGACAGGATGCGTGCGCCCATGGTGTTGAGGCATTCCTCCAGCGCCTCGGCACGCAGGGGGATGCCCAGGTGGCCACCCGCAGGGAAGGCTCCCCTCGTTGGCCCTCCCACGCGCAGCGTCAGCGCGGGCGGGGCGGCAGGCGCTTGGGCCAGTTCGCCATGCACCACCGTCATGTCCGCCTGGGATTCGCGCCACGTCCAGCGATGCCGTGTGCGGTGATTCACCATCAGCACATAGGAGCGGAACAGCTTGGCGTCGCGGTCCGGCAGGCCATGCAGCATGAAGGTCAGCTCGGTTCGCTCATCCATGCTGTGCCTCCCGCTGCAATTGCCGCCTGCGCCCTCCGGTCTGGTTCGTGTACATGCCTTGCCTCTTTTTTGTAGGTCCGGCGATGGCCGGGTTGTCCATGAATTCATTCAGGAACGGGAGTCCAGGAATCCCGCAAGGGGAAGCCCGACGACAGAGCTGCGGATGATAGGAATGGCGCCGGCGGCTGGCTGTCCGGTCGCGCTGGAGAATCAGAATCGGCTGGGTCAGAATCAGAGTTGTCCTATCCGATTCGTGCCCAATCCGCTCCCAGCCTGAGCGGATCGAGCAAGGGCGATGGATGAATCGCGGGTCTGCAGGGCCGTAAAAATCGGAGCTTTCCGAGTTTTGTCCCTGCATCCCTGGTCGGACTGTGGTCTCTTTTCTGGCCGGCCTTGTGTGGGTGGTGCCTGGCGGGCGCTGCCCGCTGCCCGCCGTGTCCTCCGGTTACCAGGGACCGGGCAACCGCAGCTGCAGCATCTCCAGGAAGGACTGCGCCGCATGCGGCAGCGTGCGGCCGGCCAGGGTCTGCACCTCGATGTCGCGCAGGTCCATGCCCCGGTCGCTGAGCGCCACGGCCACCAGTGCGCCCGTGGCCACCATGTGGCGCGCGGCGATCTCGCTGGCCACGGCCACGGCGGCGCCCTGGGCTGCAAAGTTCAGCAGGGTCTTGCCGTGGTTGCTCTCCATCACCGGCATCAGCATCAGGCCCTGGCGGCTGCAGGCGGCGTCCAGCAGCTGGCGCACGGCCGTGTCGGCCGGCGTGAGCGCCAGCGGATGGCGCACCAATTGGGCCAGCGACAGGCGGCGGGCCTGGGCCAAGGCATGGCCGGGTGCGACCAGGGCAACCAGCGGCGCCGCCACGCGGCAGGCCACGGCAATGCCTTTTTCAGGCGCGCGGCTGAAGCACAGGCCGATGTCGGCCGTGCCGCTGCGCACGGCCTCTGGCACGGCGGGCGTGGGCAGCACCATCACCTCGAAGACGATGCCGGCATGCGCGCGCTGGAAGGCTGCGCACAGGCGCGGCAGGAACTCGTTGGCAAAGGCGTCGGAGCTTGCGATGCGCACGCGGCCGCTGCGCAGCCCCTGCAGGGCCTCGATCTCGCCCAGCGCGCGCTCGGCATCCAGGCCGGCGCGGCGCACATGGTCGGCCAGGATCTCCCCGGCCGCATTGAGCACCATGCCGCGCGGGTGGCGTTCGAACAGCGGCGTGCCCAGCAGCCCCTCCAGTGCGGCGATCTGGCGGCTGATGGCCGAGGCCGCCACATGCAGCCGCGCCGAGGCCTCGGTCAGCGATCCGCATTGCGCCACTTCGTGGAAGTAGCGCAGCGCGGTGTCCTGCAAAAGAAGGTGGCGGGCGTCGGGCATGTCGCCCCGATTGTCATCAATTTGCCGCAGAGGCAACGCAGGTTTGCAAATTTGCTGATGGCGGCAAAGGGGCGAGGGTTCTACGATGGCCTGTTGCGGCGTTGCAGGGAGCAGCGGCTGCAGCTGTCCAACCCTCTGACCAGGAGTGTGCCCATGAAGGCATTGCCCAGCGTTTTACTTCCACGCCGCGCCATCGTGGCTGCAGCCTGTGCCCTGGCTGGCGCCATGGCCCTGCCCGCCGTGGCACAGGGCCAGGCGTCCTGGCCCTCGCACCCGGTGCGCCTGGTCGTGCCCTTTCCGGCCAGCGGCGCCACCGACCTCGTGGCGCGCGTGGTGGCGCAGCGCATGTCGCAGGACCTGGGCCAGCAGCTGGTCATCGACAACCGCCCCGGCGCGGGCGGCACCATCGGCACGGGCGAGGCGGCCAAGGCCTCGCCGGACGGCTACACGCTGCTGTTCACCACCAGCAGCACGCATGCCATCTCGCCGCACCTGATGACCCGTCTGGCCTACAAGGCCGACAAGGACTTCACGCCGATTGCCGAGATCGGCGGGGCGGCCAGTATTCTGCTGGTCACGCCTTCTCTGCCCGCGCGCAGCGTCAAGGAACTGGTCGCCTACGCCAAGGCCCATCCGGGCGCCCTCAACTACGCCAGCAGCGGCAACGGGACCATCGTCCACCTGAACGCGGCGGCCTTCGCGGCGCGCGCGGGCCTGCAGCTGACCCATGTGCCCTACAAGGGCACGGCGCAGTCCATCACCGACCTGTCCGCAGGCCAGGTGCACCTGCTGTTCGACGCCATTCCCACCGGCATGCCCCATGTGGCCAGCGGCCGCCTGCGTGCCCTGGCCGTGACCGGCGACAAGCGCAGCGCGCTGGCGCCCGACCTGCCCACGGTGGCCGAGTCCGGCCTGCCTGGCTATTCTTCGGTCACCTGGTTCGGCGTCTATGGCCCGGCCGGCATGAAGCCCGAGCTGGTGGCGCGGATCAATCAGGCCTTCAACAAGGCCATCCAGAATCCCGAGGTGGTGGCCAGCCTGGCCAGGCAGGGCGTGGAAGCCGCATCGCCGCGCACGCCCGAGCAGTTCGCCGCCATGGTGCAGGCCGACAGCGCGCGCTGGGCGCAGGTCATCAAAGACAACAAAATCACATTGGATTGATTGAAGCACCCCCCTGAGCGGCTTTGCCGCTTCCCCCTCTCCTGCGGGAGGGGGACGACGCCCTTGCTGCGGGGTGGCGCGGCCGGCGTAGGCCCTTGCTTGGCGTCCCTGAGCTGGGCCGTGCCTGCGGTTCCTCAAGCTATCGGTGGCGCGTTGGCGCTATGGAAATTGATATGACAAGCACTGTTACGGACTGGACACTTCCCTACGCCTCGCACCGCTCTTCGGTGCTGGGCCGCAACATGGTCTCCACCTCGCAGCCGCTGGCCGCGCAGGCCGGCCTGTCCATGCTGCTGGCCGGCGGCAATGCGGTGGATGCGGCCATTGCCACGGCCATGGCGCTGACCGTGGTCGAGCCCACGGGCTGCGGCCTGGGCAGCGATGCCTTCTGCATCCTGTGGGATGGCAAGGAGCTGCACGGCCTCAATGCCTCGGGCCGCTCGCCCGAAGCCTGGACGCCCGAGTACTTCGCCGCGCTGGGCGGCATTCCCGAGAAGGGCTGGAACGCTGTCACCGTGCCCGGTGCCGTCTCGGCCTGGGTGGAGCTGTCGCGCCGCTTCGGCAAGCTGCCGTTCGAGCAACTGGCCCAGCCCGCCATCCGCTATGCGCGCGACGGCTTTGCGGTCTCGCCCACCATCGCCACGCTGTGGGCGCTGGGCGGCGCCAAGCTCGGCGACCAGCCCGGTTTTGCCGAGTGCTTCCTGCCCGATGGCAAGGCCCCCAAGGCGGGCGAGGTGTTCCGCAGCGAAGCCCATGCGCGCACGCTGGAGGAGATCGCCGCCACCAAGGGCGAGTCCTTCTACCGTGGCGCACTGGCGCGCTCGATGGCCGAGCACGCCAAGGCCTGCGGCGGCGCCATGACCGAGGCCGACCTGGCCGCCCACCAGGCCGACTGGGTCGGCACGGTGTCGCAGACCTTTGGCGATTCGGTGATCCACGAGATCCCGCCCAACGGCCAGGGCATCGCCGCGCTGATGGCGCTGGGCATGCTGGACGCACTGGGCGTGGGCGCCGAGCCGCTGGACGGCGTGGAGTCCGTGCACCTGCAGGTCGAGGCCATGAAGCTGGCCCTGGCCGACCTGCACGAATACAACGCCGACGGCGACCACATGCGCGTCGAATCCGCCCATCTGCTGGACGCCGGCTACCTGCGCGAACGCGCGGCGCTCATTGACCGCGAGCGCGCCAGCGCACCCACCTACGGCGCACCGCGCCCGGGCGGCACGGTCTACCTGGCGGCGGCCGATGCCAGCGGCATGATGGTCTCGTTCATCCAGTCCAACTACATGGGCTTCGGCTCGGGCGTGGTCGTGCCGGGCACCGGCATCAGCCTGCAAAACCGCGGCCACGGCTTCACCACGCAAGCCGGCCATGCCAACGAGGTCGCGCCACGCAAGCGCCCCTCGCACACCATCATCCCGGCCTTTGCGATGAACGCCGACGGCACGCCCCAGATGGCCTTCGGCGTCATGGGCGGCCCCATGCAGAGCCAGGGCCACCTGCAGATGGCCCTGCGCGTGCTGCGCTACGGCCAGAACCCCCAGGCCGCCGCCGACGCACCGCGCTGGCGCGTGACGGGCGGCAAGGGCGTGGCCGTGGAGCCCGCCTTCGACGCCGAGGTTGTCGCCGCCCTGCGCGCACGCGGCCACGAAGTCACGATCGAGGAAGGCCATGGCGTCTTCGCCTTCGGCGGCGCGCAGCTGGTGCTGCGCGACGGCGACCACTACATCGGCGGATCGGACCCGCGCAAGGACGGGGGCGTGGTGGCGTTCTGAGCGGGGGCTGTGTTCTGCAGCCTCACCCCCAGCGCAACACCCAATCCGCCCGCCCCCGCGTTGCCGCAATGCGGCGCGCATTGGGCTCGTCCACCTGTGCCACCCAGTCGCGTGCGGCCTGGGGGCTGCGGCCGTGGAGTTCGTGGCGGCGGGTCAGGCGTTCGATGCGAAGGCGGTCGTCCATGTCCACGTACCAGACCTCGTCCAGCAGCGCGCGCACGGCATGCCAGTGTGTGCCTGGCGCATCCTGTTCCTCCATCAGCAGGTAGTTGCCTTCGGTGATGACCAGGGGCACGCCGGGCGCGATGGCGATGGCGCCTGCAATGGGCTCCTCGATGGTGCGCCGGAATTCGGGGGCGTAGACCGTTTCATCGGCCACGGGCGCGCGCAGGCGGCGCAGCAGGGCCACGTAGCCGGCCGAGTCGAAGGTGTCGGGTGCGCCCTTGCGCTGCGCGCGGCCCAGGCGCTGCAGCGCGGACTGCGCCAGGTGGAAGCCGTCCATGGGTACGGCCGCCGCCAGCGGGCCCAGCGCCTGCAGCAGGGCGGCGCAGACCGTGCTCTTGCCTGCACCGGGCGGGCCCGCCAGGCCCAGCAGGCGTCGGGGGCCGGAGCGAGCCAGCGCAAATGCACGCGCAAGGGCTTCGGGCGGCAGGATGGCCGTCATGCGCGTGCCTGCTGCGCGCTGGCCAGCCCGTCTGCCATGAAGCCGCGTGCGTGCAGGGCCAGGTCCATGCCGTCTTCCCACATCGGGCGCCAGATGGCCAGCGCGTTCGACAGCTGCTCGTTGACGATGGCCGACGAGAAGCTCTCGAAGGTGACGGTGCCCTGGTAGCCGATCTGCGCGAGTGCGCCGAAGAACTGCGCGAAGTCGATGTGGCCCGCGCCCAGGTAGCCGCGGTGGTTCTCGCCGATGTGCACATAGCCCAGCCGCTGTCCGCAGGCCAGCACGGGCGCGGCGAGGTCGGCTTCCTCGATGTTCATGTGGTAGGTGTCCAGGTGCACGCAGACATGGGGCTGGCCGACTTCGTCGATGAACTCCAGCGCTTGCGTGGCCGTGTTCAGCAGATTGCTTTCGTAGCGGTTGACCACCTCCAGGCCCAGCGTGACGCCGCGCTCGCCCGCGAAGTCGGCAATGCGCCGCACGGCCTCGATCGCGTTGCGCCGGCCCCGTGGCGAACAGGGGTGGCCGTATTTCGCCATGGCGCCGTAGGGGATGCCGCCGAAATAGCGTCCGCCCAGGCGCGCCGTGATGTCCACGCCCTCTTGCAGCAGCGCCAGGCCGCGCGCGACCACGGCGGGGTCTTCGCTGGAGACATCGGCCTCGAAGGTCAGGCCCCGCGAGCAGCCCACGCCCAGGCCATGCTCCTGCAGCAGATCTCGCGTGAGCGCCAGGTCCATGAGCCGGGGGCCGTGCAGGGACAGCTCGACCAGGTCGTAACCGGCCTGGCGCGTCTGCTCGATCACATGGCGGGTGGAGGCCGGCGACAGGTCGCCGGCCCAGACAAGGGCGTGGATGCCGAGGGGGTTCATAGGGGCTCCGGTTGGACGCTGCGAGAGCGTGAAGGGGAGGGTTCGGCGGGTGCCCGGGTACGGCCCCGCCAGCGCGCCAGCAGGTGGCGCGCGGCCACGGCGGCGATCATGGTGGCGCCCCACAGGGCCTGCGTGAGCTGGGCATTGGCGCCCAGCAGGTTCACACCGCTGGACAGCACCTGCAGGATGAGCAGCGCGACGAACAGCCCCGACACCCGGCCAAAGCCGCCTATGGGATCGGTGCCGCCCAGGATGGCCGCAAGCACCGTGACCAGCAGGTAGGACTGGGCGTAGCCCGCACTGGCCGAGTTGAAGCGCGCCATCATCAGCACGGCCGCGATCCAGCACAGCAGCGTGGACAGGGTGTAGACGCCGATCAGCACGCGGCGCGTGTCGATGCCCGCATGGCGCGTGGCCTCGGCATTGGAGCCGACCATGCGGATGGCCAGCCCGTGGCGTGTGCTGCCCAGGTACAGGCCCACCAGCAGGCACACGGCCGCGAAGATCCAGAACGGCAGCGGCAGGCCCAGCCACTGGGCGGAGCCCAGGGCCTGGAAGGCCTCGGGAAAGCCTGCAATGGGCTTGCCGCGCGTGAGCCAGACGCACAGGCCGTTGATCAGCGACATGGTGCCCAGCGTGACGAGGATGGGATGGGCGTTGACGCGCGCCACCAGCCAGCCGCTGGCCAGGCCCACCAGCAGGCTGGCGAGGGCGCCCACGGCCAGTGCTGCGGCGATGAGCAGGCCCTCATGGCCCGACAGGTCCAGGCCCAGCGCCGACAGGCCTCCCACCAGCACCCAGGCCATGGCCAGGCCCGCCATGTTGGCGCTGGCGACCACGGCCAGGTTGATGCCGCCACTGACCAGCGGCAGCATCTGCGCCAGTGCCAGCAGGCCCAGCTCGGGGATCTGCAGCAGCACCGATTGCAGCGTGCCCAGGGTGGCGAAGCTGCCGGGCAGCAGCAGCGTGAACACGGCGCACAGCAGCGCCAGCAGCGCGATCAGGCCCAGCGGCGCGCCAGGGCTGCGGTTCATGGCGCGGCCCCCGCCAAAGGCGCTGCAGGAGTGGCGTCAGCGCTGCGCTGCTGGTTGCGTCGCTGCGTGCGCCGCAGTCCCGTTGCGGCCGCGCAGGCCAGCACCACGGCGCCCAGCAGCACCTGGAAGAAATACGGTGACACGCCCAGCAGGTTCAGCCCGTTGCGCAGCACGGCCAGCAGCAGCACGCCCATCAGCACGCCGCCCACGCTGCCCGTGCCGCCGAACAGGCTGGCGCCGCCCAGCACGGCGGCCGCGAGCACGAACAGCTCCGTGCCGACCAGGGCGTTGGGCACCGACTCGCCCACGCGGTGCGCCTGCACCAGGCCTGCGATGGCCGCCATCATGCCGAGCCAGCCATAGGCCACGCCCTGGATGGCGCCCAGCCCGATGCCCATGCGGTGCGCGGCCTCGGGGTTGCCGCCGAAGGCGTACAGGCGCCGCCCCAGCGCGCTGCGGCCCAGCAGCAGCGCGGTCAGCACGGCGGCCGCAGCGGCCACGGCGATGGGCAGGGTCAGGCGCACGGGGTCTGCGCTGTCGGTGCCCGCGAAGCGGGCCAGCACCACGGAATCGCTCCACCACGACGGCAGGTCGTAGATGGACCGGCCGCCCGTGCCATGCATCAGCAGCGCGAAGTACAGGTTCAGCGTGGAGATGGTGATGATGATGGAGGTGGCGCGCAGGCGGTGGATGAGCAGGGCGTTGAATGCGCCCAGCGCCAGTCCCGTGGCCAGGCCCAGCGCGATGCTGGCCGCCGGTGTCCAGCCCAGGCGTGTGGCCGCGAGGGCCGCAAGGTACTGCGCCACCGTGGCCGTGGCGGCAAACGAGATGTCGATGCCGCCCGCGACCAGTACCACCAGCAGGCCCACGGCCATGATGGCGGTGACCGATGCGCCCTCGGCCACGTCCATCCAGTTGCCCAGCGTCCAGAAGCCCGGCGCCAGGGCGCCGAACAGCAGGGCCATGGCGGCAATGGCCAGGCCGAGCCGGGCCACGGGGTGGTGCAGCAGCGCGTGTGCGTGTTCAGGCATGGACGGCCTCCTCGATCTGGCTTTCGGAATGCACCCCCGGCACGAACTCGCCGGCCATGCGCCCGCCGCGCATGTGCAGCACGCGGTCGCAGTGGGCATGGACCTCGACCACCTCGTCCGAGATGACGATCACCGCCATGCCCTGTGCGGCGAGCCCGTGCACGATCTCGAAGATGCCCTGCCGGTTGCCGATGTCCACGCCCACGGTGGGCGAGTCGAGGATCAGCAGGCGTGGCGCGGTCGCCAGCCAGCGGGCCAGCACCACGCGCTGGGCATTGCCGCCCGACAGCTGGTGCACGGGTGCGTCCAGCGCGGGCAGGCGCATGTGCAGGCGGTCGCGCCACTGGGCCGCAGTGGCGGCGCGGCGGCGGGCGGGCAGCCAGCCCAGCGGGCCGGACAGGCGCGGCAGCATGGCCAGCACCAGGTTGTCCTGCACGGACTGGCGCAGGTTCAGGCCGATGGACTGGCGGTCCTCCGGCACATAGGCAATGCCCGCCGCCATGGCGTCGCGGTTGCTGCGCAGCACCAACGTGCGGCCGCCCAGGCGGATGCTGCCGCGATCGGGCCGGCGCATGCCGAACAGGCCCAGGGCCAGCTCGGTGCGGCCCGCGCCCAGCAGCCCGGTCAGGCCCAGGATCTCGCCCTCGCGCACATCGAAGCTCACGTCCTCGTAGTCGCCGTCGCGGCCCAGGCCGCGCACTTCCAGCAGCACGGGCGCGGCGGACATGTCGCGCGCATGCAGGCGCTCATCCACTTCCTGCCCGGTCATCAACGCGGCCAGTTGCCGGCCCGACAACTGCTCGGCGGGCCAGGTGCCGAGCTTGCGCCCGTCGCGCAGCACGGTGACGCGGTCGGCGATCTCCATGACCTCGTCCAGCTTGTGGCTCACGAAGACGATGGCCATGCCATCGGCCTGGAGCCGGCGCACCACGGCCAGCAGCGCATCGACCTCAGCACGCGTGAGCGAGGCCGTGGGCTCATCCATGAACAGCAGCCTGGCCCGGGCCGCCATGCCCCGGCAGATGGCCACAAGCTGGCGGCCCGCAATGGGCAGGTCGCCCACCCGCGCATCCAGCGGCAGCGCAATGCCCAGGCGCCGCAACACGGCCTGGGCCGCCTCGCGCTGGCGCCTGCGGCGCACGGGCGCCCACCAGCGGCCCATGGCCTGGTCGAAGGCGATGTTCTCGGCCACGCTCAGGTTGGGAAACAGCGACAGGTCCTGGTAGATCACCTGGATGCCCAGGGACTTGGCCAGCGCCGGGTCCAGCCGCTGCACCGTCTGTCCGCCGATGTCGATGCGCGCGCCCGGCTGCGGTGCGTGCACGCCGCTGAGCACCTTGATCGCCGTGCTCTTGCCGCTGCCGTTGCTGCCCATCAGGCAGTGCACCTCGCCGGGCATCACGTCCCAGTCCAGCGCATGCAGCGCGGTGGCCTCGCCAAAGCGCACGGTGACCGCCTGCATGCGGACCAGCGCCGTTGTGGTGGCATCCATGGCAGAGCCCGGCTCACAGGCCCAGGCCGACCAGCCGGTCTATGGTCTGCCGGTTGATCGGCTCCAGCCTCTGGCCCTGAATGTTGCGGCGCTCGCGGTCTACCTGGACCTTGCCCAGGCCCGGTATCTCCATGCCGTCCGTGGGCTCGCGGCCGTCGATCAGCATCTTGCCCACATGCACGATCACCTCGCCGGCCAGCGCGGGGTTCCAGATGAAACCCTCGCGGATCACGCCGTCGCGCACCAGCTTGGCGCCCTGGCCCGGCGAGAACGAGCCCACCACGGCAATGCGGTCGGCTTTGCGCGCATCGGCCACCGCGCGGCCCGCGCCAATGGGGCCCTGGCTGCCGAAGGCCAGAAAGCCCTTGAGGTCGGGATGCGCGCGCATCAGGTCCTGGGCGCTGCGGTAGGAGTCGTCCAGGCTCTCGGCCACGCCGAAGCGCTCGGACACCAGCTGCATCTTCGGCCACAGCTTTTTCTGGTGGGCGATGGCCGCATCGGCCCAGGCGTTGTGCAGCGGCACGGTCAGCGAGCCCACGAAGACCACGTACTTGCCTTCGCCACCCATGGCCTTGCCCAGGCTATCCATGTGGCGCTCGCCAAATCCCGCGACGCTGCTCAGCTCGATGTTCCAGTCGGCGCCCTTCTGGTCGGGCGACTCGTGCGTGAGCACCTTGATGCCCGCGCTGCGTGCGCGCCGGAACACGGGCTCCAGCGCCCTGGCATCGTTGGGCACCACGGCGATGACCTTGCTGCGGCGCGCGATCAGGTCCTCGACCGCGCGCACCTGCTGGGCCGCATCGGCCTCGGTGGGGCCGACCATGCCGCTGGAGATGCCCAGCTCGCGGCCTGCCTTGCGGATGCCGGTCTCCATGGCGTTGAACCACGGAATGCCCCCGACCTTGGCCACCACCGACACATCCTCGGCACCGGCCGCGCCTGCCAGCACCGCCAGGGTGCAGGCCAACAGTGCCCTCGAGAACCGGCTGAATCCATGGAACATGGCGCTCCTCCCTCTGTTTTGCACAATCGATTGTGCAAACTATAGACAGATGGACTTCCATTGCCGATGCGGGATTTCCCGGGCCGCTGCTGCGTGCCGGCTCCGGCCCGCCCGAATCGCTGCCGCAGCGGCTACGATGGCCGCCGAGCGCTCCCGTCCCAACCCCTGCAGAGCACCGTGAACCGCCCCCGAACCTCCACCATCTACGACCTGGCCGAACTGGCCGGCACCTCGGCCTCGACGGTCAGCGCCATCCTCAACGGCAGCTGGCAGTCGCGGCGCATCAGCGAGGAGACCGCGCGCCGCGTGCAGCAGCTCGCGCAGGAACACAGCTTTGCCGTGAACCGCCAGGCCAGCGGCCTGCGCCGCCAGCGCTCGGGGCTGATCGGCATGGTGATTCCCACGCACGAGGACCGCTTCTTCGGCGCGCTGTCCCAGGCCTTCGAGCGCATGGCCCATGAGCGCGGCCTGTGCCCGCTGGTGGTCAGCACGCTGCGCGACGGCGCGCTGGAGGTGGAGACCGTGCGCTCGCTGATCGCCTTTCGCGTGGAGCACCTCATCGTCACGGGCGCCACCCGGCCCGACGCCATCAGCGCCGAATGCCGCCAGGCCGGCGTGCGCCATGTCAACGTGGATCTTCCCGGGAAAAAGGCGCCCTCCGTCACCAGCGACAACCGCTGGGGTGCGGCCGAACTCACACGCCTGCTGCTGGTGCGCTCCAGGCCCCCGGCAGGTGCGCCGCAGGACGCCGTCTGCTTTCTGGGTGGCGTCCGCAAGGAGTACGCCACCGAGCAGCGCCTGTCCGGCTTTCGCGAAGCCCTGGCGCCCCACACGCCGGTGGCGGACGAGCACATCCTCTGCTGCGGCTACGACCCCGAAACGGCCCGCCTTGCCATGGCAGCGCTCTACCAGCGCCTGGGCGGCCTGCCGCGCGCCCTGCTGTTCTCATCGGGCATCACGCTGCAAGGCGCCATCCGCTTCCTGCGTGGACTGCCCGATGCGGAACTGGCGCAATGCAGCTTTGGCAGCTACGACTGGGACCCCTATGCCGAATGCCTGCGCTTTCCGGTGCACATGGTGCGCCAGAACGTCGAAGGCCTGATGGCCGAGGCCTTCCGCGCCATCGACGGCGAAGGTCTGCGCGCGGGGCAGGTGGTGCAGGTGCGGCCGCAGTTGGTGGAGTGGGGGATTTTGAGTCCCCCGCCATAGGTTCAGGGCTTTTGCCTGCTCAGTGCACGATCGCAGCGCTTGCAGGGTCTGCAGGGACAAGCTTGCTGAAGTGGATCACGTCGCTGACGATGCTTCTGAAGACTTGCTGGGTGTTTTTGGCGGCCTGTTTGTCGAATCTGTCATCGATCACGACCACGATGTTTTCGCCGTCATTGGTTTGCCGGTTGGTGATGTCCACCAGCTTGTAGAGGGCGGGAGCCGCAGACTGCTGCGTTGGCTTGACGGCCAGATACCCAGAGCCTTCCATCTTGAAGTCCAACTCATGCCGCTTGCCCGAGCTTCCAAGGTATTCGGGCCTAAGTTGCAGCTCCTTGCCGGGGTACCTTTGGAGCAGGGCTTGTGCTACCTCCGTGGCAAAGGCCGATCCATCGGCGTCCACGCCCTGGTGCTCCATCTCCCAATGGGTGATGGCTACAAGGCAGGAGATGTACCGTGCAAAGGCGTCGGCGGACGACGAGTCCGTTGACAGGATCTCTATGACGCCCTTGGCATTGAGTGAGGCCCCGTGTTTGCTCGCCAGGTTGCTGAGGAACCTCAGCTTGTGCCCTGACGAGAAATTCATCCCTCTGCCAATGAAGTGCAGGACGGTCTGGCCATCGTCGAAAAACCGATGTACGTCGTTGTCGAAACTCTGCACATACACAGGCACGGGGTCGCCATCGGCAAAACAGAAGGGCGTGTTGATCCTTGCAAGCGTGCCTTGCTCGTTGATGGGCTGGCACGCAAACCCGGTCAGGTTGAGAAGGTTCTGGCAGATCATGGTTGGAGCCTCAGCTGTTCTGGATCCTCAAGTGCGGGCCTGAATTCGATGTTGGTGCGTTGACAGAAAAATGCGAAAACATCATGGAAAGTCCGCCATGACTTCCACTCTGGAACAGGGTTTCGTGCATCTCCCAGATGCTCATGCGCCTGATCGTGCCAATTGTCGGGGTTGTAGCTTTTCGTCGTGATCTGCAATTGGTAAACCCTTGCCTTGGGCTGCTTCTTCATGTGACGGAACACACTCATCTTCAGGGTGATGAGCCCAGTATCCGAAGAGCGATAGAAGTTCAACTGGACCACAAGGCCTGTCCCCTTGCCGCTGTCCGTTACCAAGCCCTGTTCAAAGTTGAACGCTCCCTGTGGCTTGTCCAGTAACTTCCAATCGTCGGCCTCGGCGTCGTCGCAATAGTGACGTTCTGACAGTATCTGGCGAGCCTCCGCCTCGTCAAGACTATCCACCCTCTCCTCCTTTCATGTTGTTTGTGCAGGAGTTGCCGACAGCCAGCGCAGTGGCGCTGCTCACCTCCTGCCCTTGGTCACAACCGCGCTCGCCCTTTGATTCTGGAGTGCGCCGACCTTGACGCATGTTGTATCGCATCAACGCGATCAAGGGTATTGCGTCTGGATCCATTGGCCTTCATCGCCCTGCACCCACCAACCCCGGCATCACCGTGAAATCCACCTGCGCCTGCGCCAGTTGCTGCATGGCCGGGATCAGGGCGCGGGCGTCGCCGCGCCGCCATTGGAAGGCGTAGTGCAGGGGAGCGAGGGCGGCTTTGGGATGGGCGCCCCCGACGGCGCGCAGGCCCAGGGCGGCGATCCAGCCGGTGGGCAGGAAGCCCACGCCCAGGCCGGCGCGCAGCATGCCGGCCACGGCGCCCCAGCTGTTGCACAGGATGCGCTCGCGCACGCTGGCGCCCTGGGCGAGCAGCCAGTCGTCCAGCAGGCGCGTGGTGCCGGCCTGCGGGGGCAGGGTGACCAGTGCATGGCGCTGCAGCAGGGCCGTGGCGCCCAGGCGGCCCGCGCCTGCCAGGCCGGGGGCCACGGCCCAGGCAAAGCGCGCGGCGCCCACGGGGCGGGACAGCAGGCTGCTGCGCGAGGAGCGGCCCGCGATGACGGCAAAGTCCAGCTCGCCGTCGTCCAGGCGCTGCTCCAGCACGCCGCCCACGTCCACATGGGGCTCCAGCACCAGCTGCGGATGGGCCTGGCGCGCGGCGGCCACGAAGGCCGGCAGCCAGGTCAGAGCCGACAGGTCGCCCACGCCGAAGCGGCAATGGCCGGCCAGCGCCTCGCGCGTGTCCAGGGCCTGGCCCAGCGCGGCCATGGCGTTGAGCACCTCCAGCGCGGCGGGCAGCAGGCGCTGGCCGGCATCGGTGAGCACGGCGCGGTGGCCGCTGCGGTCGAACAGCGGCTGGCCCAGCGCGGATTCCAGTTCCGTGATGCGCTTGGACAGCGAGGACACGGACAGGTGCACGCGCTGCGCGGCCGTGGCGAAGTTGCTGCAGGTGGCGGCCCACCAGAAGGCTTCGAGCTGCTTGACCGAGGGTGTGGACATGGGTCTGTCATTGGCAAAAAGCGAACAAGTGCATTCTAAATAATCCACTTTCATTCAATGGATGCGCGGCCTACAGTGGCGCCGGTTCCTGAACATTCCGAGGTCCGCACCATGGCCGCCATCGCTTCCTCCTCTGCCTCCACGCCTTCGGCACCCGCCCTGCCAGCGCCGCGCGCCCCGGCCGTGCTGCGCCGCATGCTGTCGCTGCATGATTTCGAGGAGGCCGCGCGCCGCAGGCTGCCCCGGCCCATCTTCGGCTACATCGCCGGGGCGGCAGAGGACAACGCCTCGCTGCGCGACAACCGCGAGGTGTTCGGCGAATGGGGCCTGACCACGCGCGTGCTGGCCGATGTGTCGCAGCGCTCGCAGGCCGTGGAGCTATTCGGTGAGCGCTATGCCAGCCCCTTCGGCATTGCGCCCATGGGCATCAATGCGCTGTCCACCTACCGGGGCGACCTGGTGCTGGCGCGCGCGGCCCAGCGCGCGGGCATTGTGTCGGTGATGAGCGGCACTTCGCTGATCCCCATGGAGGAGGTGGCGCGCGAGAGCCCGGCCACCTGGTTCCAGGCCTATATCCCCGGGGACCAGGCCCGCATCGACGCGCTGATCGACCGCGTGGAGCGCGCAGGCTTTCGCACCCTGGTGGTGACGGTGGACATACCGATCTCCGCCAACCGCGAGAACAACATCCGCACCGGCTTTTCCACGCCGCTCAAGCCCAGCCTGCGCCTGGCCTGGGACGGCATGGTGCGCCCGGGCTGGGTGGCCGGCACCTTCCTGCGCACGCTGCTGCGCCACGGCATGCCGCATTTCGAGAACTCGTTTGCCACGCGCGGTGCGCCCATCATGTCGTCCAGCGTGATGCGCGATTTTTCGGCACGCGACCACCTGAGCTGGCGCCACATCGAGGCCATCCGCCGCCGCTGGAAGGGGCCGCTGGTCATCAAGGGCGTGCTCAGCGTGGAGGACGCGCTGCAGGCCCGGCGCGTGGGGGCCGACGGCATCGTGCTGTCCAACCATGGCGGGCGCCAGCTCGACGGCGCGGTGTCGGCCATGCGCATTCTTGAGGACGTGGTGGCGGCCCTGGGGCCGGACTATCCCGTGCTGATCGACGGGGGCTTCAGGCGCGGCTCCGATGTGCTCAAGGCCGTTGCGCTGGGCGCGCGCATGGTGCTGGTGGGCCGGCCCTTCAACTATGCCGCCGCCGTGGGCGGCGAGGCCGGCGTGCTGCACGCCATCGGCCTGCTGCGCGACGAGGTGGACCGCAACCTGGCCATGCTGGGCGCCTCCTCCTGCGGCGCGCTGGACCGCTCGCACATCGTGCGCCGCGCATCGGCCTGACAGAAACCTCCACCGTCCGTTCAAAACACAGCCATTCCCAGGAGACATCCCATGAACCACTTCACTTCACGCCGCAGCCTGTGCGCCCTGCTGCTGGCCGCAGGCGCCGCACCGGGCGCCATGGCGGCCGATGCCGGTGCCTATCCCACGCGCCCGGTGCGCCTGATCGTGCCGTTTGCAGCCGGCGGCACCACCGACATCGTGGCGCGCGCGATTGCGCCGCGCATGGCAGAGGCCCTGGGCCAGCCGCTGGTGGTGGACAACAAGGGCGGCGGCGGAGGCGCCATCGGCGCGCACGAGGCCGCGCGTGCCCAGCCCGACGGCTACACGCTGGGCGTGGCCACCGTGTCCACCACGGCCACCAATGCGGCCATCAACCCGCGCCTGCCCTACAACCCGCTCACCGATTTCACGCCCATCACCAACATTGCGGCCACGCCCAATGTGCTGGCCGTGCATCCGGGCTTCAAGGCGCAGAGCTTTGCGGCCTTCGTGGACGAGGTGAAGAAGAACCCCGGCAAGCATGCCTACGGCACGGCGGGCACGGGCTCCATAGGCCACATGCTGATGGAGCTGATGTCCAGCCGCTCGGGGCTGTCGCTCACGCATGTGCCCTACCGGGGATCGGGCCCCGCGCTCAACGATGCGGTGGCGGGCCAGGTGCCCATCGTCTTCGACAACCTGCCCTCGGCCCTGCCCTTCATCAAGGCGGGCCGGCTCACCGCGCTGGCGGTGGCCGCGCCCGAGCGCCTGGCCCAGCTGCCCCAGGTGCCCACCTTCAAGGAGCTGGGGCTGGAGCCTGTCAACCGCAGCGCCTTCTATGGCATCTACGGCCCCAAGGGGCTGTCGCCCGAGATCGTGGCGCGCCTGCATGCGGCCGCCCAGCGCGCGCTGGCCAGCCCCGAGGTGCGCCGCCAGATCGAGGACACGGGCTCGCGCGTGATCGGCAACCGCCCCGAGGAGTTCGCGCGCGAGATCGCGGCCGAGAACGCCCTGTACCGCAAGATCGCCACGGAGCGGCGCATCGTGGCGGATTGAGGGGCAGCCGGCGAAAGGGAGGATAGGGGCTGCGAAAGAATTTTCGCCAACGCTGTCACAACGCGCACGCCCCGCGCGTCTTGAAGGTATGGGCCAGCCATTCCGGCCGGCTGCTACATCCCTCAAGGAGTGTTTTCCATGACCGCTTCGTCTTCCGCTGCCACCGGCGCCCGTCCTCTTGCCGCCCCCACGCCGCGCCTGAACTTCCAGGCCGTGGCCCCCGAGCTGTACAAGGCCCAGGCCGGCATCAACGCGCTGCTGCACGAGTCCAGCCTGGGCATCCAGCTGCTGGAGCTGGTGTTCCTGCGCGTCTCGCAGATCAACGGCTGCGCCTTCTGCGTGGACATGCACACGCGCGAACTGCTGTCCCGGGGCGAGGACCTGCAGCGCATCAACAGCATCGTCACCTGGCCCGAGGTGGATTTCTACGACGGGCGCGAGCGCGCCGCCCTGAACTGGGCCGAGCGCTGCACGCGCCTGAGCCAGGCCCATCCCGAGCAGCAGGACTTCGAGGCGCTGCGACCGCATTTCAGCGAGCGCGAGATGGTGGAGCTGACCTATGCCATCGGCAGCATCAATGTCTGGAACCGCCTGTGCGCGGGCTTTGCAGCCCCCGTGGCACGCAAGCCGATCAAGCTCTGAACGTGCGCAAGCCGCTCACTCCGCCGTGAGCTTTCGCTCCTTGACCAGCCTGCCCCACTGCTCGTACTCCTTCTTCATGAAGGCCGCGAACTCGGCGCGCGTGGTGGGCTGGGGGGTGAGGCCGTGCTTGTTCAGCGCGTCCTTGACGCCGGGGTCATTGAGTACCTTGACGATCTCGGTGTTCCAGCGGTCCAGCATCGGCTTGGGCGTCTTGCCCGGTGCCACGAAGGCATACCAGTTCAGTGCCTCGAAGCCGGGATAGCCGGCTTCGGCCACCGTGGGGATGTCGGGCATGTACGCCGGGCGCGTGAGGCCCGTGGTGGCCAGCGGGATCAGCTTGCCGGCCTCGATGTGGGGCAGGGCCGTGGGCGGCGCTGCGAAGTAGCTGGTCACGCGCTCGCCCAGCAGGTCCTGCAGCGCGGGCGCGCCGCCCTTGTAGGGCACGTGCACCATGTCGATGCCCGCGCGCTGGTTGAACAGCTCGCCTGCCAGGTGGGAGGCCGAGCCCGCGCCCGTCGAGGCGTAGTCCACCGTGCCCGGGTTCTTCCTGGCCTTGGCCACGAACTCGGCCAGGGTCTTCACGCCCGCGCCCTTGTGCACCACCAGCACGTTGGGAAAGTTCACGCCGCCCGAGATGGGCGCCAAGTCCTTGAAGGGGTCGTAGGGCAGCTTCATCAGGTGCGGCGCAATGGTCAGCGGCCCCACCGAGCCGAACAGCAGCACCGAGCCGTCGGCCGCCGCATTGGCCACCTGCTGGTGGGCGATGTTGCCGCCCGCGCCGCCCTTGTTCTCCACCACCACGCTCTGGCCGATGTTCTCGCCCAGCTTCTTGGCGATCAGGCGCGCGGCCGCATCGGCAGCGCCGCCAGCGGCGAAGCCCACGACCAGGGACACGGGCTTCTTGGGAGGAAAGTCCTGGGCCTGCGCACTGGCGGCCAGTGCGAGCAGGGAGGCGGCCAGGGCGGTGGCGTGGAGGAAGTTGCGCTTGTTCATCATGGGGTTGTCTCCGTCATTGGCTGGGAATCGGGGCGGATGCGGCTAGTCGGCGCCCAGCCCGATGGGGCTGGGCTGGCGCTTTTCGGTGTTGTGGCGCAGCAGGGATGCCGTGCGGAACACGCCGTGCGCGAACTTGCCGTAGGGCAGGGTGGCGAACAGGGCGATCACCGCGCCCAGGTGCAGGCACAGCAGCAGGGCCAGGGCCGGCGTGCCGCGGCCCAGCCACAGCGCCATGCCGCTGGCCGCGACCAGGAACAGCAGGGCGATGAAGCCCAGGTCCATGGGTTTCTGGCGCGCGTCGCCATGCAGCGGGTGGCGCCTGCGGTTCAGGTGCCACAGGCCTGCGGTGCCCAGCATGAGGCTGGTGCCGCCCACGGCGCCCAGCAGCTTGGGCAGGCTGGGGAATTCGTAGGGCGCGGCCCAGCCGAACACGTAGTGGTAGATCGTGGCCAGCGCCGTGGCCGCAAAGCACAGCATGAATCCGTAGAAGGTCAGGTGGTGAAAGCGCCTGCGGCTCAGGGTGTAGGCTTCGTCGTCGTTGTGGCAGCCTTCGCCGTGGCCGCCGTCCAGGTATTTGAGGCGCAGCACGTCGTGCGCGGCCTCGGCCGCCGCTGGCGTGCCCACGTCCACGCCGCCGGTGGCGGGCTTGACGTCCTTCCAGAAGCGGCGCACGCCCATGGCCAGCGCCAGCACCACGAACAGGAACACGGGCGCGAAGATGCCCACCAGCAGGTTGTGCGGGAACAGGTTGTAGAAGTTGGCGCCCAGGTCGGCGCCCCACAGCCGGCCCGGGCCGCCCTGCAGGGCCACGGCCAGCACCAGGAACAGCGACAGGCCTGCGGCCAGGGCCAGCGACAGCGTGAGCCCGTTCCTCTGGTACAGGCGCCCCAGGGCGGGCGGCCAGGCGTAGTCGGCATAGGTCTGGCCGCGCACCTCGGCCATGGCCTTGGGGATGTTGATGGCGAACTCGTGCGGCGGCGCGTACTGGCAGGCATGCAGGCAGGCGCCGCAGTTGTGGCACAGGTTGGCCAGGTAGTGCACATCGGCCTTGCCGAACTCCAGGCGCCGCGTCATGGCCGGGAAGACCGCGCAAAAGCCTTCGCAGTAGCGGCAGGCGTTGCAGATCTGCAGGGCACGCGCCACCTCGCCTTCGGCGGCCGTTTCGGTGGAGACCGGCAGGATGGGGATGATCCGGCCTGCGGCCAGGTCCTGGGCTTCTTGGGCCAGGGCGCTAATTGTGTTTTGCATATGTGTCGTCCATGGGGTTGGCTTGCCGCCCGCAGCGCTTGAAGTAGGCCTGCTCCTGACCAGGGACAGCGAGCAAGGGCCGCCCCGCAGCGAGGCTGTCGTCCCCCTTGGGGGATGGCGCGCAGCGACTCAGGGGGGTCTTCATCTCACTGCGCCGCGCACGGCGGGTTGTCCGGCGGCGGCAAGGGCCGCGTTGCGGCCCGCGATGCGGCCGAAGGCCGTGCCGATGGACATGCCCACGCCGGCCGTATAGCCCTTGCCCAGCACGTTGCCGGCCATCATTTCGCCGGCCACGAACAGGTTGGTGCTGGGCTGGCCGGCAAAGCGCACGGCCGCCGTGTCGTCGGTCTCCAGGCCCAGGTAGGTGAAGGTCACGCCGGGGCGCAGCTGGTAGCCGTAGAAGGGCGCCGTGTCGATGGGGCGGGCCCAGTGGGTCTTGGCGGGGGCCAGGCCCTCGGTATGGCAGTCGTCCAGCGCCGTGTGGTCGAAGTGGCCGACGCGGCAGGCGCCGTTGTAGGCATCCAGGGTCTGCATGAAGCGGTTTTCGTCCAGGCCCAGCTTGCGTGCCAGCTCGGGCAGGGAGTCGGCGCGCACGCCCGGGAAGACCGGCGGCATGAAGCGGCCTATGGCCTTGGCGTCGATGACGGACCAGGCGGTCTGGCCCGGCTGCTGGGCCACCAGGCGGCCCCAGATGGCATAGCGCTTGGGCCAGAAGTCCTCGCCCTCGTCATAGAAGCGCTCGGCCTCGCGGTTGACCACCACGCCCAGCGAGACGCAGTCGATGCGCGTGCAGATGCCGCCGTCGTACAGCGGCGCGCGCGCATCGATGGCCACCATGTGGGCCTGGGTGGGGTCGCCGATGCGGTCGGCGCCATGGTCTTCGAGCAGGTGGCGCAGCAGCACGCCGCGGTTGAAGGCCGTGCCGCGGATCAGGAAGTTGTCGGACGGCCACTCGCCGCGCGCGTTCTGCCCCCATGCCTCGCGCAGCCACTCGCGGTTGGACTCGAAGCCGCCCGCCGCCAGCACGCAGGTCTTTGCGGTGATGCGCTGCGCGCCCACCCAGGCGGCCTTGAACTCGCCGTCCTCGATCTCCAGCCGGTCCACGGGCGACGCGTAGCGCACCTGCACGCCCAGCCGTTCGGCGCTGCGGTAGTAGGCATTGACCAGGGCCTTGCCGCCGCCCATGAAGAAGGCATTGGTGCGCGCCACGTGCAAAGCGCCCGACAGCGGCGGCTGGAAATGCACGCCGTGGCGGCGCATCCAGTCGCGGCAGGTGGAGGAGGCGCGGATCACCATGCGCGCCAGGTGCTCGTTGGTGATGCCGCCCGTGACCTTGAGCAGGTCCTGCCAGAACTCCTCTTCGGGGTAGGCCTCGACCAGCACGTCCTGGGGCGCGTCGTGCATGCAGCGCAGGTTGCGCGTGTGGCCGGAATTGCCGCCGCGCCAGTCGCGCGGCGCCGCCTCCAGCAGCAGCACGCTGCGGCCTGCCTCGCGCGCCATCAGGGCCGCGCACAGGGCGGCATTGCCGCCGCCTATGACCAGGACATCGGGGTCCATGGAGTTCTCCTTGCATTCGCCATCGTGGGGATTGCGAATGTAGGGAGAACGCAGCGCGGCGGGCAGGGGCCCGCCGGCATGGGGGTATCAGTCTTCGTGATGGATGAGGGCCGTGCCGGCCCAGGCGCCGCCGCGCAGCAGCTGGCGCACGCAGTCGATCAGCACCACGCGCGCGGCCAGGGCGGCGGGCGACAGCTCATCCTCGGACAGGCTGCACAGCAGGTTGGTGCGCAGGGCATCTTTGTCCGTGATACGCGACCACTCGAAGCGCTGCGCGGCATCGGCATAGCGGCCCATGGAGGCCCAGGGCTGCACCGTGCTGCCCAGGCCCGCATCCACGGCCGCCATGACCATGGACAGCGAATCCACCTCCAGCACCAGATGCGGCGTGAAGCGCGCCTGCGAGAAGGCCGTGTCCAGCGTGCTGCGCAGGCCGTGCAGGCCCGTGGGCAGGATCAGCGATTCGCCGGCCAGGTCGGCCAGCGCCATCTGCGGCGGCAGCGGCTCGGGGTGGTGGCCGCGCGCGCGGATCAGGAACAGCTCTTCCTCGATCAGCGGGTGCACCTGCCAGCGCCGCCCGCCTGCGCGGGCCTGACCGCCGTGCAGGCGGGCGTCGAACAGCACGGCCATGTCCAGCGCGCGCGCATTGAGCATGTCGGTCAGGTGGCCTGACATGCCCTCCACCATGTGCAGGCGCACATCGGGGTAGCGCGCGCGCATGGCCTGCATCATGGGCAGGCCCAGCATGGCCGAGGTGGTGGGCGCCAGGCCCACGCTGACCGAGCCCGACAGCCGCGCCTGCTGCGCGCTGCGCACGGCCTGCTCGGCATGGCGCAGCGTGAGCTGGGCCTCGCGGAAGAAGGCCACGCCCGCCTCGGTGGGCACCACGCCGCGCGGCGTGCGCTGCAGCAGCCGGGTGGACAGCTCGCTTTCCAGACGGCTGACCTGCTGGCTCAGCGCGGACTGGACCATGTCCAGGTCCAGGGCGGCGCGGCTCATGGAGCCCAGTTCGACGATGCGGACGAAGTAGCGGAGTTGTCTCAGTTCCATGGGGGCGGCGCTTGTGGTGTGCAGCGCCGATTGTCGGTGCAGACCGGGGCTTGGCCTCAGATGCCGCGCGGCAGCAGGGCCGCCAGGGCCTCGCCTATCGAGCGCGCAATCAGCTTCTGGCGCTCGCCGGGCATGCGCTCCAGCGTGGAGGCCACGCTGACGGCGGCCACGGGCTCGCCTTCGGCATTGCGCACCGCCATGCCCACGGCCAGCACGCCGCGCGTGGCGTGGTTGCCGATGACGGACCAGCCGCGCTGGCGCGTGGCCTTCACCAGCAGGGCCATGCGTTCGGGCGTCATGCCGCCGTACTGCTCCAGCACGGGCGCGTTGGCTGCCATCGCGGCCTGCACCTCGGCATCGGGCAGGGCGGCCAGCAGGGCCAGTCCCGCCGCTCCCACACCCAGCGGCTGGCGCGTGCCCACCTGGATCACCAGGATCTGCACCGGATGCGTGCCCACATGGCGGGCGATGCAGTGCGATGCCGCGCCTTCGCGCACGATGGCAAAGGCCGCGTCCGCGCAGCCCGCGCTCACGCGCTCCAGCACGGGCTGCAGCCGCACGGCCATGTTGGGCTGGCCTGCGCTGGCGGCCGTGGCCGCCAGCCGGTGGCCGGCCGCATAGCCGAAGCGCCCCCTGTGCGCCACATAGCCGCTGTCCACCAGGGTGGACAGCAGGCGGTACACCGTGGCGCGCTCCAGCCCCGTGGCGCGGCACAGGTCGGCGACGCGCAGGCCCTCGCGGCCAGCGGCCAGCACGGCGTCCAGCACCTGCAGGCCACGGCGCAGGGTGCGGCTGCCGGCATCGTCGGCGGAGACTGGAATGTCCGCTGGCCGGACGTTTGGATTGGTGCTGCGCGAAGGCATGGAAAAGAATTTCCCGGTGATTGCAGGCAGGGCAGAAAAGGGCCTGCGTGCAGCGCGCAGTGTGCCGCAGGCCGTCGAAAGCCCACACAGGCAGACATGAGCAGACATCAGCGGACATCAGAACGATCACCTGGAGACAAGACATGACAACCCCTGCCCGTTTCAATCCTTGGGCGCGCCGGCGCCTGCTGGCCTGTTCCTTCACCTGCGCACTGGCCGGCATGGCCGCCGCGACCGTCGCGACCGTGGCGTTGGCGCCCGCGCCCGTGCTGGCGCAGCCGGCGGCCTGGCCGGCCCGGCCCGTGCGGCTCGTGGTGGGCTATGCGGCCGGTGGCGCCACCGACGCGATCGCACGCCTGGTGGCCGCCCGGATGGGCGAGCAGCTGGGCCAGAGCGTGGTGGTGGACAACCGCACGGGCGCCAACAGCAATGTGGGCGCCGAGGCCGTGGCGCGGGCGCCTGCGGACGGCTACACGCTGTATGTCTACACCATTGCCAACACCATCAATGCCTCGCTCTACCCCCGGCTCGGCTATGACCCGGTCAAGGACTTCGAGCCCATCGGCCTGATCGCCAAGATTCCCAACATCCTCGTGGTCAACCCGCGCCTGCCCATACAGAACGTGGCCGACTATGTGCGCCATGCCCGGCAGAGTGCGCAGGGCATCAGCTTCGCCTCGTCGGGCAGCGGCTCGTCGATCCACCTGTCGGGCGAGATGTTCCGTCAGCTGTCGGGCCTGCGCATGCTGCACGTGCCCTACCGGGGCAGCGCACCGGCCATCACCGACCTGCTGGGCGGGCAGGTGGATTCCATGTTCGACAACGCGCCCTCGGCCCTGCCCCACGTGCAGGCCGGCAAGCTGCGCGCGATCGCCATCACCAGCGCCCGGCGCTCGGCGCTGCTGCCCGATGTGCCCACGCTGGCGGAGTCGGGCTATGCGGGCTTCGACGTGCAGTCCTGGTTCGGCCTGGCCGCCCCTGCGGGCACGCCGCCCGCCGTGATCGAGCGCCTGAACCATGCCCTGAATACCGCCCTGGCCGCACCCGAGCTGCGCCAGCGCCTGGGCGAGATGGCCGCCACGCCCGAGCCCGGCACCCCGGCGCAGATGCGCAGCTTTGCGGCGTCGGAGATCAAGCGCTGGCGCGAGGTGGTCAAGGCCTCGGGCGCCACCGCCCAGTAGTTCGACACACGTTCGGCACAAGCTCGACACAACCGCACCACGAGGAGACGACCCCCATGCAACCCATTGATTTTTTCTGGCGCGCGGCCGAACGCTGGCCGCAGCGCATCGCCATCGACGCGCCGGGCGGCTGCATCCGCTATGACGCGCTGGCCCGCAAGGTGGCCGCGCTGGCGGCCGGCCTGCAGGCGCTGGAGCCCGCCGTGCAAAGCCGCGTGGGCATCTGCGCGGGCAACAGCGCAGACCATGTCGCCGCCCTGCTGGCGGTGATGGCCAGCGGCAAGGTCTGGGTGCCGCTCAATCCCAAGAGCACGCAGTCCGAGGTGCGCCGCATCATCGATGCCACCGAGCCCTCCATCGTGCTGTGCGATGCGGGCGGCGCTGCACTGGTGCAAGGGGCGCCGGGCATCCACCTGGTGCTGGGCGAGGGCACGGCGGCGCTGGAGCAGGCGAACAGTGGCGCCGTTCCCGTGGGGCCCGACCTGCCCGCCGATGCCATCCAGGCCATCAAGTTCACGGGCGGCACCACGGGCCTGCCCAAGGGCGTGATGCAGCCCTGCCGCGCCTGGATGGCCGGCATTGCCAACCAGATCCAGGCCTGGGGGTTCGATGAGCATGACCGCTACGTCATGGCCGCGCCCATCACGCATGGCACGTCCACCTACCTGCTGCCCATCCTGGCGCAGGGCGGCTGCCATGTGCTGCTCGACGGTGCGGGTGCCGAGGCCGTGCGCAGCGCCTTTGCCCTGCGCGGCGGCACCGTGTGCTTCATGCCGCCCACCCTGATCTACATGCTGATGGCGCTGCCGGGCGCCAGCCGTGCGGACTTCCCCGCCCTGCGCCGCCTCATCTACGGCGGCGCCGCCATGCCGCCGGAGAAAATCCGCCAGGTGCGCGCCTTCTTCGGCCCCGTGCTGGCCACCACCTATGGCCAGACCGAGGCGCCGCAGATCCTCACGGCCATGCGGCCCGAGGACTTCGAGGACGAAGGCCTGTGGACCTCCGTGGGCCGGACCACCTGGTTCAGCGACCTGGCCATCATGGCGCCCGACGGCCGCCTGCTGCCCCGGGGCGAGGTGGGCGAGGTCGTGGCGCGCGGCGATCTGCTGATGAGCGGCTACTGGCGCCTGCCCGGCAAGACGGCCGAGACCCTGGTGAACGGCTGGCTGCACACGGGGGACCGGGGCCTGATCGATGCGCAGGGCTACCTGCACCTCAAGGACCGCCTGAAGGACCTGGTCATCACGGGCGGCTTCAACGTCTATCCCGTGGATGTGGAAAACGCCCTGGGCCAGCACCCGGCCGTGCACGAGTGCGTGGTCTTCGGCATCCCCGACGACCATTGGGGCGAGGCCGTGCAGGCCGCCGTGCAATTGCGCGCCGAACTGCGCCCCGACCAGCGGCCGGACGAGGCCGAACTGATCGCCTTCGTGCGCCAGCGCCTGGGCCCCGTGCAGACACCCAAGCGCATCCACTTTCACGCCAGCCTGCCGCGCTCGCCCGTGGGCAAGCTGCTCAAGACGGCCGTGCGCGAGCTTGCGCTGGCACCTCGTTGATCCCGCACACCATCACAAGGAGACCCTGGCCATGGCCACGCACCAACCCCCCGTCACCCGCCTGTGCACCCACACCCTCACCAGCCTGCATTACCGCGATGCCGACCTGGTCGAGGACCTGATGGGCAAGAAGACCTTCACCGAGGTGATGCTGATGCAGATCCTGGGCCGAACGCCGCGCCCCGTGGACCTGCGCATCGCCGATGTGGTGCTCATCGTGCTCATGGAGCATGGCCTCACGCCCAGCGCCATCGCCACGCGCCTCATCTACATGAGCGCGCCCGAGAACCTGCAGGGCGCCGTCTCGGCCGGCCTGCTGGCCGTGGGCAGCTCCTTCGTGGGCACCATGGAGAACTGCGCCGCGCTGCTCGACCGCATCGCCGCCGCCGCCGACCCCGAGGCCGAGGCCCGCGCCATCGCCCGGCACCACAAGGCGTTGAAAAGCCCCGTGCCCGGCTTCGGCCACCACCTGCACAAGCCCGTGGACCCGCGCGCCTACAAGCTGCTGGACATGGGCCGCGCCGAACCCGAACTGGCGGGCAGCAGAATCCGCGCGCTCGAAACCCTGTCCGCCGCCGTGGACGCCGCAGCGGGCCGGCCCATCACCATCAATGCCACGGGGGCCGTGGCCGCCCTGCTGGGCGAGATCGGCGTGCCCACGGCCGTGATGCGCGGCTTTGCCGTGATCTCGCGGGCGGCCGGGCTGGTGGCGCATGTGGTGGAGGAGCAGCAAAGCCCGTCGGGCCGGTTCATCTGGGAAACCGTGGAGGAGGCCATCCCCTACGCGGGGCATGCAGTTTCCGCGAACGCTGCGTGAAGCAATGACCGATGGACCACCGCGCGCCATGCCGCGAGCATGGAGTCCATGCAACAAACCCATGGATTGTCCGGCGCCCTCGACGGCCTGCGCGTGGTGGACCTGTCCCGCATCCTGGCGGGACCCTGGTGCACCCAGAACCTTGCCGACCTGGGCGCATCGGTGCTCAAGATCGAGCGTCCCGGCACGGGCGACGACACGCGCGCCTGGGGCCCGCCCTTCGTGCAGGCGCCCGGTGGCGAGGCCGTGTCGGCCTACTTCCTGTCCTGCAACCGCGGCAAGCAGTCGGTGGCGCTGGACTTCACCGAGCCGGCCTCGCATGCCTGGCTGCTGCGCCAGATCCGCGATGCCGACGTGCTGGTGGAAAACTACAAGGCCGGCGCCCTGGCGCGCCACGGCCTGGACTATGCGGCGCTGGCCGCCATCAACCCCGGGCTGATCTACCTGTCGATCACGGGCTTCGGCCAGAGCGGCCCTTTTGCGCACAAGCCCGGCTACGACTATGTGTTCCAGGGGCTGGGCGGCCTCATGGGCTACACGGGCGTGGCCGATGGCGAGGAGGGCGCGGGCCCGCTGCGCACGGGCGTGGCCGTGGTGGACCTGATGACGGGCATGTATGCCACCAGCGCCGTGCTGGCGGCCGTGGTGCAGCGCCAGCGCACGGGGCGCGGCCAGCACATCGACCTGGCGCTGCTGGACGTAGCCGTGGCCATGAATGCCAACCAGGCGGCCAACTACCTGGTCAGCGGCGAGAACCCGCGCCGCACGGGCAACGCCCATCCCAATTGCGCGCCCTACGAGGTGTTTGCCTGCGCAGACGGGCATTTCATCCTGGCCATCGGCAATGACGGGCAGTTCGCCGCCCTGTGCTCCGTGCTGGGCACGGACTGGCACCTGGACGCGCGCTTTGCCACCAATGCCGCGCGCCTGACCGGCATGGCGCAGCTGCGCCCGCTGCTGCGCGCGGCGCTGGGCCGCTGGCCGCTGCAGGCCCTGACCGATGCGCTGGACACCGCCCAGGTGCCCTGGGGCTGCATCAACACCATGGAGCAGGTCTTCGCCCATCCGCAGGTGCGGCACCGCCAGATGCTGCAGACGGTGGAGCACCCGCAGCTGGGCACGCTGAGGCTGGTGCGCAACCCCATGGTGCCGGCCGGCAGTGGTGCCCAGGTGCCGCCGCCGCCCGTGCTCGGTGCGGCGCCGCAGGACCTCTGAATCCCTAGACATCGACAAGCCAAGAAGGAGACAAGGATGACGAAACGCATGAAAGCACTGAAGGCCGCCGTGGCAGCCGCCGCGCTGGCGGGGATGCCGCTGGCATATGCAGCGGGGGCAGGAAGCTATCCCGAGCGGCCCGTACGCCTGGTCGTGCCCTATGCGGTGGGCGGCGCCACCGATGTGATCGCGCGCGTGGCGGCCCGCTACCTGGGCGAGACGCTGGGCCAGGCCGTGGTGGTGGAAAACCGCCCCGGCGCGGGCGGCAGCACGGGCTCGGCCTATGCGGCCAAGCAGCCGGCCGACGGCTACACCCTGGTGATGATGGTGGAGAGCTCGCATGCGGTGAACCCCAACGTCTACGCCAAGCCCGCGTATGACCCGGTGAAGGACTTCACCCCCATCACCAACATCGCCAACGTGCCGGGCGTGATGGTGGTCAGCGCAGGCTCGGCCTACAAGAGCGCCAAGGACGTCAGCGACGCGGCGCGCGCCGCGCCGGGCAAGCTCAACTACGGCTCCTCGGGCAATGGCGGGCTCAGCCACCTGAGCGGTGCGCTGTTCGGCAGCACCACGGGCACCACCCTCACCCATGTGCCCTACAAAGGCCTGGGGCCGGCGCTCAACGACCTGATGGCGGGGCAGCTCGATGTGGTGTTCGACAACATGCCGTCTTCCGGTGCGCTGATCGCGGGCGGCCAGCTGCGTGCGCTGGCCGTGTCCAGCCCCGTGCGCCTTCCGGCCCTGCCGGGCGTGCCCACCTATGCCGAGGCCGGGCTCAAGCCCATGAACGACATGTCCTGGTACGGCCTGGGCGCGCCTGCCAGGCTCGATCCCGCCATTCTTGCCAGGCTCAGCGAAGCCATGCGCAAGACCTTGCAAAAGCCCGAGCTGATCAAGACCATAGAGCAGCAGGGCGCCGTCGTGGACTTCCAGGAGCCTGCGCAGTTCAGGCAGACGGTGGAGCGCTCCAACCGCGCCTGGTCCCAGCTGATCCGCGACATCGGATTCGAGAAACTTTGAGGAGATCTGCCGTGCATGCACAAGTGACCTTTCCCACCCCGCAGACCGCCGTGCTCACCATCACCGGCGGCGGGCCGCTGAACATCCTGGGCACGCCCGTGATCCGCGCGCTGACCGCGCAATTGGCCGAGCTGGCCGAGCGCCCCGATCTGCACTGCCTGGTGCTGCGCGGATCGGGCACGCGCGCCTTCGTGGCGGGGGCCGATATCCGCGAGATGGCGTCGCTCAACGTCGCCTCGGCACGCGCCTTCATCAGCGGGCTGCGCGACCTGTGCAACGCGGTGCGGCATTTCCCCGTGCCCGTGATCGCCAGGCTGCAGGGCCATACGCTGGGCGGCGGGCTGGAGCTGGCCATGGCGGCCGACCTGCGCATCGCGGCCGATGATGCCGTGGTGGGCATGCCCGAGGTCAAGGTCGGCATTCCCTCGGTGATCCACGCGGCCATGATGCCGGCGCAGATCGGCGGCACGCGCGCCAGCTGGCTGCTGCTCACGGGCGAGAACATCGGCGCCCTGCAGGCCGAGCGCTGGGGCCTGCTCAACGAATGCGTGCCCGGCGACCAGCTCGATGCGCGCATCGCGCAGATTGCCGAGGGGCTGGGCGGGATCGGCATCGAGGCGCTGCGCCAGCAAAAGCGCCTGCTGCGCCGCTGGGAGGGCATGGGCGTGGACTCGGCCATCACCGACAGCGTGGCCGAGTTCGGCGCGGCCTTCAACACGGGCGAGCCGCAGCACCACATGAATGCCTTCCTGGAGCGCAAGCAGGCCAAGGCCCAAGCCCAGCCCCAGCCCTGAACCTAGGCCTTGTCGGCCAGCCCTTTCAGAAAGCTGCGCAGCCGCTGCGCGGTGGGCGTCAGCGGCCGTTCGCTGGAGCGCACCAGCTGCAGCGGGCGCCGTGCCCAGGTTTCCTCCAGCGGCAGGCAGGCCACCGCATGCGCGGTGCCGAGCCTGCGGTAGATGCTGTGCGGAATGATGGCCAGGCCCACGCCCTGCGAGACCAGCCGCACGATGGAGGTGAAATCGTCCACGTGGATGCGGCAGCGCAGCGGCCGGCCATGGCGCTTGGCCAGCTCGCGCAGAAAGGCGTAGTTGCTGCTGGTCAGCGCCATGCCCACGAAGGCATGGGACAGGGTGTCGAAGAACCGGCAGGAAGGGCCTTCGCCGTCGTCTGGCCTCTCGCCCGGCTGGGGCACCAGCGGATGGCCGGGCGGGGCGATCACCACCAGGCGGTCCAGCGCAAAGGTCTCGCAGGCCACGGCGCCCGCCATGGGCTCGCCCGCGTAGACGCCCAGGTCGGCCTCGCCCTCGGCCACGCTGGCGGCAATCGTCTCGCTCGTCTGCTCGACCAGGGTCAGGTTCACCTCGGGAAAGGCGGTCAGGAACTCGCCGATGTGCGGGCCGATGAAGCCGTGCAGCGAGGAGCTGTTGGCCGCCAGCGTTGCCTTGCCCTGCAGGCTGCTGCCCAGCAGGGCGGCCTCGGCCTCCATGCCGTCGATGGCGGCGAACACGCCGCGCGCATGCTCGAGCATGGCGTGGCCTTCCTCGGTCAGCCGCATGCCCTTGTGCTCGCGCGTGAACAGCTGGCAGCCCAGGGCCTGCTCCAGGTTGCGCAGACGCTGGCTGGCGGCCGAGGGCGTCAGGTGCCGCGCCTGGCTGGCACGCGAGAGATTGCCGGCCTGGGCGATGGCCATGAACAGCTTCAGATCGGTCAGGTCGTAGCGCATGCGGGCGTTTCCTAGGGGGCAGGAGGGCCATTATTCCTGCTGGCGCAGGGCTGCAAAGCCCGTGGCGCGCAGCCTTTGAAGGGCGCTGGGATAATCGATGCCATGACTAAACACCGCGTCGTGGTGGGCCTGTCGGGCGGTGTGGACTCCGCTGTCACGGCCCATCTCCTCAAGCAACAGGGCCATGAAGTGGTCGGCATCTTCATGAAGAACTGGGAAGATGACGACGACAGCGAATACTGCTCGTCCAATGTCGATTTCGTCGATGCCGCCGCCGTGGCCGACGTGGTCGGCATCGAGATCGAGCATGTGAACTTCGCCTCCGAGTACAAGGACCGCGTCTTCGCCGAGTTCCTGCGCGAGTACCAGGCCGGCCGCACGCCCAACCCCGACGTGCTGTGCAATGCCGAGATCAAGTTCAAGGCTTTCCTGGACCACGCCATGCGCCTGGGCGCCGAGAAGATCGCCACGGGCCACTACGCCCGCGTGCGCCAGAACCCCGACACGCAGCTGTTCGAACTGCTCAAGGGGCTGGACCCGGCCAAGGACCAGAGCTACTTCCTGCACCGCCTCAACCAGGCCCAGCTGTCCAGGTCCATGTTCCCCGTGGGCGAGCTGAAGAAGACCGAGGTGCGCCGCATTGCCGAGGAGATCGGCCTGCCCAACGCGAAGAAGAAGGACTCCACGGGCATCTGCTTCATCGGAGAGCGGCCGTTCCGCGACTTCCTGAACCGCTACATCAGCAAGGAGCCCGGCAACATCCTCGACGACCGCAACCGCAAGCTGGGCAAGCATGTGGGCCTGTCGTTCTACACGCTGGGCCAGCGCTCGGGCCTGGGCATCGGCGGCGTCAAGGAAAAGGGCGCGCCGCGCGGCGGCGGCGACCATGAGCCCTGGTTCGTGGCGCGCAAGGAGCTGGACACCAACACGCTGCGCGTGGTGCAGGGCCATGACCATCCCTGGCTGCTGTCGCAGTCGCTGCTGGCCGACCAGGTCAGCTGGGTGGCCGGCCACGCGCCTGCCGAGGGCAAGGCCTACGGCTCCAAGACGCGCTACCGCCAGCCCGACTCGCCGGCCCTGATCTCGGGCGCCACGCCCGAGGGCTTCCGGCTGGATTTCCCCGAGCCGCAATGGGCCGTCACGCCCGGCCAGTCGGCCGTGCTCTACGACGGCGACGTGTGCCTGGGCGGCGGCATCATCGCGGCGGTGGATCCGCACTGATGCAGCACTGATGCGGCATTGATGCCGGGCAGGATGCGGCCCGTCGCGTTTTGCTATCGTCACGGGGGGCGGCACAACCGCCCCTTTTTCTTTTTCCTTTTGTTCTTCACGACAGCACCACAGGAGACCCCATGGCTTCATCGATTCTTGCGCGCCGGCATTTTCTGGGAGCGGCCCTTGGCGCCGTGGCCACGGCCGGATGCAACGGCGAGGTGTCCTGGGGCGACCCCATCGATCCGCCCGTGACGGACCGCGTCAAGCGTGCGCTCGATCAACTCGACGGCCAGGTGCGCGCGCAGATGCGGCGCACGGGCGTGCCCGGCGTGGCCGTGGCGGTCGTGCATGAAGGGCGCCTGGTCTATGCCCAGGGCATGGGCGTGCGCCGTCTGGGCTCGTCGCTGGCCGTGGATGCGGACACGGTGTTCCAGCTCGCCTCCGTCTCCAAGTCCGTGGGCGCCACCGTGGTGGCGCAGCAGGTGGGCCAGCGCCGCGTGTCCTGGGACACGCGCGTGCAGCAGGGCCTGCCCTGGTGGACGCTGGAGGATGCCGACGCGGCCCAGCGCATCACCGTGGGCGACATGTATGCCCACCGCTCGGGCCTGCCCGGCCAGGCCGGCGATGCGCTGGAGGAGCTGGGCTACAGCCAGCGCCAGATCCTGGAGCGCCTGCGCTACCTGCCGCTGCGGCCCGTGGGCACCCAGTACGCCTACAGCAACTTCGGCCTGACCACGGGCGCCGAGGCGGTGGCCGCCATCGCGGGCCAGTCCTGGGCCGCGCTGTCGCAGCAGGCCGTCTACGGCCCGCTGGGCATGACGCAGACCAGCTCGCTGTTTGCCGATTTCGAGGCGCGCGCCAACCGCGCGGCCGGCCACCTGCGCGTCAACGGCGTGTGGCAGACGGGGCCGGTGCGCCGGCCCGATGCGCAGTCGGCCGCCGGCGGCGTCAGCTCCACGGTGCGCGACATGGCGCGCTGGATGACCATGCTGCTGGACGAAGGCCGCTTCGAGGGCCGCCAGGTGGTCGATGCGCAGGCGCTGCGCACGGCGCTGTCGCCGCAGATGCTGCAGTCGCCGGCCGGCAACGGCGAGCCTGCGCGCTACTACGGCTTCGGCTTCAACGTGGGCGTGTCCGAGGCGGGGCGCACCACCTACAGCCACTCGGGTGCCTTCGGCACGGGCAGCGCGACCAGCTTCACCGTCATGCCCGAGCTCAAGCTGGGCATCGTGGTGCTGACCAACGGCATGCCCATCGGCGTGCCCGAGATCGTGGTCTCGCAGTTCCTGGACCAGGTCGAATGGGGCCGCCAGCGCCAGGACTGGGAGAGCATCTGGACCAAGCGGCTGGCACCCATCATGCAGCCGCATGGCGAGCTGGCAGGCAAGACCCGGCCCCCTTTCCCGCGCCCGCCCCGGCCGCTGGGCGCCTATGTGGGCAGCTACGCCAACCGCTTCTACGGACCGGCCCAGGTCAGCCTGCAGACGGGTGGCGGGGGGCTGCAGGTCAGCCTGGGTTCGCAGCGCATGCTGCTCAGCCACTGGGATGGCGAGGTCTTCAGCTTCGTGCCCGAGGGCGATTCGCCGGGCAGCCTGTCCAAGGCCACGTTCGACGGCAACCAGCTCACGCTGGAGTATTTCGACGATGTGCTGACCCCGGCCGGCGTCAGTGCGGGGATAGGGCGCTTTTCGCGCTGAGGGTGGCCTGCTCCGCGCCGTCGTGCAGGTGATCGCCGGGCACGGGCAGCCAGGCGGCCAGCACGGTGGCGCCGGGTTCTGAATCCATGTCCAGATGGCCGCCCAGGCGCTGCAGGCGCGCCTGCATGCTGCGCAGGCCCACGCCCATACCGGCCTGCTGCACGGCGGACACGTCAAAGCCTGCGCCGTCGTCGGTGATGCGCAGCATCAGCCAATGCGGCTCGGGCCACTGCAGCTGCACCTGCACGCACTGGGCGCGGCTGTGCTTGATCACATTGGCCAGCGCTTCCTCCAGCACGCGCGTCAGCGCCAGGCACTGCAGCGCACCGGGCGGCTGCGGCCAGGCGGCCGGCACCTGCCAGTCGGACTGCATGTCCAGCGCGTCGAACAGGCTGGCAAAGCGGTGGCGCAGCGGCGCGATCCAGGCCTGGGGCGTGTCCGGCACGGTGACGGAGACGCTGGTGCCGCTGTCGATCATCTGGCGCAGGTCGTCGCGCAGCAGCTTGAGCACGGACAGGAACTGGCGGTTGTGCATGGGGGTGCCGGCCTGCTCCACCATGGCGATGGAGCGGACCAGGGAGCCGCCCAGGCTGTCGTGCAGGTCGTGCGCCAGCTGCATCCGTTCCTGCAGCCGCGAGTGGCTGAGCGCCAGCGCATGCTCGCGCGCCAGCGTGCCGCCGAGCTCGTCGCAGGCACGCGCCACGCTGTCGGTCAGCTCCTGGTTGAACTGCTCGATGCGGCGCATGCTGAGCACGAACTGCCGGCCCAGCACCATGGACAGGGCCAGCATGGTCAGCGGTGCGGTATAGGGCATCCAGGGCGTGGCGGGGCCGATCACCTTCTTGAGCGCCAGCATGTCGTGCAGGCCCGCGCACAGGAAGACCAGCAGGCAGGCCGCGTAGACCAGGTGGCCCGGCTCGCGCGTGCGCCAGGCGTGCAGCGGAAAGTGCAGCGACACGGCCACGCAGATGCCGAAGTACACCAGGCCAATGTGCAGCACGCCGTCCACCAGCGACCAGGGCGCGAAGATGGCGGCGGCCATGCCGGCCAGCGTCAGCGCCCACAGCAGCTTTTCCAGCCGGGGCAGGTGCAGTTTTCCGAAGCGCCAGGTGAACAGGCAAAAGCTCTGGCCGAACAGCAAAAAGACCAGCAGGTTGCCGCGTGCCACGGCCAGGGTGTCGGGGAAGGGCCAGGCCTCGGTGGCCAGGATATTGGCCAGGAACAGCGCCCAGCAGAAGGCATTGAGCGCGTACCAGCCAAAGGCCTTGCTGGCGCGCCGCTGCAGCCAGGCAAAGGCGAACAGCACGCCCAGCACCAGCGAGACCACGATGTTCATGGCAAACAGCGTGCGCTGGTTCCACCAGGTCTGCGCGTGCCACTGGCGCAGCGCCTCGGGCTCGCCCAGGCGCACCTCGCCCAGGCCGGGCGTCTGCTCGGCCAGGCCGTGCACGCGTATCCACACGCTGTTGGTGCCCGCATGCAGGGCGGATTCGGGCAGCAGCCAAAAGCGCGGCATGTTCCAGCTGCGCGACAGGGGCTCGACCAGGTGCCGGTCGCGCCACAGCAGGTCGCCGTTCACGAAGACCTCGCCGGCCATGACCATGGAGTGCAAGGCCAGCGCCACGGGATCTGCGGCGGCGGTGGCAGAAGCGGCAGGGGGGTGAGCGCAGCCGCGCTGCCAGTCGATGCGGTACCAGACGGCGCCGCTGTAGCCGGGCCAGCGGTCCAGCCAGTGGTCGGGCAGGGTCACGTTGTGCCAGTCGCGTACCGCACTGGCGATGGGCGGCGGTCCCAGGCCTGCGGCCTTGGCGGACTGGATGGACAGGATCTGCGGCAGGCAGGCCTGGGCCAAGGCGCAGGGACTGCACAGGAGGACCGCCAGGCCCAGGGCCTGGCCCAGAGCGAAGTGCCGCACCGGGCCGAACCACCGGCGCCACCCGCCCATGGCCGTCAGCCCAGCAGGCCGCGCACGCGTGCCGTGTTGACGGCGCGCGTGCGCGAGGACACGGCCAGCTTGCGGTAGATGTGCTTGATGTGGCATTCCACCGTGTAGCGCGACAGGTGCAGCTGCTCGGCGATCTCGCGGTTGGTCAGGCCATCGGCCACCAGGCGCAGGATCTGGCTTTCGCGCGCGCTCAGCGTGGACTCGGTGCCGCTGCTCTCCGGCGTGGCCGGTGCCGCGCCCTGCAGCTCGGCGATCACGCGGCGCGCGATGAAGGGGTCGATGGGGGCGCCGCCGCGCAGCACGCTGCGGATGGACAGCGACACTTCCAGGTCGTCGCGTTCCTTGAGCACATAGCCGGTGGCGCCTGCGCGCAGCGCCGCGAGGATGGCGTCCTCCGTGCTCCAGGCCGAGATCACCAGGATGCCCACGGCCGGGTCTGCGCTGCGCATCTCGGCGATCAGGTCGATGCCGCTGCCGTCGGGCAGGCCCAGGTCCACCAGAGCCAGCGCCACGGGCTCGGCCAGGCAGGCGCGGGCCTGGGCCAGGGAGCCTGCGAACAGCAGGGCATCGGGCGTGTAGCCCAGCTGGCCCAGCACGGACTGCAGCCGCTGGCGGATCAGCGGCTCGTCCTCCACCACCAGCACCGGGGCCGGAAGCGTGGACTCTGGGACAAGCAGATGGGCGGGCATGGAAAAGGCGTGCGCAGCGGCGGGCGTAAAAAGGGGCAGGATGGCCGCCCGACTGTGGGCGAAGCCCGCATCTTTGCATATCCCTGAAAACTGGTAATCGCGGGGGCGCGCGCCGCTGCGCCGTCCATAATTCCGGCCCGGGCCGCACGGGCGGACCCTGGCAACGACACCTACCGAAAGGACGCCGCCGCATGGCACGCGTACGTGACCCTGCTGGCTACGATGGCCAGCGTGAAATGATCCTCTCCCACGCCGCCCAGCTGTTCGCGCAGCGCGGCTATGCGGGCACCTCCATGAACGAGGTGGCTGCGGCCTGCGGCGTCTCCAAGGCCACGCTCTACCACTATGTGCTCGACAAGCACGACCTGGCCGTGCGCATTGCCGAAGAGCATGTGCTGCGCCTCGAAGCCCTGGTCAACGACACCCTGCAGGCCCATGCCGATCCCGAGCAGCGCCTGCATGCGCTGATCCGCGGCTTCGGCCAGGAGTACGCCCAGGCCCAGAATGCCCACCGCGTGCTGACCGAGGACGTGCGCTTCCTGCGCGAGCAAGACCAGCAGCGCATCCTGGACGTGGAGCGCCGCGTGGTCGCGGCCTTTGCGCAGACCATTGCCCAGGTGCGCGGCGAGCCCGCCGACAGCGCCCTGGGCAAGCCCCTGGCCATGCTGCTGTTCGGCATGATCAACTGGACCTTCACCTGGCTCAAGCCGGGCGGCACGCTGGACCATGACGCCATTGGCACCATGGTGTCCCAGCTGTTCTTCGGCGGCGTGCGCGCGGTCAGCGTGCCGGACGCCAAGAAGCCGCGCAAGGCCCGCCAGGCCTAGGCTCGGCCCGGTCCATCACCACCTGCGCTGCACGACCACGAAGCGGTCGGCCACGAAGGCCAGCGTGGTGTAGCTGGCATTGGCCGCGGGATTGCCGCCCGTGGCATGGAAGTCGGAAAAACCGGCCGACTGGTTGACCATCACGCCCTGCGTGAGGTTGATGGACAGGGCCACGCGCGAGCGCAGCGCCGAGGCCGCCACGGCATCGACGAAGGCCGCATCCGTGGAGTACAGGCCCAGCGTCATCGCGCCATGCGCGCGCACGCTGCGCTCGGCCAGCTCGCGCGCGGCCTGGGCCGAGGGCACGGCCACCAGGTAGGAGACGGGGCCGAAGCATTCGCGCTCGTAGATGGCGGCGTCCGCCACGTCCAGCGCGCGCAGCGCGGGCGTGCGCACCTCGGCCTGCGGGTACTCGGGATGGGTGAGCTTTTGCGAGGCGCGCACGGCGCGGCCCACGGTGGCGGCCTGTTCCACGCGCTCCACGGTCTGCGCAGAGCCTATGGCGCCCAGCACGGTGAAGGCCACCTTGGGATCGGCCAGCAACTGGTCGATGGCGGCGGCCAGATCGGCGCCGACCTGCTCGAAGCTCTTGTGGCCCTGGTCAGTCTCTATGCCGCCGGCCGGAATCAGCAGGTTCTGCGTGGTGGTGCACATCTGGCCGCTGTACAGCGACAGTGACAGGGCCAGATTGCGCAGCATGCCTGCGTAGGCATCGGTGGACTCGATCACCACCAGGTTCACGCCGGCCATCTCGGCATACAGGCGTGCCTGCGGCGCGTTGGACTGCAGCCACTGGCCGAAGGCATTGCCGCCCGTGAAGTCGATGGAGGCCACGGCGGCGTGCGTGGCCAGGGCCTGGGCCAATTCGGGCTTGCCGCTCACGGCCAGGGTCACGAGGTTGGGGTCCAGGCCCTGCTCGGTCAGCACATCGCGCAGCACGCTCACGGTGAGCGCAGCAGGCAGCACGGCGTTGGGGTGGGGCTTGACGATCACGGGGTTGCCCGTGGCCAGCGCGGCGAACAGGCCCGGGTAGGTGTTCCAGGTCGGGAAGGTGGCGCAGCCGATGACCAGGGCCACGCCACGCCCCACGATCTCGAAGCGCTTGTGCAGCACGGCGGGCGCATGCTTGCCCTGGGGCTTTTCCCAGTCGGCCTCGGCAGGCACGTCGGCCATGGCCTTCCAGGCCACGGCAATGGCTTCCAGGGCGCGGTCCTGGGCATGGGGGCCGCCGGCCTGGAAGGCCATCATCGCGCCCTGGCCCGTGGTCAGCATCACGGCATGCGCGATCTCGAAGCTGCGCTGGTGGATGCGCGTCAGCGCCTCCAGCAGCACGCCGGTGCGGCCCTGGGGGCCCAGCGCCTGCCACGCAGGCTCGGCCGCCTGGGCCGCGTCCACCAGCGCCTGGGCATCGCACTCGGGATAGCGGATGTCCAGGGCCACGCCATAGGGCGATTGCTCGGTGGCCACGCGCGCGCGTTCACCGGGCTGGCGCAGCGGATAGTCCTTGCCGAACAGCGCCTGCACGGCGGCATGGCCCTGGGCCTGGGCGGTCTCGCCATACACCTTGGGCGAGGGCGCCTCGGGGAAGGGCGACCAGTGGCCCCGGCGGGACAGGGCCTGCAGCGCGTCGTCGAGCAGAGGGCGGTGGCGTTCGTAGAGGGCGTGGGCGGGCATGGGATGTCTCCTGGGTTGGAATGTGGCGTCGCTATCAGGGTTAGTACCGGACAACAAGCCTTGTTGCTCAAGAAAGCTGCATCTTATAATCCTACCGTCCGGTCGGTCAATTATTCTGAACCCCTTGCCTCACGACGCCAGAACCCCGATGAACAAAGACCTGCGCCCCGCCCCCGGCGAACTCGACCCCATCGAAACCGCCAGCCGCGACGAGATCGCCTCGTTGCAGCTGCAGCGCCTGCGCTGGTCGCTGCAGCATGCCTACGACAACGTGCCGCACTACCGCCGCGCCTTCGATGAGAAGGGCGTGCACCCCTCCGATCTGCGCACGCTGTCCGACCTGGCCCGCTTTCCCTTCACCACCAAGAAGGACCTGCGCGAGAACTACCCGTTCGGCATGTTCGCCGTGCCGCGCCAGAAGGTGGCGCGCGTGCATGCCTCCTCGGGCACCACGGGCAAGCCCACGGTCGTGGGCTACACGTTGAATGACATCGACAACTGGGCGAATCTGGTGGCGCGCTCCATCCGCGCGGCGGGCGGGCGGCCTGGCGACATGGTGCATGTGGCCTATGGCTACGGCCTGTTCACGGGCGGGCTGGGCGCGCACTACGGTGCCGAGCGCGCGGGCTGCACCGTGGTGCCCATGTCGGGCGGGCAGACCGAAAAGCAGGTGCAGCTGATCCAGGATTTCCGGCCCGACATCATCATGGTCACGCCCAGCTACATGCAGGTGATCGTGGAGGAGATGCAGCGCCAGGGGATGGA
>NZ_JBICKS010000032.1:0-43455 GCF_043104415.1 Delftia sp. WSY_16 | reverse complement strand
ACAGCTGGCAGGTTGAAGCTGGTGCTGCTGCCAGCCGCCACCGGTGTGGTGAAGCTCACCGTACACGTCAGCACGGAACTGCCGTTACCCGCAAACGGGAAGGTATTGGGCGTGCAGGTCGCACTGGCCACGTTTGCACCAGTCGGCACGCCCGTGATGCTGATGCCTGCCGGCACCAGGTCCTTGATGGTCACGCTGGTGGCGGGACCGAAGGCACTGGCGGCATTCGCTACCGTGAAGGCGTAGTTGAACGCCGTGCCCACGGCCAGGCTGCCGGGATTGGCCTTGGTGACCGTCAACGCTGGCGTGCCTGGCGTCACCGGAGTCACCGGTGTGGAAGCGCAGTCTGTCGTACACCCTGCCGTCGGATTGACGGGGCTGATGCCGCCCGACGGATCGTAGGAGGCCGTGTTGGTGCTCGAACCCACAGCCGTCGGCACAGCCGGCAGGTTGAAGCTGGTGCTGGCACCGGCTGCGACCGAGGTCGTGAAGTTCACCGTACACGTCAGGACGGCGCTGCCATTGCCCGCAAACGGGAAGGTGTTGGGCGCGCAGGTCGCACTGGCCACGTTCGCACCGGTCGGCACACCCGTGATGCTGATCCCCGCAGGCACCAAGTCCTTGATAGTCACGCTGGTTGCGGGGCCGAAGGCACCGGCGGCGTTATTCACCGTGAAGGCGTAGTTGAAGGGCGTACCCAGGGCCAGGCTGCCCGGGTTGGCCTTGCTGACCGTCAGTGCAGGCGAACCAGGCGTGACAGGAGTGGTGGGTGTCGACGCGCAGTCTGTTGTGCACCCTGCCGTCGGATTGACCGGGCTGATGCCGCCCGACGGATCGTAGGAGGCCGTGTTGGTGCTCGAACCCACAGCCGTCGGAACAGCCGGCAGGTTGAAGCTGGTGCTGCCACCGGCTGCGACCGAGGTCGTGAAGTTCACCGTACACGTCAGGACGGCGCTGCCATTGCCCGCAAACGGGAAGGCGTTGGGTGTGCAGGTTGCACTGGCCACGTTTGCGCCGGTCGGCACGCCCGTGATGCTGATACCCGCAGGCACCAGGTCCTTGATGGTCACGCTGGTGGCGGGACCGAACGCTCCAGCCGCATTCGCTACCGTGAAGGCGTAGTTGAACGCAGTCCCCACAGCCAGGCTGCCGGGGTTGGCCTTGCTGACCGTCAGCGTGGGCGAACCAGGGTTGACTGGGGTGGCGGGCGTCGACGAGCAGTCCGTCGTGCAACCTGCCGTCGGATTGACCGGGCTGGTACCACCGGACGGATCATAGGAAGCCGTGTTCGTGCTCGAACCCACCGCCGTCGGCACAGCTGGCAGGTTGAAGCTGGTGCTGCTGCCAGCCGCCACCGGTGTGGTGAAGCTCACCGTACACGTCAGCACGGAACTGCCGTTACCCGCAAACGGGAAGGTATTGGGCGTGCAGGTCGCACTGGCCACGTTTGCACCAGTCGGCACGCCCGTGATGCTGATGCCTGCCGGCACCAGGTCCTTGATGGTCACGCTGTTGGCAGGACCGAAGGCACTGGCGGCATTGGACACGGAGAACGCATAGTTGAAGGGCGTACCCACAGCCAAGCTGCCCGGGTTGGCCTTGGTGACACTGAGGTTCACCACGCTCACAAAATGAATTTGTGCGGCGCTTGGCGAATACGCGTTTGCTCCCACGGTGAACGTGCCACCCAGGGTTCCTGCAGGAATGCTGGTGGCGATGCTGTAGGTCCCACTTGCTGTGCTGGTGGCAGTGATCGAGCAGATGCCCAGAGTTGCGCCACTTGTTCCAGTGGTGCAAGTGGCTGACGCACCTGCCGCACCACCGTTCAGCTTCACGCCGGCAGTACCGGCAAAGGTGACGACCTCGCCACCCTTGGGATTGCCACCGGCATCGCGCACATACGCTTCCACCACATCGGTTGCCGTGCCATTTGCCGCCGCGTTGTCGCTCACGACACGCAGGCCCGAGTTGCTTGCCGAGGCATTGCCGGCGACAAAGGCCATCGATTGCGGGCTGTTGCCGATGGCAGTTGCACCCACCGTGGTGGCGGCCGAGTAAGTCGATGCGGTCACGCTGGTGAACGACACCGAGCAGGTCGCCGCCGCACCAGCGGTCGTGCAACTGGCGGTGGCAGGTGCCGCTCCGGCAGGCGTCACGCTGAAGTTCACGGCAACGCCGGTGACCGGATTGCCGAACGCATCCTTGGTGACCACGGAAACGACGTCCTGGCCGCCGCCGGCTGCCTGGTTGTTCACATCGACCGACATGGTCGAATTGGCGGGATCGACGGCACCTGCCGTAAAGACATAGGCAGCCGTCGCACCGTACGTATTGCCGCCGGCGCTGATGCCGCTGCCGCTCAATGCGCCGCTCGCGATGCTTGCGCCGGAAGCGTAGGAGCCCGCGACGGTTGTCCTGGCGGTGACCTGGCAGGTACCGGCCGCATTGGTGGTGCAGGTACCGCTGAAGGTGATGTTTGCGGTGGGAGAGAACGTGACAACGCTTCCGGCCACCGGATTGCCGTTGACATCTCCCACAAACGCTTCAAGCACATCTGTCGCCGAGCCATTGGCCGTGGCCGGACTGCTGACGGTACGCACCCCCGACCTGGCGGGGTCGGCGGCATTGGCCGTGAAGTTGATCACGGCCGGACTGCCATTGGCCACGCTCTGGGTGGTGGTGCCGTTGTTGTCCGTGGCTGTGAAGCTCGCCGCACCCGCGACGGTGGATGTCACCGTGATGGAGCAGCGCGCTGGATTCGCATTGGCCGCAATCGTGCAGGAAGTTGCCGAAGGCGTGCCGGCGCCGGTATGGACAAAGCCGATGGTGTGGGCAACCGTATCGACGGTTGCATTGCCATTGGCGTCCTGCAGTGCGACGGTCACCGTGCCGGTGCTCGTACCGTCGGCCATCACCGAGAGCGGTGTGGCACTGAGCAGATTGCCACTGGCTGTATTGCTGGGCGGCCCGGCAATGAAGTTGACCGATACCGGACTGCCATTGCTCACGGCCTCTCCGTTGTCCGTTGCCGTGAAGCTTGCGGTGCCGACCGTGGCCGATTTCACCGTCACGGAGCAGGTGGCCGGATTGGCGTTGGCCGCGATCGTGCACGTGGGTGCGGCCGGCGTGGTCGTGCCCACGCCCGTTTTGGTGAAGACAATCGTGTGCGCAGCCGTATCCGTGGCGGGATTGCCATTGGCATCGCGCAGGGTCACGCTGATCGAACTCGTGGCCGTGTTGTCTGCGACAACGCTGAGCGGACTGGCACTGATCAGGTTTCCATTCGCGCCATTGCTGGGCGGGCCGGCCGTGTAGTTCACCACAGCCGTAGCCGTGGCGGCCGAGCCATTGATGGTGAAGCCAAAGGTGCCGCTGCCGACTGCGGTAGGTGCCGTGACGGTGGCCGTGTACACCCCTGCGCTGCACGACCCCGCGCCGACCGCAGGCGAGCCCTGTGTTCCGCCGTTCAGCGTGAAGGCCACCGTGTTGGCACAGGTCGAAATCGAATTGCCTGACGCATCCTTGAGCTGCGCCGTCAATGTGCTGGTTGCAGTGCCATTGGCAATGATCGAGGTCGGACTCGCAACGATGGTCGAGGCGCTGGTACTTGGCGGACCCGCCGTGTAGCTCACTGAAGCCGTAGCAACTGCGGCAGAGCCGTTGATGGTGAATCCGAAGATCCCGCTGCCGACCGCCGTGGGCGATGTGACGGTGCCCGTATAGATGCCGGCAGTACACGAGGCCGCGCCCACACTCGGCGTTCCCTGCGTTCCGCCGTTCAGGGTGAACGCCACCGTGTTCGTGCACGTGTTGATCGGATTGCTGCTGGCATCGACCAGTTGCACGCGCAGCACGCTGGTGGAGCTGCCGTTGGCCACGATCGATGCCGGAGTGGCGACTATCGTCGATGCACTCGTGCTCGGCGTTGCGGCCGCATAGGAGATCGTTGCGGTGGCAACAGCCGCAGACCCGTTGATGGTGAACCCGAAGGTTCCGCTGCCGACCAGCACCGGCGATGTCACCGTCCCCGTGTACATGCCGGCACTGCAGCCCGTGACGCTGACGGCAGGAACGCCTTGCGTCCCCGCATTGAGGGTGAAGGCCACCGTATCGGTACAGGTGGTGACAAGGTTGCCTAAAGCATCCTTCAACTGCACGGCCAAGGTGCTGGTGGAGACGCCGTTGGCCGCAATCGATGGCGGACTCGCGGCGATTTCAGAACCGGTCGTGCTGGCCGGCAGCCCGGTGAAGCTGTAAGCAACCGGCGAAGGCTGATAGGTCACTGCGCCAGATACCGGGCTTCCACCCAATGGAAGATTGGAGAACGTGGCACCAGCGACTGACGACGACAAGGTCACGGGTGTCGTGAATGTTCCGGCGACACTGCTGCTGGCATTGATGGGAGACGCGCACTTTCCGCTGGAGTTGGTCGTGCAGCTGACTGCGGCGGAGCCGCCATTGAACGTGACACCTGCAGGCGGCGCTGCGAAGGTGACGGTGTCACTGCCCCCCGTCCAGGCATTGCCTTGGCCATCAACAATGTAGACCTCCAGCAAGTCGCTGCTGCCGACAGGTTGATTGTTGGTCGTCGCCAGAACGCCGGATTTCAGGGCACAGGGAAAACCGGTGACGCTTGCCGCCGTTGAAAGCTGCGAGGTTTGTGCTCCACCGGAATTGCTGTCCGTCACTGTGACTCGCACCTGGCCGCTGAGATACGAAGGAACGGTCAGCGTTCCCGAGGCTCCGGCCATGGTCCCTGAGCCCAGATAGACCTGCGCATCGTTGACGCCCGCGCCGGTCGGCGACCAAAAGGCTTCCACCGTATACGGTGCCGGCTCGCTCGCATTGGCATTTGCCGTGATATTGAATGTCCAGGTGCAGGCGGCGGTGTCACTGGCGCCAACGCCAAGGGTCGGGGTCCATCCGGTTTGTCCATTGGCCGTCGTCTGCAAGCTGATACCTGAGTTTGCAGCCACAGGCACGGAAAACAGCGTGTTCTGAGAAATCTTGAAGAAATCACGCGCAGTGACACGAATGGCACTTCTCGACTGGCTTGTCATCTTGTTGTTGCCAATCAATCCTGGTGCCGTACCCGTACCACCGATATTCACCCCGTCCCCGCCGCCAGTGAAGTTGTTATCGGTCACCGTCACTACCTGCGTCGTGCCTGAGGCTGCCGTATTCAACGTTGGTGCCGACACATGCATTGGCGATGAAGTGGTATAGGCGGCAATAGGCAGCGAGAAGGTATTACCCGTCACGGCAAGACCAGTTCCATTGTCCAGGTTGATCGTTCCATCAACCGACACCACGGCCCTGGGCGCATTTCCACCAGTCGGGCTCAGTGCGATATTCGAATCTTTGATCGTCAATCCGTTGACGGTCATGTTCGACATGACCTGGAAGAACTGCTCGAGCTGCATTCCCCCGATAGGGTTGGGCAGATTCGTTACCGTGAAATTATCGACAACAATGTTGGAAACCGTGCCTCCTGTACCGTTGCTTGCGGCAACGGAAATGGCCGAGCCCTTGTTATTGCCGTAATTTCCATTCCATATCGCGGAATTGATCGTGCTATTGGTAAAGAATACGTTTTGTGCGCCTTGATGAATCTCCGCGTACAGCTCGCAGTTGAACGGCGTCCCCTCTCCAGCAGGGGTTGGAGCCACATTCACCAGGCCGACGCGATCAATGGTGATATTGTTCGCCGGGGAGCCAACGACGAATACCGCTTCGCCACAGGTCATATTGGGCGAATTGGTGAGCGTGATGTTCTTCCCACCAAGATAAAAAGTTTCCCAGGGGGAGTCCGCCCAGTTCTGGACTTGTATGACTCCCCCGAAATCGATGGTCAACGAGCCCGTGCCGGCTGGCACGGTGCCTTTGAGCCAGTACCAGGCACCACCGGCACCAGTGGTGGTGCCCGTATCGCCGCCGCTGATCATCTGGCTTTGACCACAGGCATTGGTGGCCCCCGTCACGGCGCCGGACTGGGCTCCGCTGATGAATGTATTGGCACAGCGCACGTAAACCGTCTGATTGTCGACATACGGATGGAGGTTTCCCGCCGCATCCTTGGATGTCCCGCTCTGTATGGTTCGTACCGACGTGGTCAGTGTCGGCGCAAAGACGATGGAAACATCGGCACTCGGATCCAGCGTTTGCAGCGTGTAGTTGGCTGCCTGAATGGCCGCTCGCAGCGTACATGCGCCAGCAAAGGTGCCCCCCAGCGTGCTGACACAGGTGGTTGGTGTCGTTGCATTGGCATTGGGAGCGTCGCTGTTGTCGGTGACCGTGAAGACGATGGTCGCCGCCAGTGCCGTGGATGAGATACCCGCGCATGAAAGCAGCAGCAAAGAGAAAAGGCACTTCGCTGCACGCCACTTGCGAAAAAATGCCGAACCAGGCAGGCGATTGAGAGCATGCATGATATTCCCCGTTCTCTCAAGGAGATATGACAGGAAAATGATTTTCCCAATGGCAATGGCCATCAGTTGTACCCAGCGCATTTGCATCGCCGTACCTCGGATAGTTCTATTTGAATCACGAGCCCACAACTCACCTTGCAGCCGGTGAGTTTGGAAGCAAAATTTTTCGCGCAGATCCTGCGCGTCAATCAAAAAAAGGCGGATTTCCATCAACGCTTGCGCGCTGCTCCACTGCCCATTGAGCGGGCACACCTTCAGTCGGGTTTGCGACGCAAAACATTCCTCCCTCGACAAACCATATTCACCGTGCTTGTATTTTTTCAGTGACGGACCAGTTTCCATGGACCCGCACCTGTGCAACGGTAAGTCGCCTATCAGACATATAGACAACCCATGGTTAACCCATGCAGGTCCAATCGACCAGAACATGCACTGACAAACCACTGCACATATCGATAGGCTAAATCATGTTTTTTTCTATTTCAATAGTTTTTTTACATGAAACCAGAGACTCGTACCAGCGCTACGAGGGAGGCGCTTGAACGATCTAGGGAATACCCTGAATCAGCCACACCACATACAGGTAACTGGTGGTATCCCCAATACGACTGGAGCTGGCTGCGCAAGCCCCATAGAATCGCCCCTGCAGGAGAGCAGGCGGGCGCCACGGTGCCGAGCCTCACCGAAGGCGCAAACTCCCATACACGCTCAGGTTCCGTACTGCAAACACAACATGCCGTCTGGAGAGCCGCCGCACGCAATGTGCGGCGCACCGAAGGAGCAAGCCCCGTTCCCATGGACGGCGGTGAATCTCTCAGGTACCAAGGACAGGGGGAGCGGCAGCTGCGTCACGACGGACGCCGGCTGCCTGCTATCCAGACCATAGCGGCCAGCTTTCGCGTGACCCGGCACATGCCTTTGAAAGGGCATCGTCATGCGCGTCATCGTTCTCGGAGCCGGTCTGATCGGCACCACGTCGGCCTACTATCTGCAATCCCTCGGTCATGAAGTGACCGTCATCGACCGCCAGGCCGCGCCCGGCGCCGAAACCAGCTTCGCCAACGGCGGGCAGATCTCGGTCAGCCACGCGGAGCCCTGGGCCAACCCCGGCGCACCGCTGAAGCTGCTGGGCTGGCTGGGCCGGCAGGACGCCCCCCTGCTCTTCCGCCTGCGCGCCGACATGCGCCAGTGGCTCTGGGGCCTGTCCTTCCTGCGCAACTGCACGCCCGCGCGCACGCGCCACAACATCCAGCAGATCGTTCGCCTGGGCACCTACAGCCGCGAGGCCCTGCAGCAGCTGCGTGCCGACACCGGCATCCAGTACGAGCAGCGCACGCAGGGCATCCTGCACTTCTATACGAACGCCCGCGAGTTCGAGGGCGCGCTCAAGCCCACCGAGCAGATGCAGACCCTGGGCTGCGACCGCCGCCTGATCGATGCCGACGAAGCCGTGCGCCTGGAGCCGGCTCTGGCCCATGTGCGCGGGCAGATAGCGGGCGCCACCTATACGGCCGAGGATGAATCAGGCGACGCCAACCTCTTCACACGCGAGCTGGCGCGCATCGCCGCCGCCACGGGCGTGCAGTTCCGCCACGGCCACCACGTCATGGCGCTGCGCACCACGGGTGCGGGCGCCAGCCGCCATATCGACCATGTGGAGGTGACCAATGCCGATGGCCGCTACGAACGCATCCAGGGCGACGCCTATGTGCTGGCCATGGGCTCGTTCAGCCCGCTGCTGGCCCAGCCGCTGGGACTGCACCTGCCCATCTACCCGGCCAAGGGCTACTCCGTGACCCTGCCGGTGCTGGACCCCGCCAAGGCCTACCAGGTCAGCCTCACGGACGACGAGTTCAAGCTGGTGTTCTCGCGCTACACGGGCGCGCAAGGCGACCGCCTGCGCATTGCGGGCACGGCCGAGTTCAACGGCTACGACCGCAACCTGGACCCCGTGCGTTGCGAGGCCATCGTGCGGCGCGTGCAGCAGCTGTTCCCCGGCGCCGGCGATACCGGCCGCGCCCAGTTCTGGAGCGGCCTGCGCCCCGCCACGCCCAGCAATGTGCCGCTGATCGGACGCTCGCCCATCGCCAACCTGTTCCTGAACACCGGCCACGGCACGCTGGGCTGGACCCATGCCTGCGGCTCCGGCATGGCGCTGGCCGACCTGGTCAGCGGCAGGCAGCCGGCCGTGGATTTCGATTTTCTGGGAGCCGCAGCCATGGACCCGGATCGCAGCGCAGGCACGGTTCGCCCGCGCGCGGTCTGAGGTGCAGACGGTGTGTACCGTGTGTACGGCGTGTACGACGCCTAGGCAGTGAACACCGTCAACACCCCGGCGAAGCGGTGCAGGCGGGCGTCCATGATCTCGGCTTCGGCAACGAAGCCGATCAATGGCACATCGCCCAGTGCGTGGCGCAGGGTGCGCAGTTCGGCATCGGGGCCGCCGAACAGGCCGCCGCCGCGGCCCCGGCAACTGATGTAGATGGCGCCACGGATGCGGGGCTGTGCCTCGCCTTCGGGCGCCGCCTCCTCGGGCTCCGCCGCATCGCGCAGCGCAGCGCCCAGTTGCAGCAGTTCCTGGCGCGCCACCTGGGCCTGGCGGCGGCAGAAGATCACCGAATGCCCGGCCTCCACGGCCGAGGACAGGGCCACGCCCTGGCGCAGCGGGTCCAGGCCAACCAGGGTCAGCACCTGGGCCTCTTCGGTCAGCACGCCGTGGGCCAGGCCCCGGCCCGGCGGCGCAATGGCCGCCAGCGTGGTGCGGACCGTGGTCAGCGCGGGCTGCCAGTCGCTGCCTTCCAGCTCCACGCCCAGCAGCTGCAGCAGGCGCTGCAGGGCCGGATCGCCATCGAGCCCGGTGACCAGGGCGCCGCGCGCCTCGGTGATCTCCAGCCCCTCGCCCAGCGGCACGCAGCCCTGGGCCATGCCCGTGATGCAGGGCACGCCGGCACCGAAGGCCACGCCTGAAAAGCCGCCACGAAAAATGCCGCGCGCGTCCGCATGCTGCGCATGCAGATCCTCGGTACGGCAGGCGATCTGCACGCCCTCCACGCCATCTTCCCCGTCATCGCCCACGCCGCCGAACAGCAGGCCGGACTCGGTGCGCTCGGACAGCTCGTACAGCAGCTCGGCCAGCTCGGGCTGGCCGCCTGCGGCATGGACCAGGGCCGAATGGGCGGTGAAGCCGGCCTCGCCGCCAGGCGCATGCAGGGGCGCCAGGCCCGAATACAGGCGGTAGTGGGCGGCCGGTACATCCAGCAGCATCACCGCGAGCGCGGTTCCTGACAGGTACTCATGCGACATGGCCAGAACGCCGCCGGCCGAGCAGCCGGCCCAGTCCGCCACATGGGGCAGGGCCCTGGCCAGATGCTGCAGCAGCGGCCGTGCGTGGGCGGCATGCGCATGGGACAGGTACACCAGTCCCAGACGGGGCCGCTGCGCGTGGCCGGGCCCGGCCATCTGCAAGCGCAGCTGCTGCAGCACCGCGTCGGCCGCGGCGCGCCAGTCGGAATGGCTGGCATGGCCTACAGGAAACAACGACATACCAACCTTCTTTCTAGCCCCGCCAGCACCCGGCTTGCGGGTGGCTGGGGCCTTGCGCATCCATGGGTCCGGCCCGATCGGTCAACGCGCCGGCCGGCTCTTGGCTGCCGGCTTGCTGGCGGCCGGCGCCTTGGCTCCAGCCTTTGCAGCGGTTTTCCTGGCAGCCGCTTTGGCGGGAGCCTTGGCAGCGGTCCTGGGGGCTTCGGCCTGCACCGCAGCCTTGGCCGCCGGCTTTGCGGACGGCGCCTTGGCAGGGGAGACCGCCGCCGCCTTGCCCGCCTGCGCAGCAAAGGCGCTGGCCTGTGCCGCCATGCGGTCCATGGTGGCCTTGGCCAGGTCACCGGCCATGCCGGTGGCGCGCTGGGCGGCCGCCACGGCCTCCGGGGCCATGGGCTCGGCCATGGCCTTGGCGGCGATCTGCTGGAACTGCTGGGTCAACGCGCCCCACCACTGCATGGCCTGGCCCATGGCGGCGGCCTGGGCGGACTCGTCCTTGGGCGCCGCAGTCTCCGCGGCTGCGGGTCTGTCGGCGGCCTTGGCCGCCTCGGGGGCTGCAGGCGGCGCGGCAGCGGCCTGTGCGGGCTCGGGCTGCGGCTTTTCCTTCTTGCTCGCCCGGCTGGCGGCCGAGGACATGGGCCAGTCCGAAAGGTCGCCCTGCCCCGCGCTGGCGGCGCCCTTGGCCGCGGCGGTTGCGGCTGCAGGGAACTGGAAGGCCTGCGCCAGCTCGCCCATGCTGACGTTCATGCCCTGCAAGGTGGACAGCGTCATGCGCTGCACTTCCAGGGCCTGGATGGTGGCGGCCAGCGCCTTGCCGTTCTGGTCGAGCCAGAACTGCACGGCCTTGAGTTCGGTGATGCGCTTGTCCACCTCTTCGATGCTCACCGTGGGCGCCACCCATTCGGGCAGGCGCCCCAGGGGCCGGGCGGTGGCCGATCCTGCACTCTGGGCCAGGCCCTGCAGGAAGTCGAAACCGGGGATGAACTTGCCGAAACCGAAGGAGGACGCATCACTCATGGCAGCACTCGCTAGGACTGGGTTGGAAGAACATGCCGGTGAAGCACACCGGCCATGCGCTCAGCTTAACCCAGGCACACGCCAAGTCCATCGCAAGTCATGCACGGCCCGCTGCGCACAAACCCGGTGGATGACAAAAAGCTCAGTGGGAGTGGCCGGCATGTCCGCCGTGTCCGCCATGCGCGCCGCCCTGCGCAGCCGATGCCGCACCTGCGCCGGGCGCCATGGCGCGCACGGGGACCTGCAGGCTCAGGCGCGAGGTCTCGCCCTTGGCGTCCTTGAACACCAGGGTGATGGGTACCTGACTGTCCTTGAGCAGCGGGCTCTTGAGCTGCTGCAGCATGACGTGGTAGCCGCCGGGCTTCAGGTCCACGGCCACGCCCTTGGGCAGGTCCAGGCCGTCGATGGCGCGCATGCGCATCACATCGCCTTCCATCTTCATTTCATGCACCTCGGCCACGCCGGCGGCGGGCGACTCCACGCCCACCAGGCGCAGCGGCTCCTCGGCCGTCAGGCGCATGAAGGCGCCCGTGGCCTGCTGGCCCGGCACGCTGGCACGCGCCCAGGCGGCGTCGGCCTTGACATGGGCCGCATCGGCATGGGCATGGGCCAGGCCCATGGACAGGGAGGCGGCGATCAGGAAAGGGGTGGTCCATTGACGCAGTGTCATCACGGTTTCTCCAGAAATTTCAATGCATTGCGGCACGGTCTTCGTGCCTTGCAAAAAGGGTTGGCCAAGCGAAGGAAGCGGGAGTGAATCCGGGAGTCACCGGGGCGGGGCGCGGGCCTGGGGCAGGGCCGGCATGGCCACGCTGTGGACGGAGGCCGGGTGCGCCCGTGGCTGCGCATCTGCCACCAGCGGTGCCGGGGCCGCACTGCACCGGGCGGGCGGCGGCGCCAGCGGGGGCAGGCACAGCGGGCAGTCGATGCCGTGGCTGCCGGCAAGGGCATCGTCCTGACCGGCCGGCGAGGGCACCCAGACCGATTCGCCAGCGGCCGAGCACAGGCGCTCCCAGCCCGAGGCGCGCGCCAGCGGCGCAAACGCCGATGCCAGCGCCACGCACAGCCACAGGCCCAGCGCCCAGCGGGCGCAGGCAGCCAAGGTGGAGGGCAGGCGAAGCGGCATGGCGTCATTCTAGGGGTCTGCCCCAGGACGTCATGTCCGTGACCCCGCCAGGCCCTGCCCGCCCCTACCATCGCAGGCGCATCCCCCAGCCCTCACCAACACCCTAGGAGACACCCATGCTCACCCTGTGCGGATTCGCGGCCAGCAACTACTACAACAAGGTCAAGCTGGCCCTGCTGGAAAAGCAGCTGCCCTTCAACGAGGAACTGGCCTGGCTGGGAGAGACCGACATGGCGCTTTCTCCGCTGGGCAAGGTGCCCTACCTGCGCATCGACGACGGCCGGGGTCTGTGCGAGTCGGCCGCCATGGTCGAGTACGTGGAGACGCTGTCGCCCTCGCCGGCCCTGCTGCCGGCCGACGCCTTCGAGGCCGCCAAGGTGCGCGAGCTGTGCGTGTACCTGGACCTGCACCTGGAGCTGGTGGCGCGCATCCTCTACCCGCAGGCCTTCTTCGGCGGCCAGGTCAGCGACTCCACCCGGGAGCGCACGCTGGCCCAGCTCGACAAGAACGTGGCGGCCTTCGCCAAACTTGCGCGTTTCTCACCCTTTGTGGCGGGCGACAGCTTCACGCTGGCCGACTGCTGCGCCATCGTCCACCTGCCCCTGGTCAGCGCGGCCAGCAAGATCGTTGGCGGCCGCGACGTTCTGGCCGACCTGCCCGTGCGCGAGTACCTGGCACGCATGGCCGAGCGGCCCACGGTGCAGCAGGTCAATGCCGACCGCAAGACCAATACGGCGCTGATGATGGCCCGCTACGCCAGCGACAAGACCCCGGCCTGAGGCGCGGGGCCTTCACTCACTCCTGCAGCCAGCGCAGCAGCCCGCTGGCGCGCTGCGTGGGGCTGCCAACGGCCGAGGCCACCAGGCCCGGCACCTCGGAGAACAGCGAGAAGGCCTGGCGGGCGCGCGTGATGCCGGTGTAGACCAGCTCGCGCCCCAGCACGCTGCCGCCGCGCGAGGGCAGCACCAGGGCGGTGTGCTCGAACTCCGAGCCCTGGCTTTTGTGCACCGTCATGGCGAAGGCGGTCTCCACATGGGCCATGCGGCTGACGCCGACCGAGCGCAATTCGTCGCCCTGCAGGAAGTAGACGCGCAGCAGCTGCCCTGGCTGCCCCTGGTGCGCTCCCGGCAGCGCAATGCCGATGTCGCCGTTGAACACGCCCAGCTGCGCGTCGTTGCGCGTGACCATGACGGGACGGCCCGCATACCATTCGCCGCCTCGGCGGATCACGCCCTGCGCATCCAGGGCCTGCTCCACCGCGCGGTTGAGGCCGGACACGCCCCAATCGCCCTCGCGCACGGCGCACAGCAGCCGGAAGCGCTCGAAGGCCTGCAGCACAGCGACCACCCAGGCGCGGTGCGCTGCCTCGTCGGCGCCGGCCGCATCCGGCCGGCCCTGCAGCGCCTGGGCATAGAGGGCATAGCTGGCAAGACCGCCGCGCCCGTGCACGGCCAGTTCGGTCACGGCGTGCACGCCGCCGCCATGGCGTTCCCACAGCTCGGAACCTGCGCCGGCTTGCGTGCCGGCATCGAGCAGGGCCTGGGCCTTCACCGCCTCACCGGCATTCACGGCGTGTGCCAGCTGGCCGATGGGGCCGCCGAAGCGCCGGCTCTCGCGCAGCATGACGGTGTGCTGCGCCAGCGCTGGCGCACGATCGCCGTCGGGCGCCGCGAACTGCGGCGGCAGCCGCTGGCCCGCCACGCGCAGTGCGTAGTCCAGCGTGTCGGGCAGGTAGCGCCCGGCCTGGGCATCGCGGCACAGGTCGCCCAGCACGGCGCCCGCCTCCACCGAAGCCAGTTGGTCCTTGTCGCCCAGCAGCACCAGGCGGGCGCCGGCCGGCAGTGCCTCCAGCAGCGCCGCCATCATCTCCAGGTGGACCATGGAGGCCTCATCGACGATGAGCACGTCCACGTCCAGCTGCCGCCCTGCATGGAATCCCCAGTGCCGCGTATCGGGCCGCGCGCCCAGCATGGAGTGCAGGGTGCGCGCCGCACCCATGCGCTGCACCAGGCCCGCCAGGTCGATCTCGCCGCCCATGCTGCCCTGCAATTGCAGCAAGGCCCCGTCGATCGATTGCTTCAGCCGCGCAGCCGCCTTGCCCGTGGGGGCGGCCAGGGCCACGCGCAACTGGCCGGCATCGGGCGCCGTGGCAAACAGCAGGGCCAGCAGCCGTGCGGCGGTATAGGTCTTGCCGGTGCCGGGGCCGCCCGTGATCACCGACAGCCGGCCGCGCAGCGCCAGCGCGCAGGCCAGCTTCTGCCAGTCCACGGCGCCACCGTCCGCCGCAGGCGGGAACAGGCGGTCCAGCCAGTGGCGGGCCAGGGCTTCGTCCAGCGGCTGGCCGGCCACGGCCTGCGCCGCCGTGCGCTGGATGACGTGGGCGGCCACGGCGCGTTCGTAGTCCCAGTAGCGGCGCAGGTACAGCAGCGGCGCGGGGCCGTCTGCGCCGGCCAGCACCAGGGGCTGGCCGAGGTCCTCGCTGCCATCCTGTCCATCTACCTGCTCCCCGTGCACCACGCGCACCACGGGGCTGGCGCTCAGCGCCGCAACCCAGCCGGACAGGCGCGCAGGCAGCATCTGCCACAGGGCCTGCTGCGCGGGCAGCGCATCGGCCGGCCAGGCCAGCACGTCGTTGGGGTGGCCGGCCAGCGGCGCCAGGGGCAGGCAGCTGTGGCCGCGCCCCTCCATCTGCGCCAGCAGCGCGGCGGCCACCAGCAAGGCGGGCCCGGCCTGTGCATCCTGCCCGGCGACGAAGGAAGCCAGCGCCGCATCCAGCCGGCGCAGCAGGCCCGCGTCGGCCCAGCGGCGCAGCAGGGCCAGCACTTCATTGGTGTCTGGCGGCACGGCGCCCGGCGAGTCGTCGCCCGGCGGTTCGCCGCCCGGCCGTTCATCGAACAGGTCCAGCGTGGCCGTATCGATGGTGCGCGAACGGGGGCGCGGGCTCATGGCAGTTCCTCCGCGTTGGCGCGGCCGGGACCGAGCAGTTCATCGAGCGCATCAAGCAAGGGCAGCTCGGGCGCCATGGCATGCATGCCACCGGCCGGGCCATCGATGCCGCGCAGAAAGTAGTACAGCGCACCGCCCAGTTGGCGCTGCGGCTCGTAGGCCGTGCCCAGCCGGCTGCGCAGCAGCCGGTGCAGGGCCAGCAGGTAGAGGGCGGCCTGCACGTCGTAGCGGTGGTGGAGCATGGCGCGGGCCAAGGCCTCCTGGCCGTAGGCGGCGCCGTCCGGGCCCAGGTGGTTGCTCTTGTAGTCAAGCACCCAGTAGCGGCCCTCGTGGCAGAACACCAGGTCGGCAAAGCCCATGAGCATGCCGTGCAGCGAGCGCTGGGGCAGCGCGGGCCGCTCCTGCCCCGGCAAGATGAAGCGCCGGCACAGCTGGTCGATGCGCTCGGCCGGCAGCTGGCGCGCGGGCAGCCAGAACTCCATCTCGGACAGTTGCGGGCCCAGCGTGGCCAGCGTGACATCGAGCGGCGCCAGCGGCTGGTGGACCACGGCCGTGAGCCAGGCCAGCAGGTCGCGCGCCTGCTCGCCCCGGCCCGCGCGCTCGCAGCGGCGCACCAGGCGATCAGCGAGCGCACCCTGGCCGTCCACGGGCAGGGCAAAGTCTTCGCCGCCCAGCCATTCCAGCTGGTCGTGCACGAAGTTGCCGACCACGGGGCCGCGCAGAAAGCGGTGCCAGACCGCAGGCCCGCCGGCCGGTCCATCCTGCAGGGGCTGCAGGCCCGCCAGGCCGGCGATGTCCGCCAGTTCCGGCGATGGCGGAGGCTCCAGCGCCTGCTCATCCTCGGCCGGGCGCTGCACGGCCACGGGCAGCACGGGCAGGCTGGGCGCGGCCATGGCACGCACCAGGGCAGAGAAGCTGCCGATGCCCCAGCGGGTGTCGAAGCGCGCGTCGTAGGCAGGGGCATCGTGCAGCGGGGTGGCGCCAGCCGGTGGCTGCCAGCGCGTGCGCTGCAGTGGCCCGGCATCCAGGTCGCGCCAGGCCATGTGCGGGTCTTCTCCGCACAGCTGCTGCAGGCCGTCAAGCCAGCCCTGGGCCGAGCGCGGCTCGGTGCCGCCCAGCAGGTAGCCGGCGGCGCCCTGCTCGTTCACGCAGGCCTTGCCGTTGCCGCGCCTGAGCGGGGCCAGGCCCAGCCACAGCGCATGGCGCGGGCGGGTGAGCGCCACGTAGAACAGGCGCAGGTCCTCGCGCAGCCGCTCGCGGTCGGCCTGGGCCAGGTCTTCGTCGCTGAAGTCCAGCAGCAGCCTGCGGGCCGGGGCGGCATCGTCTTCCCCCCCCTCCTGCGCGGACAGGGTCAGGAACGGCGTCCTGGCCCGCTCCATGGGGCGGAAGCTGCCTGCGAACGGCAGGCAGACCAGCGGGTACTCCAGGCCCTTGCTCTTGTGCACAGTGACGATCTTGACCAGGTCGGCATCGCTTTCCAGGCGCACCACCTGCTCTTCGCTGCCGCTGCCCGGCGCCTCGATCTGGGTGGCCAGCCAGCGGATCAGGGCCTGCTCGCCCTCCAGCTGGGCGCTGGCGGTCTGCAGCAGCTCGGCCAGGTGCAGGTAGTTGGTCAGGCGCCGCTCGCCACCCAGGGCCGGGTCCTGCAGCCAGCGCGCGGGCAGGTCCAGGCGGTACAGGGTCTGGCGGAGCATGGCCAGCACGCCCAGGCGCAGCCAGATGCTGTGCAGTTCGCGCAGCTGCTCGCTGCGCGCGTCAAAGGCTTCCTCGTCGGCGGCCAGCCAGGCCAGCTCGTCCAGCGACAGGCCGATGAGCCGCGTGGCCAGGCCCGCGCGCACGGCCTGGGCGTCCAGCGGCGCGGCAACGGCGCGCAGCCAGTACAGCAGGTCATGGGCCTCGTCGCTGGCGAACACCGAATCCTGGTCCGACAGGTAGACCGAGGCCACGGCGCGCGCCTGCAGTTCGCGGCGCACGGCGGCCGCCTCTCGGCCCGTGCGCACCAGCACGGCGATGTCGGCAGGCCGCAGGCGCACAAGGCGGCCATCGGGCTGCACAAAGCCGGCCTGCGGGTCGGCCAGCCACTGCACGATCTGCTCGGCGCAATGGGCCGCAAAGCGCCGCCGTACCTCGTCGGCCGACAAAGGCAGGGGGATGCCGGTGTCCTCGTCACGGCCCGCGCTCCAGGCCACGGTGAGGGCGGGCATGGCGCCGTCGCGCGTGTGCAGTTGCTCGCTGCGCCCCTGGGCGGCCACGGGCTCGAACGGCAGCGGGTTGTGGCTGCCGCGCCGGAACATGAAGGCGCCCTCGCCCGGCCGCTGCTCGGCCTGCGCGAACCAATGGTTGCCGGCACCCACCAGCGCCTGGGTGGAGCGGTAGTTGGTGCCCAGCACGTAGTGGCGCCCCTCGGTGGCGCGGCGCGCCTGCAGGTAGCTGTGGATGTCGGCGCCGCGAAAGCCGTAGATGGACTGCTTGGGGTCGCCGATCAGCAGCAGGGCGCTGTGCGGGTCGTTGGCCGCCGTGCGGTAGATCTGGTCGAACAGGCGGTACTGCAGCGGCGAGGTGTCCTGGAATTCATCGATCAGCGCCACCGGGTACTGGGCCAGGATGCGCTCGCGCAGCACGGTGCCGTTGTCGCCGGCCAGGGCCGTGTCCAGGCGCTGCAGCATGTCGGCAAAGCCGAAGCTGCCGGCCTGGCGCTTGAGGTGGGCCAGCCGCTGCGCCACGCGCGCGGCCGCATGCAGGCGCACGGCCACGCTGACGGGCGGCAATTGCTCCAGCTGCACCAGCAGCGCCTGCAGCTCGGCCAGCTCCAGCGGCATGAGCACATCGCCGGCCGATCCCTTGAAGGCCTCGGCCAGGCCCTCGGGGCTGAGGCGGTGGCGCGCGGCCTCGGTCAGCGCCAGCGGACCGTCCAGCGGGGCGCGCGACCAGTCGGCCAGCGCGGCCAGCCAGCCGGTGTAGCGCGCGGGCTGCAGCTTGCGCTTGTCCCACAACGCGCCCTGCCCGTCGAGCTGTCCATCCAACCACCGCTGCAGGCGCTGGGCCTTGTCGTCCCAGCCGGCCGCCAGGGCCAGCAGGCGGCTGCGGCGCTGTTCCATGGCGCGCTGCAGGCAGTCGGCCAGGCTGCCCTCGCCCGCACCGGGCACGGGGGGCTCGCGCAGCAGGGCACGCATGTCTTCGACCAGGGCATCGACGTGGGGCCAGATCTTCAGGGCCTCGTCCAGCAGTTCGTCGGACAGCGGGTAGCACTGCTGGCGCCAGTAGTCCTGCGCGGCCTCGGTCTGTCGCTGGCTTTCGTCAGGCTCCAGCGTTTCGTCGAAGAGGTTGCCGCTGTCGAAGGCATGCTCGCGCAGCATGCGCTGGCACCAGGCGTCGATGGTGTGGATGGCCGCGTCGTCCATGCATTCAGCCGCCATGGCTAGGCGCCAGGCCGCTCGTTCACGGGCCGCGCCTTCAGGGTAGGCCTCGCGCAGCGCGTGCAGGAAGCCGTCGTGGGGCGCAGGTTCGGCCTCGCCACGAAAGCACTGCACGGCCTCGATCAGGCGCTTGCGTATGCGGTCGGACAGCTCGCGCGTGGCCGCGCGCGTGAAGGTCATGACGAGGATGTCGGGCGGCATCAGCGGGCGCTCGAAGGCCGTGCTGCTGATGCCGTCCAAGCTGCCCTCGCCATGCCCCAGCACCAGGCGCAGGTAGAGCGCAGCGATGGTCCAGGTCTTGCCGGTGCCGGCGCTGGCCTCGATCAGGCGGCTGCCCCACAGCGGAAAACGCTGTGCGTCGAGCACATGGCTGGTCACGCCGCCGGTCACTTCGCTGGTGCTCATGGTGCATCCGCCTGGTAGGGCTGGACCTGCACCTGCGCGGCCACCCAGTCGAGCAGCGGCGCGTGGACGGCATGGGCCAGTGCCTCGAAGCGCCCATCGGCGACCAAGGCCTCGAAATCGGGATAGCAGCGGGCCCAGGACGGGTCCTCGCCTTCGCCGCCGACCAGATGGCCGCCCTCATAGGCCTGCTGTGCCGCAGCGGGAAGGCCTTCGGCCATGGCCAGGCCGCTGCGCAGCGGCAGGGGCAGCGGACCGTTCTGGCCTTCGCGCCACAGGGCCATCAATGCACGCAGCCGTGCCAGCGCTTCGGAAGGGTCCATGGGCAGGACCTGCACCAGGCCGTCGCGCGCCACCACGCGCAACTCGGCCTGCGAGCCGCTGGCGGCCAGCGCCAGGCTGCGCAGGTAGACCGGCATGAGCTTGTCGGCATGGGGCCGGCCCTTGGCATTGAGCAGGTTGCGCGGGTCCAGCAGCAGCCAGCACTGTGCGTCGTCCGCCTCGGGGGGCTCTTCGGTTTCGCAGGACTGGCGCAGCCCGTCGATCCAGTCGTCGAACACCAGGCCATCGTCCTCGATCAGCAGCCGCCTGCGCGGCGCGGGATGGGCATACCGATCCAGTTGCTGGCGCCAGGCCCGCAGCGAAGGCGTGACCGAGGACTGCAGCGCCCGCGCGCCGCGCTCGCCCAGCCCCGCCAGCGGCAGCCGCCCCGAGCGCGTGAGGCGCGCCACGGCCGCTCGCACACTGTCTTCCATGGCCTGGGGCGCCTGCCCGGGCTCGGACAGGCCGGCCGCCACCTGCTGCTGCAACTGCTGCACCAGCAGGTATTCGGTCAGGCCGTCGAGCTGGAACAACTCCTCGTCCACGACCGGGTTGTCCTCCTGCTCGAAGCGCACCTGCAGGCGCTGGCGCAGGTAGGCGCGCGCCGGGTGGCGCAGGAAATCGGTGAGCCGGGCCAGCGTCAGCGGCGCCGAGGCGTCCGGGACAAAGGGCGGGCGCGGCTGCGCGGGCAGCGGAGGCAACGCGTCCGTGCCGTCAGACTGCGCATGCGCGGCCCGCCATTCGCGCGCATACGTGGTCCAGGGCGAACCTTCTTCGAAATAGCGGCGGCTGAAGGGCTGCAGCGGGTGCTGCTGCGTGCGCTGCGCCAGCAGCGGCTGGCCGCCTTCGCCGCGCCAGCCGGCCTCCAGGTAGTCGCGCAGCTGGGAGACCAGGACCGAGGGCGGCTGCTCGCTGTTGTCGCGCACATGGTGGCCGGTCCAGCTGATGTAGAGCGCGCGGCGCGCGGACAGCAGGGCTTCGAGCATGAGCTGGCGGTCATCGTCGCGGCGCGCGCGGTCGCCGGGGCGCTGCTGGCCGGGCAGCGCCATCAGGTCGAAGTCGCTGCGCGTGGCGCGGCGCGGATAGTCGCCATCGTTCATGCCCAGCAGGCAGACCACCTCGAAGGGAATGGCCCGCATGGGCATCAGCGTGCAAAAGGTCACGCCACCGGCCCGAAAGCGCTGCGACAGCGAGGGCTGCTCCAGCGCCTGCATCCAGGCCTCCTGGGCCACGCCCAGTTCCACGGCCTGCGCATAGCCGGCCTGCTCGCAGGCGCGCTGCCAGTCCGTGAGGGCGGCGTCCAGTGCGGCCAGCATGGCCTCGTCCTCATCGTCCTGCGCCTTGAAGAAGTCCTGCAGCAGCGCGCGAAAGCGCTGCGCCCAGGCCTCAGGCATGGCGGGCTGCTCGGCCTCGCGCCACCACGCCAGCATGCGCTCCAGCAGCGCGGCCAGCACGCCGGCCAGCTCGGCCGACAGGCCGCCCACTTCGTCATAGGGCTCGATGCCGCCGAAGGCCTGGCCGTCCTGCGCCACGCCGCTGGCATAGCCCAGCAGCATGCGCTGCAGGCCGAACCAGGCGCTGTTGTGCTCGCCGCAGGCCTGCAGGCCCAGGGCGCCGCGCTGCGGCGCATTGAGTCCCCAGCGGATGCCGGCCCCGGCCATCCAGCGCGTGAGCTGGGGCAGGTCGTCGGCCGCCAGACCCATGCGCGCGGCAATCGCTGGGACGTCCAGCAGGTCGCACAGCTCGCTGAGCCGGCAGCGCTGCTGCGGCAGGCGCAGCAGCCATTGCAGGGCCACGGCCAGCGGGCTGCTGGCGCGTGCGCCCAGGTCGGCAATGTCAAAGGGAATGTGGCGCGGATCATGCCTGCCGTACTGGCCGAACACCGCGCGTATCGAGGGCGCGGCGGTCTCTATGGACGGCAGCATGACTACGACGTCACGCGGTGCCAGCGGTGCCTGCCCCGGCTGCCCGGGATCCGGTGGCCGGGCCAGCATCTGCAGCAGCTGATCGTGCAGAACCTCCAGCTCGCGCACCACGCTGTGCGCGCTGTGGAACACGATGGAGCGGTCGGCCCGCGCCACCTCCAGCGGCGGGTGCTCGGCCAGCGGCACCAGGTCGCGGATGCGCTGCTGCACCTGGGCCAGCAGCGGCGCGGTGCGCAGGTCCTCGGCATCGGTTTCGTCGAACAGGTCCACGCGCGGCATCTGCAGCTGCGCGGCGGCACCCGTGGTGTCGAAGGCGTCGAGCTGGCGCACATAGTCGCGGCTTTGCCGGCCCCAGGCGGCCAGCAGCGGATGGGCGTGGGCATGCATGGCCTCCAGCGGCAGCTGCGCCAAGTCGCGGCCGCCGCGCAGCGGCTGGCGGCGCCGCGCCATGCGCAGCAGCTCGCGCCCGTCGATGGCGTCGGCCCAATGGAAGCGGCAGGGATTGGGCACGGCCAGCAGCACCTGGCTGTGGCGGGCAATGGCGGCCAGGAACTCCAGCAGGCTCAGCGGTAGCTGGCTGATGCCGAACACCACCACACGGCGCGCCAGCGGCGCGGCCGGCGGCTCGCCGGACTGCAGCGCGGCCAGCACCCTGCCCTGCAGGCGCGCGCGCGTGGCGCCGCGCTGGTCCTCGTCCAGCTCGGCCAGCACGGCGCGCCACAGGCGCGGCTGCCACAGCTGGCCTTCGGGCACCGGGGCGTCCGCCACACCAGGGCGCAAGGGCATGGGCAGCACGTCATGCCCGGCCTCCCAGGCGTCCAGCCAGTCGGCGCGGTAGATCTGGTATTGGTCGAAAAGGTCGGCCAGGCGCTGGGCCAGCTGCAGCAGCCGCTCGGGCTCGCCGGGGCGCAGAAAGCCTGCAATGGGGGCGAAGGCCGGGTCATGCAGGCACTGCGGCAGCAGGCGCATGAGCCGCCAGGTCATGGGTGTCTTGTCCAGCGGCGATTCGCGCGGCACGGCCTGGCGGCCCAGCACCTGGCGGTAGCTGCGCCACACAAAGCGCGCGGGCAGTTCCACGCGCGCGGCGGCGCACACGCCCAGCTGCTCGGCCATGCGCATCTTGAACCACTCGGCCATGCCGTTGCTCTGCACCAGCACCACCTCCGGCTCCAGCACGTCCAGCGGGTGCGCAGCCAGCCATGCCAGCACCGTATCGGCCAGCACCTCCGTCTGATTACCGTGCAGGGCGATCAAGCCCGGCTGCCAATGCGATGCCACCTCTGCGCTCCCGTGCTCCAAGCCATGCGAGCAGCGAGCTTAACGCGGTTGACACGGGCCGGGACCGCGCGGGTCCATTACCAATGCAGGTAGAACATGGCCTTGGCCAGCAGCACGATGGCCAGCACGTGGCAGAACACGCTCAGGTGCAGGCGGTGCGAGCGGCGCCCGCCCAGCACACCGCGCCGGCGCCACCACATGGCTGCCAGGAAATGTCCGAACACGCTGAGCGCCAGCCCGATCTTGAGCGCCAGCAGCAGGCCGAAGCTGCTGGCCAGCGGAGCGGCAAAGGCTGCAGCCAGTGCCGCGCGATGCTGCCAGGCCAGACCCAGCCCCGCGCCGTACAGCACCAGCAGCACCCAGGGCATGACGGCCACCGCTCGGTCGCCCAGCGCCTGCTCGGTGGCGCGCGCCACGATGGCGGGCAGGTGGCGGCGCGCCCCGGCCAACAGCACCACTTCAAAGAACACCGTACCCGCGAAGGCGATGGCAGCCAGCAGGTGCAGGGTCAGCAGCAGGCCGTAGCTCATGCGCGCCTCCTGTGCGGCAGGGGCAGCGGCAGGGATGCGGGAGCCGGCAGCAGATCGGCCAGCGTGAAGCCGTCCAGATGGGCCAGGAAGCTGTCCAGCGCCCCGCCCAGCACGCCGGCCAGCCGGCAGTCCTGCGCAAGCGTGCAGGCAGGTGGGCTGGTGCCCGTGAAGCATTCGACGATGGCAAGGTCCGGCTCCATGCCGCGCACCACGTCGCCCAGGCCGATGTCGGCCGGCGCATGGGCCAGGCGCATGCCGCCGCCCTTGCCGCGCACGGTCACGATCCAGCCGCGCAGCGCCAGCTGGTGCGTGACCTTCATGAGATGGGCTTCGGAGATGGCATGGGCCTGGGCGATATCTGCAATCGTGCACAGCCGCCCGGGGTGGCGCGCCACATGCATGAGCAGGCGCAGCGCGTAGTCGGTCATCAGGGTCAGGCGCATGGCAGGCCTGCGATCATGCCTGCCGGTCGGCACGCGGGCGCACCAGCAGCGGGGCGAAACGCCACAGGTACAGCGCAAAGGCCCATACCCAGGCAGCGGCCGAGACATGCAGCGCCGCCAGCGACAGCGCCGTGGGCAGCAGGGCCGCCAGGCGCAGCACGGCAGCGGCAATGACCAGGGCATAGGCGGCGACCATGCTGCGGTCGGTGCGCAGCGGCAGGCCCAAGTGGCCCATCGACGTCCGTGTGCACATGCCGATGATGAGCAGGGCAAAGCCGCCCGCACCGATCACATGCACGGGCCAGGCGGGGCGCAGCACCCATCCGGCCGCATGCGCGCCGGCCACCAGCAGGCCCGCACCCAGCGCCGCGTGGCCCAGGTAGAGAATCCACAGCAGCGGCACGCGGCGCACGGCCTGGGGCTTCCAGGCCAGCACCTGCCACAGGGCGATCAGGCCCGCCACGGCCAGGCCGGCGGCCAGGCCCGGCCACCAGCCCGCCAGCAGGCAGGCGATGGCCACCACGCCCGCACCCAGTTGCCACTGGCCGCTGGCCGTGTGCATGGGGATCTGCAGGCCGGACACGGCGCGCATGGCGAAGAAGGGGATCACGCGCCGCGCGATCAGCAGCGCAATCACGGCCATGCACAGCAGGCCTGCGTTGAAGCGCTGCATCAGCGCGCCGTAGTCGCCTTGCCAGATGGACCACAGGTACAGCGCATCGGCCGCGCCCAGGCCGGCCAGCAGCAGGGGCAGCCCGTAGTTGCGCCGGCTGCGCGCCACCTGAATGGCACGGCCCAGCGCCAGCGCGGCCCAGCAGAAGAAGGCCGTCTCGCACAGCGCGGCGACCGCAAAGGCCTGCGGCCCCGGCAGCAAGAAGCCTGCGCGGGCCACCAGCCACAGCAGGCACAGCGCGCCCAATGCCCGGCCCTGCAGGGGATTGCGCCCTGTCCAGTTGCTGCCTGCCGTGAACAGAAAGCCCACGGCGATGGTGGCCACGAAGGCCCACAGCATCTCGTGCGCGTGCCAGAACACGCCGGGCATGCGCCCCGCGATCCACTGCGGAGCATGGACCCACAGCGCCACCGACAGCGCGGCCCAGAGGCAGCCAAGCAGGTACAGCGGCCGAAATCCCAATTCGAGGAATGCCGTCCATTGCGGCGCCGGCTCCCGGGTTCTCAGGGGTTCCTCCAGCTCCATCCATTGCGCCATGATGTGCACTCCTTCCGGCCCGCTGCGCCTGCATAAGATGCATCCAGCGTACATCTTCAAGTGCACCGGCGAGGCGGCGGCGCAACCACCTTCTGACCCATATCAAGCAGGAGCCAAGCATGGCACTCGAACACGCAAAGCCACTGGAGGTCATCGCCCTGCACGCCCGCGACGGCATGCCCATCAGCACCAGCCTGATCCGAACGCCGAAGCTGCAGCTGCTGCGCCTGGTGCTGCCGCCCGGCCATGCCCTGCCCAGCCATCAGGTCCCCGGCGAGGCCACCATCCACTGCCTGGCGGGCGAGGCCGGCATTGCCACGCGCCTGGCCAGCCTGCGGCTGGTGGCCGGCTCGGTGGTGCTGGTGCCTGCCGGCGAGCTGCACGATGTGCACGCGCGCGGCGACCAGGGCTGCGTGCTGCTGGTGACGATTGCGGGCGCGAACGACTGAACGCGGCCGCAGCACAGGCAGGATCACGCATTGCCTGAGGCACAAAGAAAAACGGACTGCTTCTTGCGAAGCAGTCCGTAATCTTTTTCACTGTATCTGGTGGCCTGGGACGGAATCGAACCGCCGACACAAGGATTTTCAATCCTCTGCTCTACCGACTGAGCTACCGGGCCGAGAACTAGATTATATGCAGGATTTTTTGACCCAAAAACGAAAAAGCCAAAATTCCTTCAAAAAGTCTATCCGCGCTTGTTGCGGCCCAGGTCCACGCCCAGCTGGCGCAGCTTGCGGTACAGGTGGGTGCGCTCCAGGCCGGTCTTCTCGGCCACGCGGGTCATGGAGCCGCCTTCGCGCGCCAGGTGGAACTCGAAGTAGGCCTTCTCGAAACCGTCGCGCGCCTCGCGCAGGGGGCGGTCCAGATCGAAACCCTGGTGTGCATGCGGCACGTTGTTGTCCACCGGCACACGGCTGGCCGCAGGCGTGACGACGGCTGCGATGTCGGCGGGCTCGGCCACTGCGGCAGGCGCTGCAGCCGGCGCCTGGCTGGCGGCATTGCGCGCCAGGCCCTGCTCCACCGCCTTGAGCAGCTTCTGCATGGTGATGGGCTTTTCCAGGAAGGACAGCGCACCGATGCGCGTGGCCTCCACCGCCGTCTCGATGGTGGCGTGGCCGCTCATCATGATGACCGGCATGGTCAGCTGGCCCGCCGAGGCCCATTCCTTGAGCAGCGATACGCCATCGGTGTCGGGCATCCAGATGTCGAGCAGCACGAGGTCGTAGGTGTTGGAGGCGCGCGCCGTGCGCGCCTGGCCGGCGTTCTCGGCCACGTCCACACTATGACCTTCGTCGTTGAGGATTTCCGACAACAAATCCCGGATCCCCAGTTCGTCGTCGACCACCAGTATGTTTGCCATGTGTCTTAAGCCTATGTGCTGAGGCGCGGGGGGGCGTCAGGCCTATCCTGTACGCTCAGGCGCAAATGATAGCGACACTTGCGCACCTTGAATCACCCCGCCGTCGTCCCTGTTGCCCAGGTCGATGCGGGCGCCATGCTCGTCTGCGATTTTCTTGACCACGGCCAGGCCCAGTCCGGTGCCCCGCGCCTTGGTCGTGACATAGGGCTCGAAGGCCCGTTGAAGGATGTTGGCCGCGAAGCCCGTGCCGCTGTCGCTGATGCTCAGGCGCACGCGGCGCGTGGACTCATTCCAGCGCGTCTCTATGGTCACGGGGCCGGGGGGCTGGCCGCTTTCCTGCGCACGCTGGGCCGTGGCGTCCTGGGCATTCTGCAAAAGATTGTGAATGACCTGGCGCAGCTGCTGGCCATCGCCGGAAATCGGCGGGCATTGCGGGTCCAGCACACACTCCACGCGCACTTCGGCGTTCTCTTCACCGTACAGCTGCAGCACGTCGGTCACCAGCGCGTTGAGGTCCAGCGACTGCAGATTGGCGGCAGGCAGGCGCGCGTAGTCGCGGAATTCATCGACCAGGCGCTTCATGGCGCCGACCTGATCGACGATGGTCTTGACGGACTTGGCCAGCAGCGCCTGGTCAGCCGGCTGCAGCTTGTCGGTCAGCCGCATGGCCATGCGCTCGGCCGACAGCTGGATGGGCGTGAGCGGGTTCTTGATCTCATGGGCCACACGGCGCGCGACCTCGCCCCAGGCCTGGGCGCGCTGGGCCGAGACGATCTCTGAGATGTCGTCGAAGACCAGCAGCCGCTGCGCATCGGGCAGTTCCGCACCGCGCATGACCAGGGTGGTGGTGTGCTGGATGACGCCGCCATCGGTGGAGGCATGCAGCTCATGCACCAGTTGCCAGCGATCGCGCCCCTGCTCGCCCAGGAAGAGCGCGAACTGCTCCTGCACGACTTCGCCGAACTGCTCCAGCCCCGGCACCTGGGACAGCGCCCGTCCTTCATGGACGGCCATGGGCGCGCGCAGTATGCGCGTGGCCCCGGGATTGCTCAGGACGATGGCGCCCCGCGCGTCCAGCACGATGACGCCCGATGTGAGGTTGTCGAGGATGGTCTGCAGGTTGCCGCGTGCGGCATCGAGCTGGCCCATGCTGCGGTTGGCCTCGGCGCGCGCATCGGCCAGTTGCTGGGTCATGAGCGCGAAGGAGCGCGTGAGCCCGCCGATCTCGTCGCGCGTCTGCAGCGCCGGCTTGGGCCGCAGGTCGCCGCGCGCCACGTCGCGCATGCCCTGGGCCAGCAGCAGCAGCGGCCTGGCCAGCTGGTTGCCCAGCACGATGGCCAGAACCACGGCGCCGAAGACCGCCAGGAACAGGCTGAGCGTGAGCGTGCCTATGTACATGCGCTGCAGGCCGCCGCGTGCCAGCGCGCGTTCCTGGTATTCGCGGTTGGCGGCCTGCACGGCAAGGGCGTTGGTCACCAGCGCCTGCGGCAGTGCAATGGTGGCCTGCAAATAACGCGGCTCGGTCAGCAGTCCCACGCTGGGGTTGGGAACCACGGCCAGCGTGCGGACCTGGGCATTCGGCGCTGTGGCACCCGGCTGGGCCGTGCCGTCGTCGTCCAGTCCTTCGATGCTGGCCACGGCGCGCTGCTCGCGCAGCGAGCGCAGCATTTGCGCGCTGGGGCGTTCGGGCTGCAGGTTGAAGCGCGACTGGCCTGCGCTGGCGATGGCGCGCAGGCCCGGGAAGTCGCCGCTGCGCGTGGTCTGCGAGGGCCCCATGACGGCAAGCTCCGACGCACTCCAGAGCACGACATCGGTGGCACCCAGCTGGTCGCGCACGCGCTCCAGGATCAGCGCGGCGCCCGCATCGGAGACCTGGGACAGCTGGGCGCCTGCGGTGCGCGTGTTGTTGGCCATGTCGTTGGCCACGGTCTCCAGCGTGGAGCTGGCCAGGCTCACGCCTGCCGACAGCGCACCCTCGACCTGCACGTCGAACCAGCTCTCGATGGAGCGCGAGACGAACTGGTAGGAAACGATGTAGATCAGCAGGCCCGGCACCAGTCCCACCAGCGTGAAGATGCCGGCCAGCTTGAGCAGCAGGCGGCTGCCGAAGCGCCCCCGCTGCAGGCGTATGGCCAGGCGGATGCCGCCCCAGACCAGGATGGCCAGCAGCAGACCGGCCACGACCACGTTGGCGGCGAACAGCCAGTTGTAGTTGCGCTCGTAGTCCAGCCGGTTGTTGGTGGCCAGGGTCAGCAGGAACAGCAGCAGCACGCCGACCAGCCCCATGAGACCGGCGCCCACGCCCACGGCCCAGCGCGTGCCGCGCGACAGGCCGGCCGAGGCCGGCAGGGCCATGCGTTCGTCGGCGTCGGTGTCCCGGTTCATGGCGCGTCTTCCAGCATCTGGGCGCGCGACAGCTGCAGGTTCCAGCCCGAGCGGCCCAGCGCACCGATCTGCAGCGGCCTTGGCAGCTGGGACAGGTCGATGCGAAAGCGCAGCTGCACCGAGACACCCGACTGCGTGGGTGCCGTGTCCATGATTTTCCAGCGCGAGATGCGCCGCATGGAGGACAGCGCATCTTCCAGGGTCTCGAAGGTCTGGCCCAGGGCCAGCCCCAGCCCGGCGCTGGAGAAGGGGGTATTGGAGATGTGCAGGCGCCAGCGGCGTGTCAGCGGCTGGTGGCTGAGGCGGTAGTGGCGGCTGGCGGTGGCCAGTTGCTGATCGGACCAGTACCAGCGCTCACGCTGGACCTGGGCCTCGGCCACGAAGTACATGGGAATGCCCTGGCGCAGCGCGTCGTCGATCTGGTAGGGCAACTCGAACTGGAGATTGGCGGACAGCAGCAGACCATCGTCGGAGCGCTCGAGCTGCATGGATCCGATCTCGGCGGTCAGCGCATCGGCCCTGGCCTGCAGGCCCAGGCCGGCCAGCACGGCGGCCAGCACAAGTGCCCCGGCCAGCCGCGCCAGCAGGCGCAGCCAGGCTGGCGACCTGGTCCGGGGACGGGGGTCAGCGCGTCTTTTGCAGCAAGGCGTAGAAGAAGCCGTCGTGGTCACCCAAAGCATTGTCAGCCAGCATGCCGGCTTTGTAGTCCTTGCCCGGGATTAAATGCCCTGGCGCCGGCAGTGTTCGCGCCTCACTGTTGCGTGCAACAAACGCTTGAACCTGTGCCTCGCCCTCTTGCCTGAAGACCGAGCAGGTGCAGTACAGCAGGCGCCCGCCAGGCTGCAGCAGGGGCCACAGGGTGTCGAGCAGCCGGGACTGGATCTGGGCCAGCTGGTGCACATCGCTTTCGCGGCGCAGCCAGCGCACGTCGGGCTGGCGCCGCACGATGCCCGAGGCCGTGCAGGGCGCGTCCAGCAAGATGGCGTCGAACAGCTGGCCGCCGCATTGCGCCTCGAACCACTGCGCAGGCTGGGACGCATCGGCCACGACCACTTGCGCCTGCAACTGCAGCCTTCCCAGCGTGTCCTCGATGCGCGCGGCGCGCTCGGCGTCTATCTCCAGCGCCGTGACCTGCAGGGTCTGCGGCGCTGCGTATTCCAGCAGGTGGGCCGTCTTGCCACCGGGGGCGGCGCAGGCATCAAGTATCCGCAACGCTCGGCCGGCGGGCTGCTCCAGCCCTTGCAGCAGCAGCGGTGCGGCCAGTTGCGCCGCCGCATCCTGCACGGAGGCCAGGCCCTGGTCGAAGCCCGGCAGGGATTGCACGGGCAAGGCCTGCTGCAGTTGCAGGCCGCTGTCGGCCACGGCAAGCGATGGCACGTCCATGGCCTGCAGCGCCGCCTGGTACTGCGCGCGGTCTGCCCTTTGGCGATTGACGCGCAGCGTCATCGGCGGCTGCTCGTTGTTGGCCTGCAGGATGGCCTGCCAGTGATCGGGATGGTCCTTGCGCAGGCGGGCAATCCACCAGGCGGGATGGTTCCAGACCGCCTGCGGCTGGGCTTCGGTGGCGGCGACCAGGGCATCGCGCTCGCGCAGAAAGCGGCGCAGGCAGGCGTTGACAAAGCCGGACTGCGCGCGGGTCGGCCCCTGCTTGGCCGCTTCCACGGCCTGGTTGACCAGGGTGAACGGCGGGTATGGCGCGCGAGATTCATCCCAGGCCAAGGCCAGGGCGGTGTTCAGCAACGCGCTGACGCGCGGCGGCGGGTTGCGCGAGGCCAGCTGCTTTTGCAGCGCCTGGGCACGGCCCAGCTGGCGCAGCACCTGGAACAGCAGGGCCTGCACACCGGGACGCAGCGGCTGCGGCACACGCGCCAGCACGCTGCGGCTGGACTGGCCTTCGAGCACGGCCTGCAGGCATTGGGCGACGGCGTCGAGCTGCTGCCAAAGAGGAGGTGCGGCCGGTGCGGCATGCGCCTGCGAGGGCGCCGCAGCGCGGCGCGGGGAAGAATGCGTGCGTTGGTTCATGTTCCACTTTCCTGCACCTTGCTGGGCGCAGGTTCGACCAGCAGGCTGCGCACCGGGCGAAAGCCCAGCAGCCAGGCCAGCAGCCTGGCCGGATATTGCGCGATGGCGGCGTTGTAGCGCTCGGCCGCGGCGTTGAATTGCTGCAGTCCCAGGCGGTTGCGCACCTGGTGCTCGGTCCAGCGCTGCTGCCAGGGCTGCAGCGGATCGGGGTCCGGCGACGGGGTATCTGATGGCGCAGCGCCAGTGCCAGCGGCGCCGGCGCCGGTGTCAACGGCGACCTTGGTCATGGCCTGCCAGGCCACCTCCAGCGCCGAGCAGGCATGCTCCAGCGAGGCCAGCGCGCTCTCGCGCAGCGGCCGGCCACGGGCATCGACCAGCGCCGCCTGCAACTGCGCGGCGGTCTGGTGCAGCGCGGCCTGGGCATGCACAAGGGCGGGGCTTTGGCCTTCGCCCTTGGGCTGTGCCTCGAAGGCCTGCAGCATGGCATGCCACTGGCCCAGGTATGCATCGAGCGTACCGAACTGCTGCACGCAGCCGCTGCGCAGCCGGGCCAGCCGGTTGTATGCGCCGACGGCCCAGAACACCAGCAGTGCCAGCAGCATCCATTCAAGAGACAAGGACCACATCGTCTGCAATGGCCCGGCCGGAAGCTGGTCCGGCCGAACTCTGGTTATTCCCAAAGAAAAACGCTCCCGCCTGCGCAGGGCAGGCCGGGAGCGTCACATCATCAAGCACTTGCGCCATGCACTGCTCTAGGAGACAGCATGTCCCAACAAGAGGGACGCCGAGCAAGGGCCGCCCCCGCAGCGAGGGCGTCGTCCCCCTCCCGCGTAGCGAGAGAGGGGGAAGCGGCACAGCCGCTCAGGGGGTGACACCGCCTATCAGTCAGCGGAAGCGTCACCGGCGACGGCAGCCACGCCAGCGTCGTCGTCAGCCATCACACCGGCCAGTTCGGCCGCTTCGGCGTCGGCGATGGCGCGGCGCTCTGCGTCGTCCATGGCGTCCTTGGCCTTGCGCGCCTGGTGGTATGCCAGACCCGTGCCAGCGGGGATCAGGCGACCCACGATGACGTTTTCCTTCAGGCCACGCAGCTCGTCGCGCTTGCCCATGATGGCAGCCTCGGTGAGCACGCGGGTCGTTTCCTGGAACGACGCGGCAGAGATGAAGGAGTCGGTCGACAGCGATGCCTTGGTAATACCCAGCAGCACGTTGGAGTACGTGGCAGGGATCTTGCCTTCGCGCTGCAGCGCCTCGTTGGTATTGAGGATCTCCGAACGCTCGACCTGCTCGCCAGCGATGTAGGTCGAGTCGCCGGTGTTCTCGACCACGACGCGGCGCAGCATCTGGCGAACGATCACCTCGATGTGCTTGTCGTTGATCTTCACACCCTGCAGGCGGTAGACGTCCTGCACTTCATCGACGATGTAGCGCGACAGCTCCTCGATGCCCAGCAGGCGCAGGATGTCCTGCGGATCGGCCGGGCCGTCGACGATGGACTCACCCTTGTTGACCACCTGGCCTTCGTGCACCAGGATGTTCTTTTCCTTGGGCACGAGTTCTTCCCAGACCTTGCCATCCAGATCGGTGATCTGCATGCGCACCTTGCCCTTGGTTTCCTTGCCGAAGGAAATGGTGCCGGTCATCTCGGCCAGCGTGCCCTTGTCCTTGGGCGTACGGGCTTCGAACAGCTCGGCCACGCGGGGCAGACCGCCGGTAATGTCTCGGGTCTTCTGGCCTTCGACAGGGATACGGGCCAGCACTTCGCCGGGGCCCACGTCCTGGCCGTCACGCACCTGGATCAGCGCGCCAACCTGGAAGCCGATCGTCACCGAGTGGTCGGTGCCGGGGATCTTGACTTCCTGGTTGTTGGCATCGATCAGCTTGACCTGGGGACGCACGACCTTGGCAGAGCCACGGCGCTTGGGATCGATCACCACCAGCGTGGACAGGCCGGTCACTTCATCGACCTGCTTGGCCACGGTCAGGCCCTCTTCCACATTCTCGAAGCGCACCTGGCCGGCGTACTCGGTAATGATGGGTCGGGTCAGCGGATCCCAGTTGGCCAGGATCAGACCGGCCTTGACCTGCTGGTCGGGCCTGACGGTCAGCACGGCACCGTAGGGCACCTTGTGGCGCTCACGCTCGCGGCCGTTGTCGCTGATGACGATTTCGCCCGAACGCGAAATCACGACCAGCTCACCCTTGGTGTTGCTGACGTAGCGCATCGTGCTGTTGAAGCTGATGGAGCCGTTGGACTTGGCTTCCACGCTCGAGGCGATGGCAGCGCGCGAAGCGGCACCACCGATGTGGAAGGTACGCATGGTCAGCTGCGTGCCGGGCTCGCCGATGGACTGGGCGGCGATCACACCCACGGCTTCGCCGAGGTTGATCAGGCCGCCGCGGCCCAGGTCGCGGCCGTAGCACTTGGCGCACAGGCCGTAGCGGGTTTCGCAGGTCAGCGCGGTGCGGACCTTGATCTCGTCCACGCCTTGCGACTCCAGCTCGTCGATCACGTCTTCGTTGAGCAGCGTGCCTGCGGGCAGCAGCACGGCCAGCGTCTCGGGATGCACGACGTCCTCGGCCGTGGTACGGCCCAGCACGCGGTCGCGCAGCGATTCGATGACTTCACCGCCTTCGACGATGGCGCGCATCAGTGCGCCATTGCTCGTGCCGCAATCGTCCTCGTTGACCACCAGATCCTGCGTCACGTCCACCAGACGACGCGTCAGGTAGCCGGAGTTGGCCGTCTTCAACGCCGTGTCGGCCAGACCCTTTCGGGCGCCGTGGGTGGAGATGAAGTACTGCAGAACGTTCAGGCCTTCACGGAAGTTCGCCGTAATGGGCGTCTCGATGATGGAGCCGTCAGGCTTGGCCATCAGGCCACGCATGCCGGCCAGCTGGCGGATCTGCGCGGCCGAGCCGCGGGCGCCGGAGTCGGCCATCATGTAGATGGCGTTGAACGATTCCTGCTCGACTTCGTTGCCGTGGCGGTCGATGACCTTTTCCTTGGCCAGCTGGGCCATCATGACCTTGGAGACTTCGTCGCCGGCCTTGCCCCAGATGTCCACCACCTTGTTGTAGCGCTCGCCAGCGGTCACGAGACCGGAGACGTACTGCTGTTCGATCTCCTTCACCTCGGCTTCGGCACGGCCGATGATCTCGGCCTTTTGCGGCGGCACCAGCATGTCGCCGATGGCGATCGAGATGCCGGCGTGCGTGGACAGGCGGAAGCCGTTTTGCAGCAGCTTGTCGGCAAACACCACCGTGGCCTTCAGACCGCACTTGCGGAACGAGGCATTGATGAGCTTGGAGATCTCCTTCTTCTTGAGCGCCTTGTTCATGTGGCTGAACGGCAGGCCCTTGGGAAGGATCTCGGACATCAGGGCGCGGCCCACGGTGGTTTCCACCAGGCTGGTCGAAGGCTCGAACTCGCCGGAGTCCTTGTTCTTCGTCCACTCGGTCAGGCGAACGCTGATCTTGGCGGCCAGCTCGACCTGCTCGGCGTCCAGCGCGCGCTGCACTTCGCCGATGTCGGCGAAGACCATGCCCTCGCCCTTGCCGTTGATGCGCTCGCGCGTCGCGTGGTACAGACCCAGCACCACGTCCTGCGAAGGAACGATGGAGGGCTCGCCCGATGCGGGGAACAGCACGTTGTTGGAGGCCAGCATCAGCGTGCGGGCTTCCATCTGTGCTTCCACCGACAGCGGAACGTGGACGGCCATCTGGTCACCGTCGAAGTCGGCGTTGAAGGCCGCGCAGACGAGCGGGTGCAGCTGGATGGCCTTGCCTTCGATCAGGATGGGCTCGAAGGCCTGGATGCCCAGGCGGTGCAGCGTGGGAGCACGGTTCAGCATGACCGGGTGCTCCTTGATGACCTCTTCGAGGATGTCCCACACCACGGGCGTGCCGGATTCCACTTCCTTCTTCGCCGCCTTGATGGTGGTGGCGATGCCGCGCTGCTCGAGCTGCGCGAAGATGAAGGGCTTGAACAGTTCCAGCGCCATCAGCTTGGGCAGACCGCACTGGTGCAGCTTGAGGTACGGACCCACCGTGATCACGGAACGGCCCGAGTAGTCCACGCGCTTGCCCAGCAAGTTCTGGCGGAAACGGCCGCTCTTGCCCTTGATCATGTCGGCCAGCGACTTCAGGGCACGCTTGTTGGCGCCCGTCATGGCCTTGCCACGGCGGCCGTTGTCCAGCAGCGAGTCCACTGCTTCCTGCAGCATGCGCTTTTCGTTGCGCGCGATGATTTCCGGAGCCTTCAGCTCCAGCAGGCGGCGCAGACGCGAGTTGCGGTTGATGACGCGGCGATACAGGTCGTTCAGGTCGGACGTTGCGAAGCGGCCGCCGTCCAGCGGCACCAGCGGACGCAGGTCCGGGGGCAGCACGGGCAGCACTTCCATGACCATCCAGCCCGGCTTGATGCCGGACTTCTTGAACGCTTCCAGCAGCTTCAGGCGCTTGGCGTTCTTCTTGACCTTGACTTCGGAGCCGGTCAGGTCGCCGCGCAGGCGCTCGGTCTCGACGTCGATGTCGATGCCTTCGAGCAGGTCCTTGATGCCTTCGGCGCCCATCTTGGCTTCGAACTCGTCACCGTACTCGGTGCGCTTGGCCTCGTAGTCGTCCTCGGTCATGATGCTGAACTTCTTCAGCGGGGTCATGCCGGGGTCGGTCACCACGTAGGCTTCGAAGTACAGCACGCGCTCGATGTCGCGCAGCGTCATGTCGAGCACCAGGCCCAGACGCGACGGCAGCGACTTCAGGAACCAGATGTGGGCGCAGGGCGCAGCCAGGTCGATGTGGCCCATGCGCTCGCGGCGCACCTTGGTCTGGGTCACTTCGACGCCGCACTTCTCGCAGATCACGCCGCGGTGCTTGAGGCGCTTGTACTTGCCGCACAGGCACTCGTAGTCCTTGATGGGGCCAAAGATCTTGGCGCAGAACAGACCATCGCGCTCGGGCTTGAACGTGCGGTAGTTGATGGTCTCGGGCTTCTTCACCTCGCCGAAGGACCAGGAACGGATCTTCTCGGGAGAAGCCAGACCGATCTTGATGGCATCGAAATGCTCATCGGGCGTGAATTGCTTGAACAGGTCGAGTAGAGATTTCATAAGACTCTTTCCCTTTTCAATATTTAAGAACGCTCAAGCTCGATGTCGAGGCCCAGGGAGCGGATTTCCTTGACCAGCACGTTGAACGACTCGGGCATGCCTGCCTCGATGGCGTGCTCGCCCTTGACGATGGATTCGTACACCTTGGTACGGCCCACCACGTCGTCGGACTTCACGGTCAGCATTTCCTGCAGCACATAGGCGGCGCCGTAGGCTTCCAGCGCCCACACTTCCATTTCCCCGAAACGCTGGCCGCCGAACTGGGCCTTGCCGCCCAGGGGCTGCTGCGTCACCAGAGAGTACGGACCCGTGGAGCGGGCGTGCATCTTGTCGTCGACCAAGTGGTGCAGCTTCAGGTAGTGCATGTAGCCGATGGTGGTCGGACGCTCGAAGCGGTCACCGGTGCGGCCGTCATACAGGTAGGCCTGCGTGCGGCTTTCGGTCAGGCCCTTGCGCTCCTTCAGCTCTTCCGGATATGCCAGATGCAGCATGTCCTGGATTTCCTGCTCGGAAGCGCCGTCGAACACCGGCGTGGCAAACGGCACGCCCGTGGTCAGCGCCTGCGCCATGGACACGATCTCGTTGTCATCGAGCTGGGCCAGGTCTTCCTTGCGGCCGCGCGAGTTGTAGATCTCTTCCATGAAGGCACGGATTTCGGCGGCACGGGCTTCCTGCTGCAGCATGTCGCCGATGCGCTGGCCCAGGCCCTTGCCGGCCCAGCCCAGATGCACTTCCAGCACCTGGCCGATGTTCATGCGCGAAGGCACGCCCAGCGGGTTCAGCACGATGTCGGCAGTGGAGCCGTCGGCCATGTAGGGCATGTCCTCGACCGGAACGATCTTGGAGACCACGCCCTTGTTGCCGTGGCGGCCGGCCATCTTGTCGCCGGGCTGCAGGCGGCGCTTGACGGCCAGGTAGACCTTGACCATCTTGAGCACGCCAGCGGGCAGCTCGTCGCCCTGGGTGAGCTTCTTGCGCTTTTCTTCGAAAGCCAGGTCGAAGCTGTGGCGCGTCTGCTCCAGCGAGTTCTTGATGGACTCAAGCTGGGTGGCGACCTCGTCCTCTGCAGGACGGATGTCGAACCAGTGGAACTTCTCCACGCCGTCCAGGTAGGCCTTGTCGATCTTGGCGCCCTTGGCCAGCTTTTGCGGGCCGCCGTTGGCCACGCGGCCATTGAGCAGCTTCTCGATACGGTCGAAGGCGTCGGCCTCGACGATGCGCAGCTGGTCGTTCAGGTCCAGGCGGTAGCGCTTGAGTTCATCGTCGATGATCTGCTGGGCACGCTTGTCGCGCTGGATGCCTTCACGGGTGAAGACCTGCACGTCGATCACGGTGCCTTGCGAGCCCTGGTCCACGCGCAGCGAGGTGTCCTTCACGTCGGAAGCCTTCTCGCCGAAGATGGCGCGCAGCAGCTTCTCTTCAGGCGTCAGCGTGGTCTCGCCCTTGGGCGTGACCTTGCCGACCAGCACATCGCCGGGCTGCACTTCCGCACCCACGTAGATGATGCCGGACTCGTCCAGGCGGTTGAGCTGCTGCTCGGACAGGTTCGGGATGTCGCGCGTGATTTCCTCGGCACCGAGCTTGGTGTCGCGGGCCATCACCACGAGTTCTTCGATATGGATCGAGGTGTAGCGGTCTTCGGCCACCACGCGCTCGTTGATCAGGATCGAATCCTCGAAGTTGTAGCCGTTCCAGGGCATGAAGGCGATCAGCATGTTCTGACCGATGGCGATTTCGCCCAGGTCGGTCGATGCGCCGTCGGCCACCACGTCACCCTTGGCCAGCTTGTCGCCACGCTTGACGATGGGACGCTGGTGGATGTTGGTGTTCTGGTTGGAACGCTGGTACTTGATGAGGTTGTAGATGTCCACGCCGACTTCGCCGGCCACGGCTTCCGCATCGTTCACGCGGACCACGATGCGCGTTGCATCGACATAGTCCACGATACCGCCGCGGGTTGCCGTCACCACGGTGCCGGAGTCCACTGCCGCCACGCGCTCGATGCCCGTGCCCACCATGGGCTTTTCGGGACGCAGCACAGGCACGGCCTGACGCGACATGTTGGCGCCCATCAATGCGCGGTTCGCGTCATCGTGCTCCAGGAACGGAATCAGCGAGGCAGCCACCGACACGATCTGTGCGGGCGACACGTCCATGTACTGAACGCGCTCGGCCGACACCAGGGTCGAATCACCCTTTTCGCGCGCCGACACCAGGTCGCCGATCAGGCGGCCTTCGGCATCCAGCTCGGCATTGGCCTGGGCGATGATGTACTTGCCTTCCTCGATGGCCGACAGGTAGTCGATCTCCATCGTGACCTTGCCGTCGGCCACGCGACGGTAAGGCGTCTCGATGAAGCCGTACTCGTTCAGGCGGGCGTACAGGGCCAGCGAATTGATCAGGCCGATGTTCGGGCCTTCAGGCGTTTCGATAGGGCAGACGCGGCCGTAGTGGGTCACGTGCACGTCGCGCACTTCGAAGCCTGCGCGCTCGCGCGTCAGACCGCCCGGGCCCAGGGCCGAGACGCGACGCTTGTGCGTGATTTCGGCCAGAGGATTGGTCTGGTCCATGAACTGCGACAGCTGCGACGCACCGAAGAATTCCTTCAGGGCGGCCGAAATCGGCTTGCTGTTGATCAGGTCATGGGGCATCAGCGGCTCTTGCTCGGCCTGACCCAGACGCTCCTTCACGGCCTTCTCGATACGTGCCAGGCCCGTGCGGTACTGGTTCTCGGCCAGTTCGCCCACGCAACGCACGCGGCGGTTGCCCAGGTGGTCGATGTCATCGACCTCGCCCTTGCCGTTGCGCAGATCCACCAGGATCTTGACCACGGCCAGGATGTCCTCGTTGGACAGCACCATGGGGCCGGTGGCGCCATCGCGGCCGACCTTGGCGTTGAACTTCATCCGGCCCACGCGCGAAAGGTCGTAGGTGTCGGGGTTGTAGAACAGGCGCTGGAACAGGGCCTGCACGGCGTCCTCGGTCGGCGGCTCGCCGGGGCGCATCATGCGGTAGATGGCCACGCGCGCAGCGAACTCATCGACGGTTTCGTCGGTGCGCAGGGTCTGCGAAATGTAGGCGCCCTGGTCCAGCTCGTTCGTGTAGATGCACTGCAGATCCTGGATGCCGGCGCTGCGCAGCTTCTTGAGCAGGGACTCGGTCAGCTCTTCGTTGGCCTTGGCGATGATCTCGCCAGTGTCCGGATCGACGATGTTCTTGGCGACCACGCGGCCGATCAGGAAATCTTCGGGGACGCTGATGAACTTGGTGCCCGACTGCTCCAGCTCACGCGTGTGGCGAGCAGTGACGCGCTTGTCCTTGGCGACCACGACCTTGCCCGACTTGTCGGTGATGTCGAAGCGCGCGACCTCGCCGCGCAGGCGCTCGGGGACGAACTCCATCTGCGCGCCCGAATCCATGAGGCGGAAGTTGTCGTTGACGAAGAAATTGGCCAGGATCGATTCCGGCGTCAGGCCGATGGCCTTCAGCAGAATGGACACGGGCATCTTGCGACGACGGTCGACGCGGAAGAACAGCAGGTCCTTGGGGTCGAACTCGAAGTCCAGCCACGAGCCGCGGTAAGGAATGATGCGTGCCGAGAACAGCAGCTTGCCCGAGCTGTGGGTCTTGCCCTTGTCGTGTTCGAAGAACACGCCAGGCGAGCGGTGCAGCTGCGAGACGATGACGCGCTCGGTGCCGTTGATGATGAACGAGCCCTTGTCGGTCATCAGGGGCACTTCGCCCATGTAGACCTCTTGCTCCTTGACTTCCTTGACCACCTTGGACTGCGAGGTCGAAGACTCACGGTCATAGATGATCAGCTGAACCTTGGCGCGCACGGCAGAGGCGAAGGTCAGACCACGGGTCTGGCACTCGCGCACATCGAAAGCAGGCTTGGCGAGGTTGTACTCGACGAACTTCATCTCCACAAAACCGTTGTGGGAGACGATGGGGAAGGCAGAGTTGAAGGCCGCTTGCAGGCCTTCGATGGTGCGTTTTTTGGGGGCTACATCTGCCTGCAAGAATGCGGTATATGCATCTTTTTGCATCTGCAGCAGGTAAGGCACTTCGAGCACGCTGTCGCGGCTCCCGAAGCTTTTGCGGATTCGCTTGCGTTCGGTGTAAGAATAGGCCATGAGATCTCCGGGCAAAGACATGAGTCCTGGGTCTGCGACGACTGCCCCACATGGAAAGCTCCCTGCGGGCTTGGCGGTTGGCCACTACCAACCATGGCTGACGGCGATGCGTTGCACATCGCCCGAACCAAGGCATCTTCTGCTGTCGGGTTGTCAGAAGACACTAGAAAACAGGCTGCTCCAGACCGCTTTCTAGTGTGCTCTATGGATACGCTCTCCACAAGCGCCAAAGGCTGGAGGCCCTTTTTCGGAGCCTCCAGCCCTTGAGGGGACTGAATTACTTCAGTTCAGCCTTGGCACCGGCTTCCACCAGCTTCTTCACAGCGGCTTCAGCGTCAGCCTTGGCAACGCCTTCCTTGACGTTCTTGGGAGCGCCGTCGACCAGGTCCTTGGCTTCCTTCAGACCCAGGCCGGTGATTTCACGCACGGCCTTGATGACGGAAACCTTGTTCGCGCCGGCTTCGGTCAGCACAACGTTGAACTCGGTCTTTTCTTCTGCAGCAGCAGCGCCGCCAGCAGCGCCACCAGCAGCGGGAGCGGCCATGGCGGCAGCGCTCACGCCGAACTTCTCTTCAATGGCCTTCACCAGGTCATTGAGTTCCAGGACCGTCATGCCGTCGAGCGCGGTCAGAAATGCGTCTTTATCGAATGCCATTTTGATTTCCTAACAATATTGGTTAACTGCCGCGCGCTCAGGCTGCGACTGCTTCGGCTGCCGGTTCTTCGGCAGAGCCTTCGCTCTTCTTTGCCGCCAGGGCGCCCAGCACAACGGCCGTACGCGAGATAGGCGACATCAGCAAGCCACACAGTTGTGCCAGCAGAACTTCCTTCGAGGGGATGTTCGCCAGTTGCTTCACACCGTTCACGTCCAGGGCCTTGCCTGCAAACGCACCACCGCGGATCACCAGCTTGTCGTTGGTTTTCGCGAAGTCGGCCACCACCTTGGCGGCAGCCACTGCGTCTTCAGAGAAGCCATAGATCAGAGGGCCGGTCATCTGGTCGGCGACAACGTCGAACTGGCTGCCAGCCACAGCACGGCGGGCCAGCGTGTTCTTCAACACGCTCAGGCTCACACCCTTGCTGCGGGCGTCAACGCGCAGTTTGGTCATGTCGGCGACCGTGATGCCGCGGTATTCCGCGATCACAAGCGTTTGAGCTTTTGCGGCGAGGCTGGTCACTTCATTGATGACCGCTTCTTTCTCACTGCGATTAAGACTCAAGGTCTACTCCTTCAAATGCACACTCGGGGCAGGCCCCTCATGCGCGCTCTTGTTGCAGCGACCAACTGTTTTGGAAATGCATCCATCTGCAGCGGGATCGCCATCTGCGTTGGCCCCTGAGGTTTAAGTGCCGCAAGGCACACCAACGGTCTTGGATGACCCGGCGCATCGCTGCGCCGGCCCACCACTGAGGCAGCCCGCAAGCCGCCTCAAGATTTCTTGGCTATCAGGCCGAGATGGTTTGCGTGTCGACGCGAACGCCCACACCCATGGTCGACGAAACAGCCACCTTGCGCAGGTACAGGCCCTTGCTCGAGGCGGGCTTGGACTTGTTCAGGGCGTCGATCAGCGCAGCCAGGTTGCCTTGCAGCTTCTCGTTGTCGAACGAGCGGCGGCCGATGGTGGCGTGGATGATGCCGGCCTTGTCGACGCGGTATTGCACCTGACCAGCCTTGGCGTTCTTCACGGCCGTGGCCACATCGGGAGTCACCGTACCCACCTTGGGGTTGGGCATCAGGCCGCGCGGGCCCAGGATCTGACCCAGCGTACCGACGACGCGCATGGCGTCGGGGGCAGCGATGACCACGTCGAAGGGCATGTCGCCAGCCTTCACGCGGGCAGCCAGGTCGTCCATGCCGACCACGTCGGCGCCAGCAGCCTTGGCTTCTTCAGCCTTGGCGCCTTGGGCGAATACGGCCACGCGGGCGGTCTTGCCAGTGCCGTGGGGCAGCACGACGGCGCCACGAACCACTTGGTCAGACTTCTTGGCGTCCACGCCCAATTGCACGGCCACGTCGATGGATTCATCGAACTTGGCGGTGGCGGCTTCCTTCACCAGCGCCACGGCGTCGGCGAAAGCGTACAGCTTGGTGGACTCCACCTTGCCCTGGAGAGCCTTTTGCTTCTTGGTCAACTTGGCCATTTACACACCCTCCACAATCACGCCCATCGAACGGGCCGAACCAGCCAGCGTACGCACGGCGGCGTCGACGTCAGCAGCGTTCATGTCCTTCAGCTTGGTGTTGGCGATCTCTTCCAGCTGAGCGCGGGTGATCTTGCCGACCTTGTTCTTCAGGGGGTTGGAGGAGCCCTTGTCCAGCTTGATGGCCTTCTTGATCAGCACAGTCGCCGGAGGCGTCTTGATGATGAAGGTGAAGCTCTTGTCGGCAAAGGCCGTGATGACCACGGGCAGGGGCAGGCCGGGCTCGACACCTTGGGTCTGGGCGTTGAACGCCTTGCAGAATTCCATGATGTTGAGGCCGCGCTGACCCAGCGCAGGACCGATCGGAGGAGAGGGATTGGCCTTACCAGCTGGCACTTGCAGCTTGATGAAGCCGACGATTTTCTTCGCCATTGAATGCTCCTTGCGGGTATAGCGCCGCCGGCCCAACCAAGAATAGTTGCAGCCGGCAGCTCCCCGGGGGTTAAAAGACTCTTGCTGACACGCCCTGCACCGAGCCTAAAAATGCAGAGCCAGAGATTGTAAGCGGTAACTCAGGTTTTTTCAACCTGGGCAAATTCAAGCTCGACCGGCGTAGAGCGACCGAAGATCATCACCGAGACGCGCAGGCGGCTCTTTTCGTAGTTGACCTCTTCGACCGAGCCATTGAAGTCCGTGAAGGGGCCTTCCTTGACACGCACCAGTTCGCCGGGCATGAATTCGATCTTGTGGCGCGGCTTGTCCGTGCCTTCCTGCATCTGGCTGACGATCTTGCGCACTTCCTCTTCGGAGATCGGTGCGGGGCGGTTCTTGGCACCACCCACGAAACCCGTCACCTTGCTGGTGTGCTTGACCAGGTGCCAGGTGTCGTCGTCCATGACCATCTCGACGAACACGTAGCCAGGGAACAAGCGGCGTTCGGTGGTACGGCGCTGGCCGTTCTTCATCTCCACCACTTCCTCGGTGGGAACCAGGATGCGGCCGAACTTGGACTGCATGTCCGAACGCGCGATGCGCTCGATGATGTTGCGCTCCACGGCCTTTTCCATGCCGGAGTAGGCATGGACGATGTACCAGCGCAGATCCGGATTGGCAGGCGTTGCCCCTCCGTCGTTCACACCTGTTTCGACAGCATCCATTACTTCCTCCAGCCCAAAATCAGGTCATACAGGACCCACTCCAGCGTCTTGTCCGTGAACCACAGGAACAAGGCCATGATGACCACAAAGCCGAAGACGTACAAGGTCATCTGCATGGTCTCCTTGCGCGTCGGCCAGACGACCTTCTTGACTTCGCGCCAGGCATCCTGCGCAAAGCTGACGAAACGCTTTCCGGGCTCGGAAACAAGGAACGTGCCAGCAGCCGCAGCCAGACCGACCAGCAGCACCAGCCACTGAACGATGGGACCTTGCTTGCTCAGCAGATAGAAACCTGCGATCGCAGCAACGACTAAAGCCGCGACTGCGGCAAGCTTGGCTTTGTCAGCTCCGGAGCTGACCGTTTCAACCTGAGTAGTGGCCATAATCCATTTCTAATGCGCATTTTTTGCGCAACGCCAAGACACCGAAGCCCGCTTTGGGGCGGGCTCGTTGCGATTCCACCATCAGGTGGCAGGGGCAGTAGGAATCGAACCTACAACCTTCGGTTTTGGAGACCGACGCTCTGCCAATTGAGCTATACCCCTACGAATCAATTA
>NZ_JBICKS010000031.1:0-35800 GCF_043104415.1 Delftia sp. WSY_16 | reverse complement strand
CGCTCGAATTTTTCTTTAGCCATTTTTCCGACTCCGAAAAAAATCTAAATCACTACAACAGGATTTGGCGCAACCCCATCTAGCGAGCGCACCAGAGAGAATGGTGCCCATGGGCAGGATCGAACTGCCGACCTCTCCCTTACCAAGGGAGTGCTCTACCACTGAGCCACATGGGCCTTGAAGCCGCCGAAGCAACCTCAAAAAACTTTGCTTGCAAACTGGAGCGGGAGACGGGAATCGAACCCGCGTCATTAGCTTGGAAGGCTAGGGTTCTACCATTGAACTACTCCCGCACAGATTGACTGCACGCTGCCACCTTTTCAGATGACTTCTCTTCTTCACCATTACTGGTGGAGGGGACTGGATTCGAACCAGTGTAGGCGTAAGCCAACAGATTTACAGTCTGCCCCCTTTAGCCACTCGGGCACCCCTCCGAAGAGATTTGAATTCTAGCACCGTTTTTTTCGTCTGAAAAAATTCAGTGCATTTTTTTCTCAGGCCACCGAGGCGATCCAAGAAAAATGTGGCGCGGCTGGCGGGGATCGAACCCACGACCCTTGGCTTCGGAGGCCAATACTCTATCCACTGAGCTACAGCCGCTCAAGGCATCGCTGCCCTGCACAAGCCAATGATTGTCGCATGACTTTGCACTACCGCGTACAAGCCCCGCGGCCCCGCCCGCTCATTGGGCAGGAGCCTCCGAAACCGTGAAGCCCAGCCCGCGCAGGCAGACATCCACCGCCTGGGCACCCACTTGCTTGAGATCAAAAGCCCGCCCCAGCAGCCAGCTCTGCAGCAGCCCGTCAAACATGGCACACAGTGCGATCGATGCCTGGTGCGCCGACATGGGCATGGTGACTGCATGGCTTTCGGCGGCGGCACACAGCGCCAACTCCAGCCGGGACGAAAAGGAGTCCAGTGCCGCGCGATTGCGCTCCTGCACCGGCATGAGTTCGCCCACGTACTCCACCTTGAGCAACAGGATCTCGAAGACGCGCCGCGTGCTGTCGTCATCCGCAATGCGCCCGAAGACCACCGCCATCAGGCGCCGCACATATTCCAGCGCATCGCATTCGGAGTCATCTTCGCAGTCGCCCTGAGCGGCCTGCTCCAGCGGGAGCGTGACGCGATCCAGCATGGCATAGAAGAGATCCAGCTTGTCCTTGAAATGCCAGTAGACCGCACCGCGCGTGGCGCCGGCTCGCTGGGCAATCTCGTTGAGCGAGGCCCGGGCGACACCCTGCTCGTAGAACACTTGCTCCGCAGCGTCCAGCAGACTGTTGCGCGTTGCAAACGCATCTTCTTTCGTTCGTCGTGCCAAGATGTATTTCCTTCCATCGTTGAGCCCGGCCATGCCACGCTACGCCATGCTTCGCGCCGCCTTGCAGCAACTGCGGTCATTATACATTCATGTATGTATGTATAATCCGCGACTTGCCCGTGGACACGGGCGTTCCGGATAGCGCTGACCGGAACGTCAACATCGTTATTTGATTCAGCACAAGGACCCATCATGCCCAGCACACGCAGCAATGTGTCAGCCGCTCCGTCCCCTTACAACAGTCTGCGCCTCACCACCGTGGCCCTGGCCGTCACCGCCGCAATGGCCATGGCCGCCTGCGGGAAAAAGCCCGAAGAACAAGCTGCCGCACAGCAGCAGATGCCCGCCGTCCCTGTAGGTGTGGTGGTGGCCACCCCCGCCGATGTGGGACTTGTGACCGAGTTGCCCGGCCGCGTGGACGCGCGCCGCGTGGCCCAGATCCGGGCCCGTAGCGCCGGCATCGTGCAGGAGCGCCTGTTCAAGGAAGGCAGCGACGTGAAGGCCGGCCAGGTGCTGTACCGCATCGATCCGGCGCCCTACCAGGCGACGCTGCAAAGTGCCAAGGCCACGCAGGCCCGTGCCGAGGCCAACCAGGCCCAGGCACTGGCGCAACTGGAACGCTACCGCCCGCTGGTTGCCGCCAACGCGATCAGCAAGCAGGACTTCGTCAATGCAGAGGCTGCCTACAAGCAGGCCCAGGCTGACGTCGCGGCCGGCAAGGCCTCCGTGCGGACCGCCGAGATCAATCTTGGCTATACCAGCGTCACCGCCCCCATTTCTGGCCGCATCGGCCAGTCTCTGGTGACCGAAGGCGCGCTGGTCGGCCAGGGCGAGGCGACCCCGCTGGCCGTGGTCCAGCAGATCAATCCGGTCTATGTGAATTTCACCCAGTCGTCCAGCGAAGCCTTCCGGCTGCGCCGCGCGATGGAGCAGGGCAAGCTCAAGAAGGCCGATGGCGCCGAAGCCGCCAGCGTCGAGGTGCGCCTGGACGATGGCACGGCCTACGAACTCAAGGGCAAGCTGCTGTTCACCGACCTGACCGTGGACAGCTCCACCGGCCAGGTCACGCTGCGTGCCGAGGTGCCCAATCCCAAGGGATTGCTGCTGCCCGGCATGTATGTGCGCGTGCGCATGGAGCAGGCCCAGGCGTCCAACGCCATTGCCGTGCCTCAGCAGGCGGTGACGCGCACCGAGACCGGCGACACCGTGAGCGTGGTCAGCGACGACGGCAAGATCACCAAGCGCCAAGTGAAGGTGACCACGGCCCAGAACAACCAATGGCTGGTCAGCGAAGGCCTGCAGGCGGGCGAGAAGGTGATGGTCGACGGCTTCCAGAAGCTGCAGATGCTGCCACCCGGCACGCCGGTCAAGCCCGTACCGTGGCAGCCCGAGGCCGCAGGCGCCCAGAAGCCGGCCGGCACGGCAGCGCCAGCCCCGCAAGCCGCAGCCGATGCCAAGCCTGCGGACCAGGCAGACAAGAAGTAATCAAGGGGCTCAGCAATGGCCAAGTTCTTTATCGACAGACCGATCTTTGCATGGGTCGTCGCGCTGTTCATCATCGTCCTCGGTGGTATCGCGCTGACCAAGCTCCCGATCGCTCAATATCCCAAGGTGGCTCCTCCGGCCATCGTCATCAACACGGCCTATCCAGGCGCGTCCGCGAAGGTGCTCGAAGACAGCGTGCTGTCCGTGATCGAGCGCGAGATGAACGGCTCGCCCGGTCTGGTCTACATGGAGTCTGTGGCCCAGGCCGACGGCACGGGCAGCATCACCATCAGCTTCGAGGCCGGCACCAACGTGGACCTGGCGCAGGTGGACGTGCAAAACCGCCTCTCGCGCGCCACGCCGCGCCTGCCTGCTTCGGTGACGCAGCAGGGCGTTCGCGTGGACAAGGCGTCGTCCAACTTCCTGCTGTTCATCATGCTGTCGTCCGAGGACGCCAAGGCCTATGACACGGTGGCCCTGGGCGACTATGCCTCGCGCAACATCGTTCCCGAAATCCAGCGTGTGGCAGGCGTGGGCCAGGCACAGCTGTTCGGCACGGAAAAGGCGATGCGCATCTGGTTCGATCCCGCCAAGCTGCAGGGCTACAAGCTCTCGGCCGAGGACGTGACAGCCGCCATCCGCAGCCAGAACGCCCAGGTGGCCAGCGGCGCCATCGGCGACCTGCCCAACATCACGGGCCAGAAGATCGCCGCCACGGTGACGGTGATGGGCCAGCTGTCTTCGATCAGCCAGTTCGAGAACATCGTGCTGCGCGCCAATGCCGATGGCTCCACCGTGCGACTCAAGGACGTGGCCACCATCGAGATCGGCGGCCAGGCCTACGCGACCTCCGCCCGCCTGAACGGCAAGGATGCCGTGGGTATCGGCGTGCAGCTGACGCCCAGCGGCAATGCGCTGGCCACGGCCAAGGCCGTGCATGCACGCATGGAGGAACTGAAGAAGTTCTTCCCCAAGGGCGTGAATTACTCCATTCCCTACGACAGCTCCAAATTCGTGAGCATCTCCATCGAGAAGGTGGCCCACACGCTGCTGGAAGCCATCGTGCTGGTGTTCCTGGTGATGTACCTGTTCCTGCAGAACTGGCGCTACACGCTGATCCCGACCATCGTGGTGCCCATTGCACTGCTGGGCACCTTCGCGGTCATGCAGGCCGTGGGCTTCTCGATCAACGTGCTGGCCATGTTCGGCATGGTGCTGGTCATCGGCATCGTGGTGGACGACGCCATCGTGGTCGTGGAGAACGTCGAGCGCATCATGAGCGAGGAAGGCCTGCCGCCGCGCGAGGCCGCGATCAAGGCCATGGGCCAGATCTCGGGCGCCATCGTGGGCATTACGCTGGTGCTGATCGCGGTGTTCATACCGCTGGCTTTCTTCGCGGGGTCCACCGGCAATATCTACCGGCAGTTCTCCATCGTGATGGTCGCCTCCATCAGCTTCTCGGCCTTCATGGCGCTGACGCTGACACCGGCTCTGTGCGCAACGCTGCTCAAGCCCGTGGAGGCCGGCCACAACCACGAGAAGAAAGGCTTCTTCGGCTGGTTCAACCGCACGTTCGCACGCTCGGCCAAGTCCTATGAAGGCTGGGTGGCTCGCCTGCTCAAGCGCTCGGTGCTGATGATCGGCGTGTACCTGGCCGTGATCGCCGGTGCCGTGGTGGTGTTCCGTGGCCTGCCGACCTCGTTCCTGCCGACCGAGGACCAGGGCTACTTCATCGTCAACGTGCAACTGCCTCCTGGCGCCGCCAAGGAGCGCACGCTGGAAGTCATGAAGCAGGTCGAGGAGGCCGTGCTGCCGCAGCCCGAAGTGGCCAACATGGTCAGCGTGCTGGGCTTCAGCTTCTCCGGCCAGGGCCAGAACGCCGCCCTCGCCTTCGTGCCGCTCAAGGACTGGTCCGAACGCAAGGGAGCGGACTCCACGGTGGATGCCATGACGGGCCGCATCATGGGCATGACGGCGGGCATACGCGACGCCTTCGTGTTCGCCGTGAACCCGCCGCCCATTCCCGAACTGGGCAATGCCGTGGGCTTCTCGTTCCGCCTGCAGGATCGTGCCGGCCACGGCCACGATGCGCTGATCAATGCGCGCAACATGCTGCTGGGCATGGCCGGGCAGAGCAAGGTGCTGGCCGGCGTGCGTCCCGACGGCCTGGAAGACGCGCCGCAGCTGCGCATCGAGATCGACCGCGACAAGGCCAACGCACTGGGCGTGGACTTCACCTCGATCAATGCGGCGCTGTCCACGGCACTGGGCTCGTCCTACGTCAATGACTTCCCCAACCAGGGTCGTCTGCAGCGCGTGATCGTGCAGGCCGACGCTCCGGCCCGCATGCAGCCCGACGATCTGCTGCGCCTGAACGCGCGCAATGCCAAGGGCGATCCGGTGCCGCTGTCCACGTTCGCGACCACCAAGTGGGTCAAGGGCGCGCAGCAGACGGTGCGCTACAACGGCTACCCGGCCGTGCGCATCGAAGGCTCGGCTGCTCCGGGCTTCAGCTCGGGCGATGCCATGGACGAGATGGAAAAGCTGGCTGCCAAGCTGCCCGAAGGCTTCGGCTTCGAGTGGACCGGCCAGTCGCGTGAGGAAAAGCTGGCGGGCTCCCAAGCCATCTTCCTGTACGCCTTCGCCATCCTGGCCGTGTTCCTGTGCCTGGCCGCTCTGTACGAGAGCTGGTCGATTCCGCTGTCGGTGATTCTGGTCGTGCCGCTGGGTCTGCTGGGCGTGGTGCTTGCCACCTTGCTGCGCAACTATTCCAACGACGTGTACTTCCAGATCGGACTGGTGACGGTGATCGGCCTGTCGGCAAAGAACGCCATCCTGATCGTGGAGTTCGCCAAGGACCTGCAGGCCGAAGGCAAGGGCCTGATCGAGGCCGCGCTGGAAGCCGCGCACCTGCGGTTCCGGCCCATCATCATGACCTCGCTGGCCTTCGGCCTGGGCGTGGTGCCTCTGGTGATCGCCTCCGGCGCCAGCTCCGCCAGCCAGCGTGCCATCGGCACCGGCGTGCTCGGCGGCATGATCACCGGCACCGTGCTGGCCGTGCTGTTCGTGCCCACCTTCTTCGTCGTGGTGCGCAAGCTGTTCAAGGGCAAGATCAAAACGCACAACCCGCCGTCCACACCGGCCGGCAAGGAGGCCTTGAGCCATGATTAATCGCAGTACCCCGGTGGCCATCGCCACCGCCGTGCTCCTGGCGGGATGCTCGCTCATCCCCACCTACGAGCGCCCTGCCGCTCCGGTCGCGGCCCAATACACCCGCGCGAACGCCACTGCTGCGGCAGAAGGCGGAACGGCTGCCGCACAGCTGCCCTGGCAGGATTTCTTCCAGGACGCACGCCTGCAGCAACTGGTGCGCACCGCGCTGGACAACAACCGCGACCTGCGCGTGGCCGCGCTCAATATCGAGCGCGCCCAGGCGCAGTACCGGATCACGCGCGCCGACCAGTTCCCGACGGTCGGTGCAGGCGTCAACGCCAGCCGCGCCCCGAATACCACGGGCTCCGGCACCAAGTACGTCAACAGCTACCAGGTCGGCCTGGCCGTGACCTCCTGGGAGCTGGACTTCTTCGGGCGCATCGGCAGCCTGAAGGAAGCGGCCCTGGCCCAGTACCTGGCCACCGAGGAAGCGCGCCGCGCCGCGCAGACCAGCCTGGTGGCCGCCGTGGCCAGCGGCTGGTACACGCTGCTGGCCGACGAGCAGTTGCTGAAGATCTCGCGCGACACGCTGCAGACCCGCGAAGAGTCGATCAAGCTGACCAAGCTGCGCTTCGACACGGGCGTGGCCTCCGAGCTGGACTACCGCCAGGCCGTCTCGCTGACCGAAGCTGCGCGCGCCACCCTGGCGCAGCAGCAGCGCCAGCGTGCCCTGGACGAGAACGCCCTGGTGCTGCTGCTGGGCCAGGCGCTGCCTGCGGACGTGGTCGCCAGCCTGGGCTCCAGCCAGGGCCTGCGCGACACGGCCGACCTGCCTGCAGTGCCGGCCGGCCTGCCGTCTGACCTGCTCACGCAGCGCCCCGACATCCGCCAGGCCGAGCAGCAACTGATCAGCGCCAATGCCAACATCGGCGCGGCGCGTGCGGCCTTCTTCCCGCGCATCACGTTGACCGGGCAGTTCGGCACGGCCAGCAACGAGCTGTCGGGCCTGTTCAAGAGCGGCAGCTGGGGTTTCACCCTGGCGCCCTCGGCCCTGCTGCCCATCTTCGATGCGGGCCGCAACTCGGCCAATCTGGCTGCGGCCAAGGTCGATCGCGAAGTGGCCATTGCGCAGTACGAGAAGTCCATCCAGAGCGCCTTCCGCGAAGTCTCCGACGCACTGGACAGCCAAGGCACGCTGCGTGACCAGATCATGGCCCAGCGCGCCCAGCTCGAAGCCGAGCAGGCACGCCTGAAGCTGTCCGACCTGCGCTACAGCAACGGCGTGGCCAGCTACCTGGACCTGCTGGACGCACAGCGCACCCTGTTCGCGCTGGAGCAATCCACCGTGAGCGTGCGCCTGGCGCAACTGCTCAATCAGATCGAGCTGTACAAGGCTCTGGGCGGCGGCTGGACCGACAGGACGGCGACAGCGGCTGCAACCACGCAAACTCCCGCGCAGCAATAACCGCATCTGCCGCGCCAACCGCAAAGAGGCGTTCACCGCAAGGTGAACGCCTCTTTGTCATTCAGTGCGGCAAGCATTTGCCAATTGCTTGATCCATCTCATGGCATATGTGCGTCCCAGGTCAACCCGGGTCTGCGCGCAGTGTCTGCAAGAGGGCCGTCGATATAATTTGTTGTTGACTCACGCCCCCACAACACAAGAGGACTTCATGAGCGCAACCCACACCGAAGAAGCCCATACGGGCCCGATCAAGAATCCCAGGCAACTGCTGATAGCGGTGTTTTTCTCGTTCGTGGTTCCGGTGTTCGTGATCATCGGCCTCGTGCAGTACGTGAGTTCGGCCGACAAGTCCGGTGCCGGCGCTTCCCAGACCGAAATGGCCAAGGCTCAGCGCCTGCAGAAGATCGGCCTTGTGGAGATCCGTGATGCCAACCGCCCCCTGCGCGCGGGCGAAGAGGTCTACAAGGGCCAGTGCGCCGCTTGCCACGCCACGGGCGCTGCAGGAGCACCCAAGTTCGAGGATGCTGCGGCCTGGGGCCCTCGCCTTGCACAGGGACTGGAAGGCTTGGTGCACTCGGCACTCAAGGGCAAGGGCGCCATGGCCCCTCAGGGTGGCGGCGACTTCAACGACACCGAAATTGCACGCGGCGTGGTCTACATGGCCAACGCGGCGGGCGGCAAGTTCGAAGAACCCAAGGCCCCTGCCGCAGAAGGCGCCGCGGCAGAAGGCGCAGCAGCCCCCGCCAATTGAGCAACACGCGGGACTTCTGGAACCAACCGGCTTCGGCCGGTTTTTTCATGCCCGCGCAGGACTGCGCACGAAACCGTAGCGCTGCGGCAACGCCTCGGCCCGTACCTCTTCACAGGCCGGCAACGCGCCCGCCTCCAGCGCAGCCGCGGCATCGATCATGTCCTGCGTATGGACCAGGCCCAGGCCGGAAGGCGTCGCCAGGTACAGGCGCCCCGTCTCGTCCATCAGCGCTTCGGTGATGGCCCCGGCATCCAGTTCGGCTCCTGTATGGCTGTGCATCTGCAGGCCCTCGCCATCCCAGCGCAACCGCCATATCCAGGGAGCATTCTCCAGCTCCACATACACGCGCTGGGGACCGTTCTGGAAGAACCATCGACCATCGGGCTCGGCCAGGTAGTTGCGGGCGATGAAGTCCGCCAGCTTTTCGTTGCGCACCTCCGCGCCCTTGGCTCCCGGGATTGCGCTGTCGAAAGCACCGCTGGCCTGGGCCTGTTCATCGCGCAGATACCAGCGCCCGCGCTCGTCCAGCCCCAGCCAGCCGCTGCAGGCAGGCACATGGGGCCATTTGGCCATGGCCTGCTTCACGATATCGTCCATTGCATTCATCCTTTTTCGCTGTGTGCCAGCCACTGCGTGACGGCCTGCGGCATGGTCAGTACATGTCCTGGCCAACGCCCTTGTGCAAAACCCACATGACCGCCGTGCGGCGGATGCCACAGCGTAACCCGCGGGCCGACTTCGCCTGGCGCCGGCAGGCTGTACGAAGGGACAAAGGGATCGTCCAGCGCATTGAGCAGCAGTGCAGGCACGGCAATGCTGCCCAGCAGCGGTTTGGCCGCCGCCCGATGCCAATAGTCCTGCGCATCACGAAAGCCGTGGACCGGCGCCGTGAACGCATCGTCAAACTCTCTCAGATCACGTGCACGCAGCACGGCATCACGATCGAAGAGACCGGGAAACTGCGCCCACTTGAGCAGCGCCTTGGGCACCAGGGTGCGCAGGAACATGCGCGTGTAGATCCAGCGGTTCAGCCCTTTCCCCAGCGCCGTTCCCCCGGCGGCCAGGTCCAGCGGCGCACTCACCGCCGCCAGGGCCTGCACCACCTCGGCAGCCTTGTCCGCCTGCACGCCCGCCCAGCGTGCCAGCGCATTGCCGCCCAGGGAGACACCTACCGCATGCAGCGGGCGAGAAGACCGCTCGCGCAGGCGGCGCAGTATCCAGTCCACCTCCTGCACATCGCCCGAGTGATAGGCGCGCGGCGCCCGGTTGACCTCGCCGCTGCAGCCGCGAAAGTGCGGCACGGCCATGTGCCAGCCGCGCTGTTCGGCCACACAGGCCATGGCCTGGGCATAGTGGCTGTTCGCCGAGCCTTCAAGGCCATGGAAAAGCACCAGCCATGGCGCATCGGCAGGCAGGGTGGGAGCACTGCCGAAGGCGACATCGATGAAGTCGCCATCCGGGGTATCCCAGCGCTCCCACCGCCACCGGGGTGCCGCATGGCCGGCCGGCCGACGGTGCGCGAACAGCGCCGGCCAGATGGTCTGTGCGTGGCCACCGGGCAGCCAGCGCGCCGCGTTGAATTGATGCATAGAGCCCGTTTGCAGTCCTTGTCCCAGTCGCTGCGAATGGCCTTTGCCCTACAGGGCGGCGGGCCAGGTGCGTAGCACAATCGCCAGCGATGCGCAGCATCGTGCACGATACTGTCTTCCATTGTCGCTTTCAGGTTGTCATCTCATGAAACGTCTAATCGCCACACTTGCCACCGTTCTGGTACTGACCGGCTGCGGCTACAACGATTTCCAGCGCCTTGACGAACAGACCAAGTCGGCCTGGAGCGAGGTGCTCAACCAGTACCAGCGCCGTGCCGACCTGGTGCCCAACATCGTGGCCTCGGTCAAGGGCGAGGCCAATTTCGAGCAGGAGACCCTGACCAAGGTGGTGGAGGCGCGCGCCAAGGCCACCTCCATCCAGGCCACGCCCGAGCTGGTCAACAACCCCGAGGCTTTCAACAAGTTCCAGCAGGCGCAGGGTGAGCTGTCCAGTGCGCTGTCCCGGCTGATGGTGGTGGCCGAGCGCTACCCCCAGTTGCAGGCCAATCAGGGCTTCCGTGACCTGCGCGTCACGCTGGAGGGCACGGAGAACCGCATCACCGTGGCGCGCAACCAGTACATCCAGGCCGTGCAGTCCTACAACGTGCTGGCGCGCAGCTTTCCGACCAATCTGACAGCCAAGGTCTTCAGCTATGAGCCCAAGCCCACCTTCAGCGTGCAGAACGAGGCCGAAATCTCTCGCCCGCCCACGGTGGACTTCGGCAACAAGTAAACCGTGACCACATCCCTGGCGCCGCTCTGGCGCATGCTTTGCGCCCTGCTCCTGGCAGCGTTGTTGCTGCCAGGCAGCGCGCTGGCGCAGGCTCCGCAACCCGTCCCCCCGCTGACGGCCCGGCTCATCGACCAGACGGGCACGCTGTCGCCCGACGAGGCACGGGCCATTGAAGACAGGCTGCGCAGCATTGAACAGAAGTCGGGCTCGCAGGTCGTTGTGCTGATGGTGGCCACCACGGCGCCCGAGGACATCGCCGCCTATGCCTGGCGCGTGGCCAGCGACTGGAAGATAGGCCGCCGCGACGTGGGCGACGGGCTGTTGATGGTGATTGCCAAGAACGACAGGCGCATGCGGCTGGAAGTGGCCCGCGCGCTGGAAGGCGCCATCCCCGACCTGGCGGCCGCTCGCATCATCGACCAGCAGATGACACCGCGCTTTCGCCAGGGCGACTATGCAGGCGGCATTGCCGCTGCGCTGGACCAAGTGGCGGCACGCATTGCGGGCGAGCAGCTGCCGGCCCCCTCCCCCAATGCCCCTTCCTCCAAAAGCCCGGACCGTGGCTTCGACATGGAAGACCTGATGCTGTTCTTCTTTTTCGGTGTGGTCATCGCGGGCCCCATCCTGCGCTCGATGCTGGGCCGGCCCCTGGCCTCGGTGCTGGCAGGCACAGGCGCCGGCATTGCCGCCTATGTGGTGACCACCAGTCTGCTGGTGGCTGGCGGAGCGGGCATCGTCGCTCTGCTGTTCACCTTGCTGGGCAGCGGCCGCTCCGGCAGGGGTGGCGGTGGATGGGGCGGAGGGGGTGGCTACGGCGGTGGTTTTGGCGGAGGCGGCGGACGAAGCAGCGGCGGCGGAGGCTTCAGCTCCGGGGGAGGCGGCAGTTTTGGGGGCGGCGGCGCCTCGGGGAGTTGGTGAGATGGCGGCTGCGATCACAGGCTTTGTTCAGCGTCTGGTCCGGCTGCTGCGCCACCATTGGGCCGAAGGGCAGCTGCGGCGTGCACTCCCACCCGAGACCCTGGCGGAGCTGGAGCGCCTGATCACCATGAGCGAGCAGCGCCATACAGGACAGATCCGTATCTGCGTCGAGCCCGGCCTGCCGCCCAGCTACATCTGGCGCGATGCCACGCCGCGCGAGCGCGCCATCACGCTGTTCGGCAAGCTGCGCGTCTGGGATACCGAGCACAACAACGGCGCCCTGATCTATCTGCTGCTGGCCGACCACGCCATCGAGATCGTCGCCGACCGCGCCCTGGCGCGCACCCTGCCTGCGCAGCAGTGGCAGACGCTGATCAGTGACATGCAGGCCGCTTTCCAGGGCGGCCACTATGCCATGGGCATGACAGCAGCCCTGGAGCGCGTGAGCCTGCTGCTGGAAACCAACTTCCCGCGCGACCCGTTGCAGCCTGTGCACGAAGGTGGCGACAATCTTCCCGATACCGTCGTGATACAGCGGCACTGAGGCAAACCGGCCCTCAGGCCGAGCGCCCCCCTTCATCGAGCTATCGCGGGCACGGAGGCTGTGATAGCGTCACGCCATTTCATCAAGGAGCATCCACACCATGAAGAACACCCTGGCCCGCCTGGGCCTGCTGGCCGCCGTGCTGGCCCTGAGCGCCTGCGCAAGCCCCGTCCTCGATGACTCGCAAGAGTACGACTATGTGCTCAGCTGCAAGCTGCGCGAGGACGACCCCAAGCGATGCGAGCAGCAGATCCGCGCGCTGTGCCCCGTGCCAGCCAAGGCCGTGACGCACAAGTCGCGCACGGTCGACCCCAAGGACAACGCAGTGACCTACGTCTACCAGGCCCGCTGCGGCGACTGAGACGCCTTCGCACCATGAAAAAAGCCGCCCGAGGGCGGCTTTTTTGCGGCTGGTCCCGGGAGGGCTCAGCGCTTTTGGCGGAACTTGCGCAGGGCCGCGATCTGGGCGGCCATGACGGCCAGCTCGGACTGGGCACGCGCCAGATCGACTTCGCTCTTGGCGTTCTTCAGCGCTTCCTCGGCTTCGAGCTTGGCCTTCTCGGCCTTCTCGGCGTCCAGGTCGGCACCGCGGATGGCGGTGTCGGACAGCACGGTCACGCAGTTGGGCTGCACTTCCAGGATGCCGCCGGCCACGAAGACGAACTCTTCGCTGCCGTCAGCCATCTCGATACGCACCGAGCCGGGCTTGATGCGCGTGATCAGCGGAGTGTGGCGGGGAAAAATGCCCAGTTCGCCGGATTCACCGGGCAGGGCGACAAAGCGCGCTTCACCGGAGAAGATGGACTCTTCGGCACTGACCACATCAACATGGATGGTGTTCATCTTTGCTCCTCAGAAAAGGTAGGACTGGAACTTGGAACCGGCAGGGCCCAGATCGGGGACACCGAGCAAGGGCCGCCCCTCGGCGAGGGTGTCGCCCCCCTCCCCCGCAAAGCGGGTAGAGAGGGGGAGGCGACGCAGTCGCTCAGGGGGTGCCGCAGGCTCAAGCCGCCAGCTTCTTGGCCTTCTCGAAGGCTTCGTCGATGGTGCCAACCATGTAGAAGGCCTGCTCGGGCAGGTGATCGCACTCGCCGGCGCAGATCATCTTGAAACCACGGATGGTTTCAGCCAGCGACACGTACTTGCCGGGAGCGCCAGTGAACACTTCGGCCACGTGGAAAGGCTGCGACAGGAAACGCTGGATCTTGCGGGCGCGGGCCACGGTCAGCTTGTCTTCGGGAGCCAGCTCGTCCATGCCCAGAATGGCGATGATGTCGCGCAGTTCCTTGTAGCGCTGCAGCGTGCCCTGCACTTCGCGGGCCACCTTGTAGTGCTCTTCACCCACGACCTGGGGGTCCAGCTGGCGGCTGGTGGAGTCCAGCGGGTCGACAGCGGGGTAGATACCCAGCGAAGCGATGTCACGCGACAGCACCACGGTGGAGTCCAAGTGGGCGAACGTCGTGGCAGGCGAGGGGTCGGTCAAGTCATCGGCAGGCACGTAAACGGCCTGGATGGAAGTGATCGAACCGACCTTGGTCGAGGTGATGCGCTCTTGCAGGCGGCCCATTTCCTCGGCCAGCGTGGGCTGGTAGCCCACGGCGGAAGGCATGCGGCCCAGCAGAGCGGACACTTCGGTACCGGCCAGCGTGTAGCGGTAGATGTTGTCCACGAAGAACAGCACGTCCTTGCCTTCGTCACGGAAGGCTTCGGCCATGGTCAGGCCGGTCAGCGCCACGCGCAGACGGTTGCCCGGGGGTTCGTTCATCTGGCCGTAGACCATGGCGACCTTGGAGTCGTTCAGCGACTCCTGGTTGACCACGCCGGCGTCCGACATTTCGTGATAGAAGTCATTGCCTTCACGGGTACGTTCACCCACACCGGCAAACACCGACAGACCACCGTGGCCCTTGGCGATGTTGTTGATGAGTTCCATCATGTTCACGGTCTTGCCCACGCCGGCGCCACCGAACAGACCCACCTTGCCGCCCTTGGCGAAGGGAGAGATCAGGTCGATCACCTTGATGCCGGTTTCCAGCAGTTCCTGCGAAGGCGACAGCTCGTCATAAGCCGGTGCCTTGCGGTGGATGGGGGCCGTCAGGGCCTGATCCACGGGACCGCGTTCGTCGATGGGGTTGCCCAGCACGTCCATGATGCGACCCAGCGTCGCCTTGCCCACGGGCACGGTGATGGGGTTGCCGGTGTTGGACACCATCAGGCCACGACGCAGACCGTCGGACGAGCCCAGGGCGATGGTACGCACAACGCCGTCACCCAGCAGTTGCTGCACTTCCAGCGTCAGGGCCGAGCCGTCGAGCTTCAGGGCATCGAACACCTTGGGCATTGCGTTGCGGGGGAACTCGACGTCCACCACAGCGCCAATACATTGAACAATCTTGCCTTGCACTTGAGCCATTTTTTGCTCCAATTAGTTTGTCTGTTAAAGCCGTTTACACCGCAGCGGCGCCAGCCACGATTTCCGACAGTTCGGTCGTGATGGCTGCCTGACGCGTCTTGTTGTAGACGAGCTTCAACTCGCTGATGACGTTGCCGGCGTTGTCGGTCGCGGCCTTCATGGCCACCATGCGCGCCGATTGCTCGGACGCCATGTTTTCTGCAACCGCTTGGTAGACCAGGGACTCTGCGTAACGCACGAGCAGCTCGTCGATCACGGACTGCGCATCGGGTTCGTAGATGTAGTCCCAGCTATGGCCAGACGTCTTCTCGGCCTGCATGCTCTCGGACGACAGGGGCAGCAACTGCTCCACCACCGATTCCTGCTTCATGGTGTTGATGAACTTGGTGTAGCTCAGGTACACCGCGCTCAGCTTGCCCGCTGCGTACGCATCGAGCAGCACCTTCACAGGGCCGATCAGCTTTTCCAGATGGGGCGTATCGCCCAGACCCGTCGCGTGCGAAACCACCTTGGCGCCGACACGGTTCAGAAAGCCCAGACCCTTGTTGCCAATGGCCACCGCTTCTGCCGACACGCCTTGATCCTGCAGCTCCCGCAGCTTGGCCGTGACAGCACGCAACACGTTGGTGTTCATGCCGCCGCACAACCCCTTGTCCGTCGTCACAACGATGACGCCGGCAGTCTTGGCATCACCGTTCACTTGCATGAACGGGTGCACGTACTCGGGGTTGGCTTGGCCAAGATGGACTGCAATGTTGCGGATCTTTTCGCTGTACGGGCGTGCAGCCAGCATCCGTTCCTGCGCCTTGCGCATCTTGGATGCGGCCACCATTTCCATGGCTTTGGTGATCTTCTTGGTGTTTTCCACCGATTTGATCTTGCCGCGAATTTCCTTACCTGCTGCCATGATGGCTCCTCGTCCGGTTTAAGCGAACGACTTCTTGAACGCAACGATGGCGGCGTTCAATTCGGCTTCGGAATCCTTGTCCATGGCCTTGGAAGCGTTCAGCTTGTCGATCAGGGCGCCGTGGCTGGTCTTCAGGAACTGGTGCAGACCAGACTCGAAAGCCAGCACTTGCTTGACCTGGATGTCGTCCATGTAGCCCTTGTTCACTGCGAACAGCGAAGCGCCCATCAGGGCGGTGGACAGGGGGCTGTACTGGGCCTGCTTGAGCAGTTCGGTCACGCGGGCACCGCGGTCGAGCTGCTTGCGGGTGGCTTCGTCCAGGTCGGAGGCGAACTGCGCGAAGGCAGCCAGCTCACGGTATTGCGCCAGGTCGGTACGGATACCGCCGGACTGGCCCTTGACCAGCTTGGTCTGTGCAGCACCACCGACGCGCGACACCGAGATACCGGCGTTGATGGCGGGGCGGATACCGGCGTTGAACAGGCTGGTTTCCAGGAAGATCTGGCCGTCCGTGATCGAGATCACGTTAGTGGGCACGAAGGCCGACACGTCACCCGCCTGGGTTTCGATGATGGGCAGAGCCGTCAGCGAACCCGTCTTGCCCTTGACTTCACCCTTGGTGAAGGCTTCGACATAGTCGGCATTCACGCGGGCTGCGCGCTCGAGCAGGCGGCTGTGGAGATAGAACACGTCGCCGGGGAAGGCTTCGCGGCCCGGGGGACGGCGCAGCAGCAGCGAAACCTGGCGGTAGGCTACGGCCTGCTTGGACAGGTCGTCATAGACGATCAGCGCGTCTTCGCCGCGGTCGCGGAAGTACTCGCCCATCGTGCAGCCCGAGTAGGCCGACACGTACTGCATGGCAGCGGATTCGGAAGCGGTGGCAGCCACGACGATGGTGTATTCCATCGCGCCGGCCTGCTCCAGGGCACGCACCACGTTCTTGATCGAGGAAGCCTTCTGGCCGATCGCAACGTAGATGCAGGTAACGCCCTGACCCTTCTGGTTGATGATGGCGTCGATGGCCACGGCGGTCTTGCCGGTCTGGCGGTCGCCGATGATCAGTTCGCGCTGGCCACGGCCGACGGGCACCATCGAGTCGATGGACTTGATGCCGGTCTGCAGGGGCTGGTCCACGGACTGGCGTGCGATCACGCCGGGAGCGACCTTCTCGATCACGTCCGTCATCTTGGCGTTGATCGGGCCCTTGCCGTCGATGGGCTGACCCAGGGCGTTGACCACGCGGCCGATGAGTTCGGGGCCGACGGGCACTTCCAGAATGCGGCCCGTGCACTTGACGGTGTCGCCTTCGGAGATGTGCTCGTACTCGCCCAGAATCACGGCGCCGACGGAGTCGCGCTCGAGGTTCAGCGCCAGGCCGAAGGAGGGCTGGCCGTCCTTGCCTGCGGGGAATTCCAGCATTTCGCCTTGCATCACGTCCGACAGGCCGTGCACGCGCACGATACCGTCGGTCACCGAAACCACGGTGCCTTCGTTACGGATGTCGCTGCTGCCAGCCAGACCCTCGATGCGGCTCTTGATCAGTTCAGAAATTTCTGCGGGATTGAGTTGCATGACTCTTTCCTTCTTTAGCTTTGGTTAGCCGAGACCTCAGTCGCGTTGTTACGCAATGAGGGCCGCTTTCATTTGTTCCAGGCGGGCCTTGACGGAGGTGTCAAGAACTTCATCACCCACCACGACGCGGATGCCACCGATCAGGGACTGATCTTGCTGCACCGACAGGTTCAGCTTTCGGCCGAAACGCTTCTCCAGCGAAGTCCCGAGTGCGGCCAGTGCGGCAGCATCTATGGGGAATGCGCTTTGAACCACGGCGTCGGACGAGCCACCGGCGCGGTTCACGAGGCTGCGAAACTGGGCCGCCACTTCTGGCAGGGCTTGCAGTCGGCCGTTTTCAATGATGACGCGCAGAAAGTTGCGTGCGGCATCGGGCAATGCCGAGCCGGCCACGCCGCTGATGACGTCGAACAGTTGTTCGTCGGTCACCTTGGGGTCGTCGGCCAGCTGGCGCAATTGCGGATTGGCGGCAATCGCCGCCAATTCCTCCGCCCAGGCAACAGTGCCGGACAGGTCAGCACCCTGCTGGGTGCTGGCCTTGAACAGGGCATCTGCGTAAGGACGGGCAATGGTGGCGAGTTCTGCCATGTTTGCTCTTCCTTACAGCTCGGTCTTCAGGCGGTTCAGCAGGTCGGCATGGACGCCGGCATCCACTTCCTTGCGCAGGATCTGCTCGGCGCCCTTGACGGCCAGCGCAGCCACTTGCTCGCGCAGGGCTTCACGGGCCTGGATTGTCTGCTGCTCGGCCTCGGCGCGGGCAGCAGCAACAATCTTGTTGCCTTCTTCGGAGGCACGGGCCTTGGCTTCTTCGATGATGGCCTGGGCACGGCGTTCGGCGTCCGCAAGCCGCGATGCCGTTTCGTTGCGCGTCTGGGCCAGTTCCTGCTCGACGCGCTTGTTGGCAGCGGCCAGGTCGGTCTTGGCCTTGTCGGCAGCAGCGAGGCCATCGGCGATTTTCAGAGCTCGTTCATCCAGCGCCTTCGCGATCGGGGGCCACACGAACTTCATCGTGAACAGCACCAGGATCAGGAAAACGATGGCCTGGACGAACAGGGTCGCGTTGATACTCACGGCAACACCTTTCTATCTAGGGCGTTGATCGGAGCTTAGGCCAGGACGAAGGGGTTGGCGAAAGCGAACAGCAGAGCGATGGCCACACCGATCAGGAAGGCAGCGTCGATCAGACCGGCCAAGATGAACATCTTGGTTTGCAGTTCGTTGATCAGCTCAGGCTGACGTGCCGACGATTCCAGGAACTTGCCACCCATCAGGGCGATACCGATCGAAGCGCCGATAGCGCCCAGACCAACGATCAGACCACAAGCCAGAGCGACGAGACCGAGAATGTTTTCCATGATGACTCCTGAGATTAAAGAAAGAGAAAGGTTGAGAGGGAAAGGAAATGGTCAGTGGGCTTCATGCGCCTGGCCGAGATAGATCAGCGTCAGCATCATGAAAATGAAGGCCTGCAGGGTGATGATCAGAATGTGGAAGATCGCCCAGATAGAGCCTGCAATGATGTGCCCCAAGGGGAGCAACACACCGGAAAGCGACATGGCAGCCGCACCGCCCATCAGAGCGATCAGACAGAACACCAACTCACCAGCGTACATGTTGCCGAACAGTCGCATGCCATGCGAAACCGTCTTGGCGACATATTCAATGATTTGCATGGCCAGGTTCACGACACCCAGGATCAGTGCAAACACGGGATTCTTGCTGGTGCCGAACGGGGCAGTCACCAGTTCGTGGGCCCAGCCGCCCATGCCCTTAATCTTGATGCTGTAGAAGAAGCACAGGATCAGCACGGCCGAGGACAGGCCCAGCGTGGTCGAGAGGTCAGCCGTGGGAACGACGCGCAGGTAGGCGTGCGAGTCACCCTGGAAGCCCTGCCACAGCACCGGCAGCAGGTCCACCGGCAGCATGTCCATGGCGTTCATCATGAAGATCCACACGAACACGGTCAGTGCCAGGGGAGCGATGAACTTGCGGCTTTGCGCGTTGTGGATGTTGGCCTTGGCTTGGTTGTCCACCATCTCGACCAGCAGCTCTACAGCCGCCTGGAAGCGCCCCGGAACGCCCGATGTGGCCTTGCGCGCGGCAAGCCACAGCACGAACAGGCTCAGCACGCCCAGCGTGGCGCTGACGACGATCGAGTCCAGGTTGATGACCGAAAAGTCGATGATCGACTTTTGCTTGATGTTCTGGAGGTGCTGCAGGTGGTGAACGATGTATTCACTTGCAGTAGGTGCGTGCGCGTCTGCGGCCATCGGTCAACTTCTCTTCAAATATCAATCGGTTTTTCGGACACTGGATCGCACTATCAGCGCGACCCAATACGTTTTCATGACGACTACCAAGCCCGCCAGCAGCGCCAGCCAACTCAGCCCCGGGACCAGCTTGGGTGCAGCCGCCAGCATGGCAATGCACAGCACCAGCTTCACCAGTTCCCAGCCAAAAATTCCCACCATGGCGGCTGCAGCGCCGCCCGGCCTCTTTCGTACGACGGCACGCGCAAACAGCGCTGCCGGCAACACCACCGACAAGGCACCGTAGGCAGCCGACCATCCGACCTCGGCGCGCCCCGTCACCAGCCATGCGACCAGTGCCACCAGCACGCCCACCACCGCCTGGACCACCACGAAACGCCACACAGACATCTGCGGGTTTCGCGTGCGCCACTCCTGAGCCTCCTCGGAGGTCAGGGGCTTGAAGTCGGAATCCTCGCCCTCAAGTTCCCTGTCAGCGTCTGTGTCGGCGGCGTAGTTTTTCATTGAATTCTCTAAGGCCGCAGACCAGACAAGACTTTTTCACAAAGCCTCTGATTATAAGTAAAAACCCCTGCCGAACGATAGGGGTTGTTACGGGCATGCCCAAAACGGAGGCGGCGACCGGGCTGTGTGGCAGCCGGCCAACAGCGCCAGCCTCGCGCCGCAGGCCACTTGTTTGTTGTGTGTGGAGTTCTCGTGGCGGACGACGCGGCAGCCCCGGGCTGCGACATGGCCGCGAACGATAGCGCACAATCGCCTCCAACGCCAAGCGATTAACCTTGATTCACCTATGACCGACGCCTCCACCCCTACCCCCACCCCAGCCACCGAGCCGGGCGCGGACCCGCGCAAGGATTCGCTGATCGAGTACCCGTCGCAGTTCCCCATCAAGGTCATGGGCGTCAAGGCCGAGCATCTGGTGCACGAGATCACCCAGATCGCCCAACGCTTCGACCCTGCCTTTGACGCCAGCACCATTGAATTGCGCCCCAGCAGCAGCGGCAAATACCTGGGCGTCACCGTCACGGTGACGGCGACCAGCCGCGAACAACTCGACGATCTGTACCGCGCCTTCACCTCGCATCCGCTGGTGAAAGTGGTGCTGTGAGCACCCTTGACGCGCAGCAGTCGCAGTCATTGGATCTGCGCCTGCTGGGCCGCACGGACTACGAGGCCACGGTGCAGGCCATGCAGGCCTTCACCAGCCAACGCGATGCCGGCACGCGCGACGAGCTGTGGATATGCGAGCACGCCCCGCATTTCACACAAGGCCTCGCCGGCAAAAGTGACCACTTGCTGAGCCCTGGCGACATTCCCGTGGTGGCCACCAACCGCGGCGGACAGGTCACCTACCACGGCCCGGGCCAGGTGGTCGCCTATCCCTTGCTGGACCTGCAGCGCCTGGGCTACTTCGTCAAGGAATACGTGTTCCGCATCGAGGATGCGGTCATCCGCACGCTGGAGCATTTCGGCATCACCGGCCACCGCGTGGAAGGCGCCCCCGGCATCTACGTGCGCCTCGACGACCCTCGCAGCCATGCCATGCTGCCCCAGCGCCCGCAACTGCGCGCGCCCGGCTCGCCCGCGCCCCAACCCGATTTTTCGGGGCTGGGCAAGATTGCAGCCCTGGGCATCAAGGTCAGCCGGCATTGCACCTATCACGGCGTTGCATTGAACGCCGCCATGGACCTGGAACCCTACGGCCGGATCAACCCTTGCGGCTACGCAGGGCTGCAAACGGTGGACCTTTCTACAATCGGCGTTCAGACAACCTGGGACGAAGCCGCGCGCGTGCTGGGACGACAGTTGCAGCGCCGCCTAGCCCCCTGAATCCAGAACCATGACCACCAACACCGTCGTGCGCGAAGCGCAGTCACAAGCCGAGTACAACCCGCTGGCCAAGCAGAAGGCGGCAGCGAAGCTTTCGCGCATCCCGATCAAGGTCGAGCATGGCGAAGCACTCAAGAAGCCCGAGTGGATCCGCGTCAAGGCGGGCAGCCCCACCACGCGCTTCTACGAGATCAAGGACATCCTGCGCGCCAACAAGCTGCACACGGTCTGCGAGGAAGCCTCCTGCCCCAACATCGGCGAGTGCTTTGGCAAGGGCACGGCCACCTTCATGATCATGGGAGACAAGTGCACGCGCCGCTGCCCGTTCTGCGATGTGGGCCACGGCCGCCCCGACCCGCTGGACACTAACGAGCCGCTCAACCTCGCCAAGACGATTGCCGAGCTGCGCCTGAAATACGTGGTCATCACCAGCGTGGATCGCGACGACCTGCGCGATGGCGGCTCGGGCCACTTCGTCGAGTGCATCAAGAACATCCGCGAGCTCTCGCCGCTGACCCAGATCGAGATCCTGGTGCCCGACTTCCGTGGCCGCGACGACCGTGCGCTGGAAATCCTCAAGGCCGCGCCTCCCGATGTGATGAACCACAACCTGGAGACCGCACCGCGCCTGTACAAGGAAGCGCGTCCCGGCTCGGACTACCAGTTCTCGCTGAACCTGCTCAAGAAGTTCAAGGCCTTGCACCCCAAGGTTCCGACCAAGAGCGGCATCATGGTGGGCCTGGGCGAGACCGATGAGGAAATCCTGCAGGTCATGCGCGACATGCGTGCGCATGACATCGACATGCTGACCATCGGCCAATACCTGGCACCCAGCAACAGCCACCTGCCGGTGCGTCGCTACGTGCACCCCGACACCTTCAAGATGTTCGAGGAAGAGGCGTACAAGATGGGCTTCACGCATGCAGCCGTGGGCGCCATGGTGCGCTCGAGCTACCACGCGGACCAGCAGGCACACGCCGCCGGCGTCTGAGCCGGCGATGGCCGCCTGCCTGCAGGGCGGCCTTCTTCACGCACTTCGGGGATGGCCTTTGCAGGCCATCCCCTTTTTCATGTCTGGAGGCATGGCATTCAGGCGCCGGTTTTGACCTGAATACACATTCAGCAACAAACAATCGATGCCATGTGTCACCGGCATCTCGGTTGATGAATTTCCCGATCTCTTTATGATGCCGATTTTCCGAATGCTTTCTGCATTCAAAAAAATCCGAACGACCCCGGAATGCGGCTCAACGACATGAAATCCAGGATTTCGGGCGTTCGGGCGCCGATCCATTGACAAAGGGATAAATGCATATGGCCAATGACGAGCAAAAGGACCGTGCAGCATTCGATGCCGCCATACAGGCACTGAAAGCAGAGGTTGCCAATGCCGGGGTGCATCTCTCGCTGGACTCATCTGCACGCCTGGCCTATGCCCGACAGATTCAGGCCATGGCCAACGAGCTTCAGTTGCAGGCCACGAGCGGTCGCATCACCTGGGGACAGGCTGCACAACAGGCCCAGGAGGCGCGCAATGTCATCATGGAGATCATCCGAGGCCGCAGCACCCCCGTGGGCAGAGCCATGGCGCAACGCATCAAGAGCGAGGGCAAGACGCTCAATGAGCTGATTGCCCGCAAGGCCCAGCAATTGCACGGCCCCAACGTGCGGTTCGATCGCCTCACGGCGGCCCAGCAAAACGCCGTGTATGGCGAAATCGTCAAATCCGCCGGCAAGTCCAATGCCGCCATCACCCAGAGAATGCGCACGCTCTCCCGGGCAGGACGCGGCCTCCTGGTCTTCTCCATTGCGGTATCGGTCTACACCATCGCCAACGCAGACAACAAGGTGGAGGCCGCCGGCAAGGAATTGGCCGTCACAGGTGCCGGGATCGGTGGAGGCATGGCAGGTGGTGCCCTGGCCGGGCTGGCCTGCGGGCCCGGGGCACCTGCCTGCGTGGTGGTCGGCGCTTTTGTCGGCGGGGCACTGGCTGCCATAGGCGTCGAATTCCTCTGGTGACACTTCAGGACAACAGATGCGCATCCTCTCCGACCGGCAGTTGTCACTGCAGCCCGCCGCATCCCATCCTGCAGGGCAGGTACCGCAAAGCCGCCTGGTGCTCAACGGGAATGCAACGCCCATTCTGGTGGACGGCACCATTCTCGAGGCAGCCTTTCAATGGAACGACCTCTACCTTCTGTTCACCACCGATGACACGCCCATGGAGGAGATGCTGCGGATCACGCTGCTCGACGAGAATTTGCAGGCACTCGACAAGGCCGTGATAGGCAGCATGTATTCCACGGGCAGCTTCTCGTTGCTGCCATCGGACGAACGATCGCTGGTGCGATTTCGATTCATGGGAAATACGGACTGGAGTGTCGAAATCCTGCAGGAACCTGGATTCCGGCTGCCATTTCTTGGCGATCCGCGCGCCGTCACGCGCCCCCTGGGGTTTTCGCGGCGCTTTGTCGTGCGAGGCCATCCTGAGCCGGAAAGCAACTGATGCCGACGCAGTTGAAGGCAATAAAAAAGCAGGGCCAACGTGCATGCCCTGCTTGAATTGAATGCAATCGTGCTTTCCCGTTCCACGTAGAAAAAAAGCCTGGCTAACCGGCAGACCGCTGGCTGGCAAACCGACTTGCTGCAGGCTGAACAGGCCTGGCGAGTCGCCCCACGATGAAACTGAAAAAGCTTGCAGCTCGAATTCCCCACCAGAGAGCTTCTTGCTGCATTGGAGCGGATCATAACATCGAATGAGAATCAATCGCAACTGAAGTTGTGATTTTTTTGCCTCGCGCCTTCACTTGACCGAAGTCATGGGCTCAGCAGCGCTGCCGGGCTGTCCGAACGAAGGACTTCCTGCGCCCAGGCGGCCAGCTTGCGTGTGTCGGCACGCAAGATTTCCTGCTTGACGACCAGGATCTGCGCCGGATGCATGGAAAAGCTGCGCAGGCCCAGGCCCAGCAGCAGGCGCGTCATGGCCACATCGCCGGCGGTCTCCCCGCAGACACAGACGCTCTTGCCTTGCGCCCTTCCTTCGGCGATCACATCCGCCACCAGCTTGAGCACGGCGGGATGCAGGGGATCGTAGAGATGGGCCACGGTCTCGTCGGCGCGGTCGATGGCCAGCGTGTACTGGATCAGGTCGTTGGTGCCGATGGACAGGAAGTCGAAATAGCGCAGGAAGGTGCGCACGATCAGCGCTGCCGCAGGCACCTCGATCATGGCGCCCAGCTTGACCGGGCCGTGCGCCACGCCGCGCGCGTCAAGCTCGCTTTGCGCCAACCTCACCTGGGCCAGGGTCTGCTCGATCTCGCTTTGGTGGGCCAGCATGGGGAACAGCAGATGGATCTGCCCATGCGCGGCAGCACGCAGGATGGCGCGCAGCTGGGTGCGGAACATGGCCGGATCGGCCAGGCTCCAGCGGATGGCGCGCAGACCCAGCGCGGGGTTCAGATAGTAGTCCTTGGGCTGGGCCTTGTCCAGCGGCTTGTCGGCGCCCACGTCCAGCGTGCGAATGGTCACGGGCATGCCCTGCATTCCATCCACGGCTTCGCGGTAGGCCCGGTATTGCTCTTCCTCGCCGGGCAGGTTGCCGCCACGCCCCATGAACAGGAATTCCGTGCGGAACAGCCCCACGCCCACCGCGCCCGCATGCACGGCCGCAGGCCCGTCGCCGGGCTGCTCGATGTTGGCCAGCAGCTCGATACGCTCTCCGTCCAGCGTCAGCGCAGGCGTGTGGCGCAGGCGCGAGAGGCGCTCGCGCTCGAGCTCGTTCTGGCGCTGGCGAAAGCCATATTCGGCCAGGATGATGGGTGAGGGATCGACGATGACGACCCCTGCATTGCCGTCGATGATGATCCAGTCGTCCTGGCGGATCAGTTGCCCCGCAGCCCGGGCGCCGACCACGGCAGGAATGTCCATGCTGCGCGCCACGATGGCCGTGTGCGAAGTGCGGCCACCCACGGCCGTGATGAAGCCGGCAAACAACCGGCTCTTGAACTGCAGCATGTCCACTGGCGACAGGTCCTGCGCCACCAGAACCAGCGGCGCCTCGGTGGCGCCATCGAGCAGCAGTGGCTGCTGCGGCGGCGTGCCCTCCCCCGTTGCCTCGACTGCCAACAGCTCGGCCGGTGCGGGCACGGGGCTGGCCATGCCCTTCATATGGCGCAGGATGCGCTCGACCACCTGCTCGAGGTCCGCCTTGCGCTCGCGCAGGTATTCGTCCTCCATCTCGTCGAACTGGCGCGAGACGACCTCCAGCTGCGTGGTCAGCGCCCATTCGGCGTTGTAGAGGCGATCGGATATCCAGTGCTTGATGGCGGCGGCCAGGGCCTCGTCCTGCAAAAGCAGCAGGTGGACGTCGAGCAAGGCATCCAGCTCGCCCGGCGCATCCTTGGGCATTTCATCCTGCAGGCGGCGCAGCTCGTCGATGACGGCATTGCGCGCACTGCGGGCGCGGTCGATTTCCGCGTCCACCTGGTCGGGCCGGATGAAGTAGTGCACCACCTCCATGCGGCTGGAGGCCACCACCACCGCACGCCCTATGGCGATACCCCGTGACACGGCCAGTCCGTGGATTGCAAACGTCATTGCGCCTGTCCTTTGCCTGCTGCTGCGCAGGCCCCGGACCGTCGCAATGCGGCATCGTCCAGTTCCAGCGCGTGTTGCTCTGTTGCGCTCACCGTCTGCCAGCGCCGCAAAGGCACATTACTGGCCTTCGCCAAACTTGTCGTTGATCAGGGCGGTCAGCGCATCCATGGCTTCCTGCTCCTGTGCTCCGTCGGTCTCCAGCAGCACCTCGGAGCCCATGCCGGCAGCCAGCATCATCACGCCCATGATGCTCTTGGCATTGATGCGCCGCTCGCCCTTGCTCATCCAGACTTCGCAGGGAAAGCTGCCTGCAAGCTTGGTGAGCTTGGCAGAGGCGCGGGCGTGCAGGCCCAGTTTATTGCTGATGGTGATAGGGGTCTTGATCATTGGATGGTCGCGGACTCTGGTTCTGAGGCGTGTTCACGCCCACCTGCATCACCCCATGGCTGCCTCCCGCCAAGGCACGCTCGGCCACGGCTTCCAGCGCCTCGTGGCGATAGCCTATGGAGCGCAGCAGCATGGGCAAGTTCACTCCGGCCACCAGCCGCCCGGCAGGCAGTTGCGCCACAAGGCGCTGCGCCACGTTGCAGGGCGTCGCACCAAAGAGGTCGGTCAGCACCAGCGTGGGCAGCCCCAGCAGGCCGCCATGGTCTTCAAGCAACTGCTCGGCACGCATCAGGGTGGCCTCGGGCGGCTCCTGAGCGGGCACATCCAGGGCAAGGACGTCCTCGGCACTGTCGGCGAACACATGCAGGGCGCATTCGCGCAGTGCCTGGGCCAAAGGTGCGTGGGTGAACAAAAGGATGCGCGTGGTCATGAAGTCACAGGGTTCGGAGTCGATTATGGCGTGCGAAGGCGCATGCAGGGCAAACGGCGCGCCTGCGCTGCGCTCCATGCCACAGTTGCCTCCCGCATCCGTGGCTCCAAACCTGTTGCTACTGCAGTTGCAGGCTGGCGAAGAAGTTGTTGGCCTCGTCTGTGCGCGGCTTGTCGCTGTAGATCACGGCATGGTAGAGGCGCGCGCCCGCCGGCTCCATTCGTGCAAACCACACGCCATGGGCCGTGAGCTTCCAGCCCTGGGGGCCCACGCCTTCAAACGTGGTGCGCAGCGACTGCGGCAGATTCAAGGCGCCTGCAGGCACGAAGGAGCCATCTTCCTTGGAGCGCAATTGCTTGGCGCCGGCCGGCGCCTGTCCCGGCGCACCCGGATTCATCTGACCGAGCACGGCCGCCTGCCAGTACGACAGCATCTCGGCGGCCCTGGAGGGCTCGCTGACCAGGAAGTGGGAAACCGCGTAGGTGGACGCATCGGCGTCGCATCCCATCATGGACATCTGCACCGTGCCCATGCCCTGGCCCAGTTCCACCGGCCGGGTGGCCGATTGCGGATCGCAAGGCAAAAGCACACGCAGTGGCGTGCCCTCGACCGCAACCTGCCGCCAATCCAGCCGGGGACTGCATGCGGCCAAGGGCGTCAACACCAGCACAGCGGCAGCAAGCCGCATGGCAGGAGCGCGGAGCCTTGCCATGGGGATCAAAAAGCTTTCCATCAATGTCATGCCGGCATTATCGACACGGCCCGCTTGACCGAGACCCGAACTTTTGCCCTTGCCGCGCATCGAAACGCGGTGCACGGCATGCGTGCAGGCCTACGGGCACAACTTTGGGCACAATCGTCGCTATGGCAAGCAAACATTGGATCGCAGGCGTGGTGATCGCCGCAGCCGCCGGAATGGGCGCATGGGTGTATTCGGGCGCAGGCCAGACGGCGGCGCCGCAATCGACCTTCGTGCTGCTGGATGGCAGCAAGCAGACCACGGCCGATTTCAAGGGCAAGGTGACGCTGGTCAATTTCTGGGCCACCAGCTGCACCACCTGCGTGGCCGAGATGCCGGAGATCGTCGCCACCCACCAGAAATTCCAGGGCCAGGGCTTCGAGACCCTGGCCGTGGCCATGAGCTACGACCCGCCCAGCTATGTGGTGAACTTCGCCGATTCGCGCAAGCTGCCGTTCAAGGTGGCGCTGGACAACACCGGCGCCGTGGCCCGCGCCTGGGGTGATGTGCAGCTGACGCCTACCACCTACATCGTCAACAAGCGCGGCGACATCGTGAAGCGCTATGTGGGAGCGCCTGACTTCGCCGAGTTGCACCGGCTGATCGAGAAACTGCTGGCCGAAGCCTGATACGGCGCAGGCAAGCCCAGAAAAAACCGGCATCACGCCGGTTTTTTTGCATCTGCATGCCGATCAGCGGCTGCGGAAGCTGTCGTGGCAGGCCTTGCAGCTGGCAGCGGCCGGGCCGAAGGCCGCCTTGAGCTGGTCCAGGTTGCCGGACTTGGCCGCAGCAGCGAGCTTGACCGTCTCGGCCTGCATCTTCTCCGACAGATCCTGGAACTTGGCCTGCTCCTTCCAGATTTCAGGCTTGGCCTTTCCACCCTCCGTGCCTGCGCCGAAACCTGCCCAGGGCAGCTTGGCCATGAAGGCCACCACCTCGGCGTTTTCCTGGGCCGCCTTGGCATCGAAGGGGATCTTTCCGTTCGCCATCGCACCCAGGCGACCGAAGTGCTGGCCCAGCACGGCCAGCGCGCCCTGGCGGTACTTGATGGCGTCCTCGGACTTGGCAAACTGGGCGGAAGCCGGCAGCGCGGTAGCGGCCACCAGGGCGGCCAGCGCCCATGCAGAAACTTTCTTCATCGTGGTTTTCCTTTTCGAGTGTGGGGAAATCTGCCGGGTCAGTATGGCAGTGACGCCTTGCGGGCGCAGCTTTGATTGACCGCAGCCAGGGTGCATTGACTGCCGGCTCCGGAATGCAGGTCGGCACAATGCACTCATTCCCACCCACACGCTCATGCCATGGCACAAGAACCGACCGCACAAGGCGCCGCCAAGCACAAGGTCCGCATCTGGGACCTGCCCACCCGGCTGTTTCACTGGCTGCTGGCCGCAACCGTGATTGCCCTGGTCGTGACGGCCAAACTGGGCGGCAATGCCATGAACTGGCATCTGCTGCTGGGCCATGTCATGCTGGCCTTGCTGCTGTTTCGCCTGTTGTGGGGCCTGGTGGGTGGCCGCTGGTCGCGCTTTGCCAGCTTCATCCATGCACCTTCCGCCCTGCTGCGCCATCTGCGCGGACAAGGAGCGGAGAGCGACAGCGCAGGCCACAGCCCGTTGGGCGCTCTGTCCGTGCTGGCCATGCTGGCGGTGCTGATCGCCCAGGTAGGCAGCGGATTGCTCAGCGATGACGAGATTGCGTTCTCCGGGCCGCTGAGCCGCTTCGCATCGGGCGACACGGTGGCGCAGGCCACGGCCTATCACGCGCATTGGGGACAGTATTTGCTGTACGCACTGGTGGCCCTGCATCTTCTGGCCATCGTGTTCTATGCCTGGCGCGGGCGCGGCCTGGTGCGAGCCATGGTGACCGGGGACAAACAGTTGTCCGCGCCAGTACCCGCCTCACGCGACACGGCAGGCAGCCGTTGGCTGGCCTTGGCCCTGGCCTTCGGGGCAGGCGCTGCGGCATGGTGGGTACAGCAGCTTGGTGGCGCTTTCTGACGGCGCAGCCAGAGGTGGGCCGCTTGCCGCTACACTGCGCTTTCCGTCGTTTTAGCTGAGTGCCCGTGGACAAGCCTGCTGTCGCCTTGCTGGCGCCGAATCCCGCGGAAGACTGGGACGAAGTCCGCCAGATCTTCCGGGAGTACGCTGCAAGCCTGGATGTCGATCTGCAATTTCAAGATTTCGAGGCCGAGATCGCCGATCTGCCCGGCGACTACGCTGCGCCGCGCGGCCACATCCTGCTGGCCAGGGTCGATGGCGCAGTGGCCGGCTGCTGCGCCCTGCGCCCCCTGGACAACTGCGACTACGCCAATGCCGCCGAGATGAGGCGCCTGTTCGTGCGCAAGGCCTTTCGCGGTTTCGGACTGGGTCGGCAGCTGGCCGAAGCCATGCTTGATGTGGCGCGCCAGGCCGGCTATGACCATGTGCTGCTGGACACGCTGGACGACATGGAATCGGCCCGCGCCCTCTACGTCGACCTGGGCTTCGAGGAAATCCCGCCCTACTATCACAACCCCATCGCGGGGGCGCACTACCTCAAGGCCGATATTTTCTAGGCCGGCCTGGCCGAACCAGCGCCCCCAATACAAAAAGGCATTGCACCCGGGTGCAATGCCTTTTTTCGCAATAGCGCGGTGCGCAGGCCAGAAGGCCTGCAGCGCGATCAGGCCTTGGCCTGGTCCAGCAAAGTGGCCGCGTCGCTGACCTCGAACTTGCCAGGGCCTTCCACGTTCAGCGTGACGACCTTGCCGTCCTTGACCAGCATGGAATAGCGGTTGCTGCGCAGGCCCAGGCCCTTGCCGTTCAGATCCAGCGTCAGGCCGGTGGCCTTGGCGAATGCGGCGTCGCCGTCGGCCAGCATGCGCACCTTGCCATCGGTCTTCTGGTCGCGGGCCCATGCGCCCATCACGAAGGCGTCGTTGACCGACAGGCACCAGATCTCGTCCACGCCGGCAGCCTTGAAGGCTTCGGCCTGCTCCACGAAGCCGGGCACATGCTTGGCCGAGCAGGTGGGAGTGAATGCACCGGGCACGGCGAAGACCGCGATGGTCTTGCCTGCAGCGGCTTCGGGCAGCTTCACGGGGTTGGGGCCGATGCTGCAGCCATTGCCTTCGACTTCCACGTATTCCATCAGGGTGGCAGCGGGCAGGGCATCTCCGACTTTGATCATCTCTATCTCCTTTGTGGTGCAAAACCGGGGGCCGCCGAAATGGCGGTCCCCAAACGAAAAAACGACCCACATTGTGGGTCGTTTCCTGTGGCTTTGCAGCCGGTGGGCCTAGGTAGGCTTACACCAGAGCAGCCTTTTGCACCAAGCGGGTAGCAACCCAGTTCTTGGTCTTGGACAGCGGGCGGCTTTCCGTGATTTCGATCACGTCGCCCAGCTTGTACTCACCTTGCTCGTCGTGAGCGTGGTACTTGCTGGACTTGATCATGATCTTGTCATAGATCGGGTGCTTGACGCGGCGTTCAACCATGACCGTCACGGTCTTGGCACGCTTGTCGCTGACCACCTTGCCAATCAAGGTGCGCTTGAGGGATTTTTTAGCTTCCGTCATGTCGGCTTCCTGATTACTTGGCGGCTTGCTTTTCAGCAAGGATGGTCTTGGCGCGGGCGATGTCACGGCGCGTGGTACGCAGCGTGTTCGTGTTACCCAGCTGTTGCGTGGCCTTCTGCATACGCAGACCAAAGTGAGCCTTTTGCAGGGACTTCACTTCGGCTTCCAGGCCGGCAACGTCTTTTTGGCGGAGTTCAGCAGCTTTCGTCATGTTGTTCTCCTTAGGCACCAATTTGACGGGACACGAAGGTCGTACGCAGCGGCAGCTTTGCAGCGGCCAGGCGGAACGCTTCACGAGCCAGCTCTTCAGGGACGCCCACGATTTCGTAGAGCACCTTGCCGGGCTGGATTTCGGCCACGTAGTACTCGGGGTTGCCCTTACCGTTACCCATACGCACTTCTGCGGGCTTGGTAGAGATTGGCTTGTCCGGGAACACGCGGATCCAGATACGACCGCCGCGCTTGACGTGACGCGAGATCGCGCGGCGAGCCGCTTCGATCTGACGTGCCGTCAGGCGACCACGGTCAGTGGACTTCAGGCCGAAGTCACCGAAAGCAACGGAGTTACCACGCGTTGCAATACCGGTGTTGCGACCCTTTTGCTCCTTGCGGTATTTGCGGCGAGCAGGTTGCAGCATCTTTATTCTCCTTTACCGTCCGCTGCTGTAGCGGGCGCGTCAGTCTTGCGAACGCGCTTAACGGAATCAGCGCCAGCGCCGGCGGGCTTGTCGCTGCCGTCTGCAGGTGCTGCGTTAGCGCCTGCGGGGCGGCGGGCACCACGGCCAGCACCGTCACGACGACCATCGCCGCGACCATCGCGGCGGGGGCCGCGAGGACGACGCTCTTCTTCGGGGCGGGGGGTCTCGGCTGCCGGCAGGTCGTTACGACCCAGCGTGTCACCCTTGTAGACCCAGACCTTCACACCGATCACACCGTAGGTCGTCTTGGCTTCGGAGAAGCCATAGTCGATGTCGGCGCGCAGCGTGTGAAGTGGCACACGGCCTTCGCGGTACCACTCGCAGCGTGCAATTTCGATACCGTTCAGACGGCCCGAAGACATGATCTTGATGCCTTGGGCACCCAGACGCATGGCGTTTTGCATCGCACGCTTCATGGCGCGGCGGAACATGATGCGCTTTTCGAGCTGCTGGCAGATCGAGTCGGCGATCAGCTTGGCATCGATTTCAGGCTTGCGCACTTCTTCGATGTTCACAGCCACGGGCACGCCCAGACGGGTTGCGAGTTCCTTCTTCAGGTTCTCGATGTCCTCGCCCTTCTTGCCGATCACGACACCAGGACGTGCCGAGAAGATCGTGATGCGGGCGTTCTTTGCAGGACGCTCGATCAGGATGCGCGACACGGCGGCGTTCTTCAGCTTGGCCTTCAGGAACTCGCGCACCTTGATGTCTTCGGCCAGCATGCCGGCGAAGTCGCGGTTGCTTGCGTACCAACGGCTGGCCCAGTTGCGGCTAACAGCCAGGCGGAAGCCGGTAGGATGGATTTTCTGTCCCATATTCTTCCCAGGCCTTTCAGTTGCCAACCGTCACGTACACGTGGCACGTGGGCTTGCTGATGCGATTGCCGCGGCCCTTTGCACGCGCGGTGAAGCGCTTGAGCGTGGTGCCTTGTTCGACGAAGATGGTCTTGACCTTCAGTTCGTCGATGTCGGCGCCGTCGTTGTGCTCGGCGTTGGCGATGGCGGACTCGAGCACCTTCTTGATGATCACGGCAGCTTTTTTCTGCGTGAACGTCAGGATGTTCAGGGCTTGGTCCACTTTCTTGCCGCGGATCAGGTCCGCGACCAGGCGACCCTTGTCCACAGACAGGCGGACGCCACGGAGAACAGCACGTGTTTCAGACATGTTCTATTCCTTACTTCTTGGCTTTTTTGTCCGCCGGGTGACCCTTGAAGGTACGGGTCAGCGCGAATTCGCCGAGCTTGTGGCCGACCATCTGGTCAGTCACATACACGGGCACGTGCTGCTTGCCGTTGTGCACGGCAATGGTCAGACCGATGAACTCGGGCAGAACCATGGAGCGACGCGACCAGGTCTTGACGGGCTTCTTGTCCTTGGTGGCGACGGCCTTCTCGGCCTTTGCCAGCAAGTGATGGTCAACAAACGGACCCTTTTTAAGAGAACGAGTCATTTGCTACCCTTTACTTCTTACGACGCGACACAATCATCGACTGCGTGCGCTTGTTGTTACGGGTACGGTAGCCCTTCGTCAGGTTGCCCCATGGGTCAACAGCGTGACGACCTTCACCGGTCTTGCCTTCACCACCACCGTGCGGGTGATCGACAGGGTTCATCACCACGCCGCGAACGGTCGGGCGGATACCCATCCAGCGCTTCACACCGGCCTTGCCCAGACGGCGCAGGCTGTGCTCTTCGTTGGCGACTTCACCGATGGTCGCGCGGCATTCGATGTGCACCTTGCGCACTTCGCCGGAACGCATACGCACTTGGGCGTAGATGCCTTCACGGGCCAGCAGCGTAGCCGACGTACCTGCCGAACGGGCGATCTGCGCGCCAGCGCCGATCTTCAGTTCGATGCAGTGGATGGTCGAACCCACGGGGATGTTGCGGATCGGCAGGGTGTTGCCCACGCGGATCGGGGCTTCCGAACCGCTGACGATCGTTGCGCCGACTTCCAGGTTGCGCGGAGCAATGATGTAGCGACGCTCGCCGTCGGCATAGCACACCAGAGCGATGTGGGCCGTACGGTTGGGGTCGTACTCAATGCGCTCGACCTTGGCGGGGATGCCGTCCTTGGTGCGCTTGAAGTCCACCACGCGATAGTGGTGCTTGTGGCCACCGCCCTTGTGACGGGTGGTGATGTGACCGTTGTTGTTACGGCCCGACTTCTGGTGCTGAGGCTCCAGCAGGGGGGCGAAACCTGCACCCTTGTGCAGATGGTCACGCGTGACCTTGACCGTGCCGCGTTGGCCGGGGGTCGTCGGTTTGAGCTTGATAACAGCCATGATTACGCAGCCTCCCCGGACAGGTTCAGCTCTTGACCGGGCTTGAGCATCACGTAGGCCTTGCGAACGTGGTCGCGGCGGCCGGTGGTCTTGCCAAAGCGCTTGGTCTTGCCCTTGATGTTCACCACGGAGACACCAGCAACTTCCACCTTGAACATCAGTTCCACGGCGGCCTTGATTTCATGCTTGGTGGCGCTCTGCAGCACCTTGAACGTCACGGCGTTGGACTTCTCTGCAACCATGGTGGCCTTTTCGGACACGATGGGAGCAACCAACACCTGCATCAGACGACCTTCGTCAAACTTGAGCGTGCTCATTCGAACATCTCCTTGAGTTTGTCGATCGCACCCTTGGTGACGAGCACTTTCTTGTAGTGCACCAGCGACACGGGGTCGGCGTAGCGCGGCTCGACCACGAACACGTTCTTCAGATTGCGGGAAGCCAGGTACAGGTTCTCGTCGACTTCTTCAGCGATCACCATGACCGATTCCAGGTTCATGGCCTTGAACTTGTCGGCCAGCACCTTGGTCTTGGGGCTTTCGAGCTTGAGCGAGTCCACCACGGCCAGACGGCCTTCGCGGGCCAGCTGCGACAGGATGGCAACCATGCCGGCGCGGTACATCTTCTTGTTGATCTTCTGCGTGAAGTTTTCTTCAGGCAGATTCGGGAAGATGCGGCCGCCGCCACGCCACAGAGGCGAGGAGGACATACCGGCACGAGCACGGCCGGTGCCCTTTTGCTTGAACGGCTTGGCGGTCGTGTGACGAACCTGCTCGCGGTCCTTCTGAGCGCGAGTGCCCTGGCGTGCGTTGGCACGGTAGGCGATCACGATCTGGTGGACGAGGTCTTCGTTGAATTCACGGCCGAAAACAGTCTCGGGCGCATCAAACTTGGATGCGGCCTGGCCTTGTTCATTCAGGAGTTCGAGCTGCATTAGTTCGCTCCCTTGGAAGCTTTGGCCTTGATGGCGGGGCGCACCGTCACGAAGCCACCCTTGGAGCCCGGAACAGCGCCCTTGATCAAGAGCAGTTGGCGTGCTTCGTCAATGCGAACCACGTCGAGATTTTGGGTGGTGATGGTTTCATCGCCCATGTGGCCGGTCATCTTCTTGCCCGGGAACACGCGACCTGGATCCTGGGCCATCGAGATGGAACCGGGAACATTGTGCGAACGGCTGTTGCCGTGCGAGGCGCGCTGCGAGCGGAAGTTGTGACGCTTGATGGTGCCGGCGAAGCCCTTACCGATGGAAGTGCCTTGCACGTCCACCTTCTGGCCCACCGAGAACAGCTCGGCGACGGGCAGGACGGAGCCTGCGGCGTACTTGCCAGCGGTTTCTTCGGTCACGCGGAATTCACCCATCACTTCACCGGCTTCGACACCTGCCTTGGCAAGGTGGCCGGCTTCTGGCTTGGTCACGCGAGATGCCTTGCGCGAACCGAAAGTGACCTGCAGGGCCACGTAGCCATCGTTCTCTTGGGTTTTGACCTGAGTCACGCGGTTGTTCGACACATCCACCACTGTGACAGGCACTGCGTCCCCATCATCAGTGAACAGACGCATCATGCCCACCTTGCGACCCAGCAACCCGAGGGAGTTGCTCAGACTCATTTGTTTGCTCCAAAACTTCCGCCGCTGAAACTGCAATTGGCCCAGCGTTGCGCTCCCGCCCCAGATGACCAAGGCCTTGCGCACGAAAGAAGGTTGATAAAACTTCGCTCAAGAAAGGCGAAGCCCCAAATTTTAACGCGAACTGCCTTTTCAAGCAAGTTCGCGTTAAATCAAAGCCCTTCAACGGCCCCGCAAGGGGCCTGTGAAGTACTTATTGCAGCTTGATCTCGACGTCCACACCTGCGGGCAGGTCCAGCTTCATCAGAGCGTCAACCGTCTTGTCAGTCGGGTCAACGATGTCCATCAGGCGCTGGTGAGTGCGGATTTCGAACTGGTCGCGGCTGGTCTTGTTGACGTGCGGCGAGCGCAGGATGTCGAAGCGCTTCATGCGTGTCGGCAGGGGCACGGGACCCTTGACGATGGCGCCGGTGCGCTTGGCAGTGTCAACGATTTCAGCAGCCGACTGGTCGATCAGCTTGTAGTCAAACGCCTTCAGGCGGATGCGGATTTTTTGCTTGGACATTGTGTATTCCTAGTTTTCTAAGAATTA